>NZ_JBBYAF010000021.1:0-71359 GCF_038405515.1 Rossellomorea oryzaecorticis | reverse complement strand
CCGTGCAAGACTTCGCTTTCCGCGGGTAGCCCGTGAGCCTCCTCGTCGCGTTCGCTCCTGCGGGGTCTCACATTAGCTACTTTTCCCGCAGGAGTCTTCGTCTTGCACTCCAATCCACCGCTCGAACTAGACCAAATCAGCAATAGTTTTCTCAAAAAAATGCCATTCTTCTCATTACAATAATAACTATTATCTAATGACCATGTTCGGCTTTTTCTGAAGGCTGTGACGGCCGTCGATGAAGCGGACGGTTCCGGATTTCGCACGCATGACGACTGAGTGAGTCAATCCGTGGGTGCCTTTCAGCTGAACGCCTCTTAACAGTTCCCCGTCGGTTACGCCTGTTGCTGCGAAAATGGCATCGTCACCTGTTACCAGGTCTTCCATACGCAATACCTTATCTACATCAAGGCCCATGCTGATGCAGCGCTGCAGTTCGGCATCATTTTGCGGCAGGAGTTTCCCTTGGATTTCCCCGCCAAGGCATTTTAGTGCTACAGCGGCAAGGACACCTTCAGGGGCGCCGCCAGATCCGAATAAGATATCGACTCCCGTGTGGTCGAATGCTGTATTCATCGCTCCGGCAACATCACCGTCATTGATCAGCTTGATGCGTGCACCTGCTTCTCGGAGTTGCTGGATGATGTGCTGGTGACGCTCACGATTCAGCACCGTTGCCACCACGTCTTCAATATCCTTGTTCTTTGCTTGTGCTACAGCTTTCAGATTATCGATAACAGAAGCATTGATATCAACTTTACCAACTGCTTCAGGACCAACCGCAATTTTATCCATATACATATCCGGAGCATTCAGCAGATTCCCGTGATCGGCAACCGCCAGAACCGCAAGCGCATTCCAACCTCCGGATGCCACGATATTCGTCCCTTCAAGCGGGTCCACTGCCACATCGACGCGGGGACCATATCCTGTCCCAAGCTTTTCACCGATATAAAGCATTGGCGCTTCGTCCATTTCCCCTTCGCCAATCACGACAGTACCCTTCATTGGTACGGTATCAAATACGTCACGCATTGCAGAAGTTGCGGCATCATCCGCTTCGTCCTTCTTGCCGCGTCCCATCCATCTAGCTGATGCAAGGGCAGCTCCTTCCGTTACACGAACCAGCTCCATTGATAAACTTCTTTCCATGTATACAGCCTCCCGAATTCCCTTTTGTAAAGCTCTTTTTGCATACTTTTCAGTATTAAAAAGCAGCCTTTGAGTACAATAAATTTAAATTGTATAACATATTAACAGATTTATTGTAACACATTTATCGGGTAAGAGAGACCTTTTTTCTAAAAAAGCGGGGCCACTCCTTCTCGGAAGCTGAGAATTATTTCAATTGGCGCTTAGGATTTTAATTGTTCCAGCTCTTCAGCTGTCATTTTTTCACGCCAGATGGTCGCACCGAGTCCTTCGAGCTTTTCAACGAGATCACTATAACCGCGGTCGATATGCTCGAGGCCCGTTACTTCTGTAATTCCTTCTGCCATCAGTCCCGCAATTACAAGAGCTGCTCCTGCGCGCAGATCGCTCGCTTTCACTTTTGCTCCCTGAAGCTGAACCGGACCGTTGACGATCGCAGAACGTCCTTCCACTTTGATCGTGGCATTCATGCGTCTCAATTCGTCGATATGCTTGAAGCGGGCAGAATAAATCGTATCCGTTACCACAGCGGAACCTTCCGCCCTAGTCATCAGCGAAGTGAACGGCTGCTGCAGGTCGGTCGGGAATCCAGGATAAACCAGGGTCTTGATATCCACGGCTTTCAGCTTGTCCGCTCTGCCGATAAAGATCTGATCATCGTTCGTCTCAACGGGAACCCCCATTTCACGAAGCTTGGCAATCACTGATTCCATATGTAATGGAATAACATTATCGATCAGAACGCCTTTTCCTGCTGCCGCGGCAAGGATCATGAACGTGCCCGCTTCGATCCGGTCAGGAATGATCGTGTGGCGGCATCCGTGAAGCTCATCGACACCATCAATACGGATCACATCCGTACCCGCACCTTTGATTCTCGCTCCCATATTGCTCAACAGCGTCGCCACATCGATGATTTCAGGCTCTTTCGCTGCATTTTCAATGATGGTGCGCCCTTTGGCACGAACGGCGGCAAGCATGATATTGATGGTAGCGCCTACACTTACCACATCAAGATAAATACGCGCACCCTTTAATTCATCGGCACGAAGATAAATCGCACCCTGTTCATTCGTTACTTCGGCACCGAGCGCTTCAAAGCCTTTTATATGCTGATCAATCGGACGGGGCCCTAAATGACATCCGCCCGGAAGACCGATGACAGCTTTTTTGAAGCGGCCCAGCATCGCTCCCATCAGGTAATATGATGCTCGGAGCTTTTTCACTTTGCCGCTCGGAAGCGGCATGGACACCATTTCACTTGGGTCCACTCTCATTTCTCCATCTTCGAAACTGACCGTTCCTCCGATTTCTTCGAGTAAGTCCTGCAGCGTGCGCACGTCCGAAATTTCCGGCAGCCCCTCAATCGTTACCGGCGAATCGGCAAGGATCGTAGCCGGTATCAACGCGACAGCACTGTTTTTCGCACCACTGACTTTTATGGTACCTTCAAGTGGATAACCACCTGCAATCTTTAGCTTTTCCATTTTAATCTCCCTTCCACTGTTCAGCGGGAAAGAAGGGACTCATTCAGTTTGAGATCCCGTTCTACAGCACGCCAACAAAAAGGATTATTTTTCCATGTGAAGACGATCTAAGAAGTCCATTGTCTACTAGTTTATACATATTTCGTCAAAACATGTATAGGATTTTCGAATTTTTTCTCACAGGTCCTTTTGACCTACTTTCCTGCATGCTTCAAAAACGATTTATCTGTTGTTCCAATCATTCAAAAAGGCTTCAATCCCTTTATCCGTAAGTGGATGGTTGAAGAGCTGCTTCAACACTTTGAGAGGAACGGTTGCAATATGCGCGCCTCTGAGTGCCGCTTCTGTAATATGCTGCGGATGGCGCGTAGAAGCTGCGATGATCTCTGTTTCCAGACCGTGGATCGCGAAAATCTCAGCGATCTTTGAAACCAGTTCAAGACCATCATGACCGATATCATCCAGTCTTCCTAAGAATGGCGATACATACGTCGCTCCGGCGCGGGCTGCTAGAAGCGCCTGATTCGCACTGAAGATCAACGTAACATTCGTCTTGATCCCTTCTTTGGAAAAAGTGGATGCTGCTGTAAGGCCGTCCGGTGTCATCGGAAGCTTGATCGTGATATTGGGAGCGATTTTTGCAAGCTCCCTGCCTTCCTTGATCATTCCTTCAGCGTCGGTAGCGATGACCTCTGCACTTACAGAACCCGGTACAAGTTCTGTGATCTCTTTTAATCGATCTTCAAATGTGACTCCTTTTTCTTTTGCCACAAGTGACGGATTGGTTGTCACGCCTGAAACAATTCCCCATTCAAATGCTTCTCTGATTTCGTCCATGTTTGCTGTATCGATAAAAAATTTCAAGTCTCCTACCCCTTTTTCGACAAAATTTTCAATCTTTTTATAATGAACGGAAAGGACTGACCCAAAAAGGCATTACCCTCCCATGGTGCCAGTCCTCTCCTACTGCTTCATTCTTTTTCTACCACATTCGGAAAGATCTAATCTGATTCCAGTCACTTTCCAAACATTACCTCTATTCGCTTACGCTTGGTTAGAAGAACCAAATTCACGCATTTTACCGATTACCGTCGCTTTGATTGCTTCGCGTGCAGGGCCCATGTATTTACGAGGATCGTACACTTCAGAATCTGCAGCAAGTACTTCACGTACCTTCTTGGCAGAAGCGATTTGGTTTTCAGTGTTTACGTTGATTTTAGCTGTTCCATAAGAGATCGCTTTTTGGATATCTTTTGTCGGGATACCAGTACCACCGTGAAGTACTAGAGGTACTCCTGATGCTGCACCGATTTCTTCCATTTCTTTGAAACCAAGGTTTGGTTCACCTTTGTAAGGACCGTGAACTGAACCTAATGCAGGAGCAAGAGTGTCGATTCCAGTACGTTCTACAAGCTCTTGACATTCTTTAGGGTCAGCATAAATAACGCCGTCTGCAACTACGTCATCTTCCTGTCCGCCGACTGTACCAAGCTCAGCTTCAACAGAAACACCTTTAGAGTGAGCATACTCAACCACTTTGGAAGTGATTTCGATGTTCTCTTCGAAAGGACCGTGAGAAGCGTCGATCATGACGGATGTGAAACCAGCGTCAATCGCTTCTTTACATTTGTCATAGCTTGAACCGTGATCAAGGTGGATCGCAACAGGTACTGTGATGTTCAAGTCTTCCATCAGACCTTCTACCATCTTCACTACTGTTTTGAAACCGCTCATGTAACGGGCTGCACCTTCAGAAACACCAAGGATGACAGGTGATTTCTCTTCTTCAGCAGCTTGAAGGATCGCTTGAGTGAACTCAAGGTTGTTCAAGTTGAATTGACCAACAGCATAGCTGTTTTCTTTTGCTTGGATAAGCATGTCTTTCATTGAAACTAAAGGCATATTAATTTCCTCCTTGTATTCAGTCAGTGTGCCATTTTTGGTAAAGATAATGGAAGTTTGTTCACACCGATTAACATTGTTAACAATTTCACTTGTATCATACCAAAACACAATTGATTTTACCAACTGAAGAGGCCATTTGTAAAAAATACTACTATTTTCACTATTCTAACTTCAGGGTCAAACCGGGATATACTGTCTAACCGCTCGTCTGATATCATC
Source organism: Rossellomorea oryzaecorticis (assembly GCF_038405515.1). Classification (GTDB taxonomy): domain Bacteria; phylum Bacillota; class Bacilli; order Bacillales; family Bacillaceae_B; genus Rossellomorea; species Rossellomorea oryzaecorticis_A. The sequence goes on along the minus strand of NZ_JBBYAF010000021.1, from coordinate 66,596 downwards.
AATATCAAACGGTTTTGCAAAATGAGTCAATGCACCCAGGTCCTTCGCTTCCTGAATCATATCAAGTTCCCCGTAAGCGGTCATGATGATCACGCGGATTTCCTGATCTTTTTTCTTCATTCTCTTCAGGATTTCAATTCCATCCATTCCAGGAATTTTCATATCAAGCAGGACGAGATCCGGGGAATGCTTATCTACGATTTCAAGTGCCTGAACACCATTTGCCGCTTGAAAGGTTTGATAGCCTTCCTTTTGCAAGACTTCATTTAATAGAATTCGTATACCAAACTGGTCATCTACAATAAGTATCTTTTCATTCATATGGCTTATCCCCTTTTTAAATAAAATGAAATATGTATATCTGCTTTAAGCTTGGCTTACAGGTTTCATCCTGCAATGGTTGGTTGCCCGTCCTCTTTGTTCTTTCGTAAAAGTATCATATATTCTATTACTTCTACCAATCATGTAAAAAATCCTGCTTTTTCTCCATTATTTTACTTGCACCCGTTTTCCCCTTTATAATAAGCGATACAGCATGAATTGTCGAAGCTCAATCGGTCGACTGAATAAGGAGTGAAACCATGATCAAGATGTTCACAACCCAATTATCGGGTTTATTTAAACGCATCTCTGAAAAACAGGAATTTGAAATCGAAGACGCGGCGAGGCTACTTACACAGGCTGCCGTCGGACAGGGATCGATTTATATCAAAGCGTATGGAGAAATGGAAGCTGTAACGGCTGAAGCTTTACACGGGGCTGAACGGCTTCCTTCTGTTAAAAGATTTGATGAGGCCGTGCCGTTGACCGAAGCTGACCGCGTACTCGTCGTGACCCGTTTATCCACGGATGAAGAAGCGGTCGGGTTTGCGAAGGGCTTGGCGGATGAAGGCGTCCCGTTCGTGGGGATTTCCGGTCTTGTTGGAGAAGGTGAAGGGCTCGCTGGAATTGCCGACCTTCACCTCGACACTAAAGTGATCAAGGGGATGCTGCCTGGTGAGGAAATCGGCGAACGCGTGTGTATGCCGACGAGCATGGCGGCTCTCTATATCTATTTCGCGCTGGGGTTTGTCATCCGTGAAATGTTGGAGGAATACGAGGACTGATTGTCTGTTTAATTCGAAGGCCCGTCCCTCGATGCTTTAACGCATTGAAGGACGGGCCTTTTTTTGGTGTTTTGTGTAGGACTTCGACATGCACAGGTGGGTATTAACTTGCATATTTGCTTGATATTTTGGTTTTGTGCTCGAAATCGGTGGTTTTATGCTCGAACTCAGTACTTTTATACTCGAACTGTCGGATTTTCAACCATCGAAGACGGGATACCCTCTTCTGCTTACCTGTCTATTAAGGGGTATGATGTTGCAGTGGACATCCAGGGGTACCCTCATTTTACACGTGCGAATTCCCTATATTTATGTGCGGTATGTTTGATATAAGTGCGAAATTTTGATTTTATGTGCGAAATATCAAATATATGTTCGAGCTGCCGATTTTCCGACAATATTCGATACACCCTAACGCACTTATACCTAATCTCATATACAACATTACATCGCTTCACCACCAAACTATACACTACACCACAAAAAACCGCTCCCCCAATCCAGGAGAGCGGCCGTAAAACATCAAAAAATTATTTCTCGCCAAAAGCCAAACTAGCTTCAACAAAGTCTCTGAACAGCGGCTGTGGACGAGTCGGGCGTGATGTGAATTCCGGGTGGAATTGGGATGCCACGAACCATGGGTGATCTTCAAGCTCGATGATCTCCACAAGGCGTCCGTCAGGGCTTGTACCTGAGAAGATGAAGCCTGCGTTTTCCATTTGCTCACGGTAATGATTGTTGAATTCGAAGCGGTGGCGGTGACGCTCGTAAACCACTTCGCCGTCGTAAGCTGCATAGGCTTTTGAGCCTTTTGTCAATTTACATGGATATAAACCAAGACGCAGCGTTCCGCCAAGATCTTCGATGTCCTTTTGTTCAGGAAGCAAGTCGATGATTGGGTATGGCGTATCCGGGTTCAACTCAGCAGAGTGAGCTCCTTCAAGGCCAAGGACATTGCGCGCATACTCTACAGATGCCAGCTGCATGCCAAGGCAGATTCCAAGGAAAGGAATCTTGTTTTCACGGGCATACTGAGTTGCGGCGATTTTCCCTTCTACCCCGCGGTCACCGAAGCCTCCAGGCACAAGGATTCCCTCTACGTCCCCAAGTTTTTCAGCAACGTTTCCTGCATCAACAAGCTCAGAGTTCAGCCATTTCACTTCGATATCACTGTCGAACTGATAGCCGGCATGACGAAGTGCTTCGACAACGGAAATGTACGCATCCTGAAGTTCAACATACTTCCCTACAAGTGCGATCGTTGTTTTGCGTGAAAGATTCGTCACACGCTCCACAAGCTCATTCCACTCTGTCATTTCCGCTTCACGGCAATTCAGTTTAAGGTGCTGGCATGTAATCTCATCAAGCTTCTGATTCTGAAGGGAAAGCGGTACTGAGTAAAGTGTAGCTGCATCCATTGCTTCGATGACTGCGTTCTTGTCGATATCACAGAACAATGCGATTTTATCTTTCATATCCTGCGTCATCGGCATTTCTGTACGGACAACGATGACATTCGGCTGGATTCCAAGGCTGCGAAGTTCTTTAACACTGTGCTGGGTCGGCTTCGTTTTCATTTCACCGGCAGCTTTAATGTAAGGAACCAACGTACAGTGGATGTACATCACGTTATCACGGCCTACATCACTCTTGATTTGACGGATCGCTTCAAGGAATGGAAGAGATTCGATATCGCCGACCGTTCCGCCGATTTCCGTGATGACAACATCTGAATTCGTTTCACGGCCGGCGCGGTATACGCGTTCCTTGATTTCATTCGTGATATGCGGGATGACCTGAACCGTTCCGCCCAGATAATCACCGCGGCGCTCTTTTTTCAGGACCGTGGAATAGATTTTACCAGTCGTCACCGAGCTGTATTTTGTCAGGTTGATGTCCACGAAACGCTCATAGTGACCCAAGTCAAGATCCGTTTCCGCACCGTCATCCGTTACGAATACTTCACCATGCTGATACGGGCTCATCGTTCCAGGATCCACGTTGATGTATGGATCGAATTTCTGGATGGTCACCGAAACTCCGCGGTTTTTTAATAGTCTTCCAAGGGACGCTGCTGTTATCCCTTTTCCTAGTGACGAAACAACGCCGCCTGTTACGAAAATATACTTAGTCATGTATATGTCCCCCTTTTAATATGTTTTGTTTCAAAAAAAGTAGAGGGTGTCTCTTATGTATCCTTGTCATGAAGTTATCTTGTTCAAAGAAGGAGTAGTCCATTCCCGCAAAATAATATCATGGGCAAAACATAGCTAAAAGACAGCCTCTGATTTATATAAATTGTAGGTTGTAAGGGGAAGAGAAAAACCTGAAACAGCCTGCATTCCCTGCGCATGCTGTCTTATAAAAAATAAAAAACGCCCCTCTTACCAAATGGTAAGGGGAGCGTTGAATACTCTATTCGTCCTTTTTTAAGGAGCCCAAATAAAATACTACCTTCCTAAAAGAAAGAAGTCAAGCAGAGAATGAGTAAAGGAAATCTTCCTAATTCACAGAAAAATTAAAGCTTTTCGTCCTCTTCATCTTCTTCTGTTTCTTCCTCATCGTCATCGACTTCATCGAACTCGTCGATTTCGAGCTCTTCCTCGGCTTCATCGACATCGATATCTTCAATATCATCGTCTGTATCATCCACATCGTCGTCATCATCTGTCAGATCATCATCGTCATCTGTATCGTCAAGATCATCATAATCAAGATCGTCATCGAGGTCTTCATCATCAAGATCTTCGAATTCGTCCAGATCAAGATCTTCTTCGACTTTCTTCTTGGCTTTTTTCTTTTTAGTAGATTTCATTGTAGGAACGGTTTCCTCTTCGATTTGATCAACAGGATACCATTCCCGGAGTCCCCAGCGGTTTTCGCCAAGCGCAATGAAGCGTCCGTCGATATTCAAGTCTGTATAAAATTGAACCATGCGGCTTTTAACCTCTGATTCAGAGATTTCAAGTAAACTTTTAATTTCCTTCAATACTTCTTGGAATGTCACGGCTTGTTTCTTTTCCGTCATGATTTCGTGTGCCAATTCAATAAAAGAGGTTTGTCGCAATTCTTCTTTCGATAACTGTTTTAAACTCACTTTACGCACTTCCTTTCTCTATTTCACACTCTACTGAGAGAGTCACTAAACCAGATAAAAAATGGCATAATCCTGCCATTATCATTTTAAGCATATTACCCATTATAAACAATCGAAGATACTTTATGCTATCTTTATCTGCCATTTCTATCATTTTTTTATTTTTGTGAATTCAGAAGGCTGCTGTTCTCTTCACTTTCCTCCCTGTCACCATACCGGATCACCTTATACGCTTCATAAAATAAATAGAAGGAAAGGAGAAAGAACGGAATTGCCCCCAGCTGAAAGTGATACAAAACAAGAGCTCCATAAATACCGACCGCCATAAGCGCATAACGCAAAAATGTCCTCACAATTTCACATCCAGTATAAGTCGTCTCAGGGTCTATTCATCCAATACCCATTATATAGCAAAACCAAGCCTGCATCTATGACCACAACGTTAAGAATTGTAACTTTTCTGTATATTCATCATAGACCGATTCCGCGAACTTTAATCACCCTTAAAATAAGAAAATCCTTTACCGGAGTGAGGGACGGGCTTTTAGCGCTTTAACGCAGTCTGGGACGGGCCTTCGAATCGGGCCTTCAAATCCACAAATGTGAAAAAGACTGCCGTCCACAACGACAGCAGTCTCCAATATCTTCTATTACATATTCCGTCGGTATTGTCCCCCGACTTCGTATAGGGCGTGTGTGATCTGCCCGAGGCTTGCCACTTTTACGGTTTCCATCAGCTCTTCGAAGATGTTTCCTCCGTCGACTGCCGCTTTCTTCAGGCGAGCCAGCGCTTCTTCCACTTCACTTTCATTGCGTCCCTGGAAGTCGCGAAGATTCTTGATTTGTGTTTCTTTCTCTTCCTTCGTTGCACGTGCGAGTTCCATGCTGTCCATCTCGTCTTCGGATGGAGGATTCGGGTTCAGATACGTGTTCACCCCGACAATCGGAAGATCGCCGTTATGCTTTTTCATTTCATAGTACATCGATTCTTCCTGGATCTTGCCGCGCTGGTACTGGGTTTCCATCGAACCGAGCACGCCTCCGCGGTCATTCAGGCGGTCGAATTCCGTCAGCACCATTTCTTCCACTAAGTCGGTCAATTCTTCCGCGATGAACGAGCCTTGAAGCGGATTTTCATTTTTAGAAAGACCGTGTTCTTTCGTTATGATCATCTGGATCGCCATCGCACGGCGGACGGATTCTTCCGTCGGAGTCGTGATTGCTTCATCATACGCATTCGTGTGAAGCGAGTTACAGTTATCCTGCAGCGCCATCAATGCTTGAAGGGTCGTACGGATATCATTAAAATCGATTTCCTGCGCATGCAATGAGCGGCCTGACGTCTGGATGTGATACTTCAGCTTCTGGCTGCGCTCATCCGCACCGTACTTATCCCTCATGACCGTCGACCAGATGCGGCGGGCCACTCGGCCGATCACCGTATATTCAGGATCCAGACCGTTCGAGAAGAAGAACGACAGATTCGGCGCGAACTTATTGATATCCATTCCGCGGCTCAAATAGTACTCAACATAGGTGAAGCCGTTAGCGAGAGTAAATGCAAGCTGCGAAATCGGATTCGCTCCCGCTTCCGCGATGTGGTAGCCGGAAATCGAGACAGAATAGTAGTTTCTCACTTTATGATCGATGAAGTACTGCTGGATATCACCCATCATGCGAAGTGCGAACTCGGTTGAGAAGATACATGTATTCTGTCCTTGATCTTCTTTTAAAATATCGGCCTGAACGGTTCCGCGCACGACTCCAAGCGTCTGTTCCTTCACTTCCACGTACTCTTCCACCGTCAGCACGCGGCCAAGCTCTTCTTCCTTGGCACGGATCTGCTGATCGATCGCCGTATTCATATACATCGCCAGGATGATCGGCGCCGGTCCGTTGATCGTCATCGATACAGACGTGGACGGAGCACAAAGATCAAAGCCTGCATACAGCTTCTTCATATCATCAAGCGTACAGATGCTCACACCGCTCTCCCCGACTTTTCCGTAGATGTCCGGGCGGTAATCCGGATCTTCACCGTAAAGGGTAACCGAATCGAACGCCGTACTCAGACGCTTCGCATCATCATCCTTCGACAGGTAATGGAATCTGCGGTTCGTACGTTCAGGCGTCCCTTCACCCGCGAACTGGCGCTTCGGATCCTCTCCTTTACGTTTAAAAGGGAACACGCCTGCCGTATAAGGGAATGAACCAGGTACATTTTCCCTGTACACCCATTTCAAAATTTCACCGTAATCCTTGTACTTAGGAAGGGAAACCTTAGGGATATTAAGTCCTGATAAGCTCTTTGTCTTCAGCTCGGTCACAATTTCCTTATCACGGATCTTCGTAACAAATTGATCCTTGCTGTACGTATCCTTCAGATTCTCCCATTTTTCTAAAATACCTTTGGACTCCGCTGTCAGCTTGTTTTCCACTTCATCTTTCAACGTGTTCAATGAAGTAAGGACTTCTTCATTCTGTTCTTTTTCGCGAAGAGCTTCCATTGCACCTTCGAGTTGGAACAGCCGGCGCGCAAGATTCACTTGCTCTTCCGCTTTTTTATGATAATTACGGACCGTTTCCGCAATTTCACGCAAATAATAGCGTCGGTTGTTCGGAATGATCACGTTCTGTTTTTCAACATCGACGTTTTTCGAAAAACCTGTTTTCCAATCAAGCTTCATCTTCTCATTTACAGTTTCTACGATCGCTGCAAATAACGCATTCGTTCCCGGATCGTTGAACTGACTCGCGATCGTTCCGAATACCGGCATGTCATCAAGGTCCTTATCGAACAGCATATGACTGCGCTGGTACTGCTTCTGTACCTGACGTCGTGCATCCTCGGATCCTTTGCGCTCGAATTTGTTGATGACGATCAGGTCGGCAAAATCAATCATGTCGATTTTTTCAAGTTGGGAAGGGGCACCAAATTCGCTTGTCATCACGTACATGGACATATCACAGATTTCAGCGATTTCCGCATCCCCTTGCCCGATACCGCTTGTTTCAACGACAACGAGATCGTAGCCGGCCGCTTTCACGACATTGATCGCATCCTTGATCGCAAGCGAAAGTTCCGTCTTCGAACCACGCGTGGCAAGACTGCGCATGTAAACGCGCGGATTGAAGATCGCGTTCATGCGGATACGGTCGCCAAGCAGCGCACCGCCCGTCTTCTGCTTCGTCGGGTCGATGGATAGAATCGCAATCTTCTTCTCCGGAAGTTCGTTGATGAAGCGCCGGATCAGTTCGTCCGTGAGTGAACTTTTCCCTGCGCCGCCAGTTCCGGTGATCCCGAGTACAGGCACCTTTTTCGCAAGAGTCTTGATCTCGGAGAAAACCGTCTGAGCCGTTGCAGCTACTTCCTCATTCGCCCCTACCTGATGTTCAGCAAGTGAAATCAGTTTGGAAACGGCATTCACATCACCATTCGATAGCTTTTCCACCTCGGAATTGACGCTTCCTTCGATCGTAGGGAAATCACATTCTTCGATCATCTTGTTGATCATGCCCTGAAGACCGTGCTGACGACCGTCTTCCGGTGAAAAGATGCGCGCAATCCCGTATTCATGAAGCTCTTTGATTTCGCGCGGGATGATGACCCCGCCACCGCCTCCGTAAATACGGATGTGGGAAGCCCCTTTTTCTTTTAACAGATCGTACATGTATTTAAAATATTCAACGTGCCCGCCTTGATAAGAGGAAATCGCAATCCCCTGTACGTCCTCCTGAATCGCAGCGTTCACCACTTCTTCCACGGAGCGGTTATGACCCAAGTGAATAACCTCTGATCCGCTTGCCTGAATAATCCGTCTCATTATGTTGATCGATGCATCATGACCGTCGAAAAGGCTCGACGCCGTAACGAATCGGACATGGTGCTTTGGTTTATAAACTTCAACCGTGCTCATATTACTCCCCCTGTTCTCCTTTGTTTTTCAAAACCTGTGATCCCTGCAAAAAGCAGATCGACTTGAAGATCGATGTACTCTTGAAGAGAATACCTCTTCTGCAGTGCCCAGCGGCGGAATCCCCACATCTGCCCCTGGACGAATACATTCTGAGCGAGCATATGGATCTGATTGTCATCAAGCTCAAGTTCACCCGTCTCGACGCAGCGTACGATCAGCTTCTCGACCATCGCCACCATCTCAAGCTCTTTTCGGAGGACATACGGTAAAGCGTCCTTCGACAACGATTTCGCTTCCTGATACATGACAAGAACCTCATCCTGCATCCGGTCCATCACCTGAAAATAATGGGCGATACCGAGCTTCAGACTGTCAATCGTGCCTTGATCGATATCCAGCTCCTCAAGTTCCAATCGAACCTGCTCATAAATGCTGTCACAGACTAAATACAAAACATCTTCCTTTGTCCGTATATACTCATAAAGCGTTCCGATGCTGAATCCGGCGGCCTTGGCAATCTCTCTCGTCGTGGTGCGGTGAAACCCCTTCTGTTTAAAAAGAGAGACGGCTCCCCGGATCATCTGGTCGCGCCTTTTTTCCACTAACCGTTCATCTTTGACAGAAGCATGAACTTCCCTTTTTTTATCCAACGTTACCGACCGCCTTTTTCACATTCTCCCATTGACCCTCTTGCTCCCGCCTGCCCCGTCCCCCAACGGAGCGGGCGGATTTTATATGGAAACATACCCCTTTAATACGTATCGCAGATTAGAGTGTTGATTGCCACGTCAGATGCCGGCAGTGAGCTGGGCTGTTTTTTTAACGCCCCGCAGGACGGCACCATCAACTCCAATCAAACTTCTATTTATTTCGTCACCATACGAGAAATAACCAAACGCTGGATTTCCTGCGTGCCCTCATAAATTTGAGTGATCTTCGCGTCACGCATGTAGCGTTCCACCGGATAATCCTTCGTGTAGCCGTATCCGCCGAAGATTTGGACCGCTTCTGTCGTTACCTTCATCGCCGTATCCCCTGCCATCAGCTTCGACATCGCAGATTCCTTACCGTAAGGAAGACCTTCCGACTCAAGCCACGCCGCTTGATAGGTTAATAGACGGGAAGCTTCAATCGAAGTCGCCATATCTGCGATTTTAAAAGAAATCCCCTGGTTTGCTGCAATCGGTTTACCGAACTGCTCGCGCTCTTTTGCGTAGTCGATGGACGCATCCAGTGCCCCTTGTGCAATTCCGACCGCTTGGGCAGCGATACCGTTACGCCCTCCATCAAGTGTCATCATGGCAATCTTGAAGCCTTCTCCTTCTTTACCAAGAAGATTTTCTTTCGGCACTTTACACTCTTCAAATACGATTTCTGTCGTTGGAGATGAGCGGATCCCGAGCTTCTTCTCTTTTTTGCCGACAGAGAAGCCTTCGAAATCTTTTTCCACGATGAACGCACTTGTGCCGCGCTGACGGGACGATGGATCTGTTAATGCGAATACGATGTACGTATCAGCGATTCCTCCGTTCGTGATGAAGATCTTGGAGCCGTTTATTACGTAGTGATCCCCTTCTAAGCGGGCCGTCGTTTTCATGCCGCCTGCGTCAGAACCTGAACCCGGCTCAGTCAAGCCGTACGCCCCGATTTTCTCCCCTTGCGCCATCGGACGGAGATACTTCTGTTTCTGTTCTTCCGTACCGAATTTATATACCGGCCAGCCTGCCAGTGAAGTGTGGGCAGATAGCGTTACTCCTGTTGACGCACATACTCTTGAAAGCTCCTCGACCGCGATGCAGTAAGCAAGATAGTCGCTTCCGATTCCGCCGTATTCTTCCGGCCAAGGAATCCCGGTTAAGCCGAGTTCCGCCATTTTGTGGAAAATATCCATATCGAAGCGTTCTTCTTCATCGCGCTCCGCAGCAGTCGGTGCTACCTCGTTGCGTGCAAAATCGCGTACCATCTTGCGAATCATTTCATGTTCTTCAGACAATTTAAAATTCATGATTTCTTCTCCCATCTTTGGTGGAATCTATTTTTGATAGTTTTTTAAAAAGCCGTTTTTCAATCAGGCACAGGTTTAATCACCGCTGTTGATTTCCGTGGAAGACTTCGCATTCCGCGGGCAGCCCGTGAGCCTCCTCGGTCGTTCCTCCCTGTGGGGTCTCACATTAGCTGCTTCTCCCGCAGGAGTCTTCGTCTTCCCCTCCAATCAACTGCTGGAAAGAACCAATATCTCATCATCATTTGCGAAAATAACTTCTATTGATAAAACCTATTTAACACTTAAACCAGCAAATTCTTCCCAATCACCATTCTCTGAATCTCACTTGTGCCTTCGTAGATTTCGGTTACTTTGGCATCTCGGAACAGGCGCTCGACTGGGTATTCTTTGGTGTAGCCGTAGCCCCCGTAGACTTGGATGGCTTCGGTTGTGACTTCGACGGCTGTTTTTGATGCGAATAGTTTGGCCATGGAGGCTTCTTTTCCGCAGGAGATGCCTTGAGAACGGAGGTCGGCAGCTCTGTAAACCAATAGTTTCGACCCCTCGACGGCCGTCGCCATGTCGGCGAGCTTGAATCCGATGCCCTGCTGAGCAGCAATCGGCTTGCCGAACTGAACGCGTTCTTTGGCATAAGCCGTCGCGTGTTCGAACGCACCTTCTGCGATGCCGAGTGCCTGAGCGGCAATCCCGATGCGGCCGACATCAAGGTTCGCCATCGCGATCTTGAAGCCTTCCCCTTCTTGACCGAGAAGGTTTTCTGCAGGTACTTTCATATCTTCGAAGGTCAGCTGAACCGTTCTTGAGCCGTGAAGCCCCATTTTGTGTTCGTCTTTCCCGATGATCAGACCCGGCATATTCTTTTCAACGATAAATGCTGATACGCCGCGGCTTCCCTTTGAAGGATCGGTCACAGCGAACACGATGTATGTATCCGCCTCGCCTCCGTTTGTGATGAAAACCTTCGAACCATTCAATACGTAGTGGTCGCCGCGCTTTTCCGCTTTTGACTTCAAGCTCTTCGCGTCAGACCCCGCACTCGGTTCCGTCAAACAGAATGCACCTAAATATTCTCCTGAAGCAAGCTTCGGAATGTATTTCTGTTTCTGTTCTTCATTTCCGAAATAAAGAATAGGATTAGTCCCCACCGATGTATGGACTGACAGGATCACCCCGATGGTTGCGCTTACTTTTGACAACTCGTGGATTGCAATGATGTACGATGTAAAATCCATCTCCGAGCCGCCGTATTTTTCAGGGGCCGTAATCCCCATCAGGCCGAGCTCTGCCATTTTATTTAAAATCTCACGTGGAAAATGCCCCTCTTCCATTTTTTCCACAAAAGGCTGTATTTCTGTTTCAGCAAAATCCCGCACCATCTTACGCATCATCTGCTGTTCTTCCGTGAATCGTAAATTCATGATTGTCCCCTCCCGGCTGTTCGTATGCTTTAATTAACAATGATCGTTTGGTGCCTGGCACCAGCCGGCCATTTATTCGTATGAATAAAAACCTCTGCCCGTTTTGCGTCCCAGCCAGCCTGCTTTCACATATTTTCTAAGCAGCGGACATGGGCGGTATTTGTCGTCGCCGAAGCCTTCGTGCAGGGTTTCCATGATGTACAGGCATGTATCGAGACCGATGAAATCAGCCAGCGTCAGCGGCCCCATCGGATGGTTCATACCAAGCTTCATTACTTCATCGATCGCTTCCTTGCTTGCCACACCCTCATACAACGTGTAGATCGCTTCGTTGATCATCGGCATCAAAATGCGGTTCGATACGAATCCAGGGAAGTCTTCCACCTCGACCGGCACCTTGCTCAGTGATTTCGTCATATCCTCAATAGTTTGATAAACCTCATCCGTTGTCGCAAGGCCGCGGATGATCTCTACAAGCTTCATCACCGGCACCGGGTTCATGAAGTGCATCCCGATTACCTGCTCAGGACGCTTCGTTGCCGCTGCAATTTCCGTGATCGGAAGTGAAGACGTATTTGAAGCAAGTATCGCATGCTCAGGAGCGATCTCATCCAGCTGCGCAAAGATTTTCGTTTTTATCTCCATATTTTCAACCGCTGCTTCAATCACGATATCGACGTTTTTCGCATCGTTGATATCCGTTGAAGCCGTCAGTCTGTTTAGCGCCGCTTCTTTGTCCTCTTCACCCATTCTGCCTTTTTCGACTGAACGGGAAAGGCTCTTGGTGATGACGCCGATTCCTTTTTGGACGAATTCTTCTTTTAGGTCATTTAAAAATACTTCAAATCCAGCCTGTGCACATACTTGGGCGATCCCCGAGCCCATTTGACCGGCTCCGATGACCATGACTTTTTTTATGTTCATTGATTGTTCTCCCCTTTGATTGAAAATTGCACTCTGTATACCGCAGTTGATTTCCGTGGAAGACTTCGCTTTCCGCGGGTAGCCCGTGAGCCTCCTCGGCTTTGCCTCCGGGGTCTCACATTAGCTACTCTTCCCGCAGGAGTCTTCGTCTTCCACTCCAATCAACTGCTGGAACCAGTTAAATTTAATAATAAGTAGTTTTAGTTTTATGCGGTGTCTGGCACAGATCCCTTAATTTGTGCCAGGCACAATAAGGCTGGTTTGTTCCTGGCACAAAATCTTCAAATGGTACCTGGCTCAAAACACCTCATTTGAGCCTGGCTCAAAACCATCAAATCGAGCCAGGCACCCAACCCAAACCCTAACCTAAAACTCTGCCAATCTACCAATACACACCGCGCAAACTACTGCTTCGGCACTTCAATCATGATGGCATCGCCCTGGCCGCCTCCGGAGCAGATGGACGCAATTCCGATTCCGCCGCCGCGGCGTTTCAGTTCATAAGCGAGTGTCAGGATGATGCGCGCTCCGCTTGCCCCGATCGGGTGACCAAGAGCAACCGCGCCGCCGTTGACATTGATTTTTTCAGGGTCCAAACCGGCAATTTTCCCGCTTGTCAGTGCCACTGCCGCGAATGCTTCATTTATTTCAAACAGGTCGATTTCCTCTAATGATTTGCCTGTTTTCTTCAATAGTTCATTGATGACAAGACCTGGCGTCTGCGGAAAATCCTTCGCCTCCACTGCAATTGCCGTATGGCCGAGAATCGTAGCCAATGGTTTCTTGCCTTCTTTTTCAGCGCGTTCTTCACTCATCAGGATCATCGCTGCCGCTCCGTCATTGACTCCCGGTGCGTTTCCGGCTGTGATTGTGCCATCGGAGCCGAATACCGGACCTAATTTAGCCAGCACTTCATAGGAAGTTTCTTTACGGGGCGCTTCATCATGGTCGACAACCACAGGATCCCCTTTGCGCTGAGGTACTTCCACTGGCACGATTTCTTCGCCAAGCTTCCCTTCTTCAGTTGCTTTTACCGCAAGCTCGTGGCTTCGGAGTGCCCAGCGGTCCTGGTCTTCCCTTGTCAGTTCGAATTCCTTCGCCGTTGCGTTTCCGTATGTCCCCATGTGAACATTGTTGAAGCTGCAAGTGAGGCCGTCATGGACCATCAAGTCCTTCACGCTTGAGTCGCCCATTTTGAACCCCCATCGTGCTTTAGGTAAAATATACGGCGCGTTGGACATGGATTCCATTCCTCCGGCCACGATGACCTCTCCGTCCCCGGCGCGGATGATTTGATCTGCCATCGTCACACTTCTCATTCCGGACGCACACACTTTATTGATTGTTTCTGTCTTCACGTTCCAAGGCAGTCCTGCATGGCGGGAAGCCTGACGTGAAGGGATTTGCCCCTGTCCTCCCTGCAATACCGAACCAAGGATGACTTCCTCAACGTCTTCACCGCTGACTCCTGCTCTATTCAATGCTTCCTTCACTGCAAAACCGCCAAGCTCGGAAGCTGTAAAACTGCTCAATCCGCCTCCAAACTTACCGAAAGGAGTTCTGGCTCCATCTAAAATAACCGTTTTTCCCATGTAAATCCCTCTCCTTTTTCTTTCAGTTTGAGAACTAAATTTTTGTATACGCTTTCAAAAAACCCGTTAAGTATGGTGTTGTTATCTTGTTCAAAGGTATTTGACTTTGTTTCTGATGGAATCTCGTTAACAACGCGGTTCCGCTCTTTTGACTGAACGCTCGCTCGACCAAACCCCAAAAGAGTAAGGGACAGATTCCGTCCCTTTCCACTCTCTTTATTGTACTTCAAAATTGTGTAAAACGTAATGACTTTTTAGAAAGTTTTTATTTTTCATTTAAATTACTATTGTAGAAAAATAAAAAGGAGTGAAACGCCATAATGTAATGGTTATGTTGTTTCACTCCTGATGCATATTACTTTGCAAAAACGTAAAGCTTACGCCACTATCTCATCTTTCCGATCACCGCAGACTGCCTTCTCAAGAAGTTCAGCAACGTCCAGTGTAGAGACGTTTTCTTCGACTTCTTTTGCTTTTGTTCCATCGGACAGCATTGTCAGGCAGTATGGGCAGCCGGAGCTGATGACGGATGGGCTGACGGCAAGTGCCTGTTCGGTACGTGATACGTTGACGCGGTGGCCTGTGTCTTCTTCCATCCACATGAGTCCTCCGCCGGCTCCGCAGCACATTCCTTTTTCACGGTTACGTTCCATTTCAACGAGCTTCACGCCGGAAATCGCTTTAAGGATTTCACGCGGCGGATCGTACACTTCGTTGTAACGGCCCAGGTAGCAGGAGTCGTGGAATGTGATCGTTTCGTTGACTTCATACTGAGGCTTCAGTCGGCCTTCCTTCACCAGGTCATAAAGAAGCTCGGTGTGGTGATAGACCTCTGCTTCAAGTCCGAAGTCCGGGTATTCATTTTTGAAAATATTATAAGCATGAGGGTCGATTGTGACGATTTTCTTGATTTCATGCTTTTCGAACTCGGCGATGTTGTTTGTCGCAAGCTCTTGGAATAAGAATTCATTTCCTAGGCGGCGAGGTGTATCTCCTGAGTTTTTCTCTTTATTTCCTAAAATCGCGAACTTTACGCCG
Source organism: Rossellomorea oryzaecorticis (assembly GCF_038405515.1). GTDB lineage: Bacteria > Bacillota > Bacilli > Bacillales > Bacillaceae_B > Rossellomorea > Rossellomorea oryzaecorticis_A. The sequence continues at coordinate 51,499 of NZ_JBBYAF010000021.1, read as the reverse complement.
GCTTCGTTCATCAGCTTGGCAAATGACAGGGCGATTTTTTGGCTTCGGTTATCGAATGAACCCATGGAACCGACCCAGAATAAGAAGTCGAACTCTTCCCCTGCTTTTTTCATTTCTTTCACAGTAGGGATGTGAACGTCTTCTCTTGCTTCACGCCAGTTTTCACGTTCCTTGCGGTTAAGGCCCCAAGGATTTCCCTGACGCTCGATGTTTTGCATCGCACGCTGGGCATCGGCATCCATTTTTCCTTCTGTCAGTACTAAATAACGGCGAAGGTCGATGATTTTATCCACGTGCTCGTTCATGACCGGACATTGGTCTTCACAGTTACGGCATGTTGTACACGCCCAGATTTCTTCTTCCGTGATGACGTCTCCGATAAGTGATGGGCTGTATGCTGCACCGGCCGCTGCTTCTTCAGCTGCCTGTGTCGCGCTCGCCATTGCAATCTGATTTCCCTGTGTCCCATTGAAAGCGAATGTCGGCACCCAAGGTTTCTTTTGAGTGACGGCTGCTCCGTGATTCGTCAAGTGATCACGCAGTTTTACGATCAGGTCCATCGGTGAAAGCATTTTACCAGTACCGGTTGCGGGACACATATTCGTACAGCGTCCGCATTCCACGCAGGCATAGAAATCAATCATCTGATGCTGGGTGAATTCTTCTATTTTTCCTACCCCGAAGCTTTCTGCCGTTTCGTCTTCAAAGTCGATCGGCTTCAGTTTTCCAGGGTTGTCTAAGCGGTTAAAAAATACATTGGCAGGTCCTGCGATCAAGTGGGCGTGCTTTGATTGCGGCACGTATACCAGGAAAGCAAGTAAGAAAATCAGGTGGATCCACCATGCGATATAGAAAATGACGATGGATGCTGTTTCTCCGATGGCTCCCAATGCCCCTGCAATCAGTGATGCGACCGGCTCTGTCCAGGCAAGCTCTTCACCGTGCCAGATCAGGCTCATCCCGTTTCCGACAAGGACTGAAAGCATCAAACCTCCAATGAATAAAAGAACGAGTCCTGATTTGAACCCTCTTTTTAAACGGACGAGTTTTTCCACATAACGGCGGTGGAACGCCCATACGACTGCGACCAGAATCATCAGTGTCACTAGCTCCTGGAAGAACGTGAATCCGGGATACAATGGTCCCAGCGGCAAGTGGTTCCCCGGTGCCAGTCCTTTAATGATGAAGTCGATCGCTCCGAATTGGACGAGGATGAAGCCATAGAAGAACATGACGTGGATCGCTCCACTTTTCTTATCCTTCAAAAGCTTTTTCTGTCCGAATACATTGACCATGATTTTTTCGAAACGTTCCTTGAATCGTTTATCAAAGTCAACTTTCTTTCCAAGCTTGATATATTCAATTCTCGTTTTGACCACATACACAAACAGACTTACTGCGTAAACGGTTACAAAAATGAACGCAATCCAATTGAGAATGAGTAGTATATTCATCTCAAGTCTCTCCCCCTTTTTCGGCTCGCATCTGAACTTCCCCTTTGTTCAAACTTTTACAAACCAAATTAATATTCAGAAAAATCTTCTTAGTTCCATTATATAATGAATGAGCATTCAGTCAACGATTTTTTATAAACTAACTTACAAATAATTTCTTATCTGGCAACTCAAATACACCCTATAGTAGTTCGTTTCACACTTTTTCCCCCATGGTTAAAAAGTATGAAAAAAAGGTTTCAAGCTTTCTCTCTTCAGGGAATAAAAAAGATGGAACACATTATATATTTACGGACATACTAAGTTTATTGATAATGAGAGAGTGATTCAAATGTGGTTATTCTACATACTGTTGATTATTGGATTATTGATTGCCTGGATGGTGATTGATTTCAAGCTGGGGCGAAACAAGTTCATTCGCACCCGAACGAGACGAAACTATGAAGATCGTTATAGTGATATATCTTTAATTTCCCGCGGACCTGAATTGTTCGATCAAATGTTCATGGATATTAAGAATGCGGAATCTTCTATTCATGTGCTGTTTTACATTGTGCAGAATGACCATCTCGGCTACCGGTTCATGGACCTTTTAAAGGAAAAAGCAAAGCAGGGCGTCAAGGTGAGGCTGCTCATGGATCAGATGGGAAGCTTGCAGGTGCCAAGGTCAAAGGTGCATATGCTGAAAAGTGTCGGAGTCGAAGTGGCATACTGCCAAAAAGTCAAATTTCCTTATCTTTTCTTTACTTCCCAGCAGCGGAATCACCGGAAAATCACGGTGATTGACGGAAAGATCGGCTATCTTGGGGGATACAACGTCGGGAAAGAATACATCGATGAAAATGATAAGCCGGAGCTGTCCCCTTGGAGGGATTATCATATGAGGCTTGTGGGTGAAGGGGTTCTTGACCTTCAATCCGAGTTCTGTGTCGACTGGCACCGTTCAACGCAGAAGGATCTGACAAACGAGGCCCTCTACTTCCCGCCTTCTGCTAAAGGAAGCATCAAACATCGTATTTTCCCGACAGAGGGAGTCAACATCGAACAGTTTTTCGGTGAATTCATCGAAGAAGCAGAGGAATGCATTATCATTGGGACACCTTATTTCATCCCGACCCGTCATTTGATGGATAAATTGATGAACGCACTCGACCGGGGTGTCAAGCTGAAGATCATCGTTCCGGACCAGGCGGATCATTCGCTTGTCAAGGAAGCGGCCTTCCCTTATTTCAGGCCGCTTCTTGCAAAAGGTGCAGAGGTGTACCAATACATGAACGGTTTTTACCATGGGAAAATCATGATCGTGGATGATCATTTCTGTGATCTCGGAACGGCGAACTTTGATCAGCGAAGCTTTTATCTCAACCTTGAGCTGAATAATCTAATTTACGATAAACATTTTATTGAAATAGTAAAAAAAGAAATCGATAAGGATATAAAGGCATCAGACAGGCTGTCGGCAAGCGACTTGGAGTCTGTGTCGTTATTCACTCGGTTCAAGGAAAAGGTCGCTTCGGCGATTTCGATTTTGCTTTAGGAGGGGTTGCAGCATGAGAGTGAGACTGGGGTTTGTGGCAAATTCTCTTGCCCTGTGGGATTCAAGTCCCTCCAAAACGATGACATATAGACGATTTACCGAGCTTCCTGAACATGAACGGATGGAAAAGCTCATCGAAGTGACGAGGAAGAACCTTGAGCATACAAAACGAATTATTTATTATTGTGCAGCCCATGAAATCGAGCTGTACAGGCTTTCAAGCTCAATCGTCCCTCTTGCGACGCATCCTGATGTCGATTGGGACTTCTACTCCCCTTTTAAAAGAGAATGGAAAGAGCTCGGGAAGCTGATCAAAACGTTCGGCATCCGCGCGAGCTTCCATCCGAATCAATTCACGCTATTTACAAGCCCGAAGCAGCATGTCACCGACAATGCAGTGAAGGATATGGTGTACCATTACCGGATGCTTGAATATATGGGTGTGGAAAAACAGTCGGTGATCAATATTCATATCGGCGGGACTTATGGGGATAAGAAAGCGGCGCTTGAGAATTTTCATGAGAATCTGAATGCGATTCCGCCTGAGGTGAAAGAAGTCATGACATTGGAGAACGATGACAAGACGTATAACGTAGAGGAGACACTTTCAGCTTGTCAAAAAGAAGATATACCGATGGTGCTTGATATCCACCATCATGAAGCGAACCTTAGCAGCCAGCCGGTTGAGACATACCTTGAGGACATCTTTCGAACATGGGACAGGCGGGATCTTGTCCCGAAGATACATATCTCTTCGCCCAAATCAGAAAAAGCTTTCCGTTCACACTCCGATTATGTGGACCCGGATTTCGTGATACCTTTTTTTAAGACATTAAAGAAACTCGATCAGGATGTGGACTTCATGATCGAAGCCAAGCACAAGGACCTCGCCATGCTGAAGCTGATCGAAGACCTCTCCTCCATCCGGGGCGTCAAACGCATCAGCGGCGGGGTCCTTGAATGGTAAATAAGATTCAAAATAAGACCCGTCCCCCGCTAAACATTTGGGGAACGGGGCCTTTTATGCTTTACTGAAGTGAGGGACGGGCCTTTCAAAAAGGGGGAATTATGATGGAGAAGAAAATTTGTTTATCGTGGAGCGGCGGGCGTGACAGTATGATGATGCTGAATGAGCTTAAACGATTGAATGAACCAGTAGAGGGGCTTTTGACCACGTTTCAGGAAGGTTCGGGGAAGATGATGATGCATGAGGTGCCGGTTTCCTTGGTTGAGCAGCAGGCGAAGGCACTTGGGCTTCCGCTCTTTCCGGTTTGGTTCGGAGAACAGGTCGATAACACGGAGTACGAGAAGAGAATGGCTGGAGCGGTCCGGAGCCTGGAAAAGGAAAATTTCACTCATATGAGCTTCGGTGATTTGTATTTAGAGGATATCCGTAAATATCGGGAAAAACAAATGGAGCAGTCTGCGCTCGATCCCCTCTTTCCGCTATGGGGAAAGATGACGTCGGAGCTTTCACAACAGTTTTTGTCACAAGGAAACAGAGCCATTATTGTGTGTGTCGATGAAGAGCAGCTCGATCCAGGCTTTGTCGGGCGGGAATACAATGAAGAGTTTCTTCGCGACTTGCCGGACGCTGTGGATCCCTGCGGTGAAAACGGGGAATTTCACAGCTTTGTATTTGACGGTCCCCTCTTTCAGCATGCGGTGGCGTTTAAAGTGGGCACCACGTATCGAAAATGGGACCGTTTTACATATGTAGAATTGCTGGGATAGGTCAGTGGTGTTGATGGTTCGCGATAAGAGCCTCCCCTCACCCTTTCTTATCTGAATACCGATTCGATCCAGGGCTGAATTGCCGTAAACGCCTTGAATCCCAAATAGATTCCGACAATCCCGGCGATTCCCGCTAACGCAGGCGGCGCTGGTATCGGAAGCTTGAACAGGGCAAAGATGAATCCTACCAAAAATCCTGTAACAATGGCCAACACAACAGTCTTCATGAACAACCTCCTAAGATGATAACATCACTCTACCCACTATTATACGTTAAATGGCAGGAAATATTAAAAAGAAGGCCCGCCCTTCTCTGCGTTAAAGCAGCGAGGGACGGGCCTTCGAACATTACATTTTTTCAGGAGCGTCGACACCGATCAGGGCAAGTGCGTTTTGAAGGGTTACACGCACGGATTTGACGAGTGCCAGACGAGCGGTTGTAAGCTCGCGGTTTTCAGCGTCCAGAACTTTGTTGGCGTTATAGAAGCTGTGGAACGTTGAAGCCAGATCATTGATGTAGTTTGCAACACGGTGCGGCGTGCGCTTTTCTGCTGCATCGGCGATCATTTGCGGGAATTCTCCCAGCTTCTTGAGAAGATCGACTTCTTTTTCCGTTCCGATCAGGCTAAGGTCGATACGGTCTTCTGATGCAAGTCCGGATTCCTCTGCCTGGCGAAGGATGGAGCAAATACGCGCATGCGCATATTGTGCATAGTATACAGGGTTTTCATTGGACTGAGAAACCGCTAAGTCCAGGTCGAAGTCCATATGTGTATCTGCACTTCTCATCGCGAAGAAATAACGAACGGCATCGAGGCCGACTTCTTCCACAAGCTCACGCAGCGTCACGGCTTTACCGGTACGCTTACTCATCTTCATCTTCTCACCGTTTTTATAAAGGTGGACAAGCTGGATCACTTCGACTTCCAGCTTCTCGCGGTCAAAGCCAAGTGCTTCGATTGCCGCCTTCATACGAGGGATATACCCGTGGTGATCCGCTCCCCAGATGTTGATCAAAACGTCATGTCCGCGCTCGAATTTATCCTGGTGATACGAGATGTCCGGAGTCAGGTACGTATAGGTGCCGTCATTCTTGATCAACACACGGTTTTTATCGTCGCCTAGCTCAGTGGAACGGAACCAAGTCGCACCGTCTTCTTCGTACACATGTCCATTTTCACGAAGCTTTGCAAGCGCTGCATCGATTTTCCCGTTTTCATACAGGGACGTTTCAGAGTACCAAACATTGAACGGTACACGGAACATTTCGAGGTCCTTCTGAAGCTTTGACATTTCAATCTTCAGTCCATACTCACGGAAAAACTTGTAGCGTTCTTCTTCACTTGCATCCGCATATTGAGAACCGAATTCCTGAGCAAGCTTCTTTCCGATTTCAATGATGTCTGCACCGTGGTAGCCGTCTTCAGGCATCGCCACATCTTGACCAAGCGCCTGGAAGTAACGGGCTTCCACTGATTTAGCCAGGTTATGAATCTGGTTTCCGGCGTCGTTGATGTAGTACTCGCGAGTCACTTTATAGCCTGCTTTTTCAAGTACATTACAAAGCGAATCACCGACAGCCGCACCGCGTGCATGTCCGAGGTGAAGATCTCCGGTCGGGTTCGCCGAAACAAACTCGACGTTGACGCGCTCACCTTTTCCTGCATCAGACCCGCCATATTCATGATCCTGATCGAGAATCATCGGAATCAGGTCCGTTAAGTAATCGTTGTTCATAAAGAAGTTGATGAAGCCGGGTCCGGCAATTTCCATTTTTTCAATGGAAGCCTTTGATTGATCGAAGTTTGCCATGATGTCTTCAGCGATCATGCGCGGCGCTTTTTTCGCCACACGCGCAAGCTGCATCGCCATGTTTGTGGAGTAATCACCGTGTGTCTTTTCCTTCGGTATTTCCAGGATGATGTCCGGAATTTGCTCTTCTGTTGCCAGATTCGCTTTCAGGACCGCCTCCTTGATTTCGGATTTCAGGTTTTCTTGTACTTTTTCGACGATATTCATGCGCTTATTCTTCCTCCTTAAAATTGATCGACATCTCATAATCTCCGACCGAGCTGCCCTGCATGATCAGCTCATATGAAAGGTTGAAATCCCCTTCTGTCTTGGACAGGTTTTTCGTATGTGAAAGTTTTTTTGTTTTTGTCGTCAGCAAGAGTGTACCGAGCTCGCTTTCATAGGAGCCGCTCATCTCTTCTTCTTCGTTAAACAGCATTCTCATTTTTACGGCACCGCTTCTCAGTATCAGCGCCTGTTCGTCTGTGACTTTGACGATCGTATGGGTGGTCCCTTCTTCTTGAACCTCATCGTACTTCAGAAAAAAGGCATCCCCTTTTTCATAGTATCGGCCAAATGAAACGAGTTCAAAAGAGTCGCTTTCGTCACCGATTGTGATATTCGTTTTCAAGTGAATTTTGACAGGGGTGGATTCGTTGTTAAGTTCTGTCAAACCACTCACATCCTTTTCTATTTTAGGGTCCGTTCATGGAACTGTTCCGTCCCTTTTGGAGGAAAGTGTTCCTTCTAACTAATTAAGTATAAGAAGTATTGGGGCAAAATGCAATGAATGGGGGTGAGTTTTGGGTTGGAAGTTTGTGAAAGTATGCGCGCACCGTTTCCAACATTCAAAAATACAGTTCTATCCCTCTTAATACCGCAGTTGATTTCCGTGGAAGGCTTCGCTTTCCGCGGGCGAGCGGGGAGCCTCCTCGTCGCTGCGCTCCTGCGGGGTCTCCCCAGCTTCGCTTTTCCCGCAGGAGTCTTCGCCTTCCACTACAATAAACTGCTGGATTCGGTTAATACTCCATACTTTCCCTCCGTAGGCTGGACATAATAACCTTACCTCTTTTATGAGATGAAGGCAGTTCAATCCCCCATACCTTCAAAACTTTCATAAAAGAAATAGGATCACCCTTTACAAGGCAATCCTATTTTTATAGATATTATTTCACCCAGCCCAGTAGCATTTCTCTGATGAGTTTGCTGGCTGTGTTGGCTGTTTGTTCGGATGGATCGTAGATTGGTGCTACTTCGACTAGGTCGGCACCTACTACGTTTACGCCGGAGTGTGCGATTGCATGGATGGATGCAAGCAGCTCCTTGGATGTGATTCCGCCGCAGTCCACGGTTCCGGTTCCAGGGGCGTGGGCAGGGTCCAATACGTCGATGTCGATCGTCACGTATACCGGACGGCCTTCAAGCTTTGGAAGGATTTCCTTCAGCGGCTCAAGCACTTCGAATTTCGAGATGTGCATGCCGTTTTCTTTCGCCCATTGGAATTCTTCCTTCATGCCGGAGCGGATTCCGAAAGAGTACACATTTTCAGGTCCGATATGCTCGGCGATTTTGCGGATCGGGGTCGAGTGGGAAAGAGGCTCTCCCTCATACTCTTCGCGAAGATCCGTGTGCGCATCCATATGGATGATCGCTAAATCCGGATTTTTCTTCGCAACAGCTTTCATGACCGGCCATGAAACGAGGTGCTCCCCGCCCATTCCGAACGGGATTTTCCCGTCGGCTAAAAGCTGGTCGATATAATCCTCAATCATATCGATGCTGCGCTGAGGATTTCCGAACGGCAGCGGAATATCACCGGCATCGAAGTATTTCACCTCTTCAAGCTCACGGTCCAGATACGCACTGTATTCCTCAAGCCCAATCGATACTTCACGGATGCGGGCAGGGCCGAAACGTGAACCCGGACGGTAGCTGACCGTCCAATCCATCGGCATCCCGTAAAGGACGACCGAGCTCTCTTCATAAGAAGGATGGCTCTTTATAAACACATTACCTGAATAAGCTTCATCAAATCGCATCAAATTCAACCTTTCTCTATCGAGGGGAACTTATGGAAGCCCGTCCCTCGCTTGTTTAAAGCATTAAACCGCTAAACGCCCGTCCCTCGTTCCTTTAGAGTGTTGAAGTGGAAGCAAGGGACATGACAATACATCTGCTTCGGTTTCGATTATTCCGTCAGGTCTTTGACGAATTTAGGAAGTACGAATGCTGCGTTGTGCAGTTCCGGTGTGTAGTATTTTGTTTCGATTTCATGGAAACGCTCTTGTGACACTTCGATTGGATCGTGTTTTTTTGATCCGATCGTGAATGCCCACATGCCGCTTGGGTACGTCGGGATATTCGCTGTGTACAGGCGTGTAACAGGGAAGATTTCCTTTACGTCGCGCTGCACCTGGCGGATAAGATCTGCTTTGAACCAAGGGTTGTCACATTGTGCGACAAAGATCCCGTCTTCTTTAAGAGCTTTAGAGATTCCCGCATAGAAGCCTTTTGTAAATAGATTTACTGCAGGGCCTACAGGTTCAGTGGAATCGACCATGATGACATCATATTCATTTTCACTTTTTGCGATATGCATGAATCCGTCTCCAACCTGGACATCGACGCGCTCGTTTTCAAGCTCTCCAGCGATTTCCGGGAGGTATTTCTTGGAGTACTCGATTACTTTTCCATCGATATCGACCAGTACGGCTTTCTTCACGCTTGGGTGCTTAAGGACTTCACGGATGACACCGCCGTCGCCGCCTCCTACAACCAATACCTTCTCCGGGTTCGGGTGTGTGAATAACGGTACGTGAGCGACCATTTCGTGGTAGACGAATTCGTCTTTCTGGCTTGTCATGACCATTCCGTCTAAGAAGAGCATGTTGCCCCATTCTTCTGTTTCTGCCATTTCAAGGTATTGAAAATCCGTTTGTTCTGTATGTAAAGTCTTCTTGATTTTCATCGTGATTCCGAAGTTTTCTGTTTGTTTTTCTGTGTACCAAAGTCCACTCATTGTTTCAACTTCCCTTCTTGATTTTATTTTTTCTCTTTTAACGCCGCTGTTAATTTCCATGGAAGACTTCGCTTTCCGCGGGTGACCCGTGAGCCTCCTCATCGCTTCGCTCTTGCGGGGTCTCACATTAGTCACTTTTCCCGCAGGAGTCTTCGTCTTCCATTCCAATCAACAGCTGGATCCGTTTAAAACTTAAAGAGCTATTATGTTTATTCTAGTTGAAAACCATTCACTGCAGTTTATAAAATATGCTTGCCTTTCAATGCAAAAGTCACTTTACATCACAGGGCACTAAAATCAAATAAATTACATCATCGACAGACGTCATTTTTATCCTTCCCTATCATGATAAATACAAACATGAGAAAAAGTATAGTGGAATCTAGCAAAAATTCAAGTGAAATTTTTTCTATCTCTACTACGTTTAAAAACTCTGCAAACCTTTCATACTGTATATATACACTTTATGTCCGGTATAAGGCCCGTCCCTCGCCGCTTTAAAGCAGTGAGGGGCTGTCCCCCAGCAGCGATTCTCATAGAAAACTATTTTATAAAGAAAGCGGGAATAGGGATGGAATTGATCACTCGTTCTAGAATGGAGAAAACAAAAAAATATGTGAGAGCAGCCGTTATTCTGTCTCTGTTATCTTCTGTTCTTGTTCTGGCCGGGTTGATCGGTGTGCTCACGTACGCAAAGATTCAAGGGCCGCCGCCGCTTGCCGTACCGCAATCCACCCTTCTATACGGGAGTGACGGCAAGGTGATCGGTGAGACGAATACCGGAGAGAAACGGTACTGGGTGGAACTAGACCATATTTCACCCGCCCTCATCGAAGCCACGATTTCAATCGAAGATAAGAATTTTTATCAGCATTACGGATTTGATATGAAGCGGATCGCTGGCGCGGCACTTGCCGACATGAAGGCCATGGCCAAGGTCCAGGGGGCGAGTACGATTTCCCAGCAGTACGCCCGTAATCTATTTTTAACGCACGACAAGACATGGAAACGAAAGATTTCCGAAGCACTTTATACGCTGCGGATCGAAATGAACTATTCCAAGAAGGAAATTCTCGAAGGCTACCTGAACACCATCTATTATGGACATGGCGCCTACGGGGTTCAGGCTGCAAGTCAATATTATTTCGGGAAGGACGCAGACCGGCTGACTCTCGCAGAAGCAGCCATGCTCGCCGGCGTCCCGAAAGCACCATCCTACTATTCTCCACTCGAATCGCCGGAGAATGCCAAGAAGCGTCAGGAGCTCATTCTTGATTCAATGAGGGAAGATGGTTTCCTTACGAAAGCGGAAAGTGAAATCACAAAAGCCAAACCGATCAGAATCAACGGACATCATGCACATAAAACCGTCGAAACGGCACCCTATTTCCAGGATGTTGTGAAAAATATCCTCCGCACCGAACTCGGACTTGAAGAACGTACGATTGAAATGGGCGGCCTCAAAGTATTTACAACCTTGAATACGAAGCATCAGGAAATCGCTGAAGATGTGGTTGAGAAACAAATAGAAGAGGCATCTGACATCCAGCTCGGGTTCGTATCGATGAACCCTGGGAACGGATATGTCACAGCCATGGTTGGCGGGCGGAATTATGAGGACAGTCCTTTCAACCGCGCTGTCCAAGCAGTGCGACAGCCTGGTTCGACGATCAAGCCGCTTCTTTACTATTCGGCACTTGAACAAGGTTTTACACCTGCAACGACAATGAAAAGCGAGCTCACTTCTTTCACGTTTGACGGCAATAAAAAATACTCACCCCACAACTACAACAACAAATACGCGAACGATGACATCACACTTGCACAGGCGATTGCGCTGTCCGATAACGTCTATGCCGTAAAGACACACCTGTTCATGGGTCAGGATACATTGACTGCAACGGCAAAAAAGAAATTCGGCATCACCACCCCGGTCAAAAAATATCCATCATCCGCGCTGGGGACGTCCGGTGCCAGGGTGATCGATATGGTGAACGCCTACAATATGTTCGCCAACGGCGGCTATAAAGTGAAGCCTGTCTTCATTACCCGTGTGGAAGACTGGTCCGGCAATGTCATCTATGAAAAAGAAGTGAAAAAAGAACAAGTCCTCGACCCTGACACAGCCTATGTCATGACACACATGTTGAGCGGGATATTCGACCCCAAGCTGAACGATTACTCGACCGTCACCGGCATCCAGATCAAAAAAGACGCGACACGACACTACGCCGGAAAATCCGGGACGACCAACACCGACAACTGGATGATCGGCTTTTCACCGCAGCTGACGGCGGGGGTATGGACAGGGTACGACAAAGGAAAAGATATCTCCCTGATAACCGATAAGCTTTATGCGAAGAAAATATGGGTGGAGTTCATGGAGGAAGCACTGAAGGACGAACCCGTCAAAGCATTCAAGCCCACCAAAGGCGTGGTCGGTGTGGCGGTCAATCCCCATAACGGCAAACTTGCCACGAAGGATTGCCCCGTCCAGCGCTTCACCTACTTCGTAAAAGGCACAGAACCGACTGAATACTGTACAGAACACCTTGGAGAACACGAAGCACCAAAAGAAAAAGAACCATCCAAAAAAGACAATAAACCATGGTACAAAAAACTGAAAGACTGGATCTTCTAACCTTGAAAGGCCCGTCCCTCGCTGCTTTAAAGCAGTGCGGGACGGGCCTTTAGCACGTTAAAGTTTCATCTTCATTCCTTCGTGTGTCGGGATGAATCCGAGCTTCTCGTAGAATCGCAGAGCGTCTTTACGCTGTTTATCTGTAGTGAGCTGCACCAAGCTGCAGCCGCGTTCTTTTGCACGCTCGACCGCCCATTCAATCATCTGAGTGCCGGCTCCCTGCCCTCGGACAGACGAAGACGTCCTCACACCCTCAATCGTCGCCCTCCAGCTTCCCTGATGGGTAAGGTAAGGCGTAAACGTAATCTGCATGACGCCTATGACCTCACTTTCACGGCAGGCAAGTACCAGTTCATTATTCAGATCGGCATCAATCGCCTGAAAGGCTTGCAGATAACTCTCTGGAAGGGGATTCGTGTATCGTTCCCTTTCTTTCCCGAGTACATCATCCGCAAGCATTTTCACAATGGCATCTACATCCTGTTTCCGAGCTCTTCTAAACGCAATAGCATCCTTCAAAATCAGCCACTCCTTCTCATATCACTCTCTACCAATATAGTATGGAGCGGAGAGCCATAAGGAAATTAGAAGATTATTATCATTATGAATAAGTTCTCCTTATGTATTGAGCTGACGAGGATACTCCCGGTCTTAGTTTATCCCTTCTTTATCAGGGAATAATGGTGACAAGAAATCAAGGGGAGGTTTGGCGATGGTTAAAGTTCTGGGAACAAGAAGCATTTACTCTACACGGAACCTGTGGTCAGGATTTCTCTGTGGGCTCGGCCTTGTGGCATTTATTGATGAAACGGTCTTTCACCAGCTGCTTCACTGGCATCATTTTTATGACAGATCCACCACAGATATCGGGCTGGTATCGGATGGCTTTTTCCATGCATTCAGCTGGTTTGCCACGGTTGGCGGATTTTTTCTGCTGGCAGACCTGAGACGGAGGAACGCCTTTTGGCAGACGAGATGGTGGGGCGGTGTTCTGCTCGGCACCGGCGGATTCCAACTGTATGATGGCACGATTCAGCATAAGGTCATGCGTATTCATGAGATTCGCTATGTTGAAAATGTCCTCGTGTACGATTTAATTTGGAATGCCATTGCGCTTGTGCTGCTGATTGCCGGCATCATCGTGACGATCCGTACAGGCAAAAAGGCAAAGGCGGAACTCAGCCAATGAACATGGATCACGTCCATGAACAAGCTGCCCGCAGCCTGATGGGGCCTGCGCCACAATTAATCCTGGCCCTTCCTTTTGTTTGTGCATTGATTCTCTATGTCTGGGCGGTCATCCATTCAAACCGCCGTTATAAAAAATGGCCATTATATCGCACGGTTTCCTGGTCCGCCGGGATTTTTCTGGCCGTTGCTGCCGTTGCGGGCCCCATTGCCAAGATGGCCCATCATGATTTTAAGGTGCATATGCTCGGGCATCTCTTCCTCGGCATGCTCGCCCCGCTGTTGATGGCATTGGCCGCACCCATGACTCTTACACTGCGCACCCTATCCAGAGATAAAGCAAGAATGCTAACCCGGCTGTTAAAAAGCAGCCCGTTCCGGGTGTTGAGCGACCCCTTTTTTGCTTCCATCCTGAATATTGGAGGACTGTGGCTACTATACACCACGCCCCTGTATAGCGCGATGCATGAGAATATGCTCCTGCATATTTTCATCCATCTGCATGTGTTCCTTGCAGGCTATCTATTTACGATCAGTTTGATTTATTTCGATCCAATCCCGCACCGTACAAGCCATTTATATCGGGCTATTGTATTGTTGATTGCCCTCGCTGCCCATGGCATTCTTTCGAAGGTCATTTATGCCAGCCCGCCGGAGGGAGTCCCGGTAAATCAAGCGGAAGCGGGGAGCATGCTCATGTATTACGGAGGAGATGCAATCGATTTGATCATTATTTTTATCCTTTGTCTACAATGGTACAAAGCCGCCAGACCAAAACCGGCTATTATCCATCTATAAAACGAAAAACCTCGGGTTTGTGCGAACCCGAGGTTTTTCATGTCCTAGTTTATGTGCAAACTGTGACTTAAGTGTACTTTTTTTCCATGACAAGTACAAGATGCGATTGTCATTTTCAAAAAATGTCACACTTTGTTCACAAAACACCGAAAATAATATTTAAGGCCCGCCCCTCGCCGCTTTAACGCAGTGAAGGACGGGCCTTTTCAACAATTATTCTGCTTTCAGTGCTTCTTTCAGTTCAGGCTTGGAACGATCCCACATGCCCTTGTCATGGTTTTTAAGGAATTCTGCGAGAACCCCTTTTGACTTATCGTCCATTTGATCAACGATGATGTGACGCTTGATGGACTTATCCATATGATTTACGTGCTCAGGCATCGACTTGTAGCCTCTGCGCTTTTCTGGATTGACCACTAATTCACAAGCTGTCACCCCAGCATAATAAGGACCTTCATCCATGAGGTCGATCGTCACCCAGATCAGCCAGTACGGTTTACCGCCGGCTGAATCCTCGCGGTTATTCGTAAATTTGATCCTTTTTTCAATCGGGCTCCGCGCGTGCAGGGCACCTATTTCAATCGTCGCTTCCCCTTCTTCGACATCAATCATGACTGGAGAAACATTATCAAGACTCAACGATCCGACCCCGTAACCTCCGTGACCGTCAGTCGGATCACTTTTTATAATATTAAATCCGATATTCTTTTTCTTTTCCATCGTTACTCACTCCTATTAGCTAAAGATTGAAAAGATTGTTCCATAAATCGTGCTGAATGCCTGACCCGTCGCACTCATTCCTGTATTCAAGAAAGGCCAGATCGTATATTGATCAAGCGGTGTGATCACAAGGATCAGAAACAGCAGAATGCCGTATTGCTCAAACTGGCTCATTTTCACCCGGACATTGGGCGGCGACAGGTCTTCGATGATCCGGTACCCGTCCAGCGGAGGGAATGGCAGCAGGTTAAACACAAATAAGAGAATGTTCAACTCAACGATCATCTGAAGCAGATCGACGGCGAACGGAGGAACCCCTCCACCACTTACACCCACGAAAAAATAAAAGATTCCGAACGCGATGAACGCAATCAGGAAGTTACTCAGCGGACCCGCCGCCGATACCAGAATGCCCGCAAGCCTTGGGTTCTTAAACCGCGAACGCATCACCGGAACGGGCCTTGCCCATCCGAAGCCTGCAATCAGGATCAAGATCGTCCCGAACGGATCCAAGTGCTGAACAGGATTCAGCGTCAGTCTTCCCTGATCCTTCGCTGTCGTGTCCCCGAATTTGTAGGCCACATACGCATGCGCAAACTCATGGACCGTGAAGGCGAGCACCAATGCGATGACCACAAACGGAAGCTCTTCCAGCGAAAAGATTGAAACAGACTCAAACAAACTGCGAAAAGTATCCAAAATATATGTACTCCTTTAAAAATGTTTTACTTTCTTATTCAATAGTATACCGAAAAAGTCCTGCTCATGACTTTCATCATCCAAGCTTGCTTCCCCGCCCTTCTCCGATTACAGTAAAGTAGCAGGGTTCTACCCACGATTGTATCAAAATCAGAGATAAGGAGCGAATCATAATGCCTTACATTACCGTAAAAATGCTCGAAGGACGTTCAGAAGACCAAAAGAAAGCCCTCGTTGAAAAAGTCACACAGGCCGTCAGCGAAACGACCGGTGCCTCAGAAGACAAAATCGTCGTATTCATTGAAGAAATGACGAAGGGCCACTACGCAGTTGGCGGGAAGAGATTGAGTGATCAGTAGTTGCATGATGAAACACCCTTAAAGCAGATGCTTTGGGTGTTTTTATTTTTGGCTCACAGGTTTTGATATGGGGAGTTTGTCAGTTCTTAACGAGATTAATAAGGGGATATTACCTTGTTATTAACCTGTTACAGCTGTTGATTGGAGTGGAAGACGAAGACTCCTGCGGGAAAAGCGAAGCTGGGGAGACGTGTCCAGCTCCGGGGCTTAGAGGCACATGTCATAAGTCAACTCGTCCAAGAAGGCAAAGAACGCCTTCGTGGCCGATTCGCCTTATGCTCCCCGCCTCTGAGCAAAGCCCCTCCGCTTTTCTAACACACAGGAGCGCAGCGACGAGGAGGCTCCCTGCTCGCCCGCGGAAAGCGAAGTCTTCCACGGAAATCACCAGCGGTGTTCGAAGAGGACTTTTCGTATAAACAAAAAGACCGCCCTTCCCACAAGAGCAGTCCCTCCATCCAATTATTGAACAACCTTAACTTTCTTCAATCCGTCAATGTAGGCAAACGCCTCATCAATTTCTTCTTCCGTATACTTCTGCTTGCTTTTGAGCGTGAAAACCTTCTCGCAAACTTCTTCTTTAGAAAGATTATCAAAATATAAGACCGTCGATACGAGCTCCAAAAAGCGTGCGGACTGTCCGTTCATGTCCGTCAGGCAGTCCTTGAGGGACGGGATTTCCTTTTCATAGATGGAAAGGAATTCTTCCCCTTCTTTCGTGACGGTGTAACGATATTGGTAGTAGCCGCCTTTTTTCTCCCGCACTTCCGAGATGAACCCCATATTGCAGAGCTCCTCCACGCGCAGGGTCAACTCTTCTGAGTAAGGTCCGTAGAAATGGAACTGGAATTTTTCCTGAAACGGGAATGCCAGCTTCTTCGCGATGAAAATCATCTTCTGCAGCTTCTTTCTTCCCACCACTTCACCGGACGCTAAAAAGGCACTCATCAGTTTTGCATGTTCTTTCAACAATGTACGTCATCTCCTACTCCTAGTATTGCGTTTAGCAGATTCCCATTGGCTTTGGTGTCACGGCTGTTTTTTAAAAAAACAGCGCTCTTCTAAGATAGTTCCAGAATCGTACGGATCTGTCTCTTTATATTCTTCTTCGTTGATTCGTCGTATAGTAAATCCACTGGATAGTATAATTTATGGTCGGTTCTGCGCTTGCCCGAAATGGAATCCACGATATCCGATTCCCTCGAGAGCTCCCGAAGTTCGTCATTTCTCATTAAAAGATGGATCGGAAGACGTTCCTCTTCTTCACCCGGCCTGTAGAAATCGTAAGGAAGATCTGAAGATGAGTCCACAACCAGATAGTAATCGGGGTTGATTCCCGCTTTTTTGAATAAGGTCTCAAGCTCACTGTGCTTCTTATATTCCTTCGCCGGATCGAATTCGACATATTTAAAGAGATTGCGGTTCATGAATCTCTCGCATAAATCCCTCAGAATTCCATCCTCTTCTTCCTGCCAAATCTGAAAATAATACATAATCACCGATTCATCGAGCTTTAAGTAGTCTTGGAGTGCCACATCCCCTGTGAACAGGGAGTAAAAATGAAGGGGCTTCTGCTTGAAAGAGTATCCCGTTTCGTGAAGCTCCTTTGCTCTATGTAAAATCTTCGTCAGGATCACCTCTGCACTTCGCGTCACAGGGTGGAAGTAAACCTGCCAGTACATCTGGTAACGGCTCATAATGTAATCCTCAACAGCGTGCATCCCGCTCTGCTTGATCACGACCTGATCTTCACGGGGCCTCATCACGCGCAGGATCCGTTCCATATCGAAGTGACCGTAGCTGACACCGGTAAAATAAGCATCCCGCTGCAAGTAATCCATGCGGTCAGCATCGATCTGGCTCGAAATCAGGCTAACGACGAGTTTGTTCTCATACGTCTTCGCGATGACCTCAGCCACATGCTTCGGAAAATCCTTCCCGACTTTCGAGAGAACTCTATTCACTTCTGTATTCCCCAAAATGATCGCCTGGGTAAAATGCTCATGATCAAGGTGGAACACTTTTTCAAATGAATGTGAAAAAGGTCCGTGCCCGAGGTCATGAAGCAGCGCAGCACAAAGGGATAGCAGACGCTCATCCTGATCCCATTCAGGACGCCCATCGAAAACATCATCCACAATACGGCGGATGATTTCATACACCCCAAGGGAGTGGTTGAACCGGCTATGCTCTGCACCGTGGAAGGTCAGATACGTGGTTCCCAGCTGCCTGACCCTTCTGAGACGCTGAAACTCCTTCGTTCCAATCAGATCCCAAATCACGCGATCTTTTACATGAACATATCGATGAACAGGGTCTTTAAATACTTTTTCTTCATGTAATTTCTGCTTGGAATACTCCATCTTTTACCCTCTTCCTAAACTAGCATATTTCTATTATAGCGACTTTGTACCCGGTCTTCATCTCGAATTTTGTCGAAAAAAATATAAAAATGTCCCCTAAACACATCATACCGGGCACTCAAATCTCCTCAAAAAAATTTCATCCATTCACACCATCTTGACAAAAAATTTACACTCTTATCATAATTCTCTTCCCCATAAATAATTTCCTTTAACCACCAAACATAAACCTCCGCAGCCCAATGCCCGTCCCTCACCGCGCTAAAGCACCGCGGGACGGGCTTTTAGCACGTTAACGTGTCGAGGGACGGGCTTTCAACGCGTTAAAGTGACGAGGGACGGGAGTTTAGTGGTTTAAAGGGGAAAAGAAAAAACTCCCTAATCGGAAGTTTGTTGAAAACCATGCTTATTTCTTAATTTTCTTTTCGATCTTTTCCATTAGTTCTTCTTCCGTCAATGCCGCTACCGGACGATTATTGACAAAGGCGAATGTCTTTTTGCGTCCTGGACCACAATAGGACTGACATGCGATATCGATCGGTGCGTCAGGGTCCACCTCTTTTAATTTGGGAATCAAGGTCTTTAAGTTTACGGCCTGACAATCATCGCAAACCCGGAATTCGTTTGCCATCTGCCAACAACCCTTTCTATCTATTGAAATCATTTATTTTATGAAACATCGCTTTATAGAATACAGTTTTCTGCACGGATTTGCAAGAGAGTGTATTTTCCAGGTTGTGGTGATTCAATTGCAACGGGTCATTGATTATTGATGCAGTTGCGAGGATGGCCGCCTCTCGTAATAAATGGAGCTTGCGTTGGTTTAACCGAATCCAGCGTTTGATTGGAGTGGAAGACGAAGACTCCTGCGGGAAAAGCGAGACAGGTGAGACCCCGCAGGAGCGCAGCGACGAGGAGGCTCACCGGCCGCCCGCGGAAAGCGAAGTCTTCCACGGAAATCAATAAGCGGTAATTGAAGGAATGAACAACGAAACTACCAACTTCAAAAATTTTTTAACATATTCGTATAAAAATCTATAAAACTGCCCATCCTTTAATCAAAGAGTCATTTAAGTAAATTGATGGGAGTTGAGATGAGTATGATGAAAACAAGACAGGACGCCTGGACTGATGAAAATGATTTACTATTAGCCGAAACCGTCTTGCGTCATGTACGCGAAGGCAGTACGCAGCTAAACGCTTTTGAAGAAGTTGGGGATAAACTGAACCGCACATCCGCAGCCTGCGGGTTCCGCTGGAATGCAGTGGTGCGCCACCAGTATGAGAAAGCTCTTCAACTAGCAAAAAAACAACGCAAACAGCGCCACCGATTACTGGGGAAAGATCAAGGCGGAAAGAAGAAGCTATTATACAAGCCGCCTACACCTTCATATGAAGAACTGGATGCTATGTCTCTATCAATGGAGGAAGCGGAAGAGGAAATGGAGTTCCAGTTCGAAGATTATGTACCTGCAACCGAGCAGCTTTCACAAAATGCGCGTCAGCCGGAAGTGGAAGCTTCTGAACCTGTCGAAGAGCAAACCGTCGCACCACAGGCACAAGCCAGTAACCACATGGTGAATCCATCAGGCCTTCGCAGTGAAGTGACACTTGAAAAGGTGATCGCCTTCCTGCAAAACATGGCGCAATCAAGCATTAACTCGGATATCGTAAAAATCGAGAATCAGAGATTGAAGCACGAAATCGCGGAGATTAGAAGAGAAAACAAAGACCTTGAAAAGAAAGTCGCCGAGCTCGAAAACAACTCAGTCACGATGCAGGAAGACTACGAAACACTTATGCAAATCATGAACCGCGCCCGCAAGCTTGTCCTGTTCGACGAAGAAGGCGAAGCGAAAGCACCGCGCTTCAAGATGGACCGCAACGGGAATTTGGAAAAGGTCGCGGAGTAACATTTATAGTGATCCCCCCTTTTAATAGAGTTTCCAAGCCAGTATGCCTTTTTTCAATAAAGGGTGTACTGGCTTTTATTATTTCACGGGATTATGTAGGGTATTAGCCGCTCATTTCAAAGCAAGCGCCACTTTTATGTGCGATATTTGCGGATTTATGTGCGAAATTTTGAATATATGTGCGAAATCTCAAATTTATGTGCGATCTTTTTAATATATGTGCGAAACAGGACCATCCAGTTCAAATATACACTACGAGGTATACCCGACACTCACACCTTTAATAAAACCAGCTCTACCATTCTCCAATCTGACCATCACATCCATCCGATATTCTCAATAATTGTTAGAAAAACCGCCAATGCCCCCGCCAAACCAATCACCGGAAAAGCGAATAGTTTCTTAAATCGGATCCAGACTGAATCCGCCGCTGCTTAATCAAAATGGAAGACCGCAAAAAAGGACTGTACGACTTTTGATTCAATCCTTCGATATCCTGATTAAGTTTCATCAAGGCGTGGTAACTATACCTATGTACGTATTTATCTAATAGGAGGTAATAAAGATGGATCAGGTACAAACAGAAGATCAGAAAATGACAATGCCTCGAATCGGGGATCCAGCGCCAAAGTTTGAAGCAGCTACCAGCCGTGGAAATATAAGCTTGGAAGATTATAAAGGGAAGTGGGTTGTATTATTCTCGCATCCTTCTGATTTTACTCCTGTATGTACAACGGAGTTCGTTGCATTTCAAGAAATTCATCCAGACCTTAAACAGTTAAATACAGAACTCATCGGGTTAAGTGTCGATAGTGTGCCTTCTCATATTGCATGGATTAGAAGCATCGAAGAGAATTTCAATACTTCTATTGATTTTCCCGTTATTGCAGACCTGGATAGAAAGGTAGCGATGAAGTATGGAATGATCATGCCAGGAGAAAGCCAGGTAGAAACGAGCAGGGCGGTTTTTGTCATCGATGACAAGCAAATGATCCGATCGATCATCTATTATCCATTGACCACCGGGAGAAATATGCAGGAAATACTGAGACTGGTTAAAGCCCTGCAAGTAACTGATGAACATGGTGTTTCAACACCTGCCAATTGGCAGGAAGGCGATAAAGCGGTGGTTTCTCCTCCAAAATCACAGGAAGAAGCGGCACAAAGGGCAGAGGAAAAAGACATCGAGTATATCGACTGGTATATATCAAAAAAAGATATTTAAACAAACGAGGCTATCCTTACTTGGATAGTCTTTTATTTCCTCCACGATAAAAAAAGACCAAATGCACCAATCGGCCATTTGATCTTTATACTGCATATGAAGTTACCCCAAAACCTTCTCATTCCGTTCCACGACTCTTTGATAATACATTTCATACATCGTGTACTCTTCACCCTGAAGGGCACTGGAGTAAATCTCACCGCTTAGTGCCTTCAACGACTGCAGGAACCGAAGCATCACATCCTGCACGGAAAGTTCCACGCCGAGCAGCTCTGATAACGAAGCCATAACCTCAGGCTGAATGGACGGAAACGTAAATTTCGTCTGTTCACCCTTAAGGCCCATTTCATAAAATTGTCGGATCAATTCCGCCCGCTCCGAGCCGCTTCCATTGACGCACAGATAGATTTGAACCGCCACACCATTCCGGATGCGCCGCTGCGAAATCCCGGCGAACTTCCGGTCACGGATACTCAAGTCATAGCTCCCCGGACAGTACGACTCCGGGATTTCCTTCGCTTCCATCTCTACTTCAAAATCCTTGAACATCTCCTGCACAAGCAGCCACATGGCGTCGTAGCCCCGATTGATATCGATCCCTTTCTCAGAATCCGGGAACACCAAAGACAAATTCAGGACCCCTGCATCCAGTACAACCGCAAGACCCCCGGAATTCCGGACAATATATTGATAACCAGCTTCCTCCAACGTGTTTAACGCTTCAGAAAGAAACGGCAATTTCGTATCTTGTATACCAAGGACCACCGTCTGATGATGGACCCACGAACGTGCAGCCGGATCAGATTGAGCCGCTCCCACAGCCGTACACAACGTATCATCCATTGCAAAAGACTGCAGTGCACCGAACATCGGCCCGAGACTCGACTGATCAATCACTCTCCATCGTTCCTGACGGAGCAGTGCATACGCTTTTTCCTTATCCATAACGCTTCTCCTTCACTGAAAACATGCGGGTTTATTATAACATAAAATGGGGTTGGGAGTGCCTGGCTCTTGGCGGGGATTTGTCCGGGGCTGCGGGATTGTGCCTGGCACAAATAGGGCGATTTGTTCCTGGCACAGATCCTCTTATTTGAGCCTGGCTCAATCCGGTCAAAACGAGCCTGGCTCAGATTGCCCACTTTGAGCCTGGCTCAAATCAACCCAATCGAGCCAGGCACCACCCTCATATGATGGGTGTACCAGGTACAAACCCTTTCACTTGTACCTGGTACAAAAAAGCCACATTGTACCCGCTACAAATCAACCCCAATGTACCTGGTACACACCCCACGCCCCCACAAAAAAAGCCGGACCCCAAAAAGAGTCCAGCTTTCCGCAACACAAGCAATTACAGCGCCTGAGCAGCCGTAATCAATGCCAGCTTATACACATCTTCCTCATTACATCCGCGGGAAAGATCGTTCACAGGAGCGTTCAATCCTTGAAGGATCGGACCTACTGCTTCGAAGTTTCCTAGGCGCTGAGCGATTTTGTAGCCGATGTTACCCGCTTCCAGGCTCGGGAATACGAAAACGTTCGCATTTCCTTGAATGTCTGCGCCGGGAGCTTTTTTCTCTGCAACAGATGGAACGAATGCTGCGTCGAATTGGAATTCACCGTCTACTGTAAGTTCAGGAGACTTTTCTTTTGCAATCGTCACGGCTTCGACCACTTTTTCCGTTTCTGCTGATTTAGCAGATCCTTTTGTGGAGAAGCTCAGCATCGCAACACGCGGGTCGATGTCGAACATGCCTGCTGTCTTTGCACTTTCAACCGCGATTTCAGCCAGGTCCTGGCTGTCAGGTGAAATGTTGATCGCACAGTCGGCGAATACGTATTTCTCCTCACCGCGCACCATGATGAATACGCCTGATGTCTTGCGTACGCCTTCTTTTGTCTTGATGATTTGAAGAGCAGGGCGGACCGTGTCAGCCGTTGAATGGGCAGCACCGCTCACAAGTCCGTGTGCTTGTCCAGTGTACACAAGCATCGTTCCGAAGTAATTGCCGTCGAGAAGGATTTTCTTCGCGTTTTCTTCTGTCGCTTTCCCTTTACGGCGCTCAACGAAGCTTTTCACTAGGTCGTCCATGCCATCGAATAATGCAGGGTCAATCAGTTCGCAACCTTCAAGCTTCACACCTGATTGGTCTGCCACCGCTTGAATTTCATCTACATTCCCTACGACGATGGGAGTCAATACTCCGTCGCTTGCGAGACGGGAAGCCGCGCGCAGAATACGTTCATCCTTGCCTTCTGGAAAAACGATCTTCAGTTCTTTGCCTTTGATTTTATCTGTCAGTGTCGTAAATAAGTTACTCAATAGAGGAACCTCCTTGATTTATACATATCCATTCTTAGAATACTCTACTCATATAGGAATTCAAGGAAAAGGAAAAATGAATTCGGTTACACTATTAAAGTCTTTGTTTTCAAAAAACTTCCCTTTTCCTTTCACCCTCCCTATACCCGGTACATCATGTAAACATTCCACTCCATAAACACATCTTAGTGTGTTCTGTAAAAACGCTTCCTATCCCATAATTGTGCCATTTTAGCGACATTTGGGTTTCTCATTCCTCTTCTTTGACCAAACTATGATATAGTGAAAATGAAAAGAACTTGAAGGAGTGATTGAACATGCCAGAACCAGCACAAACATTGGACGGTTGGTATTCACTGCATGATTTCCGTGCGATCGATTGGACGACATGGAAGATGCTTCCGAGTGAAGAAAGAGCAACGGCGATTGCTGAATTTCACCGTTTCTTAGATAAGTTAAACAGTACGCAGGCTGCAAAAGAAGGAAGCCATGCCCTTTACACGATCGTTGGGCAAAAAGCGGACTTCATGATGATGATCCTTCGTCCTACGATGGAAGAATTGAATGAAATCGAAAATGAATTCAACAAGCTTAAAATCGCTGAATTCACGATTCCAACATTCTCTTATGTATCAGTCGTTGAGCTTGGAAACTATATGCCTACTGAGGGCGATCCTTATGAGAACCCTTATGTTCAGGAGCGCATCTACCCGATCCTTCCGAAAGCGAAGCATGTCTGCTTCTATCCGATGGACAAGCGCCGCCAGGGCAATGACAACTGGTACATGCTCCCGATGGACGAGCGCCGTTCATTGATGAAGAGCCACGGAATGATCGGCCGTCAATATGCAGGCAAGGTCAAGCAAATCATTACCGGTTCTGTCGGTTTTGACGATTATGAGTGGGGCGTTACGCTATTTGCAGATGACGTTCTTCAATTCAAAAAGCTTGTATATGAAATGCGTTTCGATGAAGTGAGCGCACGCTACGGCGAATTCGGTGCATTCTATGTCGGTAACCTATTAGAAGAAGACGGGATTTCAAAGTTTCTTCATGTATAAATTGTTTTTAATGGAAAGCACGGAGACATCGATCTCCGTGCTTTTTTTACCTGAAAAGCTGCCTCAACCACGAAGCAGCTCAACATCTTTATTTTATTTCAATCGTATTCAGCATCTTCAACATCTCAGGAACAATTCCCTCCGACTCCTCCGCATTCCGATAATGAATCGTAAATTTCAACAGGACGCCATCCACCTTTTTCAAAACGATATTCTTCTGGGTGTCTGAATTGTGTGCATGCAGCAAAAACTCAGCACCTTTGTAGAATGGCAATGAATTGTCCGTCCTGAGTTCGGTGACCTCGCCCAGACTCGCAAGCTCAACTTGTGCATGATTCTTTACGGTACGGATATCCGCATTGGAATCCAACACTTCTATCCTGGCAAAATAGTCATCATCATTGGCAGATTGAAGGATGAATCTTCGCGGTTCTTCTGCAGTGTAGTAGTACCCGATATGAGGCGTTAAGCCCGGAACGACCTTATCTGCATCATAACCCTGTGCTTTGTCAGCGGCAGTCTTATTAACCATTAATACTTGACCGGCAAAAATCAGGGTGCTATTCAACCCATTCCTTCTCTTCAGTTCTTCTACGGTCAATCCATATTTCTTGCTGATTCCCCACATTGTATCGCCCGGTCTGACTAATACAACCGTTGGAATTTCAAGCTTCTGCCCGATATTAATGGTATCTGACTTCAGCATATTCACGTGCTTCAATTGCCCGACTGTACTGGTATGCTTTTTCGCCAGGTTCCATAACGTGTCGCCTTTTTTGACGGTGATCACTTTTTTGACCTGAAGCTTATCACCTGCATAAATCAAGCTTGAATCCAGGTTGTTTCCTTCCTTCAGTTGGTCCACTGTCATTCCGTACTTTTTCGACAGACTCCAGAGTGTATCTCCTTTTTGGATCAGATGGAAGCCTGCCGCCCCTGCACTGGAGACACTCAGCGCAGATATGGTCAAAGCCAGGGCAGCTGATTTGAAAAATTTCCCTTTCTTCATAGTAATCCCCCATTTTGGTTTCTCATGATGTTCTTCCCTGCACCTTATTAGACGGCTGAAAAAAACCGCAAGTTACATGAAGATGAGCCTATTTTAAAGGATTTAGAAAAGCAGGCTGTATTATACATGGCAGTTGATTCACCCGGTCATCATCAGGAGGTTTTTTATCTGACTAAATGTAAGAATATCTTTTCCCGATGGAACATAGACATGAAATAGTGAGACAGAATGCATCTTCTAAAGTGAGGTGGGAAGATGGCTGTTGTTCCTTTTAACGAGAAGGAAGTGAAGCTCCTCGCTCGATTGATGAGGGCCGAAGCCGAGGGTGATGGTCAGCTCGGGATGCTGATGGTTGGAAACACGGGAGTCAACCGAGTAAGGGTAAGATGCCTGGACTTCAAAGATATCAATACGATCCAGAGAATGGTGTTTCAAAAACCTGGAGGATTCGAAGCTACACAAAAGGGTTATTTCTATCAACGGGCCAGGGAGAAAGATATCAATCTTGCCAGAAGGTCGATAAGAGGAGAAAGAACTCATCCTGCTTCAAATTCATTATGGTTCTTCCGGCCGGAAGGAAACTGTCCCGACAAATGGTTTAATCAGTCCAATTCAGGCCGCTTCAAGTCACATTGTTTTTTCATTCCAACCAGACAAGATTGTCCAAAAGCCTATTAAACTGCCAGGCTCTCTTTAGGCAGAAACGTAAAAATCATGATTTCCAAGGAGGTATATCACTTGTCAAATCAAGAATTCAACCCATATTACCAAGGGTATCAAGCGTATGATCCTTATCGTCAATACTACGGAGGCGGCATGAAGGGGCAAGGCCAGGTTCAGGGTGCCCAGCAGGTCCAGGGGCAATATAACGCCATTCAGCCCCCTGCACAGCAAAATGCCCCGGGACCATCGCAGAACATTCCCGGCATGCTCCCTGTAGAGGAATCCTATATCGAGAACATCCTGCGCCTGAATAAAGGGAAAGTGGCGACCGTTTATGCGACATTTGAAAATAACACAGAATGGAATGCGAAAGTATTCAAAGGCGTCATCGAAGCCGCCGGCCGAGATCACCTTATTTTAAGTGACCCCCAAACCGGTATGCGTTACCTGATCCCAATGATTTACTTAGACTACATCACATTCGATGAAGAAATCGAATACGAATATCCATTCAACGGAACCGGATTGACAAGCTATTCACCACGGTAACCCCACCTTCAAGTGTTCAAAATCCAATTTTGAACACTTTTTATTTTGAAGGCCCGTCCCTCGTTGCTTTAACGCAACGAGGGACGGGCCTTCTTTTACAAGCGAAACCAGCCAATCAAAAAAAGACCGACTCCATTTTTCAGAGTCAGCCTTCACTATCATTACATCGTTTTTGCAGCAAAAATCACCAGCAGGATCCATCCGGCAAGGAAGCTCACTCCGCCGAACGGCGTGATGGCCCCAAGGATTTTGATGCCGGATATGCTCAGGACATACAGACTTCCCGAGAATAAAATCGTTCCGATCAGCATCAGCCAGCCTGACCAGGACAGCAGTGACGTCGGGGAAACCGTCCCCATCAGGACACCTATGATGATGATGCCGATCGCATGGAACATTTGATAAAGAACCCCGGTATTCCACGTGTCTATGTATTTCTTCTCGATCTTGCCTTCCAGTGCATGGGCACCGAACGCCCCGAGTCCAACTGACAGGAACGCACTCAGCGCCCCGATGATAATAAATGTTTTCATCGTTCTACTCCTCCGCTTATATTAAAACTCTATCAACCTGCAATGTTGAATAGGCTAAGTGGGAGAATCCGCTCCCTTAAATGGGACCCGCAGTCTTCTTCCACTACTTGTGTAAACCACCCGTTATCAAAAATCAAATAATGAATCTCCATTGGCTCCATCGCCTGTCTCCAGCGGTTCTTCTTTAGGGACCGACACCTGTCTCTGGACAGGCTGTTGCTGCTGGGGAACGAATGGGACTGCCTGCTGTGACGGAACAGGGACAGTATAGCTGCCTCCTTGATTGTTCTCTTCCAGCAGCACTTCGCATAACACTTTAATCGAATTTATATGCTCTCGGACCTGCTGAGATTTTTCGGCAGATTTCGCTTTACCCAATTCATGTTCGATCCTTTTGATCACACTTTGATGAGGAATATTCATCCCTTGCCTCCTTTCAACTTGCAAAAGCTATCGTTCGTTATCTACTACATAATCCTAATTCTAATTCGAAGAATAATCAAATCTGTTTCTTCATTTTGATTTAGGCGAGAACTTCAAACATGGACTGCCTGATGACTGGAGGACGACCATGGACGGCATCGCTTTCGTCTTAAAGCCGTATCCCTTGCATCCCCTCGGATGAGACGGTTCCCACGTGGTATAAAAATAGCGGCACTGAAAGCAATTGACTCGCTTTTCATTTTTCACCAGATTCGCCTCCCGAAGCTAACTAAAACCCCTCTCATACTTGCGGATAGAGGGGTTCAGATATGTTTCACGTGAAACAACTTTCTCAATAGCTGTTTTTCGTATTTACACCAAGTTTTTAATCTAAAACGACATAATCAGCGAAAAGAGCATCATTCAATACACCAATCAATTTCATCCATCCCTTGCTCTTTTAAAAATTGATTCGCCTTAGAATAAGGCTTGCTCCCGAAGAAACCGCGGTGAGCAGACAGCGGACTCGGATGAGGGGCGGCAATGATTTTATGCCTGTATTCATCGATCAGTGACCGCTTGCTCTGAGCCGGTTTTCCCCATAAAAGGAACACCATCGGCTTTTCTCGCTCATTTAATAGAGTGATAACCTTATCGGTAAACTGCTCCCACCCTTTACCACGGTGAGAGTTAGCCTTCCCTTCCTCGACCGTCAAGACGGTGTTTAACAGCAGAACACCCTGCTCCGCCCATTTTATAAGCGAACCGTGCGCTGGGATATCGCACCCGATATCTTGATGAAGCTCTTTATACATATTGCGCAGGGACGGAGGCGGTTTGATTTCTTTTTTTACGGAAAAACTGAGCCCCTCCGCCTGATTCGGCCCGTGATAAGGGTCCTGTCCAAGCAGGACGACCTTCACATCCTGATAAGCCGTATAATGAAACGCATTGAAGATGTCATACATGGACGGATACGTGTTCGCCGAATGATATTCTCCCTTTAACCACTCTCTTAATTTCAGATAATAGTCTTTCCGGAGCTCTTCCTCCAGAATCTCAGACCAATCATTTTCAAAAATAGCAGAAGACAATGCGAGACATCCTTTCTAGTCCTGATAAGTAATCGTCACTTTATAACCTAATTGTTCAAAGAATCCCTTTAACGATTTTTCGGCATTTTTCTCTGCAGCCTGCAAGAGGCCTTGTTCAATCGCTTCCTGGCTGATCAAATCCTTTGCGACTTCTGCAAGGGCAAACCCTTCATTCCAATCGACATCGCTCCTGAAAACCCCTTCCACTGAAAATGTTTTGATCTTTTCAGTGTCGATCGATGGTTCGTGCAGGATCTCCGCACGCGGCAGCGTCAGCTGAATCTCTTTCTTCTCTTCATCGACCACTATATCGTTTTTATCGATCTGCTGTAAATCCACGCCTGCGAGCACCGACCCCGGCACCACCATCAACAGCTTCCGTTTGGTGCCCGGAATGTCAGCACTGATATCTTTTCCGAATAACTGATTATCCTCCTGCTCGATGACTGCTTTCACAAATCCTTGAGCCGTCGCCAGCGAACTCATTTCCTGAATGCGCTCAACAAACGCCCCTTTTTCCTCTGTAAAAGTAGAGCCCCCGAGCCATACATACATCCCGATGGCGGTTCCCCCTACCAAAACAATGAGCAAAAGCAGAATGAGAAGTAACCGATTCTTCCAAAAAGAAAGAACCGAGGTCATCAGCTTCCATGAATTCCTGTTGCTTCTTGTTCTATGATTAACAGCCACCGCAGCGCTAGCTTCTCTCTCATTCGCTTTTAACTCTTCCAAAATCCTTTCCATCTGTCGAATCTTTTCATTTTGTGTACTCACACACTTCACCATCCTCCCTTCTATTATAAGAAAATCTGTCGAATCTTGGAAACAATTATTCTCGTAAATAACACTGCTATATTATGGAAGTTTTAATCTGTTCACAGCGGGAAAAGCTTAAATAAGACAGCAAAACGAAATTTTTCAGGAGGTTGAGAATGTATGTATAAAGTAGAAGTCGTTGAAAATGTAGTCGGAGCAAAAACAAAAATCGAGACGTTAACAGCAGAAGGATACACGAAAGACGATATTTATGTCTTTGCGCACGACAAACATCGTTCCGAAGACATCACTGAAGGAACAGGTACCGAATCAATCGGCGTAAAAGAACAGGGAATCATCGAAAGCATGGGAAATCTGTTCAAAAGCCGCGGAGACGAGCTTCGTGCCAAGATGAAAGCAGTCGGCATGAACCGCACGGAAGCCGAAACCTACGAAGAAGAACTCGACAAAGGTAAACTGGTCATCGTCGCATCCAAAGAAGCAAGAGCAAACAATACAAATCCATTCTAATGAAACAGAAGGCCCGTCCCTCATTGCTTTAAAGCAGCGAGGGACGGGCCTTCTTCATTCTGGAGAAGATAGAAAATTTGTAATTCAGCCTGCAGTATTATATTCTTTATTCAGACTAAAATCGACATGATCACTAGGAGGTAATCACCCATGACTTTGAAAAAGACCCTAACGATCGCAGGATCCGATACAAGCGGCGGAGCCGGGATCCAGGCGGACCTGAAAACATTCCAGGAGCACGGCGTATACGGAATGACTGCCCTGACGACAGTCGTTACGATGGACCCGAATAACCACTGGCACCACAACGTTCATCCGCTTTCCATCGACACGCTGGAAGCTCAATTGGAAACGGTTCTTTCCGTAGGGATTGACGCAATGAAAACAGGCATGCTCGGCACGGTCGAAATCATCGAACTTGCAGCGAAAAAAATCGACCAATTCGGCTTGGATAAAGTCGTCATCGACCCTGTTATGGTGTGTAAAGGAGAAGACGAAGTTCTGAACCCTGAAACAACGGATGCCATGAGAGAACATCTACTCAAGCGCGCGACAGTTGTCACACCGAACCTTTTTGAAGCTGGCCAGCTTGCAGAGACCGGTCCGATCAAAACCATTGACGGCATGAAAGAAGCAGCAAAGAAGATCCATGACCTCGGAGCTAAAAATGTGATCATCAAAGGCGGCAAGCAGCTTCAGCATGAGAAAGCACTCGACCTGTTCTATGATGGCAGCGAGTTCACTCTTTTAGAAGAAGAAAAGGTAGAAACAACCTACAACCACGGTGCAGGCTGCACATTCGCCGCAGCGATCACATCCAACCTTGCAAACGGACAAGATGTGAAGGAAGCCGTTGGGAACGCAAAGAAATTTGTAACAGCTGCGATCAAGCACGGATTTAAACTGAACGAATACGTAGGCCCTGTCATGCACGGTGCTTATAATCGTTTCGAGAAATAAGTTGTCCTTACTGGTGCCAGGCACAAATTTGATGATTTGTGCCTGGCACTTTTTTATGTATAGCGGGCGGAATGAAACCTGTGGATAAAGGTTTTTCAAAAATGTGCGCAATAAACTGGAATCCGGCGCAATTATCCTGAAAGTGGCGTAATTAATGAATAACCGGCGCAATAATTCGAAATGAGGCGCAATTAAAATAACTATATTAATATTCCAGTCTCAGGGTCTGTCTTCAAAGCATGCCTAGAGAAGAATTTTATAAAAAAGTTCATTTTTCTCCGTAAAGAGAAATAACTTAATGAAAACAAAGGAAAATTGGGCAAAACCTTTTAAATTGACGATAATCTATTTTGTTTTCCCACATTGCCCGCTGCACCTGCCAACTCATAAGCTCCCGACTCACCCTCTCACCTCAAACCTCAGCCCCCCTTTCGAAACAGACTTTTCGCAATCACGGAAAAACTTTAGTAAAATGGAACATAATACGTAAGAGTCTTTTCTGTACCTAAGGAGGAAATGGAATGGAGCCGATCAAGATCGATGACGCGCAGGGACTGATCAATCAGTTCGCTCGTCAGGATGTCTACATACATCTGGAAACGACCAATGGAGCATACGCTGCTCATTTTAACGAAGGCTTCTTTAACGCCGGAGCCTATATACGAAATGCGAAAGTCAACTATGAGCATGGGAAAATCATCGGGGACGGACCTTTCCGTGTCGGATTAAAAATTGAACTTGGCTGGATTTATGCTGAAGGCCTCACCCACTACGAAATGGATGAACATGGCCGCCTGCTGATGGCAGGTCATGGTGCCGATGGGAAGCTTGCCGTTGCACTTGAAATCAGCCCAGCTCCGTTTAAATAAGAAAGGAGAGACAAGAATGGAAAAAGAAAGAAGAGTCCTTGTCATCTTCCCGCATCCGGATGATGAAGCATTCGGCGTATCGGGAACGATTTCAACTCATATAAATAACGGCACCCCCGTCACGTACGCCTGCCTCACACTCGGTGAGATGGGACGCAATCTCGGAAATCCCCCGTTTGCAACAAGGGAATCACTGCCTCTCATCCGTAAGAAAGAACTGAAAAAGGCAGCTGAAGCAATGGGTATCGAGGACTTGCGCATGATGGGATACCGCGATAAAACGCTCGAATTCGAAAACGACGAAAAACTGGCGAACATGGTGACGGAACTGATCGAAGAACTCGATCCTTCTCTCATAATCAGCTTCTATCCGGACTACTCTGTACATCCCGATCATGAAGCGACGGCAAGAGCGGTCGTCCGTGCGGTGCGCCGCCTCCCGAAAGAATCGCGTCCCAAACTGCACTGCCTGGCTTTCTCCAAGAATTGCCGGGAGGAACTTGGCGAGCCGGATATCATCATTGATATCACACCGGTAAGGGATCAAAAGATCAAAACGCTGGAAGCCCACATCTCCCAAACCGCCTGGATGCTGAAGGATCTCGAAAAAGGCCTCGCAGCCAACGACCCCGAAGCGTTAAAATGGGTAACCGTCGAGAACTTCTGGAGCTATCAGTGGGAGAATGACAAGGTCGATTGATTATTTGTCGGCAAAAAATCCATATTTTTCGGTAAGTGAATGCATTTATTAGAGCATGGGACCTTTTTTAGGGTTTCATGCTTTTTTTTAAAAAAACCATTGATAAAGTATTAATTTTTCCAAACTCTTATTAATTGTGAACGTTGTTTTAACCTGTTCCAGCTGTTGGTTGGAGTGCAAGACGTAGACTCCTGCGGGAGAAGCGTGTTAGGTGAGACCCCGCAGGAGTATAGCGACGAGGAGGCTCACCAACCGCCCGCGGAAAGCGAAGTCTTGCACGGAAACCAACAGCGGTGATTAAAAGGTTTTTTAATTAATGAGTGATTACTCACTTTACAAACCCGACCAAATCATTTATATTTTAAAGTGAGTAATCACTCACTTACACATCAACTTCTTGAAAGGTGTGAAAAAATGAACGCCATCATTCAATTAAACGACTTATCAAAATCATTTAAAACGCAGCACGTGTTAAAAAATGTATCGCTTGATATCCGGCCAGGGGAAATCTACGGGCTTCTTGGTCCATCAGGTTCCGGCAAGACGACGCTGATCAAAATGATGATCGGCCTTGAGCTTCCTTCAAACGGGATTGTCACGTTCAAAGGAAATAAGCTGAAAGCGAAAGAGGTGTATCCGTCCATCGGCTATATGGCACAGTCCGATGCCCTTTACGAAGAGCTGACCGCAAAGGAGAATTTGGCTTTCACGGCTTCTCTTTACGGGCTGAAAAAGGAACAGAGAAAACAACAAATCACAAAGGTGATGGAGATGGTCGACCTCCTTCCCCACCTCGAAAAGCCGGTTCACCAATTTTCAGGAGGAATGAAAAGAAGGCTGTCGCTGGCGAGCGCACTTTTACACGATCCTGATGTTCTCTTTCTCGATGAACCGACTGTCGGAATCGATCCGGTGCTGAGAAAAGAAATCTGGGATGGATTTCATCAGCTTAAACGAGAAGGCAGAACGATCATCATCACGACACACGTCATGGACGAAGCAGAGCGCTGCGACCGTCTTGGTCTCCTGCAGCATGGAGAAATCATTTCGAGCGACACGCCTGCTGCAATTAAAACGCACTATGGTGTGGCTTCAATAGAAGATGTATTTCTGAAAAATGGAGGTGTTTCCCTTGAGAATTAGTGGTTTCGTCCTTCGTATCATCAGACAGCTTTTCCGGGATAAACGCACGCTGGCCCTCATGTTTTTGGCCCCTATATTAATTTTGACGATGCTTTCGCTTGTGTTTTCCACTAAAGATTATGAGGCAAAAGTGGCGGTCGTCGATGTGCCCCAGCCTCTTGAAGCAAAGCTTGACCTCAGCGGATTTGAACGCTATGAAAATAAAGATGAAGCATTGGATGCCATGAAAGATGGCGAATTGGACGGATATGTCACGTTCGATTCCTCCGCCGCCCCCGATGTTGTCGTGGAAGGGAGCGATCCATCGGTAAACGGAGCCGTCATGAAGAAGGTCCAGACTCTATTTCCTTCTCAATCTATGAATCTATCCGATCAAGTGACGTTTTTATATGGAAATGAAGACATGGGGATGTTTGACTCGTTCGGGCCGGTACTGCTTGGCTTCTTCGTCTTTTTCTTCGTTTTTTTAGTCAGCGGTGTTTCTTTTTTAAGAGAAAGAACGACGGGCACGCTCGAAAGGCTGTTAGCTTCACCGATCAAGATTTGGGAAATGGTCGTAAGCTACGTCATTGGATTCGGGATTGTGACGCTCTTGCAGGCGGCGCTGATTTCCTGGTTTTCCATTTATATTCTCGACATGATGATGGCAGGCAGCTTCTTCAATGTATTGATTGTGATCGTACTGCTTTCATTTACGGCTCTGACGCTCGGAATATTGCTGTCCGCTTTTGCAAAGAATGAACTGCAGATGATGCAATTCATCCCGATTGTGGTCGTCCCGCAAATCTTTTTTTCCGGATTGTTCAACTTGGATACGATTTCGGAATGGCTCAGCTGGGTAGGACCGATCACGCCGCTCTACTATGCAGCCAATGCGCTCCGGGATGTGATGATACGAGGGTTCGGGTTCAGTGATCTGCTTTTCAATCTGGGTGTCCTCGCAGGGTTTTCCCTGCTGTTCATCACCCTAAATGTTGCAGCTCTTAAAAAATACCGTAAAATATAAGGTATAACGAATACGTTAGGGGTTTACGCATGGCTGAAGAAAAAGATATATTCAAACAATTATTCGACCAGGAAGAACCGTTTACGGAGAAGCAGCAGAAAATCGTGGAAGCCGCGATCGAGATGTTTGCCGACAAAGGCTATGCCTCTACCTCCACAAGCCAGATCGCCAAGAAAGCGGGCGTGGCGGAGGGAACGATCTTCCGTCATTATAAAACAAAGAAGGACCTGCTTCTTTCGATCGTATCTCCAACAATGGCAAAGTTGATCGCTCCATTCGTGATCCGTGATATCAACAAAGTATTGGATGCCAAATACGAACGCTATGAAGATTTCCTGAAGGCGATGATCCTGAACCGCCAGGAGTTTTTGAAGGATAATATGACCGTCTTCAAAATACTGATTCAGGAGATTCCATTCCACCCGGAACTGAAGGAGCAATTCAAAGAACATATTGCTCAGAAAATCTTTGAAAAATTCACAGCACTCGTCGATCACTATAAAGAAAAAGGCCAGATCATCGACCTTCCTTCGCCGGCAGTCGTCCGCTTTTCGGCTACCAGTATCTTCGGCCTTCTGCTCGTCCGCTATGTTTTCCTGCCGGAAGAGGACTGGGATGACGAAAAAGAAATCGACCTGACGGTGCAGATGATCATGAATGGTGTGGGAAAAGAATAAATTTTCGGTATGAAGAGCGCTGACCAAGCTGTCAGTGCTCTTCTTTTATGGCCTTTTCACTTTAGCACTTTAAAGCACTCTGGGACGGGCCTTCAAAATGGCTGTTTTACTCTCCAGCCTCACGGGTAGAATACAGAACATAGTAAGAAGAGGAGGGAAAATAATGAACTTTCCATTTCATAATAAGACGTTGGAAGGACAGCATATCTTGATAACCGGAGCGACCGGCGGGATCGGATATGAGGCTGCAAAAGCGGCCGCTGCGGCCGGCGCCCGGGTGACGATAACGGGCAGGAATGAGGAAAAGTTAAATGAGCTGAAACGGGAATGCGGCTCCGATAAGGTATTCGCTGTCAAAGCAGACCTTACCAAGCCGCAAGCGCGTGACCAGCTGGCAGAGTTTGCCGTGAATGAATTCGGGCCGATCACAGGACTCGTCAATTCAGCCGGGATCGGCGGCGGGGACGTCGTCGAAAACCTGTCGGAAGATGATTTGCGCGGAATCATGGAACTCAATTATTTTTCACTGGTCGAGCTCACACAGCTCCTTTATAAAGGCATGAAAGAGAAACGAAAAGGGTCGATCGTCAACATTTCCTCCCTTTCCGGTTTGAGAGGTACGCACGGAAATGCGGCATACAGTGCGTCCAAGTTTGCCGTGATAGGATTCACGCAGGCATTCGCCCTTGAAGCCATCGAGCATGGAGTGCGTGTCAACGCGATCTGTCCGGGATATGTGGACACCGCCATGGGCCGGAATGCCATCAAATCCAAGGGCGAACGCAACGGCCGCAGCTACGAGGAGCAGTTGGAGCTCGCTAAAGAAAGCATCCCATCCGGCCGATTGACTTCCCCGGGGGAAGTGGCGAACACGATTGTCTATTTATTGAGTGATGCTGCGGGGAACATCGTCGGGGAGTCCGTTAAGATCTCCGGCGGCAGTGTGATGCGGTGATTTTTGTACTTTAGCCTGCCGTTATTCGAAGCGGCGGGCTGTTTATGGAGAATCTACTGACTTTCGGGCTGTATTGGAAGGAAATACGTCGATTCGGTGGTGAAATCAGCTTGCGACTTTACATATATTATCAAAAGCAAAGGTTTTATTATCAAAAATCCATTTATATTATCAAAATCGAACGCTTTATTATCAAAAATCCATTTTTATTATCAAATCCCACCACTGTCTCACCTCATGCTTCAGCAAAACCCCCCGCTCCTAACTATTCCTCCCTTTTCAGGAAAAATTAGTGCAATCCTCCCTTCATAAAAAAACCGGCATATGGTTTAATGAATAGTACATTGGAACGATATTAAACAATGAGGTTGTCATTTTTTTGATAGAGGTTTCTTTATATACTAAAAGCAGGAATTGTATCCGCCGCTTTTTTTTTAAACATTTAACCGAACATACGTTCTAATGGTGGTGAAAAAAATGGACTCATTAAAAGAAAGATTTTATCGTATCTATCCTGATTTAAAAGGAAATAAAGCAGTGGAATCGTTTATGACCCAGCCCGAACACCAGGAACTTCTGAAAGAATTTTTGACGTCATCCAGCCCTTCAGCGGAGAATCGTTTGAATGAGGCATTCAAGGCTCATTATTTTGGTATCAGGTTCACTTCCTATGTAAGTTCATCCTTATATTTTCATAGCGTTAATTTTGATAAGAAAATCCGTCTGCATCGCGGCCGGCAGCTGTTGACCCTTGACCAGCCGCTTGGCGGGGATGAGGACGGGACGTTTAAGGACATGATTCCCGATTCCGGGGAACCCGTCACCTTACCCGAACAATCCCTGGAAGATGCAATCAGTGACGAGGCACTGCTGGCCGCGTTCAGAAAACTGACGGACAGACAAAGGGAGATCCTTGACCTCGCATATGTGAAAGAAATGAGTGATACAGAGATTGCCAAGGTCCTCCTGGTTTCGCAGCAGGCTGTTTCAAAATCCCACAAAAACGCTTTGGCAAGATTAAGAGAAGAGTTGCAGAAAGGAGCATGAGAATGAACGCACTATATGACATGGTGAAAGAAGCGAAGGATAACTCGTTATATGAAGTGAACGTGGTCCGCACCTTTGAACCCAAGATCAGGAAGTCGCTGCATTTGACTCAGCAGGAAAACCGCGAAGACCTTGAACAGGAATTAAGAATCAAAGTGATTGGCTATGTCCGGAACTACTCCCTTGAAGATGTGCCCGGATTATTCGATTTAACGAAATAGCCGGTCTGCCGATCAGTGTACAGATATTGAAGATGAATCTGAACTCCCTACTAAAAAAGGACAAGCAAACGCGCCCTCCTCGTGTTTACTTGTCCTTTTTTTGATTAAAGACGGGGCCGTCCCGGTTGAAAAGTTTCACATCCGAGGTTGTAATTTTCCGCACCCCCTCTTCTTTATAAAGTGTAAGGCAAACAAAACAGAGTAAGCGCGGCAGGGATGGTCATCCTTACTCTGCATCCCTTTTGGCTGTCTCACCATTGAAGCCCTTCCCTTATCGCTTTATAGCACTAAGGGAAGGGCTTCCAACCAAAAATCCACTAAACCTTGAGGGAGAGATGTTTGTATGAACTGGACGAGAACAATGAGAAATGGTGATTCCGGCAGTGATGTAAAGGAACTTCAAATACGCGTAGCTGGCTGGGCTTCTGACTCTGCTTCACAGACCAAAGTGACAATCGACGGGGCTTTCGGTCCGGGAACGGAGGCAGCCGTCAAGCGATTCCAGCGCGCATACGGGCTGACAGCGGATGGAATTGCCGGTCCACAGACTCACAATCAGCTGAATGCACTTGAAAGCAGCGACGGATCCACTGCCAATTTCAACTTCAGTGAATTCCACTCAAAAGACGGCAGCGGTTTTTCTGGCGGGAAAGTCGGTTCAAGTCAGGTGAGGGAAAATGTACGCCGCTTGATGTACAAGCTAGAAGCACTCCGTAAGAAGCTTGGTAATGCGCCAATAACGATCAATTCAGGCTTCAGAAGCATCAATCATAACAGCAATGTAGGCGGAGCTTCGAACAGCATGCACTTGTACGGGGTGGCAGCCGATACCGACCCTTCAGGCAAGACACCTTACCAAACAGCCGAGATCGCGAAAACGTGCGGATTCAGCGGCATCATCAAATACAATACCTTTGTCCATGTCGACAGCCGCATCGAATACCCATACGGATCACAATTCTGGTATTGGGCTTAAGAAGGGAGGATCAAGAATATGCCAAAAATCATACTAGACCCCGGCCATGGCGGGAATGACCCCGGTGCGACAGGGAACGGCCTGCAAGAGAAGCAATTGACATTGACCATCGCTGCAAAGGTTCAGACACTTTTGGAAGAACAATATATCGTAGACGCCATCTTAACAAGGAGTTCAGACGTCTACGTCGGATTATCGGAGCGGGCGCAGTTTGCGAACGGGCTTGGCGCAGATTACTTCGTCTCCTTCCATCACAATGCCGGCGGCGGGACAGGGTTTGAAAGCTATATTTATCCCGGCACTTCAGGAACAGAAACGGGAAGGCGCCAGGATGTCGTCCACGCTGAAATAATGAAATTTTATGCCGGCTACGGCCTTCGTGACAGAGGACAGAAAGAAGCAAACTTTGCTGTCCTGAGGGAGACCGCGATGCCAGCGATTTTACTCGAAAACCTATTCATCGACCATTCTGGCGATGCTTCTTATCTAAAAAACCCCACGTTCATCCAAGGGTTATCCCAGGCGGTAGCCTCTGGAATTGCAAAAGCAGTCAACCTTCAGCCTTAAACGGATCTGAGTCCGGACTCCAGATTTTCTGCACAACTATATTTAAGGAGGTCTCGCAATGGAATATTCTGTGTTCATCCAATTACTGGGCAATTTCGGTTTTCCGATTGCAGTCACTCTTTTTCTGCTCGTCAAATTAGAGAAGAAACTCGAACAGCTTGAACTTGCCATCCATGCCTTATCCAAGGCCTTCTCAAAACAAGAAGGGAAAATCGATAAGTAGAACCCCTGATCGTAAAAATTTGTCACTTTTGTGCTGATAGTTTTTTCAAATAAACCTAAAAAGCCTCCCCTGTCATTTATCTCAGGGAAGGCTTTTTCTCATTTATTCTTCCAACGTCAAAGAACCCAAATCAACTTCATACAGCTTATCATCATTCTCCTTAGGGATTCCCCTGCCGTCTGTGTTATTCGATACAAAATAGAGGGTGTCCCCGTCAACCAGCACGTCACGAATCCGGCCGAACCCCTCGATCAGAGTCGTAATTTCCCTCGTTGCAGGATCAAAGAGTTTGACACTCTGTCCGCCGAGGGCGGCGAATACAAGCTTATCCTTCCAGAAATCCGCTCCCGATGGGGCCCATGAAGGTTCACCTGAATGGGCAAGGGGGGAC
Source organism: Rossellomorea oryzaecorticis (assembly GCF_038405515.1). Classification (GTDB taxonomy): domain Bacteria; phylum Bacillota; class Bacilli; order Bacillales; family Bacillaceae_B; genus Rossellomorea; species Rossellomorea oryzaecorticis_A. Next base: position 11,384 of record NZ_JBBYAF010000021.1, on the reverse strand, counting down.
ACCATCCCTTCGGCTGTTTCGTCTCCGGTGATCTCCGGCCAGCCATAATTCTTCCCGGCTTCAAGGAGGTTCACTTCATCATAGCCGTTCGGGCCGTGCTCTGTGCCATATAATTTCCCTTCATCATTCCAAGCCAGGCCTTGTGGGTTGCGTTGGCCATATGAATAAACCGGGGAGTTTCTGAACGGATTGTCTTCCGGGATGCTGCCGTCCAGATTGACCCTCAGGATTTTTCCGCCAAGGAAGGACAGTTCCTGGGCTTTTTCTTCCTTGGTGGCATCGCCCGTGGTGATGTAGAGCTTCCCGTCCGGCCCGATTTTCAAGCGGCCACCGTGATGATACTGTGCCCCGCTTGGGATTCTATCGAGGAGGACATCTGTTTCATCCCATGCAGCTTCTGACCTTTGGAGCACCACCACCCTGTTATAAGGCGTTCCGTCTTCATCGTTATAGGTGTAGTAGGCAAATGCCTGCTGATTATCGCTGAAATCAGGGTGCAGGACCAGCCCCATGAAACCTGCTTCCGGCTGGCTGGCAAGCGGTTTGGAGAGGTTGACTTTCTTCTCGGCCTGCTTGCCGTCCTTGATTTCAACGATGCCCCCGGTCCGCTCTGTCAGGTAGAAATCCTCCCCATCCTTTACAATCGACCATGGAATGGAAAGATTTTCGGCCATTACTTCATGTTCGGTTTCGTGCTTGCTGACTGACTCGCTTTCTTCTTCTTGTTGTCCTGAACATGATGCAAGAATGAGCAGAAGTCCGATTGTCACTGCCAATCTTTTTTGAAATAAAATTGATCTCATCGGTCACTGGCTCCCTTTTCATTTTTTCATCAGTATGGACAAGTTTTGAAGCGTTCAATCTTATTTTACAGGGGATTGCAGGGCTTCCCTGATGGCTTTGGCCACGCCGTCTTCACGGTTAAGGGCTGTTTGATACGCACAGTACTCTTTGATCTCATCGAGTGCGTTCCCCATCGCGACCGGACGGCCGGCCACTTTCATCATAGACAGGTCGTTCAGGTTGTCTCCCATTGCCATTGCCTGCTCCGCCGATAAGCCTTTTTCTTTTAATAGCTTCTGCAGGGCCACGCCTTTCTGCGCGTCGATGCTGTTCACTTCAAGGTTTTCTTTACCTGAGGAACTGACTGCGATCCCCCCGATGCCTTTCAGCTTTTCATCCGCTGCCTTCAACTGCTCATCGTCAAATGAAAACACGAGGAATTTATATACGAGCTGGGATTCATCATTGAATATCTTTTCATAATCTTCGACAAGATTGATATGACCTTTTTCAAAACGTTCACGCGCGGCCTGTCTCACTTCTTCCTCGGTCACTTCAGGATTCGCTGTCGTAAAAATATCCACAATTAATTCAATGCCCATCTCATAGTTCTCCGTATAGGTGCCTTTGTCTGTATATACTTCAAAATAAATACCCGTTTCATTAAGGGCTGCTGCGATTTCTTTCGCGTGTGCAGACTGTATACCGGCCTGATGGATGATTTCTCCGTCCTTGTTTCGCACCTCTGCCCCATTGACACAAATGATATCGCAGGAAATGCCTGCATCCTCCAGGACGTACCGTGCTTCTTCATAAGAACGTCCCGTTGCCACCATGAATTCAATCCCTTGCTTTTGTGCGTCAAGAATCGCTTTTTTATTGGCTTCACTGACTTCTTGATGTTCATTTAATAACGTTCCATCCATATCGCTGGTAATGCTTGTAATCATCGTCCGTCACCTTTCATTCTGTATTTTTCTAATGATGCTTTGTTATAGCTTTTACTCTCTGTGCTTTTGTTATTTAGTCATTGTATCAGAACACTTCCATTTTTAACATTCTTCCGCTTTATGCACGTTATTTGAATGTTCATGCATGTTTTGTTTGAGATTGGGGTATGAGAATAATAGGCAACTCTGCATAACTATAAAAGGAGGGATTTTTCATTTGGAGAATCGTACATATTTAAATAAAGTTTTTTGGATATCGGGAATTGTCATTTCCATTTTAGTTGTATTTGGGGCAGCATTTCCTAAGTTATTTGCGAAAGGGGCAAATGCAGCTTTCGGATTCACTACATATGCATTTGGATGGTTTTACTTATTAGCTGTTCTCATTTTCGTATTATTTTTATTGGCTCTAGCCATCAGTAAGTATGGAAAGATACGTCTCGGTCGCGACGACGAGAGGCCTGAATACCCGTTCTTCACGTGGATTGGGATGTTATTTTCAGCCGGGTTCGGAATCGGCCTTGTCTTCTGGGGAATCGCAGAGCCGATGAGTCATTTTTTCGAGACCCCCTATCCTTCGACAGAACCGCTGACGAAAGAAGCGGCGCGCCTGTCGATGGCGTATTCCTTTTTCCACTGGGGACTCAGCCAATGGTCGGTGTTCGCGGTCGTCGGGCTGATCATTGCCTACTTCCAATTCAGGAAAGGGGAGAACGGGTTGATCTCCACTTCCCTGTCCCCGATGTTCGGCAAGCGTAAACGCGCCAAAGGAATTAGAAACACGATTGATATCCTTGCCGTCATCGCAACCGTCATGGGGGTTGCGACGTCACTCGGGCTTGGGATCCTGCAGATCAATGGCGGGCTGAATACCGTATTCGGGATGGATGACAGCACCCTCTCACAATTACTGATCATATTGGTGCTGTTGATCCTCTATCTGACATCTTCCACTACAGGGCTTGATAAGGGAATCAAGTGGCTCAGTAACCTTAATCTGTCACTGGCTCTCCTATTGATGGTCTTTGTCTTTATCGCCGGACCGACCGTATTCATCCTCAATACGTTCACCCTTGGAATCGGTGATTATATCACCAACTTCATCCGGTACAGCTTGCGCCTCACCCCTTATCAGGGCGGATCATGGGTGCAGGACTGGACAATTTTCTACTGGGCATGGGCCATCGCGTGGTCCCCATTCGTCGGAGCCTTTGTTGCGAGGGTCTCAAGAGGGCGTACCATCAGGGAATTCATTATCGGGGTGCTGGTCATCCCGCCGATGATCGCTTTATTATGGATCGCCGTATTTGGCGGAACGGCCCTGCATTTCGACTTATTCGGCGGCACGTCCATCGCACAAGCCGTCAATCAGGATGTGGCCAAGGCATTATTCACGACGTATGCAGAGCTGCCATTTACGATGCTCTTGAATGTGTTGTCCATCATCTTAATCTTCACATTCCTGATTACGTCAGCAGACTCGGCAACATATATTCTTAGCAGCATGACAACAGAAGGCAGCCTGAACCCGCCGATGTTTGTAAAAATCGTCTGGGGCGTTCTCATCGCAGCGATCGCAGCCGTGCTGCTCCTTTCAAGCGGCCTGGAGGGTCTGCAAACCGCCTCCCTCGTATCGGCACTGCCATTCACAGTCATCCTGCTGCTCATGTGCTTCACCCTCTACAAGCTGCTGAGAAAAGAAATAAAACGAACACCGAAAGTTCCAAAGAAATAACTGCACTGAATAAAATGCCCGGTTTCTCCTTTAAAGAGGGACCGGGCATTTTTATTATTCAAGAATGTTATTTATTGGATAATAATCTGTCAAATTTACTAATAAAGTGACATTGAACATTATTAAAAATTGAAAGTACGAAGTGTATTGGAGCGGAAGGCATTTGACTCCGACGGGAGAAAGAGGAAAGGTCGAGACCCCACAGGAGCGCAGCGACGAGGAGGCTCGACTTCTTCCCCGCGGAAAGCAAATGCCTGAAGCGCAGAGGCACGGTCAACGATGTACCATCCAAACAAAATAATAAGAAAATTTATAATTTTGAAAGGGTTTTCACATATCATTATAGAAGAATAGGAAATGGGGATGGTTTTATAGAAAAAAACAGACAAAGGGGAGGAAAAGAATTGAAACCGCTAATTTCATTATCAAATAGGATTATGCAGAGATATCTGCCAGATCCATTTCTGTTTGTGGTCATCTTGACCCTGGTAGTATTCGGGCTGGGGCTGATCTTCACAGACAGTTCAAGCATGCAGATGGTCCAGTTCTGGGGTGAAGGATTCTGGGCGCTTCTGGCATTTTCCATGCAAATGGTACTGGTGCTTGTAACGGGGTATGTGCTGGCAAGCAGCCCGGTATTCAAACGCTTCTTGGGCTTCCTTGCATCATTTGCCAAATCTCCAGGCTCCGCGATTGTCATCGTTACGGTCGTATCGATGATCGCAAGCTGGATCAACTGGGGATTCGGGCTGGTCATCGGTGCCCTTTTTGCAAAAGAGCTGGCCAAAAGGGTCAAAGGTGTCGATTACCGCTTATTGATAGCAAGTGCTTATTCAGGATTCGTTGTCTGGCATGCAGGTTTTTCAGGCTCGATTCCATTATCGATTGCGACCGAGGGGCATCCATTTCAAGACCTGATCGGCGTCATTTCGACCAGTGATACGATTTTTGCTTCATTCAATATCATTATTGTTGCCGTTTTATTCGTCGTACTTCCGATTACTGCAAGGTTCCTGATGCCTCCGAAGGATGAAACCGTGACGGTGGACCCCTCATTATTCAATGAGACAGCTGCTACGGTTGAAACAGGTTCGCTGACTCCTGCTGAAAAAATGGAAAACAGTATGGTCCTTTCCATGATCATCGGGATACTTGGTGTGCTTTTCCTTGGGTACTATTTTGTGAAAAATGGGTTTGCCCTCAACTTAGACATTGTAAACTTCCTGTTCCTGTTCCTCGGAATCATTTTCCACGGGACGCCTAAACGTTTTCTGACAGCTGTTCAGGAAGCGGTCAAAGGGGCGGGTGGAATCATCATTCAGTTCCCTTTCTATGCCGGGATCATGGGAATGATGACAGCATCTGGATTGGCAGCCGTCATGTCAGAAGCATTTGTTTCCATTTCAAATGATGTGACATTCTATTTCTTTGCATTCCTCAGTGCAGGGATCGTCAATTTCTTTGTTCCATCAGGCGGCGGACAATGGGCCGTTCAGGCTCCCATCATGCTCGATGCTGCCCAAACCCTGGATGCGTCGGTGGCGAAAACGGCCATGGCCGTGGCATGGGGAGATGCATGGACCAACCTGATCCAGCCATTCTGGGCATTACCGGCCCTTGCGATCGCAGGATTGAAGGCAAAGGACATCATGGGCTATTGCGTATTTATTCTTATTATCAGCGGAATCATCATTTCGCTAGGATTATTATTTCTATAAATCATTTGAGAGGGCTGACTTTCCTTCAATCGGCCTTCTTCCAACATTTAAAGGTATATCGGTATAATCAATTTGGTTTATGGATTACATGAAAAGGGTACTAATGGATTGTGCCGAATAAGCCGCAATGACTGCTGTATACACGCAGTCATGCCCAATTAGAAAACTTTACCCTATAATTCCATCTAGACAAATTTATATGTATGCATTAAAATGAATAATGTTTCATTCGAGCATAATTATCATCAGAGGTGAATATATGAACCAGCAACGTTTTCCACTCATTAATCATTTACAATTTCTCATTCCTTCTTTAATAGGAATTTTTCTCTTCATGGTGCCTATTCCACAGGAAGACGGCATTACAATTCCAATTGCGGTTTTATCCGGATGGCTGCAGGATCAGATCGGGTCCTATGTACCCGTTATTATGACAGCTCTCATTATTTTAACTGTCATCGGTACATTCATCACTAAAGCAGCACGTCCTGCATTTATCACGAAATACCCTTTTTTCTTAAACCTATTTGATGTACGTCCTGTATGGGTGGCCGTCAGAGTATTGGGTGCAATTTTTGCTGTAATGACACTGTTTAAACTTGGGCCTGAATGGGTTTGGTCAGATGCAACGGGAGGACTGCTTTTAAATGCCGAAGGACTTCTGACGATTTTATTCTCTGTATTTTTATTTGCAGGACTTTTTCTTCCTTTATTATTGAATTTTGGTTTACTGGAATTATTCGGAGCTATTTTAACGAAGGTTATGCGTCCTTTATTTGGTTTGCCGGGACGTTCTTCCATTGACTGTCTCGCTTCATGGTTAGGAGATGGGACGATCGGGGTTTTACTTACAAACAAGCAATACGAAGAAGGATACTACACAAAAAAGGAAGCAGCCATCATTGGTACGACTTTCTCGGTTGTATCGATTACGTTCAGTCTGGTTGTCATTTCAGAGGTTGGATTGGGCAGCTATTTCATTCCTTTCTATATAACAGTAGCGGTTTCCGGATTGATCGCAGCAATCATACTGCCGCGTATTCCTCCTTTATCCCGCAAGCCGAACACGTACTATAACGGCCAGGAAGGAAAAGACACGATGGAGGTCATTCCTGAAGGCTACAGCCGTTTAGGTTATGGTTACAAGTCTGCCATTGTGCAGGCGAAAGGGAACAACAGTGCAGTGAAATTCTTCACAGATGGGATGAAGAACGTACTCGATATGTGGATGGGGGTTGCCCCTATCGTTATGGCGATCGGTACAACGGCACTGATCATCGCGGAAAACACGCCATTTTTCGAATGGATCGGCATGCCGTTCATTCCACTATTGGAGCTTCTGCAGGTTCCTGAAGCGGCGGAAGCATCGAAGTCCATTCTTGTCGGATTTGCCGATATGTTCCTGCCGGCGATTTTTGGTTCAGGAATTGAGAGTGAAATGACACGATTTGTGATTGCGTCACTATCTGTTACACAGCTGATTTACATGTCTGAGGTCGGCGGTTTGTTACTAGGTTCAAAGATTCCTGTAGACTTTAAGGATCTTGTGATCATTTTCTTGCAGCGTACGTTCTTGACATTGTTTGTCATTGTGGCGATTGCTCATATGATATTTTAATTGAAAACCAGGTTCCTTTTTGAAGGGACCTGGTTTTTTATGTGCAAAACTTAGTTTGTATTCCTTAATACCGCTTTTGATTTCCGTGGAAGACTTCGCTTTCCGCGGGTAGTCCGTGAGCCTCCTCGTCGCTGCGCTCCTGTGGGGTCTCACATTTGTCACTTTTCCCGCAGGAGTCTTCGTCTTCCACTACAATCAACCGCTGGAACGGTAAATAAAAGGAACAATGTTACACAGAGCCATTAAATACAGGTTGAAATCCCAGCCAACCCTTCCCCATCAAAAAAAGACTGGCGCAGCGTTTTGCACCAGTCTTTCGCTTTTTATTCTTCCATATACCGAGGAAGTAGTACGTTTACTTTTGTACCTTTGTTGACTTCGGATTCGATGTGGAGGCTGCCTTTGTGGTCCTCGAGTATTTTCTGGCTGATTGTTAAGCCGAGGCCCATTCCTTTTTCTTTGAGGGTGAAGAATGGTTCGCCAAGGCGTTTTAGTCGTTCGGGTGAGATGCCGGTACCCTGGTCGAGAACGGAGATGTTGATATGTTTATCTCCTATTGAACAGTCCACCGTAATGTTTCCTTCATTCATGGCATCGATTGCGTTTTTGACGATATTGATCAGCACCTGTATGATTTGATTTTTGTCGCCGTACACTTTCATAGGTGCATCTGGACAATTTTCATAAATGGTGATCCCTTTCAGTAGCGCTTCATGCCCCATTACTTTTGTGGTGTAATCAAGGACTTCCTTCATATCAAACGTTGTGAATTCCCTCATTTGAGGCTTTGACAATATCAATAGTTCACCAACGATTTGATTGATGCGGTCCATTTCAGAAGACATGACCGCTAAATAACTTTCAGCCACATGCTCGTTTTCTTCAAGCAGTTGAATGAATCCTTTAATACTTGTGAGTGGATTCCTGATTTCGTGGGCAATCCCTGCCGCCAGTTCACCTACCACAGAAAGCTTTTCTTTCCTTAAGAGCATCTCCTCAGCCATTTTCTGCTGGGAAATATCCCTTCCTATGATGACAAGTCCCTTTCGACTTTCATCACTGTTAAATAAAGGTACTTTTATTACATCAAAAGTCTTGAACTCCCCGCTCGGAACATAAAAGCCTTCTTCACATCTTGTCACGTTTCCTTCTTGCCAGGACTGTTCATCCGAATCTGCACAATAGTCAAAGGCTTCTTTGAAAAACGGAACCACTTCACCTAAGTCACGATCGGTTTTCCCAAGATAGTCAATATCCTCAAGATTGTACAGCTGCCGGCCGAATTGATTGACCTTCAGCCAGCGTCCTTCTCCGTCTTTGAAACAGACGAAGTCAGGCAAAGAGTGGAGAAGAGTCGATAATTGATTCTCTTCTTCAATCAATTGGTGATACTCTGAGAAGAAGGAGGTTGCTTTTCTTTTCATACTCAGTAGAAGGAAACCGCCGAGAACAAGTACGAGTACAGAGACGAGGATGTTCCATGGCTTCGCTAAAAATAGCACAGACAGCAGCTGAAGTACGAATAGCAGGCCAATCAGCGTCAGTGATTTATTGAATTTTTCATTTTTGAAATCAATTTTCTTCTCTTTCATGATGCCACCTGCGCGATCATTTTTCTTTTATCGTATCATATGTCTTAATTTTCGGAATAACTTTATTTGTATTATTCTATAATTCTAGGAATATTACAAATAGGAATGGCCAATATCTTTAACAAGCTTTAACATCTAATCACCGCTGTTGATTTCCGTGGAAGACTTCGCTTTCAGCGGGCGGCCGGTGAGCCTCCTCAATGGGGGAGAAATTGTCCAGCTCCAGGGTCTCCACTCCAATCAACTGTTGGAACGGGCTCATAATAAGAACAATCTTTAACAGACATCCATGCAATAAAATTGTCTCATCAAAAATAAGAATTCATAAAAAAAGATTGATTACCTTGCAAAAGAAGGCAATCAATCTTTTTGTCATTATTTTGCTTTTAGTTTGTCCAGCATATCAGCTGTCATTTTAGTCAGATCGTAGTTTGTTTTGAAGCCCCATTCGGCTTTTGCAGCGCTTGAGTCGATGGCGTCGGGCCAGCTTTCTGCGATTGATTGGCGGACAGGATCTACGTCATAGTCGAGTTTGAAGTCCGGCTGGTGAACGCGGATCGCTTCTGCTACATCTTCAGGTGCGATGCTCATGGCTGATACGTTGAATGAGTTGCGGTGCTGAAGCTTCGCAGGGTCGGCTTCCATCAGATCAATGATCGCCTGAAGTGCATCCGGCATATACATCATGTCCATATGCGTTCCTTCACCGATGTAGGAAGTATAGGCATTGTTCTTAATCGCTTCGTAATAAATTTCAACCGCGTAATCCGTCGTACCTCCGCCAGGGAGTGTTTCATAAGAAATCAAGCCGGGGAAGCGGAGCCCTCTTGTATCCACTCCGAACTTGTGGAAATAGTAATCGGATAACAGTTCACCTGATACTTTATTGACGCCGTACATCGTTGTAGGACGCATAATTGTATCCTGTGGTGTCGAGTCTTTCGGCGTACTTGGACCAAATGCACCGATTGAGCTTGGTGTAAAAAACTTGCAATCTAATTCTCTTGCTGTTTCAAGTGCATTCACCAATCCGCCCATATTCAAATTCCACGCAAGGAGTGGCTTCTTCTCTGCTGTAGCTGATAATAACGCAGCTAAGTGAATGATCGTATCGACGTTATTCTTTTTAGCGATGTCGAACATCTTTTCTGCATCCGTCACGTCCAGTTTTTCAAACGGGCCGTTGTGAACCACATGGCTGTCCGTTTCACGGATATCGGTTGCAATGACATTATCCGGTCCATATACACTTCTGAGCTTTGCCGTCAGCTCAGAGCCGATCTGCCCCAATGCCCCTGTTAGTAAAATCTTTTTCATTTTGTTTCCTCCTGCTAAGAAAGCACGCAGCCGGTTAAATGAAGCTTCCATTCATCCGGCACGGTACCATATATATTCTAATTTCCTGGTTTAGATAATACCCATTTCCTTGCCGACTTTTTCATAAGCAGCGACCGCCTGATCAAGCATCTCTTTTGTATGAGCTGCTGATGGCATGTTTCTCACACGGCCCGTTCCCCTTGGTACAGTCGGGAAAACGATCGATTTTGCATAAACGCCTTCTTCATACAGGCGTTTACTGAAGTTCTGAGTCGCCTGCTCTTCCCCGATGATGACTGGTGTGATCGGTGTCTCACTGTCACCGATATCAAAGCCCAGTTTCTTCAGGTTGTCTTTCAAATAAGCGCTGTTTTCCCACATCTTATCCTGAAGCTCTGTACTGTTCATCAGAAGATCGAGCGCTTCTGTACATGCAGTCACGTCTGCAGGTGTTAAAGAAGTGGAGAACAGGAATGGACGGGAGCGTACTTTCAACCAATCAATCAGGTTCTGTGTACCTGCCACATATCCGCCGACTACCCCGATTGCTTTCGATAGGGTACCCATTTGGAAATCGACTTTATCCTGCAGCCCGAAGTGTTTCACTGTTCCTGCACCTTTTCCAAGGACACCTGAGCCGTGGGCGTCATCCACATATGTCATCATATCGAATTCTTCCGCAATCTCAACGATTTCAGGAAGCTTACAAACATCACCATCCATGGAGAATACCCCGTCTGTGATGATCATGATTTTCTTATATTGACCTGATTCCTTCGCTTCCTTCGCCTTCGCACGAAGATCCTCCATATCAGAGTGGTTGAAACGGATGACCTTTGCTTTTGATAGACGGCAGCCATCAATGATGGACGCGTGATTCAGTTCATCGGAAAGGATGGCATCATTTTTATCCATAACTGCAGAAATCGCCGCCATATTACAATTGAAACCAGATTGATAAGCGATTGCCGCTTCTGTTCCTTTGAATTTCGCAAGCTTTTCTTCCAGTTTCACGTGCAAATCAAGCGTACCATTGATTGTACGTACCGCACCGGCACCCACACCGTATTCTTTGACAGCTTCAATCGCTACCTTTTTCAGACGCTCATCTGTCGCAAGTCCCAAATAGTTATTTGAAGAAAGGTTCACAAGCTTCTTTCCTCTGATTGTAATGACTGGTCCGTTCGCACTTTCCAACGGATCGATTTCATTGTATAGACCGCGTGATTTTAAATCTTCCAGATTTTCTGTTAAAAAAGAATCGAGAGTTTTACTTGTCATTTGGATATCCTCCTTTTTATGTAAGCGCTTTACAAACAATTGTCCACTCCAAAAATACAGTTAATATCAGATATTTCTATATATTTCCTTGTTTTTTATCTACTTATTAGTTTAACATGTTTTTTGGTGATGGACAAAAAAATTCATGTTTTTATCGATACTTTTTAGTGTTCCCGATAAATGAAAAAAACTGCAGTTTTTTGTTAGACTGCAGCTTTTTTCTTAAGGATCTTTTATTCAAAATTTTATATAAGTATAGTCTGTTAATACCGCAGTTGATTTCCGTGGAAGACTCCGCTTTCCGCGGGTAGCCCGTGAGCCTCCTCGGTCGTACCTCCCTGTGGGGTCTCACATTAGCTACTTTTCCCGCAGGAGTCTTCGTCTTCCACT
>NZ_JBBYAF010000020.1:0-72106 GCF_038405515.1 Rossellomorea oryzaecorticis | reverse complement strand
TCACACCCGTTCCCATGCCGAACACGGAAGTTAAGCTCTTCAGCGCCGATGGTAGTTGGGGGATCTCCCCCTGTGAGAGTAGGACGTCGCCAGGCTAAAATCATTCCGCAGTAGCTCAGTGGTAGAGCTATCGGCTGTTAACCGATCGGTCGCAAGTTCGAATCTTGCCTGCGGAGCCATTGCTTCCATAGCTCAGCAGGTAGAGTGCTTCCATGGTAAGGAAGAGGTCACCGGTTCGAGCCCGGTTGGAAGCTTTTATTTTTTTGAAAATAGACTGGCCCATTGGTCAAGCGGTTAAGACACCGCCCTTTCACGGCGGTAACACGGGTTCGAATCCCGTATGGGTCACCATGTTTTTTGTACAAGCAAAAGAAATCACCATACATATTGGAGGATTAGCTCAGCTGGGAGAGCATCTGCCTTACAAGCAGAGGGTCGGCGGTTCGATCCCGTCATCCTCCACCATAGATTTTTGCGCAGCGCAGCGAAGCAAAAGATCTTTCCATCCTTTACTAAGTTTAGTAAAGAGACAAGCTCTTTAGAATTTTATACGCCGGTGTAGCTCAACTGGTAGAGCAACTGACTTGTAATCAGTAGGTTGGGGGTTCAAGTCCTCTTGCCGGCACCATTTTCTTTCATTGTGGAGGGGTAGCGAAGTGGCTAAACGCGGCGGACTGTAAATCCGCTCCTTCGGGTTCGGCAGTTCGAATCTGCCCCCCTCCACCATTGTATATTACAGACTGAAATGGACATATTAGTAATGTCCCTTTTTTATGTCATTATATTGGGCTATAGCCAAGCGGTAAGGCATCGCACTTTGACTGCGACATGCGTTGGTTCGAATCCAGCTAGCCCAGCCATCAAGAGCCATTAGCTCAGTTGGTAGAGCATCTGACTTTTAATCAGAGGGTCGAAGGTTCGAGTCCTTCATGGCTCATCACTATTTCTCACATCTTATCCATAGGTGTGAGAAATTCCTATATCACGGGGCCTTAGCTCAGCTGGGAGAGCGCCTGCTTTGCACGCAGGAGGTCAGCGGTTCGATCCCGCTAGGCTCCACCATACATACGACATGAAGAACCTCAACTCTTTTTAAGAGTTGGGGTTTTTTTGTATTGGTTTGGTGGTCGGGTAATTTGATGATGATGGTGGGAATGAAGGCAGGTAAGAAACTAATTTTTTCATAAAATTCTATTTGAGATGCAAGTAGACTCAAAAATAAATGGGTTTTGAATTATTTTTTCCATTAAGAGGGGAGGGGAGCATCTTTTTCATCCTATTAGGCCTTATTTAATCGGAGTTAAATGGGGAAAGCATAGTTATTGGTGACGGTCAGGAAGGGATTGAGCCAGTTTGAAGGATAATCGCGCCGGATTCCGAATAATTGCGCCAGAATCCTGATAATTGCGCCACTTTCACGATAATTGAGCAACTTGTCGAAAAACTTTAAAGTTTACAAGCCCCAATTCCAACAACCACCAATCAGCCTCCGCCAATCACCCTCCACTCCTCATTATGCATATTGCGCAAAAATCTCTACCCATCCATCACCACGAAGAAACAAAACCCTCATAATCTTACACCACCCCGCTCCTCAACCCATCCCTAATCGCATATATATACATAATCCTGTCAAGTTGAGTCATCGCTCACTATCAGGATACAATAGAAGAAGAGATAGACAATTGGGTAAGGAGGAATTTTCATGAACAAAAACATATCTATTATCGGGGTACCAATGGATTTAGGACAAATGAGACGCGGGGTCGATATGGGGCCAAGTGCCATCCGTTATGCAGGAGTGGTAGAGCGTCTTGAGAACCTCGGTTATGAAATGAAAGACCTTGGGGATATAGAAATTGGACAAGCGGAACGTGTACATAATAATCCGGATACTAATTTGAGGAATTTGAAAGCGGTTGCTGAAGCTAGCAGCAAGCTGGCATCTAAAGTAGATGAAGTTATTTCAAATGGTGATTTTCCATTGATTTTTGGAGGAGATCACAGTATTGCCATTGGAACATTGGCAGGGGTTTCCGCTCATTATGAAAATCTCGGCGTCATCTGGTATGATGCACATGGCGATTTAAATACTGGTGATACTTCTCCTTCCGGCAACATTCATGGTATGCCGCTTGCGGTTAGTTTAGGGATCGGCCATGAGGACCTGACAAGCATTGGGGGGAGCACGCCGAAAATCAAACCGGAGAATATCGTGATCATCGGGGCTCGCTCTTTGGATGAAGGAGAAAGAGAACTCATTAAGGAAAAGGGTATCAAGGTATATACCATGCACGAAGTTGACCGTATGGGCATGGCAAAGGTGATGGAAGATGCGATAGGATACTTGAAAGATAGAACAGATGGTGTTCATCTGTCTCTTGATCTTGATGGTCTGGATCCAAGCGATGCTCCTGGAGTTGGTACGCCTGTTCTTGGAGGAATCAGCTATCGTGAAAGTCATTTAGCCATGGAAATGCTTGAGGAAGCAAAAATCATTACATCTGCAGAATTTGTAGAGGTAAACCCGATTCTTGATGAAAAAAATAAAACCGCAACCGTAGCCGTTGCTCTGATGGGATCATTATTCGGAGAAAAGTTGCTGTAAGAAAAGCAGAGGCGGCCTATCGACAGGACACCGGCAGCACACTTTCCATTGTGATTGTGATTTACCGGGCTGCCAGCTGTCGCAGCTTGTGACAATGAACGTTCATTCCCGAAATAACACAAATAAGGCTGAAAACCTCCCAACAGGTTTTCAGCCTTTTTCTATTCTATCTTCTTTCAATTTTGTTTGACTATCTGGTATTGGTTTAATAGATTATCCAGTCGAGTGCTCAAATGAACGACTTTTTCGTCAGCGAATGATGACTCTCTTGCAAGTTCTACCATTTGACGACGACAGTCCTCGATTTGATATAATAACTCATTTCTAACCCTTCCACTCATGGTGAATCCCCCTGTACATTAAAGATTAGTCCTTTTATACCCCATTTCTATAATTTGTAAACATTTTTTGGTGAAAATTTGTTAGGATTATATTATGAAAAAAAATGAAACCTTTTTAGAGGATGAAACGTATATAAATATAGCCGCATAGAGCGGGGGTATAATGATATGGAAGCATTAGTGAAAAAACGGATAAAACAAGTGTTAAAAGGCGATCAAAGTGCTTTCGCTGAGTTAGTGGAACTTTATAAGGATAAAGTGTTTCAGATTTGTTATCGGATGCTGGGAAATCGGCATGAAGCAGAAGATATTGCGCAGGAAGCTTTTATCAGGGCTTATGTAAATATTGAAACCTTTAATCAGAAGAGAAAGTTCTCCACGTGGCTGTTTCGGATTGCGACAAATCTTTGTATCGACAGGATACGTAAGAAGAAGCCGGACTATTATTTGGATGCCGAGGTGGCAGGCACAGAAGGATTGACGATGTACTCACAGGTTGCAGCCGATGTACAGATGCCTGAGGATGAAGTGGAGAACATGGAACTTCAGGAAACGATACAGAAGGAAATTTCCAAGCTCCCGGAGAAATATCGATCGGTTATCGTGTTAAAATATATCGAGGAACTTCCGCTGCAGGAAATCAGTGAAATACTAGATATGCCTTTAGGTACTGTCAAAACAAGAGTACATAGAGGGCGGGAAGCTCTTCGTAAACAATTAAAATCTTTATAGAGAGGGTGAGTGGAGATGAAAACTTGTCCTGAAGAAATGATCGATTATATGCATGACTATTTAGACGGCGATATTACAAGTGAACATGAGCAGAAACTGAAGAATCATCTGCAGCAATGTGAGGATTGTCAGCATCACTTTCATGAATTGAAAAAAGCGATTGCGTTTGTACAAAGCACTTCACATATAAGCGCGCCGGATGATTTTACAAATAGTGTGATGGACAGATTACCAAAGGAAAAGAAAAAGGTGGGCGTAGAGAGATGGCTGCGCCACCATCCGATGCTGACAGCGGCAGCACTATTCTTATTTTTTATGACAGGAAGCGTGTTTGCCTCATGGAATGATAATGAGGATTTTTCTTTCACCAAAAATGATGCGCTGGTCGTACAGGATCACACGGTCGTGGTTCCTGAAGGTGAAGTAGTGAATGGAGATCTCACCGTACGGAACGGCGATGTGAAAATAGAAGGAAAAGTGACAGGGGACGTAACCGTGATTAATGGGAAGCAATACCTTGCTTCCGCCGGTACTGTTACAGGGGATATCAAAGAAATCGATGCGGCATTTGAATGGCTTTGGTACCAGATCAAAAGCGGGGCCAAAGATTTAGTTGAATGGGGAAATTCGCAACTTGATGAAAAGTAAGATATGATAAAAGGGATGAAACGATGCATTGTTCGTCCCAGATTGACTGACATGCAGGGGAAGATTCCTCGTTTCATGTCAGTTTTTTTGAGGAATACTTTAAAAGAATAATTGTTTTATTGGTAATTATTTATTTATATAGAGCCATGGGGTTCTTTCCTGTAACAGAATGAGAATGTGCTATACTATATTAGTTACGAAAAAAGAAGCCACATGGCGGCTTACGCTTTCGATTAAGCTATTGGAGGATGTAATATGCCGTTTATCGATTTATTTTCAGATTACTCTGCCCTGGATTATGTCTCGGATATCGTAGACATTCTTGTGGTATGGTTTGTTATTTATAAATTAATCATGCTCATAAAGGGTACCAAGGCAGTTCAATTATTAAAAGGTATCTTTGTCATTATCATCGTCAGGGGGCTCAGTAGTATCTTTGGTTTGGATACGCTGGGTTGGATGATGGAGCAGGCGCTCACATGGGGGTTCCTCGCAATCATTATCATCTTCCAGCCTGAGCTGCGACGTGCTTTGGAGCAGCTGGGAAGAGGACATTTATTCTCTAGGACCGGCATGCAGGAGGAAGAAGAACAGGAGCAAATGATCGAGTCCATGACGAAGGCAGTCAGTTATATGGCTAAACGCCGGATTGGTGCTCTTCTTTCGATTGAAAGAGAGACCGGGATGAGTGATTACATAGAAACCGGCATTGCGATCGATGCCAAGATCACGTCTCAATTGCTCATTAATATTTTTATTCCGAATACTCCGCTTCACGATGGAGCAGTGATCATTCAGAAACGCCAAATTGCTGCTGCAGCTTGTTATCTGCCTCTCTCCGAAAGTCCATTTATTTCGAAAGAGCTAGGAACAAGGCACAGAGCAGCTCTTGGGGTAAGTGAAGTGACAGACAGCATCACGGTTGTCGTATCGGAAGAAACGGGAGCAATCTCCATAACGAAGAACGGAGAGCTGCATCGCGACCTGTCATTAGAGCGCTTCAAGGAAATTCTTACGGTCGAGTTGATAGGCGAAAAGACAAGTGCTTCCTCATCAAAATGGAGCTGGAGGGGGAAGAAAGAAAATGGATAAATTCATGGAATCCCGTTGGTTTATGCGTGTGGTCGGATTACTCCTGGCATTCATCCTTTATTTATCAGTGAACTTTGATGACTTCCAGAAGACCGCGAACAATAGCAGCAACCCACAAACGTCCTTTGACACCATTCAAAATGTACCTCTTGAAGTTTTTTATGATTCCGAGAACCTTGTCGTCTCGGGTCTGCCTGAAACCGTCAATTTGACGGTGGATGGGCCTAAAGCGATCGTTCAGCCAACAAAGACGTTAAAAGATTTTCAAGTATATGTTGACTTGAATGATGTAGGAATCGGTGAACATCAGGTTCCTGTGGAAATCGATAATATATCGGATAAATTAAAAGTGAAGATCAATCCGGAGTTTGTAACGGTCACCGTACAGGAAAAAGTGACCGAGGAATTTACGATCGAGCCCGAGTTTAATACCGGTCTCCTATCGAACGGATTCGAAGCAGAAGGATTATCTGTCGATCCGAAGACGGTCAAGGTAACGGGGGCAAAAGATCAGATTGACCAGATCACATATGTAAAAGCAACCCTTGATATAGAGGGTGAAATAAGTGAAAATGTCACGAGGGAAGCTAAAGTTCAGGTGTTGGACCGTGAGTATAACAAACTTAATGTTCAGATCGAGCCCGAATATGTGGATGTCACCGTATCGGTGGTGAATCCGAGCAAGGAGGTTCCGATAGCCATTAAGAAAAAAGGTTCATTGCCTGAAGGAACGACGCTTGAATCCATATCGGTAGAGCCTGAAACAGTGAACGTATTCGGCAGGCAAGAAGTGCTGGATTCAATCAAAGAACTCACAGCGGAAGTGGATTTAAGTAAAGTCACGAAAGATGCGACCATCTCAGTGCCTTTATCTCTGAAAGACGGGTTGAACAAAGTAGCCCCAGAGGAAGTAAAGGTCAAGGTAGATGTGAATACCAAGTCTGAGAAGAAAGTATCTGGAATCGATTTGAAACCAGAGGGCTTGGGAGAAGAATACGAAGTGACCATACTGACGCCTGAGGGTGGAGCGATTGATGCCACGTTACAAGGCGAAAATGGTGCAGTTGAAAAAATAACAAAAGATGATTTTAATTTAGCGCTTGATTTAACAGACTTGGAACCAGGCGAGCATGAAGTCGAGATTGATGCCGAGGGGCCTGAAAACGTTGATTGGACGCTATCTCAAGATACCGTAAAAATAAGGATTGAAGAAAAGAACACGTCAGCATAAGTGCTGTGAAAAGGAGAGAATGACAATGGGTAAGTATTTTGGAACAGATGGTGTAAGAGGTGTAGCGAATACAGAATTAACGCCAGAATTAGCATTTAAACTTGGTCGATTTGGTGGTTATGTTCTGACAAAGGATGCGACACGTCCTAAAATCCTGATTGGAAGAGATACCCGTATTTCCGGGCATATGCTTGAAGGGGCATTGGTTGCCGGCCTGCTCTCTATTGGAGCGGAAGTTATGCGTCTGGGTGTCATCTCAACACCGGGAGTCTCTTATTTGACGAAAGCTCTGGGAGCTCAGGCGGGGGTCATGATCTCTGCTTCCCATAATCCTGTGGGGGACAACGGAATCAAATTCTTCGGTCCGGACGGATTTAAATTATCGGACGATCAGGAGCTTGAGATTGAAGAACTGCTGGATCAAACAGAAGACAGCCTTCCTCGTCCAATAGGAGCGGATTTAGGACAAGTAAGTGATTATTTCGAAGGCGGACAGAAGTACCTTCAATACTTAAAGCAGACTGTAGACGAAGATTTCGATGGTTTACATATTGCATTGGACTGCGCTCACGGTGCTACTTCCTCATTGGCGACTCACTTATTTGCTGATTTGGATGCGGATATTTCCACGATGGGGGCATCTCCTGACGGATTGAACATCAATGAAGGAGTCGGCTCCACTCATCCAGAAGCGCTTGCTGAAATGGTGAAGGAAAAGGATGCGGATGTAGGACTTGCCTTTGACGGTGACGGGGACCGCATCATCGCTATTGATGAGCACGGAAATATTGTAGACGGCGATCAGATCATGTATATCTGCGGTAAATACTTGAAGTCTGAAGGAAGATTGAAACAATCAACTGTTGTATCGACGGTGATGAGTAATCTTGGTTTCCATAAAGGGCTGGAAGAGCATGGAATCCAAAGCATCCAGACCGCAGTCGGTGACCGCTATGTAGTGGAAGAAATGAAAACAAACGGCTATAATCTTGGCGGCGAGCAGTCAGGACATATCATTTTCCTTGATTACAACACGACGGGTGACGGGCTGTTAACAGGTATTCAGCTTGTGAATATCATGAAGGTAACAGGCAAATCATTATCTGAGTTAGCAGGAGAAATGCAGAAGTTCCCTCAAAAGCTTGTGAATGTACGTGTAACAGACAAGCATCATGTTACCGATAATGAAAAGGTCAAAAGCGTCATCGGAAAAGTGGAAGAGGAAATGAACGGAAACGGCCGTATCCTTGTACGCCCATCCGGTACCGAGCCTCTTGTACGCGTAATGGCGGAAGCGCCGACCGAAGAATTATGCGAGCAATACGTTGATGAGATCGCGCGAGTGGTAAAAGAAGAAATGGGATTAAACGAATAACCGTTTTTATGCATAAGGGGTACAAAACGTACCCCTTATGCATATTTAATAATGATGAGTTTATTTTATTTTCACACATGCGTTTATGAGGTTTTTATTGCGGGAAGATAACAATGTGGTGACAACTGATTCCGGCGTTCATATTTTTATTGACGCAAGAGTTCCTGCTGGTGTATGATGATTTTGTTTTTGATTATAAATAAATTGGAAACAGCAGATTCGATTCAAGTATGGAAAGGTGGATCGTTCAAAGATAACGAATAAAAAGCGCCAGGACTGAACGGGAGAGCCGTTTAGTTGACGAGGTGGAGGTTCAATCGAGTGTTCGGCGGATGCCTCCCGGTTCATAATGTCACGGAGCCGTTAGATTCTTTCTCAAAACATCGAGGCAACTTGATGCACAAAGGGAAGAGAAACAGTGACTTACTAAAACTAATGACAATTGAGATAAGGGGGCAGGCTGTCCCCAAAAGATATCTTGCCCCCTTTTCCATTCAGGGAGGATATTTAATTATGTGTGGTATCGTAGGATATATTGGAAATTCAGATACAAAGGAAATCTTATTAAAAGGTCTTGAGAAGCTTGAGTACCGCGGTTATGATTCTGCCGGTATTGCCGTGCAAAACGCGGATGGGATCCACGTATTCAAGGAAAAAGGACGTATTGCCGATCTTCGCGGAATCGTCGATGAGAACGTAGCAACCAACACAGGGATCGGGCACACGCGCTGGGCGACACACGGTGTACCAAGCCAAGTGAATGCTCATCCGCATCAAAGCACTTCAGGCCGTTTCACAATCGTTCATAACGGAGTAATCGAAAACTACTCTCAGCTTAAACGTCAATATTTGACGGATGTAGCGTTCAAAAGTGAAACGGATACAGAAATTATCGTTCAATTGATCGAAAAGCTTGTTGAAGAAGGCAACGCTGTAGAAGAAGCGTTCCGTCAAACTTTGATGCTGCTTAAAGGTTCTTATGCCATCGCGTTATTGGATGCTGAAAACGATGAAACGATTTTTGTTGGTAAAAATAAAAGTCCGCTGCTCGTAGGTCTTGGTGAAGGCTTTAACGTTGTAGCAAGTGATGCAATGGCGATGATCCAAGTAACGGATCAATTCGTTGAACTGATGGATAAAGAAATGGTTATCGTAACAAAAGAGAAGGTTGAAATCCAAAACCTGATCGGGGAAGTAATGGAACGTGCTCCTTACACTGCTGAAATTGATGCAAGTGACATCGAAAAAGGAACATATCCTCATTACATGCTGAAAGAAATCGATGAGCAGCCATTAGTGATGCGTAAGATTATCCAGGCATACCAAAACGAGAACAACGAACTTCACATCGATGAGCCGATCGTAGGGGCAATGAAAGAAGCGGACCGCATCTATATCATTGCTGCCGGAACAAGCTACCACGCAGGATTGGTTGGTAAGCAATTCATCGAGAAGAGTGCAGGAATCCCTGTGGAAGTCCATGTTGCGAGTGAGTTCAACTACAATATGCCGCTTCTATCAGAGAAGCCATTATTCATCTTTATTTCTCAAAGCGGTGAAACGGCTGACAGCCGTGCCGTTCTTGTTCAAGTCAAAGAGATGGGCCACAAAGCTCTTACTGTTACTAACGTAGCAGGCTCGACTCTATCCCGTGAAGCGGATTACACACTTCTTCTTCACGCTGGGCCAGAGATTGCCGTTGCTTCAACAAAAGCGTACACAGCTCAATTAGCTGTATTAGCGATATTGGCTCACGTAACGGGCCAATCATGTGGAACGGTTCAGGACTTTGACTTAATCCAAGAGCTTGGAATTGTAGCGACTGCTATGGAAGCACTATGTGATACGAAAGAAGAATTCGAAGAAATCGCTCGCGAATATCTTTCAACAACACGCAACTGCTTCTTCATCGGACGTTCCCTTGATTTCTATGTAGGGCTTGAGGGTTCACTTAAGCTGAAAGAAATCTCTTATATCCAAGCTGAAGGATTTGCCGGCGGAGAACTTAAGCACGGTACAATCGCCCTGATCGAAGAAGGAACACCGGTTGTCGCTCTTGCAACTCAAGAAGCTGTAAACCTAAGCATCCGTGGAAATGTGAAAGAGGTAGTGGCTCGTGGAGCTAACCCTTGCATCATTTCAATGAAAGGCTTAGAAGACGAAGAAGACCGCTTCGTCATCCCAGAGGTTAACCCAATGTTAACACCTCTTATCTCTGTCATTCCGTTACAATTAATTTCTTACTACGCTGCCCTGCACCGCGACTGTGATGTAGATAAGCCGCGTAACCTGGCTAAGTCGGTTACGGTGGAGTAAGAATAGAACAAAACCCCGGATACCGCTGATATCAGCGGTGCGGGGTTTTTTTAATGCTCATTGAAATTCTGGTCGATCGGCTGTGCATCCACTGCAATTTCATAGGCATCCAGTATATTCTCAATCGTGTTAGGGTCCTCAATACTTTCCAGGTACTGTTCACTGCCATCATTTTCAACGCGCATCACAATCATGTCTTGGTTTTCATCATGGGTTTTTAGCAGGGCATAGGTTTCACCGAACATATCAAATAACGCTTCTACATATAAATGTATTTCAGATCCCTTTTCATCTATTACAGTAATAGAGTCTCTTATCTTTCTCTCCATCATACACCTCCATATATTTATATAATCTCTCCAATCGAACAGTTGTTATAAGCACTTTCCTTTACCTCCACACCCAAAACCCGTATAATCGTAAAAATAAACATAATGGAAGACGTTCCTTATGTCGCACCAACACAAAGAGTAACCTGCTGTTTCGACAGTCCAGGTTACTTTTTTAGTGAGAAGGGTACGATATAAGAAATCAGGTCAAGGGTAGAGGTATGATGATAAAATGAAGCATTTACATAGACAATATGTTTGGTTAGGGAGGTTTTTGGCTTCTGATCCCGGACGGAAGAGGTTTCAGCAGGCGGGGAAGGCGACGATCAGCTTGATTTCTGCTGTGTTTACGATGCTTTTTCTCCTTGATCTATGGGATTACGAGGCAATCACTCCTGCTATTGTAGCGGGGCTCGTCGGCATGCTTGGGGTCATGATCGTGATGGATGAGACCGAGGCAAAGAAGAAAGTGACGACCGTCTTGATAGGAGTGTCGGTGGCTTTCGGAATAACGGTCGGTTCTTTACTGGCGCATTATAGTCTGCTGGTAAATGGATTGATGGTGCTGGTCATTTTTTCGGCCTTTTATTTTTCACGGTTCCAGATCCGGTATTTTTCGATGGGGATGGCAGGGTTCATGGCCATCTATATGTCGTTCATTTTGCAATTGGATGCCGCGCATCTCATATGGTTTTATATCGGGATAAGCATAGGTGCTGTATACGCTTATTTTTACAGTTTTATCCTGTTCAAGGGTTCTGTCCACGTTTTGCGGAGAAGTATGCGCTCGTTTCATATCCAATCGAATGTGACGTTTACGATTTTGATTAAGATGATTGAGGAGCCAGACAGCAGCGAGAAGAGGAGAAAGCTTCTTTATCGTAATGTGAATCGTTTGAACGATTATGCGAGGATTGTATCTTCGGAGATTAATGATGAGGATTTGAAAAAGCTGTGGCCGGGTATCGAGTCGTCTCAGCTGAGGTTATATGTATTTGATACGGAGATGCTTGTCCAAACCTTGACGGATTCGCTTAAACGTCTGAAGGAGCTGGATGCGCTGGAATCCGCAGAAGTGAGGCGCTTTCTGGTCTGGGTCATTCGTTCGCTCCGGGATGCCGAAGTACTGGCCCATAATTATGATCCCCATTACTTGGAGGAGGCGGAAAAAGCCATCCAGGGGCTTCGTTTGCTGCTGACAGAGTTCCTGAATCAAGAGGATAAGCCTAAAGGCGTTTACCTCTTAAGAAGGATTGAGTCGATTGCAAATCACGTGCTGGAAGCGGCCCTCACCATACAGGAATCCCTTAAAGCACCTGGTAACGAAATGAAAGCAGCGGAAGAAACGGCTGATGATGAACCGGAAGAGAAAAAAGACGAGCCTTCACAAGATCGATCACTGAAGCCGCAGACGAGAAAAGGGATTCAAGCGCTGGTCGCCGGGACCCTGGCTATCATAGTAGGCGAATTGATTTCACCGACACAGCCTTATTGGGTGCTGCTGACCACTTTTATCATCCAAATCGGTACCGAGTCCGTAGGCAGAACGTATATGAAAGGGTTCCAGCGGTCGGTGGGTACGGTCATCGGAGCCATTATCGGGTTTGGTGCAGCAAAGCTGGTATCAGGCCAATCCGAGCTTGAAGTCTTCCTGCTCTTTTTAGTCTTATTCATGGCCCTCTATTTTTTTACCGTTTCCTATACGATGATGAGCTTGTTCATCACGATGCTCATCGCTTTTATGTATGATTTATTATTGGGCGGAATCAGCATGGAATTGATGGGTGCTAGAGTCCTGGATACAATTGCAGGGGCGGTGATTGCATTAAGCGTGTCTGCCCTTGTACTGCCGAAGAAAACAAAGCACAAGGTGGGGGATGCGCTTGATGAGTTCTTTAACGAGCTGGAAAGCTATGTTTCTGCTTATTTAAAAGGTTTTTTGAAAAATGACAATCCACCCCTTACTGATCAGGCATTTGATCTCGATCAGAAGCTACAGGCTGTGAAGGACGAAGCGGCATCCATTCTTCAAAGACCAGGAGCACTCACTCGTTCCGGAATCGGAAGATGGATCACGGTGACGACAGCGATCAATTATTATGCGAAACATCTTCTCGCTTCCTCTAATCGAAAAGCCGATCCGCTGGTAACGGATCAACTATATGTATCGGTAGAAGAAACGGAAGAGAAGCTTACACAAAATATTGAGGCTCTGCGCGGCCTATTAAAAGGGACAGGGAGCAATAGGCAATTGTGGAGCTTAAATGATGAACGCGCTCAAGTCGAAAAGATTGCCCCAAGCAGGCTTCACTCCCAACTGGACATCATTCATCATCTTTATTATATATGGCGCATTAACCAGTCCATTCTAACAATCGGCAGGGAAGTGGGAGCAGAGGTAATAGAAACGAAAGGAGAAAGCGGCTAAACCCGTTTTCTTTTTATGGAAGTCTCTGTTAATGCTTATTGTTATTATTAAAAACTGGTTCTAGCAGTTGATTGGAGTGCAAGACGTAGACTCCTGCGGGAAAAGCGAGACAGGTGAGACCCCGCAGGAGCTTTTGCGACGAGGAGGCTCACCGGCCGCCCGCGGAAAGCGAAGTCTTGCACGGAAATCAACAGCGGTGTTTAACACAGTCATGCATTAGTAAGAGCTTAACCAGCCCATACTTTCTGGTGATTCAAATGGTAAAAGTGAAACACATAAAAAATGGTTGTTTCAGACAGCCTCCCAAAGGGTACAAACTACCATCTGTAAAAATTGTGAGGTGGCAGTTGTGTCAGACAAAAGAAGCTATTTATTCACGAAAGAAGATGTGACCAACCCGGACATCGTACCGCAGTGGGTCATTGAGGAATATCAACATTTTCATGAAGTCGTGACAGACAAAACGTTCCCTTGTTATTTTGGTATGACCGGAGAGAAAAAAGGGGAACTGCGTTATTCATATATCAGCCATGACAACTGGGAACATCTGCCCCAGACATTAAGGGAGTTTAATGAATTATTTGATATCCCGGAAGGACAGCGTCTCATCAGACACGGTTTCTTTCTGTTTGTAGAACCTGAGAAAGAAGAGAGAGATATTCCTTATTACCGCGAATATTTCTGGAATATCCTTCAGTTTCTGCATGAGAAGGATGACAAACCGTGGCCGGCGGACTATCCAAAAGACCCGGATCATCACTTATGGGCATTTTCATTCGCGGAGGAGCCATATTTCGTTTTCGGCAATACGCCTGCCTATAAGCAGCGGAAAACACGTGATCTTGGTAACAGCCTTGTGTTAGGATTTCAGCCGAGAAGAATATTTGAAGGTCTGGAAGGTACGTCCAAAGGCGGTATCATGTCCCGTGAAAAAGTAAGGGAGCGGGTAGAGAAGTGGGACGGCTTGCCGAAGCATCCTAATATCAGCCACTACGGCGATCCTGAGCACAGGGAATGGAAACAGTATTTTATAGGAGACGACATTGAGCCGATCGAAGGGAAATGCCCGTTTCATCATAAATAGAAAAAAGTGTCAGACCTTATCTTAGAAAGGTCTGACACTTTTTTTGTTAGTAAATATCCACACTGCCACTCGAAACAGAGGCTTTCACTTTGTACTTTCCGTTTCCTGCCGTACCGCTGATATCACCATCTTCATCTTTTATATCCTTCAGTGGGAAATTTGATGAAACATCACCGCTGCTTGCACGCCCATTCAGGGTGAAGCTGGCATCATCCGGAAGGTCCAGATTTACTTCGCCTGAACTGACATCAAAGTCTATGTCTCCTGTCAGCGACTTCATCATGACCGTTACATCACCGGAGGAAACGTCCCCGCTAAGCGGACCCTCATAATTTGAGATGTCGACGTCTCCTGAGCTTAGATTTACTTTCCCGTTTTTAGTTGTTAAGTTATCGATGTTTAAGTCACCTGATGATCCCTTGTGATCGAAAACATTTGTTTTGAAGTGAGCCAGTTCCATATCACCAGAGCCCATCTTCACTGTGAGTGTATCAAGCTTCATTGGGTTGGAGGTTGATCCGCCTGTGAATACAGCTTCACCCGAACCAAGTTCAATGCTCATATCCCGGTCATAATCTTTTGGTACATACACGGTGATATCTGATTTGCGATTGAACGCAATCCATTGATACCATTTATGCTTTACCTCAACTTCAATTGTATCTCCTTTCTCTTTCAGCGTGAGTTTGCCGTTTCCATCGATTTCGACTTTCACTTCATTCTCATCTGTAGGAATAATTTCTGTTTCACCGCTTTCTAACAGCAATTGTATTGAATCCACATCGCTTGTCACTTCTACTGAATCCCCTGATTTAGTATCTTTGGCAAACAACGATGTTTGATCATTTATGATGGTGTAAAGTGTTCCTAAAGCCAATATCGCAATGATCACCGCAAAAATATTCTTCATCCCAATCCCTCGCTTTGGTTTGTTTTTCCAATTTATAGTTTTATTTTACTTGATGCTTCCTTTTCCAACAATGACGCTCCAGAATTATTTTTCACTCAGTCCAGAGACGTATGGGACAGTGAGAAAAAACTGCTTGCTGCTGATTTCAACATCCTGGTTACTTAAGAAAAAAGGTTATTCCTTTCAAATTATTCTGGCTTATAATGATATATGAGACAGTCATTATCAGAGGAGAGGATTATTAATGTCCGTTATATTAGGAAGGGCAACTGAAGAAGAAATTGCTGAAATTTATGAATTAGCAGGAATAAATAGAGAAGAAGCAACAGGGATTCCTTTTGAAAATCATAAAGAAGAAATGATTAAGGCTTACGAGCACTCTAAAAAGTTCGGCGCTTATTTTCTTGCAGCCAGATCAAGCGGGAAACTGGCGGGCTGGGTGCAGATAGATAAAAGCACTGATTGGGTAATTGGAAAAGAAATTGGCTGGATTAATGACATATATGTAAAGAAGTCGTTTCGAGGTAAAGGCTTTGCAACTGCCCTATTGAAACAGGCACTGGAAGAGCTGAAAGAGATGGAGTATGATGAAGTCCGTTTGAATGTTTACAGCAGCAATGAACAAGCGATCAAGCTTTATGAAAAATTGGGGTTCCATGATCTAAATAAATTTATGAAGCTGGACATGTAAAAAAAGAAGGACACGATTCAACTCGGTCCTTCTTTTCGTTGGATTTATTTTGAAATGAACATCTGTGTCCAGTAAATCCCTTGGCTGCCGTCTTTTGCGATCCCGACACCGATATGAGTCAATTGCCCGTTCAAGATGTTTTTGCGGTGGCCCGGACTGTTCATCCAAGCATTAACTACTGATTGAGGAGATTCCTGTCCAACTGCAATGTTTTCTGCTGCAGATGAATAATCAATCCCAAAGTTTTGCATCATCTCAAATGGAGATCCGTAAGTTGGAGAGGTATGGGAAAAATAATTTTTATCTTTCATATCCTCTGATTTCATTTCAGCTACATTGGACAGTTCTCCGTCCGCTTTAAGGGCACCCAGCCCATTCTTTTTGCGTTCTTGATTGGTTAAGTCGATAACTTGCTTCACAAATCCACTTGCCTCTGAAGGTTGAGCTTTTTGCTGAGGCTGATTTGCCGGAGGCTCAGGTTGTGCTGCATTTGGCTCTTGAGCCTGATTAGGTTCTTGAGCTTTCTCATTTCCATCTGGTCCGAAATCTTCTCCCGGATCTAAATGGGTAAATTCACGCAATTTTCCATCAGGATCTATCGGAGCCATAAAACGGTGAAGAGCCGTTCGATTACCGTTCCCTTCATTTACATTAAACCCGCCCATATCCGCCGCTCTGTCACGATCCAAATCTGTCCGGGGTTTATCAGCATTCCCGTAGTTCACAGGATCATAGGTAACGTCTTGAGTATCATTCAGGTTTTCATTCCCATTATTCGCATTGCATGCTGTCAAAAGCATTAAGGGGACCATCGTACAGATGCTTAACAATCTAAGATGTTTTTTCAATTTACTTATCCTCCAAATCATTTATGGTGCATTCTCCTGACCTGAAAACGCTCAGGATTGATCACAGGTATTAATATTTGCATCTTCTATAGGTGGTATCCTCTGTAATATGTGGGAGAATTGGTGTGAAGGAACAAGGAACGGAAATGCAGGTTAGTTGAAGTGTTGAAATAGTGCCTGGCTCAAAAGGGCTAAATAGAGCCAGGCACCAAATGCAAAAGTAACCCAAAAAAGGTAATAAACTATTCGAAATCGAATAGGTAAACGAACATGCTATAAATAAAGGAGTGTTTGTTTTAATGAAAAGAAAAAGACTGCGTGACCTCGGAATGGGGATCGGTTCTTATTCTTGCGGTCAGGCTAACAGCATTACCGATATTAAGGGTGTGAAAGTGGGTCATCAAACACTTTATTATGAGAAAAACGGCGAAACCGTGCGAACAGGTGTCACGGCTATTTTGCCTCATGAAGGAAATATGTTCAGGGAAAAAGTTTTTGCTGCGAGCCATGTGATTAACGGGTTCGGTAAGACGGCGGGAACCATCCAGATTGAGGAATTGGGTGTGCTGGAAAGCCCGATCATGCTTACCAATACGCTTTCCGTCGGGGATGTCATGAAGGGAACGGTTCAATATCTGATGGAGGAATGTCCGGAGATTGGTGATACAACAGGGACCGTCAATGTATTTGTCGGGGAGTGCAATGATGGGTACCTGAATGATATCCGGGGACTCAACGTATCCCCGGATGATGCCAGGGAAGCGATTGAAAAGGCTCATTCTGGTTACATTGAGGAAGGGTGCGTTGGAGCCGGAACCGGTATGCTCTGTTTAGGGTACAAGGGTGGAGTCGGCACAAGTTCCAGGGAACACCAATTTAATGAGGACCTGTTTACGGTCGGCGCACTCGTTGTAACGAATTTCGGCCGGCGGACCGATCTGCGCTTCCCGGTCGAAAAGGAAAGAGAAGAACGAGAGACCCCTGATGGGTCCATTATGATTATTATTGCTACAGATGCCCCTATGAATGAAAGACAGCTTAAGCGGCTGGCTAAGCGGGCGTCATTTGGTCTTTCCAGGACAGGGTCTTATGCGGCGCATGGAAGCGGTGATATCGTCCTTGCCTTTTCCACAGCTCATAAGGTTCCGCATCAGCCCTCTGAAGACAATACGTTAACATTCTCGTTCATTAAAGAAGATGGGGAAATGATTTCCATGCTTTTTGAAATGGCGGTGGACTGTGTCGAGGAAGCAATATGGAACGCCCTGGCGAAAGCCGAAACAACGTCAGGAAGAAATGGACGGGAAGTGGAAGCCATTCCGTTAGAGGTGCTGACCGCTTTAAGGAAATGATGATAAAAGAACTGGATTTCGCCATAATAAAGGTTTTTTCCTGCAGGTAAAGAGGAAGTATATAAGGAAGGAATTACGTAAGGATGTGACAGGATGAAATACACACCTTTGCCTCTTTCTTTTTACGAGCAGCCAACATTAGAGCTTGCCAAAGCACTGTTAGGCTGTGTGTTGGTAAAGGAAACAGAGGAAGGAATCGCTTCAGGCTATATCGTTGAAACAGAAGCTTATCTCGGTCCTGAGGACAGGGCAGCTCACAGTTTCGGCAACCGCCGGACAAAACGCACGGAAATTATGTTCCATGAAGCAGGCAGGGTTTATACATATTTAATGCATACCCACTGCCTGGTCAATGTCGTATCCGCATCGGTCGGGGTGCCGAATGCCATCTTAATACGAGCCGTTGAGCCGGTGGAGGGACTAGACTTGATGAACGAAAGAAGAAAGGGCCAGCCAATGAAGAATTGGACGAGCGGCCCGGGGAAATTGACGAAAGCGTTGGGGATCACCATGGAGGACTATGGAAGGTTTTATACAGAGCCGCCGCTTATCATAGCAGAGGGATACAATCCTGACGAGATTGTTTCCGGCAAAAGA
Source organism: Rossellomorea oryzaecorticis (assembly GCF_038405515.1). Lineage (GTDB taxonomy): Bacteria > Bacillota > Bacilli > Bacillales > Bacillaceae_B > Rossellomorea > Rossellomorea oryzaecorticis_A. The sequence continues at coordinate 53,524 of NZ_JBBYAF010000020.1, read as the reverse complement.
ATCGGAATCGATAATTCAGGGGAAGCAAGAGATTATCCCTGGCGCTACTGGGTGAAGGATAACCCTTATATTTCCAGATGATAGTGCAGATTCTAAATTTTCAAATAAATAATGAAAAACCACTCCCAATGAACTATTTTTATGGTATATTTTACTTATTGAGATTGTTTTCTACATAATAAGATAAATTTCGCATTGGGAGCTGTGAACCTGGATGATAGATGGGCGCTTACATTCAGGGGAGCTAGTAGCGCAACCGACCACATCCGAACGTTTTGATACGTTCTTTAATGTGGTCTTTTTTCTAGACGAATACTGTTTCAAAAACTTACGATAAAGAGAGTACAGGAGTCTTATGAATATATTTACGATTTTTCAAGATGACTTTATCTATCATGATTATCAGCCTTTATATACAATTGATCACTCTCAATCACTTTATGGATATGAAGCGCTGCTGCGGAATACCCATAAAGAAAATCCTGAGAAGCTTTTTCAGACTGCCATGAAGGCTAACATATTGTATAAGCTTGATACCCTGTCGATTTCGAAAGCGGTTGAGGGATTTTTCCTTAATCGAAATCAGAACGGGAAGCTGTTCGTAAATGTTTATGTCACCACGATCTTACATCCGAGCTTTCATCGATATTTTGACTATCTCATGGAGACTCACCCTGAACTTCAGGGACGTCTTGTTTTGGAGCTGAATGAATCCACTTCAGATGAACTCTGGCAGAATCCATTATTGCTGAAGGCACTAAAAAACCTCAAACACTACAATGTTTTATATGCGATTGATGATTTCGGCCAAGGAACAGCCTCTATAAAAAAGTCCATAGAATTTGAACCGGATATCATCAAGCTTGATCGATACTTTGCGAAAAATTTGGCTGAGAGTGAAAGGAAACAGCGGTTTCTCTCTTTCTTTAATCAATTTTACGGAAACGATACACAGATTATTTTAGAAGGAATTGAACAAGAGGAAGATATGCTTGTTGCCAAACAACTCGGCATCACAGTGGGGCAAGGCTATTATCTCGGGCGGCCGAGCCGGATGCTGGCATAAATATATTGAAAGTATAAAGATCAGGCCGGTTGTTCTGATCTTTTAATGTTTCATCAATTAATGTGAGGGGTTACTGTTGTTTATTCGATTCTGCTAAAGATTATTTTTTCTTTAAGTGGATTTAGCTGTTGGTTGGAGTGCAAGACGAAGACTCCTGCGGGAAGAGTAGCTAATGTGAGACGTGTCTAGCTCCGGCGGCTAGCCCCTCGAGGTCATAAGCTAAATGGTCCAAGAAGGCAAACAACGCCTTCCCGGCCCATTCATCTTATGCTTGTCGGGGCTGGTCGAGCCGCCTCCGCTTTTCTGCCCGCAGGAACGCAGTGACGAGGAGGCTCACGGGCTACCCGCGGAAAGCGAAGTCTTGCACGGAAGCCAACAGCGGCGTTTAAAAATTTTACTAGAAACGAAATTGTTGAAATTGAAATAAAATTGAAATAATTTACATCATCCATTAAACTGAAGAAAAAAGAAAAAAGAAAAAAGGGGATTACTATGAGGTTTTTGAGGTTTCCACTTAAATTTGTGTTCTATTATTTTCTTGGATTTCTCGGGATCATTGCCATCAGCGTTGCTCCTCAAGCGATGAGAGAAAGGGGCCTGTACAACTTTATCGGGTACTCCGAAGAGGTGGTTAAGTTTTTCTTTGCGTTTTGGGATAAAGAAAATTGGAGCTATACATACAAAGGATATACGGAACATTTCATGGATATGCTGTGGGGTCCTTATCTGTATTCTTTGCAAGTATTAGGCGGGGCTTTGGCTATCGGGCTTGGATTCGGATTCATTCTCACCGTCATAACAGTCTTCCTTCCCCGTTGGTTGTCATCACCTCTGAAAAAGCTGTTGAACCTGCTGGAAACCGTTCCGGATCTTATGTTTGCTTTCATGCTTCAGCTTGCCATTGTATTCATTTTTAAAAAATTCGGCTTCGAGCTGATGCAGTTCACGGAAATAGGAGACGAAAAAATCTATCTAGCACCCATGATCACTCTCTCGATCATCCCGATGATCTCGTTCTTTCGCATTCTTCTTTTGATAACAGAAGAAGAGCTTTTAAAACCGCATATTGAATTCGCACAGAGTAAAGGGATGTCAAAAGGGCGGATACTGCTTTCACATGTCTTGAAGAACATATCCCCAAGCCTTTTTTATCATGGGAAAATGATCATTTGGGGAATGCTCTCAAGTTTATTTGTCATTGAAACGATTTTTAACATGAGAGGGATCACATACTATATCGTGCAGGATTTCAGGCCGATGGTTATCGCCATTTCGCTTATTTTGATTTTCACGCCTTTCTTCGTCATATATCAGGGAGTTCATCTGTGGGTGAATACAGCCGCTAATGAAGATGACACCCAATATAAGAAAGACAAAACAAAGTGGACGGAATGGAAGGTTTGGGGATGGCTTAATTCACTCAGAAGATTGTGGTGGCAGCATATGCACAATCCTAAGTTCGCTTTAGGGTGCAGTGCGTTGTTCATCATGATTATCTATAGCTTCCTTTACCCTTTATTCAAAGAGAATCCAATCCACTACATTAAGTATCTCAAAAATGATGAAGGCCGGATTGTGTCGGGTCCTCCACATAAACCGTCTGATCAAATGATCCTTGGTTCGGATATTTATGGGTACAGCATTATGGACCAATTGATTGTCGGGGCGAAATTTACGCTGCTGTTTGCCTTGATTGTCGCCCTGTTACGAGTCATTGGAGGATTTTACTTAGGAGTGTTTTATCATTTTCACTTAAAGGAACGCAGAAAAAATTGGCTCGATCGACTGGTTGATTCCATCCATTTCCTTCCGCTGAGTTTGATTGCATATCTGCTGCTGAGACCTGTATTGTGGGGATTGCCGGTACTTGGATGGGATAACTCGATGTTTGAACGACTTGTGTTTGAAGCGATGATCCTCACGATATTGGTACTGCCCTTAACCACGGTATTGATAGGGAATGAGTTGAAACTGATAGGAAGAAAAGATTTTGTGCTTTCTGCCAAACTTTTGGGAGGGAACAATAAGCATTTACTTTGGACCCACCTTTTCCCTCACCTGGCACCGAGATTGTTCATCATCTTTGGCCACCAGTTCATTCAAACTCTATTAATTCTGGTTCACTTGGGATTGTTTCACCTCTTTCTTGGAGGGACCATCATTACCGGTGGTGATTTGCCAGACCCGCCTAAGTCAGGGACCTTTGAATGGTCAGGGCTGATAAGCTCAGCCAGATATTCTCTGATGACGGGTAAATACTGGATCGTTCTTGCTCCGCTGGCAGCATTCATGATTGCCATCATCGCGATGCAGCTCATTGTCCAGGGAGTAAAGGAAATCCAGCAGCAAAAGGTTGGCGTGCTGATCAACAATACCGCGATCAAGAACAAACATAAATCAATGAAAAAGAAAGCATACCTTCCTGAAGTGAGAGATTTTCAATTGACAAAACAACAGACCTTTAAAGGTTAGAAGGAGTGGAGTGACGTGAGCGGTAAGAGCCCAAGACTTCCTTTGACAGATGACGAGAGAACATCTCTTCGAAGAGCGAAAATAAAATTAAGCGATGTACATCATATTTCTCCTGAAGAATTGAGTGAAAGGGTGGAAATCCCGCTTGAAAGAGCCAGATACTTGGTTGGGATGTCCATTTTTCAACAGATTCCTTCCATCGGTCCGAATATGGCCCATAACGTAGTCGAAGACTTGCAGTTCTATTCTTATGAAGAAATCAAGGAAGAAAAAGGGGAAGACCTGATCATCACACTCGAGAAAAAATACGGAGTCTGGATGGACCCTTGTGTGGAAGATTCCTTGAGATGTGTCGTCCATCATGCGAGGAATCCTGACAGTGAGAAGAATTGGTGGGACTTCACGTCTGAAAGAAAAGCATATCGTCAAAAACACGGATATCCTTCCGACCGGCCGACAAAGGCTTGGGATTCTATGAAAAAATGAATATTCGATTTTTAAAAAACATGCCCCTCATTGTGGCATGTTTTTTCTATGGGTCAATAAGCAGAGGACTATTACTGACTTACGGACTAAATAATCTAAAAATTACAAAAATAGATAGTTCTTTTCATCTGTTTTCACCAAAATATACTGACAAGCTGTAAGCCTTGTGTTAAAACATATAAAACCATAAAAAGAAATTAATGGTAATAAAGACAGGGAGGCTGTTTAAGTGAAAAGAAAACTACTATTAAACTCATTTTTTATTGGAGCATTAGGTTTTGCCATGATAACACCAAGTGCACTCGCCCATGACGTTTTAGATGACATTTCGATAGAAAAAGGAGAGGGTTCAGGAGCAGAAGCTGTAATTCCACACCTTGAAGGCAGCAAGAACCTCAGCGGATGGCATGAAGTGGCAGCGGTCCAATTGGAAGAGAAAGATGGGGTCCAAAATAATACTGCTGATGTCTATGCACATAACGGCTTTGCCTACGTTGGTACCCATACGAAGAGTGGAGGCAATGGGGGCGTACGAGTATTTGATCTCAAAGACCCATCGAACCCGGAGGAAGTTGCAGTATTTGCGGATGAAATTCCCGGAACATGGACAGAGAAGGTCGTTGTGAAGAAGGTAAATACGGAGGATTTCAATGGAGACTTGGCCGCAGTCAGTGTTCAACAGCTTGATCGCAGCAACTCTGACTCTGTAGGAGGTGTCCTGCTTTACGATGTCACGGACCCTTATCACCCTGAAAAGCTCGGATTCTGGGCGGTGGATAAGAGAGCACCGGGAACACATGAACTATATCTGGCCAAACAGGGAGACCGTGCTTTTGTCTTGGCGGCAAGCAACTATGCTGACTATTATACACACGGAGAGAAGAAGGATTTCTCACTGATTGATGTGAGCGATCCATCCAACCCCGAAACCATCTATGAATTTGATCCCCGTCAGCTTGAGGAAGTATCAGCTGACTTTAACGGCTATCACTGGGAAGCTCCGGATGGAAAGACTCGCCCAGTCTTCAATCATAGCGTTATGACAGATGAAAATGCCCAGACAGCTTTCTTATCTTTTTGGGATCTCGGAACCATCATGCTGGACATCAGTGATCCGGACAATCCAGAATACTTGGGAAGAACGGAATATGCATCAGATCAGCAGGGGTCTGCACACTCAGCGCAAGTTGCCAAGGGAGGCACGGTACTGGTTGAAACGAGAGAAGTATACGCTCCAAAACGGCAAGGCTATGAAGAGTCCTATGGATACACGAGGATCTTTGATATCAAGGACAAAACAAATCCTAAACTCTTAAGCAATTTCAAGACGGATCTTGTTGATGATGTGGAGGACGGGGTAACATTTGCAAATACCGTCCATGATCCGAAAGTTGTTGGGAATACCCTTTATTTATCCCACTATGCAGGCGGCGTGAGAGCGGTTGACATTACCGACCCGGCAAAACCGTCAGAGATTGGGCGCTACGTTCCGGAAAACTCATTTATCTGGGGTGTATTTGCAGACCGCAACTACATTCTGGCATCAGATATGGGTTCTGGTTTGAAGGTGCTTCAAAAAAATAATAACGCTGAGTAATTTTAGCTAAATGGCTTCACGATATAGTATCGTGGAGCTATTTTTTTGAGAAGGTTTGTATTGGAAACAAAATTTTTTGTAATTTATAACGTTCCTTATATAATCAATCATATAAGAAAGGAGAGGTTCATATGGATTACGCAATTGTAACAGGTGCGACAAGAGGATTAGGTGAGTCGGCAGCAAAGCTTTTTGCGCAGAAAGGCATTTCCCTTATTAACGTTTCCCGAACGGATAATGGCGGGCTAAAAAAATTGTGTGATGAAACAGGCGTCTCATATGAGTACGTTCAGTGCGACCTTTCCAATCCTGCAGAAACGGAGAAAGCAATAAAAAAGATAGGCAGCAAAGTGTTTGGCGACGGTGCCGGCCGAATTTATCTTGTACAGAATGCTGGTGTGGTGACACCCATCAACCCTTCCGGTCAGGTAGAGAATGCAGACCTTGAAAAGAGTGTGAATGTAAATCTGCTATCGCCCATGATTGTGACGAATGAAATGCTGAGAGCCTCTCAACGTTCGGAAAGTCAGCTTATCATGGTCAATGTGAGTTCAGGAGCAGGGAGCAGACCCGTTTACGGATGGAGTACGTATTGTTCCACGAAAGCGGGGGTCAATATGCTGACGGAAACCGTAAGTCTCGAGCTTTCAAAGAAGGGCAGCAGGCATAAGGTGATTGCATTCAGCCCAGGGGTTATGGATACGGATATGCAGGGAACCATCCGTTCATCTTCTGAAGAAGCCTTTGCCGATGTTGAAAGTTTTAAGCGTTACAAAGAACAAGGAATGCTGAGGGACACGGATACAGTAGCAGAGGTCATTGTGAAACTTGTGACGGAAACGGAAGTTGAATCTGGTAAACTATATCATGTAAATGACCTGCTATAAGGTAAAAGCAAAATGTAAATCTGAAAAATAGAATCCAATAATGGAAGAAAAGGCGGGTTCCTTGGGGAATCTGCTTTTTTATATGGTAATAAGAAGCGGTGCCTTATTAAAAGTTCTAGCGAGATCCTTCTTTTGGTTTAAATGGTTTTTAATATTCCCTCCCGTTAAAGACCAATTGCAAAAAGTGAAAGTGAAAACGATTGATAATTCAGTCTATTTAGGTTGGCATGAAAATTGCAATTGAAAGAGATGAAACCTAAATAGGAGGGAGAAATAAAAAAGATGAGAAAGCTTTTGCTTGTGTTCAGTTTTATGTTGTTATTTGGCGGTATGGGAAACCTCAGTACATATGCTGAAGGGGAAGGGAAAGAGATCAAGGGGAACTTGGTGATTGTGGGAGGAGCACTTGGAAGCAGCAATGCAGAAGTATATAACGAGTTCATCAAGCTGGCAGGGGGAAAGGAACAGGCAAGGATTGGTGTAGTCCCTGCCGCCTCAGGTTCATTGAAATCATCGAATAGGTTCAAAGAGGACCTGGCTGGCTATGGCGTAAACGAATCTTCCATAGAAATCCTCCCAATCTCCTCACATGATTTTAGCGGAACCGATGAAAATGAAAACAAATGGAAAGGGAACGTAAATAAAAAAGAGATGGCTGAGCGAATTAAGGGCCTTACAGGAATCTGGTTTGTAGGCGGGGATCAGCTGAGAATCACAGATGCATTGTTAAAAGGAGATGGAAAAAAGACTAGAGCGCTTGAAGCCATCTGGGAAGTTTACCGAAATGGTGCAGTACTTGGGGGGACGAGTGCAGGGGCGGCCATTATGAGCGATGTCATGATCACAGGAGGAGACAGCTTAGGGGGATTCAACCAGGATTTCACCGATAAAGATTATGCGGATGCTTCAAAGGAATATGCTCCAGTCTACATTGAACAAGGTCTTGGATTCTTTCAAGGCGGCATCATTGACCAGCATTTTAACGAGCGATCACGCTTAGGGAGGCTCGCGGCGGCTGCATTTGAATATGGCGATGAAGGAGAGCTTGGGTTCGGGGTCGATGAAGATACGGCCATGGTTGTGAATAATGAGGCGCAGGTGGTCAGCTTCCTGGGAAGAAGCGGAGTCGCTGTAGTCGATATTAGCGATGCCGTTCTCTCTGGAAAAGAAATGAAAAACGTCGATATCAGTTACCTGTCACCAGGAGACAAGCTGAATATCGAAACGAACGATATCATGATCTCAGAGGATAAGTTAGAGACAAAAGGGTATGAATACTATGATTTCAATCCTTTGCCGGCAACAGGAGTCCTGACCTCGTATGGGACACTGCAGCATTATCTATCTTATTCTTTGGTTGATAACAGCCAGACCGATCGTGTTCAAAGCTATCTATACGACAGTACAGGGAACGGGTTTACATTATCATTCCATCAAGCTGAAGAGACAAATGGGTTCTGGGGTTATCAGGACGGGCAGAAGGATTCATACTCGTTTGCACACGTGAAGATGGACGTCGAGCCAGTGAAAGTTTCATTTGAAGAGGATTCTTCATTATTCCCTGAATATAAAGAGTCCACCTTCTCTTATCAGAAACCGCCTTTCGATAAAGAGACAAAGGGAAGTCTGGTCATGGCAGGAGGGGCTCTGGGCAGCAGTAATGAAGAGGTATATAAAGCCTTCATTGACAGAGCGGGGGATAATGGGAAGATTGGAATCATCCCTGCGGCCAGTTCAAGTCTGAAATCTTCTCTTGCATTCAAATCGGACCTGAGAGCCTATGGGGTATCAGAACATAATATTGACATTCTTCCTTTGGCAAACCGGGATTATAAAGAAACTGAAGCAGATGAATCACAATGGGTGAAAAACAAGAACGATGAGAGTTTTGCAGCTAAACTCTTAGACTATGATGCCATATGGTTTGTGGGAGGCGATCAGACGAGAATTACCGATACCCTACTCAACGAAGATGGAACGAGGTCAAAGGCACTTGAGAGTCTTTGGGCGATTTATGAAGATGGGGCTGTACTAGGAGGGACGAGTGCAGGTGCCGCCATTATGAGTGATGTCATGCTTGCAGGCGGCGGCAGCCACGATGCCCTTGTTCATGGATTCACTGAAGAATATGACAGTATGACCCAGCAGGAAGGCGGAGCCGTATATCTCGAGCAAGGCCTTGGATTCTTCCCGCATGGGATCATCGATCAGCATTTCGATAAGAAAGCAAGGCTGGGAAGGCTCATCACAACTGCCGCTGCTCATGGTACCGCTGGGGCATATTCGTATGGAATCGATGAAGATACTGCTTTGATTTTTGATAACCAGACAGATTCCCTGACAATCAAAGGGAAGGGCGGGGTATCCATTGTGGATCTTTCGAAGGCAGAGATGGATGAAGCTGCCCCTAACAAATATAGAAATATAAAACTATCCTGGGTTAAGTCTGGTGATTCACTCAATGCAGAAACGAAAGAATATACGATTAGTGATCATAAAGTGTCTACTAGTGGAGCGGAATATTACGATTATGAAGCGGCTCCCCATTCGGGAGTGCTGACTCCACATGGTTCGCTTGGTAACTTCATATCCTACAGCCTGGTCGATAACGCGCGTGAAGAAAGTGTGAAAAGTTATAGCTTTGATCAAGGAAAAGGGTTTGAGCTGACCTTCAAAAAAGGAACTGATACGGACGGCTTCTGGGGCTACAAGGATGGTAATAAAGATGATTATTCATTTATTAACGTTGAAATGGATATTGTTCCTGTCCGGGTCGAGGTTCAGTGACCCACCTTTATATAGGGGAGCTGCCGGACAATGCGGCAGCTTTACAGGAAATCACATAAAAAGAGACAAGCCTTCGAAGGCTTGTCTCTTTGATATTTATGAACGTGCAGTGCTCGGCTTAGGTGCTTTTGAGCGTGTAAACTTAGGTAGTGCAAATCGGATTGCAACTAATCCGCATACTGCGGTTAGAATTGGATAGAAAGCATATGGGATAACACTTAATGGTGAGATCCCTGCTGTTTCTGCTACAAGTAACGCTTGTGCTCCATATGGGATCAAGCCTTGTACAGAGCAAGAGAATATATCCAGGATACTTGCAGACTTACGTGAATCGACCCCATAATTTTCACTGATTTCTTTCGCAAGCGGACCTGCAATGATAATAGAGATCGTATTGTTTGCCGTACAAAGGTTTGTTGAACTTACAAGTCCTGCCGTTGCCAGCTGTGCTCCTTGTGGGGAGCGGATCTTGCGGGTGGCAAGATAAAGCAGCGCCTGTATTCCACCATTATATCGAATAAGTTCAACCACACCTCCGATTAGGACAGTCAGTATCACGATTTCAGCCATTCCAGTCATTCCATCGGCAATGCTTCCAAAATAGCTGGAAGGTGTAAAGCTGCCATCTGCAAACCCGATGATTCCTGATAGCACGATGCCTCCGAATAGGACGACAAACACATTCAATCCTGCCAATGCACCGATGATGACTCCCAAATAAGGGAGGATCTTCACCCAGTTAAAGGCCTCGGCATCCACCGTTGATTGGTTGCCTGCTGTAATAAAGTATAAGGTTACCATTGTTAGAATGGCTGCTGGAAGAACGATAAAGAAATTCACTTTGAATTTATCTTTCATTTCCGTTTTCTGCGTACGGACGGCTGCAATCGTAGTATCAGAGATAAACGAGAGGTTGTCACCAAACATCGCACCGCCGATGACCGTTGCCATCGCAACAGGTATGGCGATGTCCGTACCCGAACTAATTCCGACACCGATCGGGGCAAGTGCAGCGATCGTGCCCATTGAAGTACCCATGGATAATGAAACGAACGCTGCGATCAAAAACAGCCCTACAATAACAAGGTTTTCTGGAAGTACAGATAGAGCCAGATTCACAGTTGAATCAACGGCTCCCATATTTTCAGCGACTCCCGAGAACGCTCCTGCTAAAAGGAAGATAAACACCATGATCATAATATCTGGATGTCCCGCCCCTTTGGCAAAGCGTTCTACCTTTGCATTCAGGGAGTCCTTTCGGTTCATAAGCAGCGCCACTACAGCTGCGATGATGATGGAGACTAAAACTGGAAATGCGTAAAAATCTCCTGAAATGATCCCGGCACCTAGAAAGAGTGAAACAAATATAAGTAATGGCAGTAAAGCCAGAAGATTTCCTTTTTCGTTAATCATTTGAACAACTCCTTTGACAATTGTCTATTGATGAATGGATTGAGAAGGTAATAACCCTCAATAGGAGTATTACCTCCCTGGTTAAAATATAAAAACCTCTTCTCGACAAGAAGAGGTTTCCATCAAAAGAAACACTCTTCTTATCTTTCAAGCATCATGCTTGCTGGATGTGGCACAGCACTCGTAAGGAGTCCGCTGCCGAGACATCGTAGGGCCAGTCCCTCCGTCTCTCTGGATAAGAAGAATACGTCATATTCATTTTTAAAATTATACTTACATACTTTAATGCGTCTAAGAAAAAAAGTCAAACGGAAAAATCGTTCATAGGACCATAAAAGTTTTCCAGCCAATATGATTCAGTCGAATGGAACCCTATATTAATTGGTTTTTATAAAGATTGAGCCATGGAGCAGATTCTTACTTCATCCATAAAAAGGATTTACAATCTTCTAAAATAGGTCTAGTATTATAGGGATAAAAAACATCTGGGGGATATGGAAGTGGAAAGAACGGTACGTAATCAAGTCTTTACTTTGCAAGGCTTTTATTTTTTGACTTTTTTTGGTGTAGGCAGTCTATACCCGCTGTTAAGCGTATATTTAAGTGAAAGTGTCGGCTTGAATGGATACCAGATTGGGACCATCATGTCGGTCGGACCCATCATGATGATATTCTTTCAGCCGATCTGGGGAATGGTGAGCGATACGACGAATCGTCCGACACAGGTGCTGGCCTTTACTTCATTGGTTGCAGGAATGTTTGCTCTCGGGTATCTTGTGACCGACCTTTACTATGGACTCCTTCTGATTGCGATACTGGTTGCTGTTTTCCAGAGTGCGATTATACCCGTTTCAGACAGTATAAGTCTGAAGTATACAAGTAAAGTCCGTTATAACTATGGAAATATACGATTATTTGGATCACTGGGATTCGGTGTTGCCGTATATGTGATGGGGAAATTATCGGAAGGTTTTATCGGACCGACCATCATTTTTTACGCATTCTTCGTATGTCTGGTTCTGTCGGCTGTGCTGGCTTTCCGCTTTCCAAAGGAACGAGCGGCTGCCAAGCTTGATTTAAGGGCTGGAATGAAGGAACTGTTTACGCTTAAAAAGTTTTTGATCTTTTTAGCCGTCACTTTCATGGTATTCGGTCCGAATCTTGCAAATAATACGTACTTCGGATTATTTGTGGAAGACTCCGGCGGCACGTATGCGGGAATCGGTCTCGCTTTCTTAATCGCAGTACTATCCGAAGTGCCTTTTATGAGAGTTGCCGGCAATTGGATCGACCGATTTGGATTGTTGACAGTAGCAGCTTTAGCCGGAGCGGCGTCCATGATCCGCTGGCTGTTCTACTTTACAGAACCAAGTTTAGGGCTTGTTTACAGTTCTGCTGTCATGCAGGGTCTCGCCATCGGGCTGTTTGTTCCAGCCGGTCTCCGTTATATAAGAGAAATCACGCCTGCTCATATAACAGCCACGGCGGTCACCATTTATTCGGCAATTGGAAATGGACTTGGAAACTGGTTCAGCACCTTTGTTGGCGGGTTCATCCTTGAAACATTTTCAATCTATGCGGTCTACTTGTTCTTTGCAGTACTGTCATTAATAGGCATTCTCCTTTGCTTTGTATTAATGAAAGAAGAGAAGAGGCAGGCTCTGGCCTATTAATCTAACAGACGCTTTTTAAAGAGAAATCTTTAGGGGGCGTCTTTTTTTATTATTAACTGGTGCTAAACACCGCTGTTGATTTCCGTGCAAGACTTCGCTTTCCGCGGGTGACCTGTGAGCCTCCTCGGCTTCGCCTGCGGGGTCTCACATTGGCCACTTCTCCCGCAGGAGTCTTCGTCTTGCACTCCAATCAACAGCTAGAACCAGTTAATAAACAAAAATAGCCTTTAACAGATCCTATTTAAAAAGGTCTTTACATAGTGAATAGCTAATTAATAGGTGAGAAATCGATAAAGATGTTTAGTAAAAAGGAGAAAATCATGGAAGATAAAATCAATCTTATTAAAGAGAAGGTCCCTCATCTTGATATCAAACAATACCATCAAAATAAGCAGGGACAGAATAACGATGTGCTGATTGTCAATAATGAATGGGTGTTTCGCTTCCCAAAGTATAGAGCAGGAATAGAACAGCTAAAGAAAGAGACAGCAATTCTCGATTATGTATCATCAAAACTATCCCTCCTTGTTCCACAGCCGTGCTATCAATTCTTTCTTCCTGAAGAACCGGGGAAGGTGTTTACAGGATATCGCATCTTACCGGGAAACCCCCTTTGGAAAAAGGACATGAGTTGTCTCGATACAAATCAGATACAGAAGGCGGCTGAGGTCCTGGCCGTATTTCTGAAAGAGCTTCACAGCCTTCCATTGGACTCTGAGCTCAGCTCTATTCAACGCAGTGAATCGACATGTTTTAAAGAAATGAGAGACTTGTATGAAAGGCTAAAGACAAAAATCTATCCGTTTATGAAGCAAGAATCGATTGAAGAAGTGGATAATCGTTTCACTGATTTCTTTCATTCCTGTGAAACTGTGGAACCGTGCATCATACATGGCGATTTTGGCTGTTCGAATATTTTATGGGACAAGGGTACAGTCTCGGGAATTATCGACTTTGGGGGAGCAGGTATCAGTGATCCTGCTTATGATGTTGCCGGATTATTAGCAAGCTATGGTGAACAGTTCTTCAGAATGATGATTCCACATTATCCTGAAATAATGACATTCCAGGACAGAGTCTATTTCTATCAAAGTACTTTCGCTTTGCAGGAAGCGTTATTCGGAATTGAAAATGACGATAGAGAAGCTTTTGAAAATGGGATTTCGGGATATAGAAAATAATTCCGGAAAAATTTTTCGAATAAATGTTTGAATTTTCTCGAAAAGTGGTACAAGAAGAAATAAGAAAACGCAATCAATCAACTATAAACTTTTAATAAAAAATACTGAACATAAACTAGACTATAAAAACGTGAAGGAGAACTTTCATATGAATAACAACTTCTTGTACTCAAAAGATTATGCAAACCTTGGAGATACGATTCAATTTAAACGAAAGAAGCATATCGTAAACGGTGTGGTGACTTCTTTAAGAGAAAACACAGTCATTGTTAAAGTAAAAGATGAAGTAGTGAAAAAACTGGAACTTCCTGATAATCAAACGGTTGTCGGCCATAAAAACTATGTCATCGTAGAAAGAGCAGAAAACGAAGAACAGCCAGTATTCGTGTACGACGGCTGGAACAGTGCGTTAAAAGCATAAAAAATAAAAGGCTGACCTCCGAATTAAATATTCGAGAGGTCAGCTTTTTTTATTATCAGCTCCAGCGCATAGCCCTTGTCGTGACTGAGCAGGGATTTATTATTGTTGTTTCAGCTTCCGCGCATACTCCTCGACCATTTCTTTGGTCACTACTTTCCGCTGAGGCACAACTCCCTGCCGTGCGAGGGTATTGATTTTCTGTGTTGCTTCATTAATCCGGTCGGTCGTAAAAGCCTCGCCTGCCTGACAACGTTTCACAGCTTCATCAATGGCCAGTTCTCTCTCCTGGTCCAGCAGCATGAACTTCTGTACAAGCTGATTTTGCTTGGTTGAATGTTTAGTAATCTCTTTATGTACACTCATGTTCTCATTCCTCTCAATCCGAAATGTTCTTTGTTCTTATTATGCTTTTTAATAAGAAAAATGGCAATGCTCCTTTTTTAGTGAGCATGAACAAAAAGAACAGGCTCCCATAACGGTGAGCCTGTTCTTGATCTCATGAATGAGCTTTACTCATTAACAGCCTTCTTACGCATATCTTCTCGTTTCGGCCAGCTTTCGACTCCTTTTAAACCGGGAATGTCATCAGCATAGAAGACCGGATCTAATCCCTGCCTGCGCTGATCCATATAGTTGTTCAATGCTTTAAAGGCAATAGGAGCCAGGATTCCAATGGCGATCAAGTTTGTAATTGCCATCAGCGCCATCGATAAGTCAGCAAGAGCCCAAACGATATCAAGGCTTGCCATAGAACCGAATATGACCATTCCTAATGCGATGAAGCGGTAAACGAGAAGTCCCGTTTTACTTTTATTGATGAATGGAAGGTTGGCTTCTCCATAATAATAGCTTCCGATAATCGAACTGAAAGCAAATGTGAAGATGGCAATTGCCAGGAAGATGCCTGCCCATGATTGGAAATGTTCAGACATAGCGGCTTGAGAAAGCTCAATGCCTGTCAGTCCAGATCCGTAAGCATCAGAAGTCAGAATGATGAACGCTGTTGCAGAACATACAAGCAGTGTATCAAAGAATACTCCAAGTGCCTGGATGAATCCTTGCTTTACAGGGTGGGAAACGGACGCAGTCGCAGCTGCGTTGGGCGCACTACCCATACCTGCTTCATTTGAGAACAGTCCGCGTTTCACACCGTTCATGATGGCAGCACCGATTCCGCCCCCAACTACCTGTTCAAATCCAAATGCGCTCTTGAAAATGAGTGCGATCACACTTGGCATTTCTGTGATATTTGTGATGACTACGAATAATGCCAATACGATATAAAAGACTGCCATGATTGGAACAATTGCAGATGAGAAGCTTGCAATCCGCTTAACGCCGCCAAAGATAATAAGTGCCGTCAAACCAGCTAATATAAGTCCGATTGCTAACGGGCTGATCCCGAATGAATTATTAAATGCTGTAGAAATTGTATTACTCTGTACGGCATTAAAGGTTGTTCCGAATGACAAAATAATCGTTACTGCAAAGATGGTACTCATCCAGCGTTTCCCTAATTGTTTCTCCATGTAATAGCCAGGGCCGCCTTTGAATCCTACTTTGTCTTTCACTTTATAAATCTGGGCCAACGTACTTTCTACAAATGCACTGGCTCCTCCCAAAATGGCTACAACCCACATCCAGAACACCGCTCCAGGACCTCCAAGTGCTAAGGCAATGGCTACTCCCGCTAAATTACCTGTACCAATTCGAGTACCTGCTCCTATAAAGAATGCCTGCAGAGAAGAAATTTGTTTCTTTCCTCCGGCTTCTGTAACATCCTTATCACCCAATAATCGTACCATTTCACCAATGTGGCGAATTTGAACAAATTTTGACCCTATTGTGAAGTACAATCCTAAGATGATCAACAACCCAATTAAGATGTAACCCCATAATAGAGAATTTGCCTCATTTACTAAACCGTTTAAAATATCCATGATAACCCCCTCGAAAATTTGAATCGGTTACGTCTACTATTATCTGAAAATTGAAATTGAATGTCAAGTTATTATCTGAATATTTAAATTTTACCAGCGATCATTTAGGGGGACGAAGTATACTGTCATAGTAATTAAGGGATTTTTATGGGTTTTATAAAAAGAGGGATACGAAGTATGAGTGAAATAAGTTATTTTACAATAATGAAAAATAAAGAGTGACATAATATTTTTTAAAAGAAAAAAGCCAGGAGTCATCCATGGCAGTTGTTCTTCAAGGTATATGTATTGATGGTGGTATGTAAATGAAGAAGTGCAGAAAGTTCCCGAGGGATTAGTAGTAGTTCCAATAGCTTAAGACAAATAGCAATACTCCAGTAATCATGGAAATGCCAAAAAGCATAAATAAGAAATCAAGAATTCCGTCTACAAACACCTTCTTACGGCTTTCCCGCTTGAAATTCCTTACTTCTTTACGATAATAAGCTGAACGACTCATCCCGATACCTCCTATTCCTCACAGTCAATTACCATTGCATACTAAAAGATATTCTCGAAAAAACAAGAAAATCCTGCCTGAATGTGAAAAAAATGTCGTATAGAGACATAGGAATGACAAAGAGGCTGAAAGAATTCAGCCTCTTTGTTTTGTATGAGGTGACTATCTTGTATGGTTTTCAGAAATTTGAGTGAGTGCGCCGCCCGCGCTCTGGTCAGATTTCTGTTGTACTGCTAAGTCCCCAAGTGCAAGCATACCGACAAGATTTCCGTTTTCCACTACTGGAAGACGGCGGACTTGATGCTGAGACATTAATGCCGCAGCTTCCTCGGCTGAAGCATCAGGTGAAATGGTCACAACGTTTTGAGACATCACTTGAGATGCATTATCCCCCTGCGTCCCGTTTGTCAGTCCGCGAGTGGCAATATCACGGTCCGTGATCATACCGACAACCTGTCCGTTTTCAACAACAGGCACCGAACCAACATTCTTGGATTGCATCTTTGATGAAACATTTGATAATGAATCCTGGTTAGATGCAGCTTCAACATTTGTCGACATAATATCGCGTACTTTCATTTAAATTCCCCCTCAATTGTTGTGGCAGTACAATCTTTATTATTTGAAGTATTGCCTGCAATATTCTTTAGATCCAGAGGAAGTTAATTGAAAAAAGGTGTGCTGGATAGAACCGGCACACCTTTATGTTAAATTTATCTTTCCGAGGATGGTCTGTGAAATACCATCGTCAGGATAGGTCCGATGATGACGAAAGAAAAAATGAAAAACAGAATCAGAAACAGCGAAGGACCGTTGATCGAGCGGTTTAATTCATCATTATGAGTGTCGATAAAAGATTTTAAATCATCATTTAAAACCACAGAAGTTGAAGATAACAGCTCGTTATGATCTAGGTCATAGTAATAAATCTCTTTATTGGTAAAATGGAAAAAACGGTCTCTTTGTTCGGTATAGCTGATGTACAAAGCCTTTATCTTTACACTTTCCGTTTCCTCTTCACTAATCATGACTTCCCCGGTGATATCAACGAAATCCCTGACAATAACCGTGCCTTTTTTGAAATAGGCTTCTTCACTTAAATGTTCATCAATGGAATCAATGATTGGATCGCTGGCGAAAACGGCATTGCCAGAACCACAAAAAAATAAAAGGAAAATAAGTAAATAATACATATATCGCTTCTTGGACAGCATAAAATTCCCCCTTTTTGTAAAAGAGCTCGTCTACTTTGATATATATGCTCTTTTACTGGGGATTATGGTAGAAACAAAAAACACCCCCGGAATCCGGGGGATAGTGCTTACTTTGAAATGAACATTTGTGTCCAGTAGGTTCCGTATGAACCGCCTTTGGCATACCCGACCCCAATATAGGTGTAGGTGCCGTTGAGGATGTTTTTACGGTGGCCGGGACTGTTCATCCATTCTCTTACAACTTGTTCCGGGCTTGTCTGTCCGACAGCTATATTTTCACCAGCGGAGCTGTATTGAACATTGAAGCTCTTCATCATATCAAATGGTGAACCATACTGAGGGCTTCTGTGAGCGAAATACCCTGTATCCCTCATATCCCGTGATTTATAACGTGCGACTCTGGACAGCTGCCAGTCTAATTGAAGAGGAGAGAGACCGGCTTTCTGTCTTTCTTGATTGGTAAGTTCAATCACTTGTCGTTCAACAGATTTTATTGATTTGATCGATGGTATGCGTACTTTTTGATTTGGATAAATCAAGTCAGGGTTCGGTATTTGAGGGTTCGCCTCAATAATTTCAGATAAACCGACTTGAAATTTCTTTGAGATTATCCAAAGAGTGTCTCCTTTCTTTACAAAATAATTTTGAGCTGCTTGTGCTCCAGTGATTCCTGTAAGGCCAAAGACCAGGGACATTGCGACCATAATAATAGCTAATTTTGTTTTCATGCTTTTAAATTGTGTAATTAAAAGTGAAATATTCTTAGGAAAAAACTTTTTTTAAAAAGCTCTGTTAAAGATTATTGTTGTATTTAACTGGTTCCAGCTGTTCATTGTAGTGCAAGACGAAGACTCCTGCGGGAAAAGCTAGACAGGTGAGACCTGTCCAGCTCCGGCGGCTAGAGGCTCGAGACATAAGCCATGCCATCCAAAAAGACAAAAACCGCCTTTGTGGCTGCCCTGTCTTATGCTTGTCGCCTCTGGGCGAGCCGCCTCCGCTTTTCTGACCCGCAGGAGCTTAGCGGCGAGGAGGCTTACCGGCCGCCCGCGGAAAGCAAAGTCTTGCACGGAAATCAACAGCGGTGTTTAACAGCAGAGCTTTTCAAAATGTGTTTTTCGAAAAGAACCTAGAAAAAACAAAAAAATAGGATTATTGTTTCATTTATAGGGAATAGGTAAACCAACTACAATAAAGTGAAACCTTTTTTTATGTCATACGTACAAATAGATAACGAAATTAATCGAAGAGGTGAATAACGTGGTAAAGGAGAACGATCGCTTTAAAAAGGTGATAACCAAATTATCGAATGTCGGTGTCAATATTTCAAAAACAAAGTCCAGACGGGAGATTCTTCAATCACTAAAGCAATATCAACCATTACCTAAGACGTTAACTCAGGATTCATAACAGGTTGGACAGACATAATTCTCTTTTTTTCACGATATACTAATTAGTAGTGAAAAGGAGGGGATGGTATGGAGAGAGTAATGTTTGACGTCCAGACATTAATGGAAATCAGAAAGAAGGCGGATGAAATTTCATACCGGTGTATGAGTGGGGATCGACCTTCTGATCTTCACAGTGTCAACTTGGCGCTGGACCAGATTTCCCGAGCACTGGCCATGTTTGCAGAAATGGAACTTCATCGGATGCAGAACACGCATATTGCCAGCGATGGGCAAAGCTATATTAAAGGCCGTCTGCAGATCGCGTATCGATCGATTCTTCAAAACCGTCAAGAAGAAGAGTCGAACACAGCGTAATAAAGAGGTTGACCCAAGAATACGAAAGTCTAGACGTTTCATTCCTCGGACTTAGAAGGCTCATTAAGGACTGGTCCTTTAAGGGTGATCATTTCATCTTTTTGGGTCAGCCTCTTTTTTTTATCTCTTTTTTATAAGGTTTCTGAAACAGCCTATCGAAAGATAAAACTATAAAGTTGGTGACGTGATGACTATTTTCTACTCAAAAATATTATTGGTTTGTAATGGTAAAGCAGGTCGCGGAGAGCTGGAAATTAATTTAATGGAAGTCACTCCGCCCTTATTGGATATTTGTGATGCGTTAACGGTCCATAAAACCAAAGACAAAGATGATGCTGAAAAGATCTGCCGTGAGACGGGTCAAGAATATGATCTGGTCGTCATTATGGGGGGAGACGGTACAGTTCACGAAGCCGTTAATGGTTTAGCACGCCTTTCTTTAAAACCTAAGCTCGCTATCCTTCCCGGGGGAACATGTAACGACTTCGCGCGTTCCCTGAACATCCCGATGAATATGGGACAAGCCGTCGAAACCATCACCGCCTCCCAATATGAAAAAGATATCGATATTGTCAAAGCAGGTGACCGATATTTCAGCAACTTCTGGGGAACGGGTCTGGTTTCAAAAACAAGTGACAACATTGATGCGGGCTCTAAAAATGTCCTTGGCAGGCTCAGTTATTATATTAGTGCCTTTCAGTCCATTCAGGATCCTGAGTTGTTGAACGTTACAATTACGGCGAATGGGAAGGTATACAGGGAAGAGGTAGTGATGCTGCTCGCAGCAAACGGACGTTCAATCGGTGCAAATCCATTGCCTGCCAGTATCGACCTGGAAGACGGATTGATCGATATTTATATGGTGAAGAAAACGGGTTTTCCTCTTTTGAAGGAATTCTTCATGATAAGAAGTACAGGGGAAGTAAGTGATCCAACTAATGACATCATCCATATTCAGGCGCCTGCAGCAGATATACATTTAGACGAGAAAGAAAAGGTGGATATGGACGGAGAGCTTTATGAAGAACAGAATCAAACGCTCGAAGTTCTGAAGCACCACTTGAGATTGATTGTAGGGGAAGATAAATAAGAGAGTATCGGGGTTGTTCCGATACTCTCTTTGTTTTTGGAGGACAGGTAAGCCGCCTCCGCTTTTGATCGTCCAGCTCCGGCGGCTAGCCCCTCGAGGTCATAAGCTAAATGGTCCAAGAAGGCAAAGAACGCCTTCCGGGCCCATTTAGCTTATGCTTGTCGGGGCTGAGCAAGCCGCCTCCGCTTTTGAGGTTTAAACTGTATGTTTTTTCTTTCTGATGATCAGGTAGATGATGTATGCTAGTATTAGCACTCCGCCAGCTCCGAGTGTGAGCATGGTGAAGTTTTCTTCGATAAATGGTTTTGCTTTGGCACCGAGAGCTAATATGATGGCTCCTTCAAGGAAGAAGCGTATGCCTCGTCCGATAATCGACCAAATGACAAGAACTCGTATTTTTACACCGGAAACCCCGGCAAAGATTGTGAAGATTTTATAAGGGACGGGTGTAAGCCCCGCGATCAGCAATGCCATGGGACCGTATTTTGTGAAATATTCTTCTACCTTCAGAATTCTTTTTTCAGAGAAGAAGTATACCAATATAGGCCGTCCCAGTTTTTTACCGATTAACCAGCCGAATAATGCACCGATGACTGAAGCAACGGTGGTATATAGCGCGTAAAGCAGGGCGTTTTCCGGTTTTGCGATAGCAAGCGGTATTAATAGGACATCTGGTGGAATCGGGAAAAAAGATGAATCGGCGAACGATACAAGAATAAGTCCCCAAACCCCATAATCCAGCAGCCATGCCTCAAAAGAGTGAAGTAATTCAGACATAAGATATCTCCTTTATCATCATGCAAATATAGTCAAACGTCATATCTTTTTAAATAACATAAGAAAGTATATCATTTTTTAAGTAGAGCGTCATGAAATATCTGTTTGGCTTTAATAATAATGATTAAAGGAGACCTTGCAGCGGAAAGTCGCTAAAAGCGAAAAAAAGATAAGTCATTTCTCGGGAAATAATGACAAGAATTTTGAGTTTTCTACATTTCCTGCGGTGATCCGATGCCTAAAAGGTTCAGTCCTTGGGATAAAACCGATGCAACGGCGAAGACGAGTGTTAAACGGGATTCTTGTTTTGGGTCATTGTTAATAATTTTTGAATTTCCATAGTAGCTGTTGAACGACTTGGCCAGCTCCAACAGGTATTTTGCAAGGATGGAAGGGGCGTAGTTCTTCCATGCTCTTTCAACCGTTTCCGGAAATAGTCGCAGCTGTTTGATTACTTCCCAGCTGGAGGAGTCGTCCAGGCCGTCAAAGGTAAAAGTAGTGGAAACACCAGCTTTTCTCAGGATCGATTGTGCTCTTGCATGCGTGTACTGTAAATAAGGACCGGTTTCTCCCTCAAAGGTAAGCATATGTTCGAGAGAGAACTCGATATCGTTCAGACGGTCATTTTTTAAATCATGGAAGATAACCGCACCAACCCCGACTTCCTTTGCTACATCTGCAGCTTCTTTCAGGTTGGGATTTTTCTTTTTGATATTTTCCCTGGCCATCGTGATTGCTTCCCCGAGCACTTCTTCAAGCAAGATGACACGGCCTTTACGAGTCGACATTTTCTTACCATCTTTCAAATAGAGCCCGAAAGGAATATGCTTCATGGCATTTGCCCATTCATATCCGAGCTGTGCAAGCACGCCTTTTACTTGTTTAAAGTGGACGGTTTGTTCCTGTCCCACCACATACAGCGCTTCATCAAAAGAATATTCACGCTGGCGATAAAGAGCGGCTGCCAGATCTCTTGTGGCATAAAGGGTAGCTCCATCCGTTTTTTTGATCAAACAAGGGGGAAGGGTTTCATCTTCCAGACGCACGACCTTGGCACCTTCCGAGGTCTCAAGAAGCTGATGTTCGTTCAGTAGTTCCACCACTTCTTCCATCTTGTCATTAAAGAAAGCTTCGCCGTTATAGGAATCGAACTCCACTCCAAGCAGGGAATAAATGATTTTAAATGCCTCGAGTGATTCATTTTTAAACCATTTCCACAGTTTAGTGATCTCTTCATCGCCTTCTTCCAGAAGTTTAAAGGCTTTCCGGCCATCGTCTTCCAGGGAAGGATCCTGAACGGCTTCCTCGTGAAATTTTTTATATAGAGTAAACAAGTCAGCAATCGGGTTTTCTTTTACCTTCTCCTCATCTCCCCATTTTTTGAAAGCAACGATCAGTTTACCAAACTGTGTGCCCCAATCTCCGATATAGTTGATTTTGACGGTTTCATACCCGCATTTCTCTGCTAAATTGGCAATTGCATTCCCGATTACAGTGGAGCGCAGATGCCCCATGGAGAAGGGTTTGGCAATGTTCGGTGAAGACATGTCTAACACAATGGTTCTGCCTTTCCCGAATGAATGGGAACCGTATCGAACTCCTTGCTCAAGAATGGAAGAGACGATCTCCTTTCCGGCGAAGGCGGAATCAAAGTGAACATTTACATAAGGACCTGCTGCTTCAACATTTGAAAATAGGGGAGAAGAAAGCTCCCGGGCAAGTTCTTCTGCAATCACAACAGGCGCTTTTCGCCATTCGTTCGCCAGCTTAAAACATGGGAATGCAAGGTCCCCTAGATGGGCATGCTTCGGTGTTTCAATTAACGTATAAATATCTTCTTCAGACCAGGCTGAAAGAGCCTGGGATTTTATTTCTTTTGCTAATACTAACTTTAAATCCATCGTTTACACCTCCGAATAAAATAAAAAAACCCGTCTCTATATAAATATAGAGACGAGTTTTGTGCTCGCGGTACCACTCTTTTTCCCGAAGGGCGCTCATAAATTAACGGTTTTACCCGGTCCTTCTCTACTGAAATTCAAGAAAGACTTCTCAGAAGTGCGCTTCATTCCGGGCTTCACACCAGGCTTTCACCATCCCTGGCTCGCTTCAAGATCCACGTTGGAATTACTCTCTTCATCACTGAATGTCCTGTATATGATTAGATATTATTTTACACATATTGGAGAAAAATACAACAGTGAATTTATGAATCTTCTGAAGAGAACATATACGTTTTATGATGGAACCTCATACTGAATACAATACCGAGAGCCAGCATATTCCCCATCAAGGAACTTCCCCCGTAACTGATGAACGGAAGCGGGATTCCCGTGATTGGCAATAACTGAATCGTCATCCCGATGTTTTGGAAAACATGGAATGTAATCATCGAGATGATCCCTGCGCATACGTAGGCATTGAATGGTTCCTTCGTATCCAGGGCTGTTTTGGTCAAATGATAGATTAACAGGAAAAATAAACTGATGACAACACTTGCTCCGATGAATCCATATTCTTCACCGATGACACTGAAGATAAAATCGGTATGGTTTTCCGGAATATAGACTTCTCCGTCGCTGTACCCTTTTCCGAAAATCTGACCGGACCCTATCGCATTTAATGAATTAATCAAATGGAAGCCTTCCAACTTGGAATAGTTATAAGGGTCGAGCCAAGCATAGATCCGTCCAAATTGATAAGGTTCGAAACCTGTGTACTTTTCCAAAAATTCCGGAGCCCAAATAACCAATGATAGAAGGATACCCCCGATTACTCCAAGAAAAGCATAAATAGGAACGATCAGTTTCCAGGTTATCCCTGAAACTAAGATGATCCCTGTCATGATGGCTAAAATAACAAGGGACGTTCCAAGATCCGGCTGCTTCATGATAAAGGCCAGCGGGACAAGGGTGGTAAATCCGATCTTCAATAATAATTGAAAGTCAGACTGCAATGTCTTCCGGGTAGTTAATTCATTATGGTTCGTGATCACCCGGGCGAGAGCGAGAATCAGAAATGTTTTCATGAATTCTGAAGGCTGGATAGAACCGAGCGGTCCGAGCATGAACCAGCTCTTGGCTCCATTTCGATATGGAGCTATACTTTCCGGTGAAATCAGTAGTATAAGCAGCAGGAGGATCCCTGCGCCATACATATACCAAGCAAGGCGCTTATACTGGTCTGAATCAAAGAATAGGGCAACTGCAATAATGATGCCCCCTACTACATACCAAAAAGCTTGTCGAATAACAAAATTTGTTCCATATTGACCTGAGGTTTGAGCACTGCTTATCCCGAGAGCACTGACGATAAAAAACATCATCAATAAAAAGACAAGCCCCCAGTCGAATTTATCAGCAAAACGCTGGCGAGTTTCCATAATCATTTCACCTGAATTTCGTAAGATTTCACATTCCTAGTCTAATAGAAATGAAGGAAAATTTCTACTGGCTGCCATCCGGAAGGGCCTTCTTTTTTCTACATATTTATACTGTGGTTCAGTTGAATAAGTAGAAAAAGAAGAATTTGTAAAGATAATCCCTCAATTATTTTCCATATATTACATGGATTTCACCTTCTCGAAAGACTGAGCGGGAAAGTCCCGAGTTCAAATGTAACATTTCCTCTGATATTTAGCTAGAACAGACAGAGTTGTAAAAAACAAGCATTTTTACACTTTAATGGTTACTTCACATTGTTCTCTGCAGCCGGGACTTATAAGATTTCAGACGATTTATTAAGCTTCAGTTCCTGTCGAATGACTTTTTTCTACAATTTACTGCGACTTTTGTCATCATTTTGAAATGAAATAGAAAAGAACGATATCCTCATTTCTTTGCTAAAATAGAAACTATTAGATACGCATCGTGTAAATCAGATGGAGGGAATGTTTTGAAGTCAAATAAGCAAACAAAAGATATCATCTATGTACATAAAAATATTGATCGGCAATATGTTGTTTCCTATGGAATCAATTTTCAAGAATTTGCTTTGAATAACCCGCAGCCTCTAAGGAATTTACTGTTGATCAAGCATCAGTATGAACATGGAGCCTTTAACATTCACACTCATCTTGAATATGTAGAACAGGAAGACATGAACAAAATCATAAATGATGGCGTGGGCAGCTACGGTGATTTCTGCTGGATTGATTTCGACGAAGAAGCGGGAGTCAATGAATTAAACGGCCAGGAAATTGCAGAGCTGCTCTATATGGGACATCTCAAGCAGCCGCTCGATGCCCCGTTCTACTCTAAATTGAATAACCGGTATGCGTACCTTTCTCACGACGATGGATGGTTTAACAAAATTTATTACCGGGACTTTGATGACTTCTATCAACTATTGGGATCGACGGTAGCGGCGAAGTTGGGAACTGTCAAAGGCGGTAAAGGGTTATTCGGTATGAAAAAGGAAAAGCAGTATCCGGATGTCGGTTCTCAAATCATCACTTCGTTTAAAGAGAAAATAAAGGAAGGTATGGTCATCTCCATTGAGAAGGCCATCGTGAGCAGGGGGAAAATAGAAATACCGATCTGGGTGATTGGCGACTATTTCAACATGGATGAAATGATTGAAGATTATCAGCAATTCAGTAAATCCCCTGCAAATGGTTTGCTTGTTTATGATCGTAAAACGAAGAGCTGGAACTCCTCTATTCGATAGGCAGGCACAAGCGAAAAAAATGGTGAATAGAGTATAGTGATGAAATCCGATTTTGCAGCTAGTGTACTCTTATCTTGCCTCATCTGAAAAAAAGAAGGATTAACCTGCGTAAAGGGCTTCATCAACCTTTAAAGTTGAATGAACCTCTTTACATGGATTAATCCTTTTTATTATGGGATGAGGATGTCCTTCACCATTTTGTACTTACTTTCGCCTTTGGCTGTCAGCCATACTGTCAGGGTGTATGAACCGCTGTCAAGCTTCGGGAGAACGACATTCCGTGAGAATTCTTCCCCTTGTTTTAGCGTGATCTCTTGAATGGCCTGCGTATACATTTTGTTTTCAGAGTCCCGGTAAACGACTTCCCCTTTCTCATTTTTTACTTCGAAGTCTATTGTTTGCCCCGACGAAAATACAAATGTTTTCTCTTTTTCTGTCTGGTTCTTGATCTTATATTCATAAACTGGCTGTCCGTCTTTTTCCTCTAGCTTGATTAAAGTAGGTTCCATGCTGCCTGCAACAATCCCTTTCTCTGCTTGATTTGAGTCAGGTGTGCCGCTCGTCTCCGTCTCGTTTGGTTTCGGGTCTTTAGTGGTTCCGCATCCGGTTAAGCCGCCGAGGACGAGGACCCCTGTCAGTGCAATGATCAGCTTTTTCATGTACTATCACCTCTATTCTATTAGACTTAAAGATAACTGAAAAGTTTCACTACTTTGTTCCTTATTATAAATGTAAGACCAATCACCCATGAATGGGAATGAGTTGGTTTTATGATGAGTGGGCAGTACAATGGAAGAAAGAACAAAACAGGAAAAAAATAAGCGGATAAGGATAGGAGGCAAAGCTATGAAAAAAAATGAAATCGTAAAGATGCTCGGATTCTTTGTCCTTCTCCTTATCTTTGTCTGGGGCAGCCGCAGCTTTTGGGAAGTCAGGCCGCACGATATCAGGGATTGGATCGTCGCGTTTGGATGGTGGGCACCAATTGTATTTATTCTGATTCTGACGTTCCGGCCATTGGTCTTGTTTCCGACCTCTATTTTTTCGATTGCGGCCGGCCTGGCGTTTGGTCCTTACAACGGAATAGTGTTTATTTTCATCGGAGCGCTGGGCGGCGCCACAGTGGCGTATGTGACTTCAAGCTTCATTGGTATGAAGCTGTGGAGGAAATCTTCGTCTAAAATGACCAAAGTCCGTGAAAAGATGGCGGAGAATAGTTTCTTTTATATATTGATTCTCCGTTTGCTGCCGTTTTTGAATTTTGATTTAGTCAGTTATTTAGCGGGAGCTGGAAAAGTGCGCTACTTTCCTTATATCGTGGCTACTGCCATCGGGATCATCCCCGGGACAATCGGATTCGTGTTCTTTGGTTCAGGGTTGAGCGGTGAAGACCGGATGCATCTCTATGTGGCAGTTGCGATGTTCATCATCCTTTCCCTGCTTGTTTTTCTAACAAGAAAGAAATTGAAGTTCTGGTTTGGCGACTCGAAGGATGATCAATAGAGGAGGGGGCACTGCGGAACTGGTGCACCCCTTTTGTTTTATTGGTTTTGGCTTGGATCCCACTCTTCCCGGATCATGCCCATCCGAATTGAATCATAGTAAACACCATTATAATAGCGGCATTTTCTCATCCTGCCCTCAAGCTTCATGCCGATTTTTTCTGCGGCTCTCATCATACGTTCATTCCCGGACCATGTGGTGATGCCGACCCTTCCGATCTCTTTCGTTTCAAATAGATGATTGACCCACTGGGATAATGCTTCCGTACCGTAGCCCCCATTCCAATAATCGGGGTCATAGATGACAATGCCTGCTTCTAGCCATCTTGTCGGCTCGTATTCCCAGTAACAGCTTACGGTTCCGATGATTTTTCCTTCTGCTTCAATGATTCGCTGGCTGTCATGATTTTGCTCGATTTCGTTAAGAAATTTGTGTTTATACTCTTCGAACGGAAGATGTTTGTGCTCGAAATAAGGGGCGTCCCACTTTTTCCATTGGGGGGAAGCTTCTTTGTATATGTAATTCCAAAGGGTTTCAAGGTCTTTCTCTTCTATCTTTCTAAGCATTACTCTTTTGCTCGTTGACTTCAAAAAGGTGCACTCCTTTGTTGTGTTTTTTATATTAATTCTACAAGAGCACATATGTTTCCTGTTAAAACACAAATTTTACAAGTAAAAGGCCCGTCCGGCACCGCTTTAAAGCGGCGAGGGACGGGCCTTTGATGTTAGCTTGCTTTTACGTTTGAAATTTCGGCTTTTTTCTTGTTTGTCAGTTTGTCCACGATGGACGTGATAGCCCCGTCGCCTGTGACGTTGCAGGCAGTTCCAAAGCTGTCTTGTGCCAGATATAGGGCAATCATGAGTGACGTCATAGTCGGACCGAATCCGAGCATGGACTCAAGCAGACCGAGAGCGGCCATCACGGCACCGCCAGGAACTCCCGGAGCGGCAATCATGGTTACGCCGAGCATAAGGATGAATGGAAACAGCTGCGAGAATTGCAGAGCCTCTCCCTGGATGAACATGACCGCCATCGCACAGCTCACAAGAGTGATCGTGCTCCCTGATAAATGAATCGTTGCAAGCAGCGGAACAGAGAAATCAGAGATGCGTTCCCTGACACCTAATTTCTTGGTGCGTTCGAGCGTGACAGGAATCGTGGAAGCGGATGACTGCGTTCCCAGTGCGGTGAAATAGGCAGGAAGCATTCCCTTCATCATCACAAACGGATTTTGTTTTCTCAATGTGCCGGCAGCAGTATATTGGAAAATCAAAAAGAAAAGATGTAATAAAAGTATCATCACAAAAACCTTGGCAAAGACAGACATGATGGCACTGACTTGGCCGCCCTGCGTCATATTGGCGAAAATACCAAGGATATGAAGCGGTAAAAGAGGGATGATGATCTTTTCGATCACAAGTTCTATGATACTTCTAAACTCATTCATTCCCTTTTGGAGAGCGTCTCCTTTAATGGCAGCCATTCCGAGTCCGAGGGTAAAAGCAATCAAGAGAGCCGTCATTACACCCATAATCGGAGGCATGTCCACTGTAAAGAACCCTTTTAATAAAGCCTCTTCTGGATTTTCAAATGATTGAGAAGTTTGATTTGCCAATAGAGATGGGTAAATACTCTTAGCAGCTGAATATGCAAGCAGTCCCGCTAGCACTGTGGAGCCGTAGGCGAGTGCGGTAGTCAGCCCGAGCAGCTTTCCGGCACCTTTACCCATTGAACCGATTCCTGGCGCAATGAAGCCTATGATGATTAATGGAATCGCGAACCCTAAGAAATTACCGAAAAGTCCATTAAACGTGGCAAATAATTTCACGATCCATTCTGGTGCAATTGAACCAATCACAATACCTAACACGATCCCCAACAGGATCCTAGGCAGTAAACCAAGCTTTCTCATCTGGGTGTCCTCCTTGAAAGTACAAATGTTTTCGATAGAAGGATTATACACCCGGAAGAAGATTATTTTAAGAGGAAAATGAATAGGCGGAATCTTAAATGTATTCTGATAAAATAAAGCCCATTCCTCTGTTGCGGGACTAGTCTGGGTAAACATACATATATATAGACGAAAATCAGATGGAGGTTGGCTCATGAATCAAGGACCATGGTGGTAATTTTTATTTTCCACCTAATCATTCTTTCCCTTTGAGATGAAAGTGATAAAATAGAAACATCTATTGTTAATATTGGAGGTAACTCATACATGAAAACCAAGCTTTGTTTATTGTACGGCGGTAAATCAGCCGAACATAACGTATCCCTGCAAACAGCCAAGGCAGTCATCGGAGCCTTGGACTTAAATAAATATGAAATTCATCCTGTTTTCATTTCAACAGAAGGTCAGTGGATAAAAGGTCCTCAATTGAATGCTCCCGTTGAGGACGTAAAAGCACTGCAATTCAACAACGGAGAAGAAATTTCACCTAACGCATTAAGCACGGCGATCACGCCAGCCGATTCCAAAGACAGCGAAGGATACGATATGATCTTCCCGCTGCTCCATGGTCCCAATGGGGAGGACGGAACCGTTCAGGGAATGCTTGAATTACTGAACCTTCCTTATGTGGGGAACGGAGTCCTTGCTTCATCAGCAGGTATGGATAAAGTCATCATGAAGAATCTTTTCGCACAAGCGGGGATTCCTCAAGTGGACTATACATGGTTCATCCGCAGTACATGGGAAGCAAATTCCGAGAATGCCTATAATGAGGTAGAAAACGAAATCGGCTATCCTTGCTTTGTAAAACCTGCAAACCTTGGGTCATCGGTGGGAATCAGCAAATGTACATCCAGAGAAGAATTGGCCGCTGCATTCGAGGAAGCGTTCCAATTTGACCGTAAAATCATCATCGAAGAAGGCGTAAAAGCGCGTGAAATCGAATTGGGTGTCCTTGGCAATGATCAGCCTGAATGTTCTGTTGCAGGTGAAATCGTTCCAAAGAAGGATTTCTATGATTATAAGGCAAAGTATGAAGACGGAGATACTGCATTGATCATACCAGCAGAAGTCGACCAGGAAACGTACGGAAAGATGAAGGAGATCGCGATTCAATCCTTTAAGGCACTTGACTGCTCTGGCCTCGTCCGTGCAGATTTCTTCCTGACAGAAGACGGACAGATCTACATGAACGAAGTAAACACAATGCCTGGTTTTACACCATTCAGCATGTTCCCGCTTTTATGGAAGCACACAGGTGTCGACTATCCGACACTGATCGGGAAATTAGTTGAACTCGGCTTAGGTCGTTACCAAGAAAAACAGACAATCAAACATACAATGTAACACCTTAAGGCAAGGGACTGACTGGAGGATCAACATCTAAAAGCAGTCCCTGCTCTGTTTTAAAATAGATAACTCATAAAGGAGAAAGAAAATGTTTGAAAAAACGATAAACCAAACATGTGACATGCTGAATGTCCATAATGATCTTACTAAATTCGGACACCTCATCATAAAAGGTGTAAGCATTGATACACGTAAAATTGAAAAGGGAAATTTATTTGTCCCTTTCAAAGGTGAAAATGTGGACGGACACCAATTCGTGAGGCAGGCGATTGAAAAGGGAGCGGCAGCAGCTCTCTGGGATAAACATGTTCCAAATCCGCCAGAGGATATCCCTGTACTTGTCGTAGACGACCCGCTGCTTGCGCTGCAGTCACTGGCAAACCAATACCGTCATCAGCTTGATCTGAAAGTGGTAGGCATCACAGGGAGCAACGGAAAGACAACGACGAAGGACATGGTTGCAAATCTTCTTGCAACGAAATACAAAGTTCACAAGACACAAGGTAACTACAACAACCATATCGGCCTGCCTTTAACAATCCTCGCGCTCCCGCAAGACGCAGAAGTGGCTGTGCTAGAGATGGGGATGAGCGGGTTCGGTGAAATTGAATTATTATCTGAGATTTCCCAGCCTGATGCAGCGATCATCACCAATATCGGGGAATCACATCTTCAGGATCTTGGTTCCCGGGAAGGCATCACCAAAGCCAAGCTGGAAATTGTCCAGGGGTTGAAAGAAGACGGGCTATTCGCCTACTACGGAGACGAACATCTTCTAGAAGAGCAGGTAAAGGAATTATCGCTAAAACGTGTAAAAACGTTCGGCCGTAGTGAAACGAATACCATATACCCGTTGGGAATTGAAATGAATAATGCCGGCAGCTACTTTGAAACCTCTCTTGATAAAGGAGTGACGTTCTTCCTTCCTGTACTCGGGCAGCACAATATCCATAACGCCCTGGCTGCTATTCTGATTGCCAAGGAATTTGGTGTTTCAGTTGAGGAAATGAAGGAAGGCCTGGAGTCGCTTAAGCTCACGCAAATGAGAATGGAAATGACAGAAGGTCAAAAAGGCGAAAAAATCATCAATGATGCCTACAATGCAAGTCCCACTTCCATGAAAGCGGCGATCCAGCTCGTTTCTGAACTTGAAGGCTTCACCGCCAAAATGCTTGTACTGGGTGATATGCTGGAGCTTGGCGACAACGAAGAGGAATTCCATCTGGAAATCGGGAGAATGATCGACCCTGACCAGATTCAGCACGTATATACCTTCGGGAAGCTTGCGGAATTCATCGCGAAAGGTGCACTCGAAAGATTTTCACCTGAGAACGTTCATTCCTTCCAGGACAAAAAGGAACTTTCTGCCGAGTTGGAAAATCAGACAAAAGACGGAGATCTGATCCTATTCAAAGCATCCAGAGGAATGGCACTCGAAGAAATCATTGAAGCATTGGCAAAAGGCTGAACGATTAGAATTCATCACGATTGAACAAAATGAAAGTAGGATAGAAGAGGGAGGCGTTCTCCCTCTGGATTTTTCTTATGTGAGCGGTAAGGCTAATTTCGAAGAGGCAGCATACACATTTCATTCAGCAAAAAACCTTCATAAAAAAGCTTTAAAGTAAGTGGGGATCAAGATGATTGGATGTTTACTTATTCATGGCTTCACAGGCGGCCCTTATGAAGTCGAGCCCCTGGCAGAATATTTAAAAGAAAGAACGGATTGGGAAATCGTTGTACCTACTTTACCCGGTCATGGAGAAACGCTCGCTTTAAAAGGCATCAAGCATGCCGCATGGATCGAACACGCGGAAGAAGAATTGAAGCACCTTATCTCTACATGTGACAAGGTGTATGTCATCGGATTTTCGATGGGGGGGCTGATCGCCTCTTACCTATCCGTCAAATACAGCATCGATAAACTCGTCTTACTTAGTGCCGCTGCTTACTATTTGAATTTCAAGCAGCTCGCAAAAGAGATTGGTAATTTAATCAAGGAAGGACTTCAAGGGAAAATACTTGAAAATGAGCTCTACAATCGCTATAAATTTAAAGTGACCAATACTCCGATCCTTTCTGCCTACGAGTTTAAAAAGGTGGTGCGCGTAGCCCGCCCTCTCCTTGAAAAAGTGGATATCCCAACCTTTATAGCCCAAGGAGAAAATGATGGGATAGTCCCGCCTAAAAGTGCGAAATATATTTATGAGACCATTTCATCTGAAGAAAAAAACCTATATTACTCCTCAAAAGCCAAACATTTAATATGCCATAGTGAAGATAAGCACGAATTATTTGGAGAGATCTACCATTTCCTGCAGAGTGAATAGATTGACTATTTTACAATAGATTGAAATTCATCTCTATAAGTGGTAACATAACTACAACATTGTTCTATTTGTTGGACGTGGTAGCTCTTCTATTTTGAAGAGTGTATTTTTTTGCACGCTTAGCCGTGCAGATTGCAGCAGCATTCCAATGGAAATTGCAATATATTACAATAAACATCTCATATAGACGATTTTAGATTAGATACCGAAGTCTTTCGGTGTGTAAGATTTCGTTCCGATTTAAAAATATAATCAGTACATTTGATTAGTTATAAAAGATGTAAATTAAAGGAGAATGTAACATTGACTAAGTTTGCAGATTTAAACTTAAGCGCATCTACGTTGAAATCAGTTAAGCGTATGGGCTTTGAAGAAGCAACCCCAATCCAGGCAAGTACAATTCCAGCAGGTCTTGAAGGTAAGGATATCATCGGCCAGGCACAAACTGGAACAGGTAAAACGACAGCATTTGGTATCCCGATGATCGAGAAGATCGATATGAAGAACCCGAACGTTCAGGCTCTTGTAATCGCTCCGACACGTGAACTCGCAATCCAGGTTTCTGAGGAATTATACCGCATCGGTTCAGATAAGCGTGCACGCGTTCTATCCGTATATGGCGGACAGGACATCCAGCGCCAAATCCGTGCGATGAAAAAGAACCCGCACATCATCGTGGGTACACCGGGCCGTTTACTGGACCATATCAAGCGCCGCACGCTGAAGCTTGATAACGTTGAAACATTGGTACTTGACGAAGCAGACGAAATGCTGAACATGGGCTTCATAGAAGACATCGAAAGCATCCTTGAAACTGTACCAAGCACAAGACAAACACTTCTATTCTCTGCAACAATGCCGGATCCGATCCGCCGCATTGCTGAACGTTTCATGACAGAGCCTGAAGTAATCAAGGTGAAATCAAAAGAAGTAACGGTTTCAAACATCGAACAATACTTCACGAAAGTAACTGAAAAAGAAAAATTCGATGTTCTATCCCGTCTGATCGACGTACAATCACCTGAGCTTGCGATTGTATTCGGACGCACAAAGCGCCGTGTAGATGAACTTTCCCGTGCACTAAGCATCCGCGGTTACCTTGCAGAAGGAATCCATGGCGACCTTTCTCAAGCACGCCGTATGACGGTTCTTAAGAAGTTCAAAGAAGGACGCATCGACATCCTGATCGCAACAGACGTTGCAGCCCGCGGTCTTGACATCTCTGGCGTAACGCACGTTTACAACTTTGACATCCCGCAAGATCCTGAAAGCTACGTTCACCGTATCGGGCGTACAGGCCGTGCAGGTAAAAAAGGTATGTCCATCACGTTCGTAACACCAAGAGAAATGGGTTACCTGCGCGTAGTGGAACAAACAACGAAGAAGAAAATGATGGGCCTTAAGCCGCCAAGCTTGAACGAAGCAATGGAAGGCCAGCAGCGCCTTGCTTTAGATAAGCTTACAGAAGCCGCTAAAGAAAGTGATCTTAAAGATTACTCTCAATTGGCAGAGGAATTCTTAAACGACCACGATCCAATTCAAGCAGTAGCAGCGGCGATCCGCGTTCTTACAAAAGAGCCGGACACAACTCCTGTAGAAATATCAGAAGAACGTCCATTGCCATCAAGAGGCGGCGGCGGTAATCGCGGCGGTTACAAAGGCGGATCCCGCAGCGGCAAAGGCGGCGGACGCGGTGGAAGCGGCGGCCCTCGTGGCGGCGGTTCACGCGGCGGCTCATCCCGTGGCGGCGATCGTCGCGGCGGAGGCAAACCACAATCTTCCGGTCGACGCAAGTCTTATAACAATAACTAATATGGTTGATGAAACACGATGGCCCTTTTTGGGGGTTGTCGTGTTTTTTTGTTTTTGTGATAGATTGAGGATTGGAGTTATGTGGATTTTGAAGCAGTTCAGGGTTCGTATTAGATGGGTAAGGGAAAGCTTGTTTGTTTTGGTTGGTTTGGTTGCTGACATGAAGGTGGATATTTAGGTCGCAGGGTGTAGTGGGGTGAGGGGATTGAAAATGTTTTTGACAAATTAGGGGGTTGGGCAAATTGGGTGACGTTTGGATAGAGTCTCAATGAAATGGGTTTTAATTTGGAATGAAGAAGGGATCCAGGGAGGGTAGTGAATAAAGAAAATTCGACAAGTGGCGTGAATATCGGGAAAGTGGCTTGTATTTTTCAAAAGTGGCTTGAAAAATAAAAATTCGGCTTGAATATTTCAAATCTGGCACGTAAACCATTGAAAGTGGCTTGTAAATAAAATCTTGACGATTTACTCTCTTAAAAAGAAGGGTTTTCTGAGTTTTAAGAGAAGTATTTAAAGATAAAATCATGAAGGAGTGATCAATTGTTCGCAGAAGAAAGAGCAAAACCTATAAGAATTGAACAAAATGAAGCTTTAATAAGAAATTTAGTGGATTCCCACACGAAAATTCCTCTCATTGCACAGGATCTGAAGAAAAGAAAGGCCGGTTTTAATGGAGAAAAGTCGGTTGACTACCATTTAAGTTTCCTGAATAGCAAAAAGTATATGGTATTTAATGATTTAAAGCTCCCTCTTACTCCTCATCACTTTCAAATCGACTCGCTGCTTTTCACCCCTTTCTATACACTAATCCTTGAAATAAAAAACATTTCTGGAACGTTAACGATAGACTCTGAATTCAACCAATTAACAAAGAATTATAATGGAGTCGTTACTGGTTATTCTGATCCCATCACACAAGCC
The DNA here is from genome assembly GCF_038405515.1 of Rossellomorea oryzaecorticis. Lineage (GTDB taxonomy): Bacteria > Bacillota > Bacilli > Bacillales > Bacillaceae_B > Rossellomorea > Rossellomorea oryzaecorticis_A. The sequence goes on along the minus strand of NZ_JBBYAF010000020.1, from coordinate 17,723 downwards.
AATCGACAAAAACTTTTTCTTCAAAGGTTTTTTTACGATCATCATTTAGTGCTGCCTCCGATAAAGTTCCTCGTAGTAATAAGTAATCCATCTACCATCCTTAAAATGGCCCCAGGTCAAAAACTTTTATCTCCATATGATAAAATCATTCATGCTCAAAATCTAATTAGTGAAATAAGCAAATTGAACACTCTTTATACAGAAGAGAAAGCTACAAAGAAAGATCTTAAAAGAATTAAAAAAGTACTTCTTAACAAGCATGATACCGGCTTTACAAGCATTTTAGATACGTATGGGATTAATGAAACAGAAATATTAAAAGGGGTGAAATGCGAAAGTTGTTCAGGAAAAATGGAGCGTTTTTTTGGATGCTGGCATTGTACAAAATGCAATTTCATATCCAAAACAGCCCATGTCCGTGCTATCGAGGATTATTTTTTATTATTTAAACCATCTATTACCAACAGGGAGTTAAGGACCTTCCTGGATATAAAATCTCCTAAAACAGCAAACCAATTATTGAACTCCTTAAATCTAAAAGTAACAGGTTCATCCAAAGGAACAACCTACCACAAAGAATTCCTCTGAAAAATATTATTATCACCCCGCCCCGCACATACTACCAATAAAAAAAGGAGCCCAAACCCACATGACTCTCATCAGACTCGGCTACGTAGCCATGAGCATGAACCTTCAGAATGCCTCGCCGTCGCAGACCATGACATATAAGCAGTTTTCATCCATAAAAGATCGTGAAGCGGCAATTACTAAGCTTGAACGTATTGCCAGATCGAATCTTGAGAACTGTCTTCGTCTTTTGAAGCATAATGTCCTTCATGAGATTCACTTTTTCCGTTTTAGTTCGAAGTTGATTCCGCTTGCGAACCACCCTGACCTTAAGGGGTGGGATTTCATTTCGCCTTTAAAGCCTGAATTGCTCAAAATAAAAGAGTATTTACAGGGTCATCCGATGCGGGTTGGTTTCCATCCGGATCATTTTGTTCTTTTGAATACCAGTGATGTGGACGTCCTCAAGAATACGTTCAATACCCTCAAAATGCACAGGGATTTGCTGAAAGGGATGGGGATCGAACCAAGGCACCGCTGTGTTTTACATGTTGGCGGCGCTTATGAGGATAAGGAAAAGGCACTTGAACAGTTCATCCATAATTGGGGTCTCACGCCGACTTCCCTCCAGGAAATGATCATAGTAGAAAATGATGATACCGTGTTCAGTGCTGCAGATGCCCTCTATCTTTGTGAAAAGCTGGGTATTCCTCAGGTTTTCGACTATCACCATCACCTTGCCTACCATGAAAGGGACTGGCAGGAAGATTGGGAACGGATCGTCTCGACTTGGAGTCAGTCTCCATTTCCGGTCAAAATGCATATCTCCAGTCCCCGATCTGATCAGGATTACAAAGCTCACGCCGATTACATTGACCCTGCAATGTTCATGGATTTTTTACAGGGAATCAAGGGATCTGTCGATCAGGTCGACTGCATGATTGAAGCGAAGAAAAAAGATGATGCCTTGTTCCGCTTGGTTGAGGACTTGAGGGGTGTCAAGGAGATTGAATGGGTAGATGGGTCGTCTTTTCATATAAAATAGGACTGTTGTTTGCAGGCCGGAAGGTGTTACAAATAGGGCAGCCGTCAAAATAATTTCTGCCTGCCAACACAGTGCAACAGCCTGAACTTTTCCTCCATTTTGAAACCAATCCTATCTTCAAACGTAAACATACTGTAAGATTTATACATAAAGATAAAGACAAAAAGGAGGATGGTTATGAGAGGAGAGCCTCAAAAACGAATTTCGCCAAAAGCGCTGAAGGTGTGGAGGCTGCATGGTGTGATTCAGACGTTGTTGCTGGCTATTGTGGTTGCAGGTGTGATTGTGCTATCAACGTTATTTGATTGGCCGGTTTGGATCATGGCGGCTGCAATTGCTGTATTGCTCTTATTTACATATATGATGATCTTTTTTCTTCCGACGATTCGCTGGAAACGGTGGAGATATGAAGTGAGGGAGCAGGAAATCGAGCTTCAAAGAGGATTTATATTTGTGAAACGCACGCTGGTCCCGATGGTCAGGGTACAGCATGTTGATACGGTACAGGGGCCGATTTTGAAGAAGTATCATTTATCTACGATTACCATATCAACTGCTGCGACCGTCCATGAAATTCCTGCTTTGGATACGGATGAAGCGGATGAATTAAGACATTCCATATCCTTACTGGCGAGGGTGGCGGAAGATGATGTCTGAATATAAACGACTCCATCCAATCTCTGCAGTAGCGAGCTTTTTGAAACAATTAAAAGAATTGATCATCCCGTTTGTCCTGTTGTTTGTTCTGAACAGCAGGGGAGAGAAGGGCGGGTTCTGGGATTATATGCCCCTTATCTCGATGGGCGCGGTGCTTTTGATTGTCCTTGCGGCCGGTGTCATCAAATGGCTCAGGTTCACCTATCGATTAGAAGAAGGGGAGCTCAGGATCGAGTATGGGCTCTTTGTGAAAAAGAAACGCTATATTCCATTCGACAGAATCCAAAGCCTGAACTTTTCAGAGGGGATCATTCATCGTCCTTTCGGTCTGGTGAAGGTAAAGGTGGAAACTGCAGGCTCATCGAATCCGGGAGAATCGGAGGCTGAGCTGACTGCGATTTTGAAAGAGGAAGCTTTGGAACTTGAACGAATTATTTACCGTGAAAAGAAAAAGGGGCAGCTGCCTGATACGGCTGAAGAGTCTGAAATCCATGAAGAGAGCTCGCATAAAGAAGGAAATGTTGTTTTCAAGATGAGTGCTAAGGATATCTGGGTGCTTGCTGCAACTTCGGGGGGAATTGGTGTCATTCTATCAGGGGTTGCCGTTTTCTTCTCGCAGTTCTCTGAGTTCATTCCGTATGAGACCGTGTATGACGAAATTATGGTGTTTGTGAAAAGTGGTTTATTGATCATTGCGGTGTTGTCGTTTGTACTTCTGCTCGCTGCCTGGATTTTTTCCGTTGGATGGACGTTTGTGGTGTATGGGGATTTTAAAATAAGGATGAATGATGACAACATCGTGATTACCAGAGGGCTGCTGGAGAAAAAACAGGTAACCGTCCCGCTTAATCGGGTTCAGGGTATCCGTGTAGTCGAGAATCCGGTCCGGCAATTGTTTGGTTATTGTACAGTTGTGATCGAGAATGCCGGGGGATCTGCACTTGAGAAAGACAGCTCGACGATCAAATTGATTCCTGTTGTGAAAAAGAAAAGAGTTTCGGAGCTGCTTGCGAAAATATTTCCTGACTATGAACTTGCGGAGGATTTTCAAAGACTTCCGAAACGGGCCCTAAGAAAATACATCATACGTGCAGTCGACTGGGTGATCATACCGGTTGTCATCCTTTCGATCATGTTTTGGCCGCTGGGCTTGTTCAGCCTTTTGCTTGCCATCCCTTTCGCTATCCTTGGTTTCTTTCAATATCGCGCGGGGGGCTGGAGGATTTCAGGCAATCAGCTGTCCCTTCAGTATCGAGGAGTATTAAAGCATACGGCGTATTTGAAGAAAAGCAGGGTTCAATCACTTGATTCCACTGTAAGCTGGTTTCAATCCAAAAGGGATTTGAGCAGTATTTCCGCGACGTTGAAATCAGGACAAACGGGCTATACGAGTGAAGTGAAAGACCTGGAAGTAGAAGATGCAGCTGAAATCTACTCCTGGTACTCACATGAATAGATTTTAGAACAAAAAAAGGTGGCCCGCTTAATGGAAAAAGCGGGTCACCTTTTACACTAGGCACCAATCATTTCTTCCCGGAAATCCAGCCGATGATGAATCCGCCTAGCAGCCCGAAGATATGGGCGGTGATGTTTATGCCTGATTGCATGAATGTCATCACCACTCCGATGACGACAATCGGGAGGATGATTTGACGGCTTTCTTTTGAGATGAATTGTTTTTTCAAGAGGATCATGGCAATGTAGAAACCGAACAAACCGAAGATGGCACCTGATGCCCCTACATGGCTGTACGTTAGTGGTTTGATGATATAGGTAATAATATTAGCGAAAATGCCGCTCGCCAAGTAAAGAAGGATAAACCTGACTTTGCCGAGGCGCTGTTCAAGCGGTGGTCCGAATAATACGAGCGAAAACGAGTTGAATAATAGATGGGCGAACCCCAGATGGACGAAGATAGGGGTGATCAGCCTCCACCATTCGCCTTCTTTGATATATAGATTCACACCCGCCAGCTGTTCATACACCCAAAGCTGTGGAAAAATCGGCAGTGCACTCACTAAAAACAGCACGATATGGATGAATACGAGCAGTGAAATGACGGGATATAATCGTAAAAACTGGGAGAAGCTTTCCGTTCTGACAAACATAGTGTATCCTCCTAATAGAATAGTACCGACACTAAAAACATTAACACGATTCATTATATACTATAAATTAACTATATGAGAAAAAGGACAAGAGTAGAAGGAGATCTACATATGATTAAAGGAATAGGTTTGGATATTGTTGAAATCGGACGTATACAGCAACTAGTCGAGCGGCAGCCAAAATTGATCACGAGGGTTCTGACCGCAAATGAGCAGGACCACCTCGCATCTTTGAGTGGTCGGCGTTCCATTGAATTCATTGCAGGCAGGTTTGCGGCAAAGGAAGCATTTGCTAAAGCGAACGGGACCGGTATCGGACATGTGCTATCTTTTCAGGATATTGAAATAAGCAAAGACCCGTACGGAAAGCCGTTTTTTTCACAGCCTGACGGAATGAACGCTCATTTGTCGATCACCCACAGCAGGGAGTTCGCAGCGGCCCAAGTCATCATCGAAGAGTAAGGCACTAAGCTGTAGAAAACAATCAAGAATAAAAAAGTTCAGGCTTGTCATCTTCGCTAGCATATTCCCCGAGGTTGTCTCATATATTCAGTAGTGCAATAGGAGAGACAAGGCTAGGTATAAACTGTCGGGACACCGATTGTAAGAGAGACAAACATAAAAAAAGTCTTTTTCTTATACCGTCTAGCTTTCCCCTCTCTCAATTACGTATATCTTGAGACAAAAGGGGTTGAAAAAATGAAGAAAAAGCTAGTGATACTAGTGATGGCCATGCTTGCAGTGCTGATGCTGGCTGCTTGCGGGGAGCAATCGAAGGAAGACGTGACAAAGGATCTTAAGTCAAAGGTAGAGGACATGAAGGGGTATAAAGCGGACGCCAAAATGACACTTCAGGTTGGCGATGAACCACAGACCTATGACGTGGAAGTTTGGCATAATAACCCTAATTACTACCGGGTGGCTCTTAAAAATGCCGCGAAGGATCAAAGTCAAATGATTCTCCGTAATGATGAAGGAGTATTTGTCTTGACCCCTGCGCTGAATAAGAGCTTCCGCTTCCAGAGTGAATGGCCTAATAACAGCAGTCAGGCTTATTTGTATGAATCTCTTGTCCAGGATGTACTCGAGGACAAGGAAGCGAAGTTCAAAGAAACGAAAAACCATTATGTTTTCACAACGAAAACGCGTTACCAGAATAAGCAAATGCTTCCGACCCAGGAGATTGCTTTTAACAAGAAAGATCTTTCCCCTGCCACCGTGAAGGTGATGGATGCAGATAATAACTCTCTTGTTAAAGTGGAATTCTCCAAGATGGACATGAAAGCAGCGTTTGATAAAAAAGACTTTGATATGAAGAAGAACATGACGGGAGCGCAGCTTGAAGTTCCGGTTACCGCAAATGTGGATGACAAGGATTTCACTGTCCTCTACCCTATGTCTGAAGTCACAGGAACTGAGTTAGTAGAGGAAAAAGAAGTGGCGACCGAGAATGGAAAGCGCGTCATCTTAACATATGATGGCGAGAAATCCTTCACGATCATTCAGGAGAAAAACACTGTCGTTCCTACCATGACGGTATCGACTTCAATGAAAGGTGAACTGGTAGACTTAGGGTTCACAGTCGCAGCCATGACCGATAATTCAATCCGATGGACGAATAATGGCGTCGATTACATGCTTGCTTCGAATGACCTGTCTCCTTCGGAAATGGTGATGCTTGCACAGTCTGTACAAGGTTCCATGGTGAAATAGAGCGTTCTAAACGGGGTGAACCATATTGGTTTGCCTCTTTTCTTTTGCTGTGTTCCAGTGGGGGTTCGGCGGGGTGTCTGCTTATATGGCGTGAACCGGCAATGGGAAAACAGAAGTGAGAGGGCGTGATCGCGGGGGGGGGGGGTTGGAAGTTATTGGATCGATAGTTATATGTTTCAGTGCGGAGTAGATCATCTATCTTAATCGTTAAGCAGCAAGTCTTGTGGAAAAGGACACCCGATTAGCCTTTTTATCACCAAATATCGAATAATGAAGTTGTTTTCCTATTTAGGCTCAGTTGAAACTGCCTCGGGAATAAAAAAATCGTCTCGCGACCCCCTTAATTGCGCCGGTTATAGAATTATTGCGCTGGTTCCCGATTAATTGCGCCACTACTAGGATTATTGCGCCGGATTTTAAGTAATTGCGCCAGAATCCTGATAATTGCGCAACTTGTCGAAAAAACCTTCTGAACCGTCTCCTCTTAACACCTTGTCATTTTTTACTGTTATCGACGAGCTCCACATGTCTCCGTGTCTTTTCAACGCCACTACCCTGCATATCCCCGATCAACCAAAGAGAAACTCTTCCTCATTCATCCTTGCTTCAAAAAAATTAATTTGACACAATAAGAGAATAGATGAATAATCAAAGATATTCTTGAATAGACTGACAATGTTTTGTTGTTATGAGGAAGTGACCAGAGTGGAAACACAGACGCAGTTCTTTCGTGATACTTGGGCAGAAATCAATTTGGATTATTTGACGGAAAATATTAAAAATATCAAGCAGCATATTGCTTCTGAGGAAGTGAAGATGTTTGCTGTCGTAAAGGCAAACGCATACGGGCATGGTGATGTGCAAGTCGCATTAACTGCGTTGGAAGCTGGTGCTCACGGTCTTGCAGTTGCCTTCCTGGATGAGGCCATATCGTTAAGAAAGGGAGGGGTCGAAGCACCGATTCTTGTTCTAGGTGCAACTCGTTCGATGGATGTGAAACTTGCCTCGTCCCACAATATTTCATTAACGACTTTTGGTATGGAGTGGCTGGAAGAAGCGGCGGAGGAACTTGATCAAACCTCTTCACTGAACCTGCACATAAAATGCGATACTGGAATGGGCAGAATTGGAGTCCGGAGTACAGAAGAATTAAAGAGAATGGAGAGCTTCATCCAATCCAGCAGCAAGTTTAACCTAGAAGGGATTTTCACACATTATGCCACTGCGGATGAGCTCGATGATGCATATCTCGACCAGCAGTTGGAAACGTTCGAAGAGATGCTTGCAGTGCTGGATGAACGTCCGCTGTACATTCATTCATCCAATAGTGCGGCAGCCCTGCGAAAACCGAAAACCCATTTCAACGCGGTTCGGGTAGGAATTGCGATGTACGGCCTTTCACCTTCTCAGGAAATGAAAGAGGTCCTGCCGTTCCCCTTAAAGGAAGTCTTTTCCCTTCATTCAAGACTGATCTATGCGAAAGAGCTTGAAGCAGGGGATAAGGTCAGCTACGGAGCCACATATGAGTCAGCGGGCGATGAATGGATCGGGACGATACCGATTGGTTATGCAGACGGGTGGCTGAGGAAGCTGCAGGGGCAGCAAGTCATCGTGGACGGAAAAAGGTGTCCGATTGTCGGAAGGATATGCATGGACCAATGTATGGTCTCATTACCCGGGGCATTGAAAGCGGGGGTGAAGGTCACCCTTATCGGACATGAAGCGGATGAGGCCGTTTCCATAGATGAGATTGCTGAAAAGCTTGAGACGATCAATTATGAAATTCCGTGTATCATTTCGACAAGAGTTCCGAGGATTTATATAAGAAACGGAAGGCCTGCAGAGGTTTCTAATAAACTACTATCTTCAGGCGGAGAAATAAAAAAGTGAAATGAACTGCATTTCAATGAATAATTAGTATTTTATATGGCGGATACTAGAAGAGATTGATAAATAGTCTTTTCATCCCCGTTATTTAATGGTATGATTAGTATGTTATTGAACAGAAACGGTATGTAGTGATTGGTGGAGGTGTAGTTTGTGTCTGAATCCAGCGCAACAACAGAAATCTTAATTCGTCTGCCGCAACAGCTCGTTACAGAATTGGACGGCTTTGCAGATCAAGAGAATGTGAATCGCAATGAGTTTATTTATCGTGCAACTAAAATGTATTTACGAGAACGTAAAAAGCGACAACTACGTGAATCTATGAGACGCGGCTATATGGAGATGGCTAAGATTAATCTTGCAATCGCTTCAGAAGCGATCCAAGCAGAATATGAGGCAGAACATACAGTCGAACGCTTAGTAAGCGGAGGTTAATCCTTTGATTGTAAAGCGTGGTGACGTATATTTTGCGGATCTTTCTCCTGTTGTAGGTTCAGAACAAGGCGGAGTTCGACCGGTACTTGTTATACAAAACGATATTGGGAATCGGTTCAGTCCCACAGTGATCGTTGCTGCTATTACCGCACAAATTCAAAAAGCAAAACTGCCTACTCATGTTGAAATTGATGCAAAACGTTATGGCTTTGAACGTGATTCTGTTATCTTGCTTGAACAAATTCGAACGATTGATAAACAACGTCTGACAGATAAAATTACACACTTGGATGATGAAATGATGGAAAAAGTGGATGACGCCCTCCAAATCAGTGTCGGCTTAATTCAATTTTAACCTTTTCATCCCATGTGGTTGTAGTTTTCAAAGTTAATTACAACAATAAATGACAACACAGCTACGAAATCGAAGGCTTGCTGATCAAGATAAGAAATTGATCAGCAAGCCTTCTGTTTTTGTATATGTTCTCACGCAATAAGCTGCCAGGCTGTGCCTGATAGACAGGATTATCCAGAACTATCCTCTGGTAGAAGAATATAACCTGAGATAAATATAGTCATTTGTATGACAAATAACTTATAACAATTTATAATAAAAAGGAACATGGGGGAAAATACCCGAAAAGGCATTGTTTTTTTCAATTTTGCATTTATTTGTTACTATATTATTAAATGCGTAAAATTTAAGCATAAGAACGGATTAGATTAAATATACGTTACATCCTTTCGTATATACAGTTGGTGTAAATTTCTTATGGTAGAATGGGGAGAGTTATATGTTCACTGAAATTACGGATTATATCCAGAGAAATAAGTCGGATTTAACACATGTTTGGATGGATAGGATGAAGGACGAAGCGGATGAGAAGTTCATCCAGGTTGTTTCGGATCAAATCTTCACTAAGACAAGCCATGAGTTTGTCGAGATGATTGCGTCTAATCTGAGGGACTCGAAAGAATTCACCTCCCGACTGGAAGATTTCGCTGAGAAGGTTGTACGATTCGGCTGGCCTCTGACATTTGTTACTTCAGCACTTAGCACGTTTGCTAAAGTGGTATATGAAGCGATGAGAGAGGACAAGTTGATTACCGATAAAAATCATGCCGAACAGGTTGAAATATTCGATAAATGGGTCACCCCAATGTATAACAAAGTAATCAGCGCTTATACAGAATCTTGGGAGAGAACCGTGTCCCTTCAGAAAATCGCTCTGCAGGAACTTTCTGCACCGCTGATTCCCGTGTTCGAAAAGATTTCAGTGATGCCCCTCGTCGGCACCATCGATACGGAAAGAGCGCGTTTAATTATGGAAAACCTTTTGAACGGTGTTGTGAAACACCGGGCTGAAGTCGTTTTAATTGATATTACAGGTGTCCCGGTAGTGGATACAATGGTTGCTCACCACATCATACAGGCTGCAGACGCGGTCCGCTTGGTGGGGGCTAAATGCATGCTGGTTGGTATTAGACCCGAGATTGCCCAGACGATCGTGAACCTGGGAATTGATCTTAATCAATTCAGTACGAACAGCACATTGCGAAAAGGAATTGAAAAGGCTCTTGAAATGACTGATAGAAAAATTGTTTCAGCGGAGGGATCAGAGTGAGGATACCAATTTTAAAATTGCACGATTGCTTGTTAATTTCGATTCAATGGGAACTTGATGATCAAACAGCCCTTCAATTTCAAGAAGATCTTTTGCATAAGATACATGAAACAAGTGCAAGAGGGGTTGTTATTGATATTACATCGATCGACTTTATCGATTCTTTTATCGCCAAGGTACTTGGCGATGTTATAAATATGTCCAGATTAATGGGAGCTAAAGTTGTCATCACAGGTATTCAACCTGCTGTTGCCATTACGCTTATTGAACTGGGCATTAGGTTGGACGATGTGCTAACCGCTCTAGACTTGGAAAAAGGTTTAGAGAAATTACAAACGGAACTGGGGGATTAGTGAATGGATAGCCAATCCTGCGTGAAGATCACGAATGAATGGGACATCGTTGCTGCCCGCCAGTTAGGAAGAAATGTAGCGAAAGAGCTGGGTTTTGGTACAGTTGACCAGGCTCGTATCACTACTGCTATCAGCGAATTAGCAAGAAATATTTATCTTTATGCTGGTCATGGTCAGATATGTATAGAAAAACTTTTCGACGGCGGAAAAAAAGGCGTGCGTATCATTGCATTGGATGATGGTCCTGGAATCAATGATTTAAGAAAAGTGATGGAAGATGGATATTCCACATCAGGTGGTTTAGGAGCAGGATTGCCTGGAGTTAAACGTTTGATGGATGAATTCAACGTAGAATCTGTACCTGGAGAAGGGACGGATATCCGGGCAACAAAATGGCTCCGCTAGGGGGAGTTAGATGAATTTTAGAGAATTGATGGATTCAAAATATAAAGAAATCATAGAACATTATCTGAACGAGCAAGATGAAAAGGCTTTGTATCTCGGTCAGAAATTCAGCCGTAAATCGATTGAGCACCATGTGTCACCGGAAGAAATCATCAGTCTCCATAAAAGTGTCATGCTCGAAATGGAACCTAATATTCCTCATCATGTCCTTCATGCTTTCGATATTCTTTTGGAAGTCATGATCGGATATGGATTTGCCTATCGCGAGCATCAAAGCCTGCGAAGCAAGCAGCAGGAATTAAACAATGAAATCGATATTGCTTCCAACATGCAGCAAACTTTGCTCGGGACAAGCATTCCGGCTGTAGAAGGTCTGGATATCGCTGCTGTCAGCGTTCCTGCAAAAAAGATGAACGGGGACTATTACCACTTTGTCCAGGATGAGAATGACAGTGTCAGTGTCGCCATTGCAGACGTAATCGGGAAAGGGATACCCGCTGCATTGTGTATGTCCATGATCAAATATGCGATGGACAGCCTGCCTGAATATCGCAACGAACCTAATGCCGTTCTGGAAAGCCTGAATAGAGTGGTGGAACAAAATGTGGATGCCAGCATGTTCATCACCATGTTCTACGGTGTCTATAACTCTCATAAACACTTGTTTTCTTATTCTTCAGCCGGACATGAGCCCGGCTTCTTCTATAATGCCCATGCCGGACATTTCGAAGACTTGGATGCAAAAGGGCTTTTATTAGGTGTGGATAAGAAAGCCAAGTATAGACAATATGAACGACGTGTGGAAGTTGGGGACATGATCATCCTGCTATCTGACGGGGTGACAGAGTGCCGTACTGAAGAAGGCTTTATTGAACGTGAAGATCTAGTGGAGCTGATCAGCCAGCATAAACACCTGACTTCAGATGAAATTGTTACCAACGTTTATAAAGAGTTAGAGAAATTACAGCATTTTGAACTTCGAGATGACTTCACCCTTATTATTATAAAAAGAATTTCCTGAAAGCTGTTTATCTTACATAGCATTAGGGTAAACGAATAGAGACTTTATTATAATGCTCTTAAAAAAAAGGTGGTCGTTTTATGAACTTGTCAATAGATATGCAAGAGAAAGAGAACGAATTATTTGTAAAAGTAGCTGGAGAAATTGATGCATATACAGCACCTAAACTTAAAGAAACTCTTCATCCTTCTGCTGAAGCTGAAAATGATAAAGATATCGTTGTAGATCTTTCGGAGGTTTCCTATATGGATAGTACCGGTCTCGGCGTTTTTGTAGGCTTATTCAAAACCATAAACGCACGCGGCGGCCAGCTGAAGCTGGTTGGTTTATCTGATCGTCTGCAAAGATTGTTTGATATCACAGGTTTAGGGGATATTATGAATATAAATTCCAAGGTAGAAGGTGGAGTTGAATGATGCAAGCTTTTGATTACATCGAGATGAAAATTCCCGCGAAGCCTGAATACGTTGGGGTTATTCGTCTGACCCTGTCAGGGATAGCCAGTCGTATGGGCTTTGATTATGATGCGATAGAGGACCTGAAGATCGCGACTAGTGAAGCGATCACAAATGCTGTACAGCATGCTTATAAAGGTGATGATGGTGAAGTGGTGGTCGGCTTTGCCCTTTATGAGGACCGCTTGGAAGTAATGGTGGCGGATCATGGTGAAAGCTTCGACTTTAAGACGATCCGAAGTGCCGTTGGTCCATATCATGCCGATCACTCTGTGGAATTCCTAAGAGAAGGTGGGTTAGGACTTTACCTTATTGAGAGCCTTATGGACGATGTAAAGGTTCATCATAAAGAGGGAGTGACGGTCTTTATGACCAAATTCCTATCAGGAGAGCAGGTGGAGAGGGATGAAAAAACTATCTCAACCTAACCAGCAGGATCAAAAAGAGAAAGTTCTTCAATGGATAAGAGATTATCAGGAGAACCAGGACGAAGATGCTCAGAGTCAGCTTATCCTGCACTACCAGAATCTTGTGGAATCCATTGCAAGAAAATATTCTAAAGGAAGGTCTTTCCATGAGGATATCATCCAAGTAGGCATGATAGGTTTACTGGGAGCGATCAGACGTTACGACGAATCCTTCGGAAGATCCTTTGAAGCATTTGCCATTCCAACCATTATCGGGGAAATTAAACGTTTCCTTCGTGATAAAACCTGGAGTGTTCATGTGCCGAGAAGAATCAAAGAGCTTGGACCAAAGATAAAATCAACTGTTGAAGAGTTAACAAATCAATTAGAACGTTCTCCACAAGTTCATGAAATTGCTGACTATCTTGAAGTAAGTGAAGAAGAAGTATTGGAAGCGATGGAAATGGGCAGAAGTTATCAAGCCCTTTCAGTGGATCATTCGATTGAAGCTGATTCTGAAGGAAGTACGGTTACGATACTGGATATTGTAGGAAATCAGGACGAAGGATATGAAAAGGTGAATCAACGCCTTGTGCTTGAAAAAGTGCTGTATGTTCTTTCTGATAGAGAGAAAGCGATTATCCAGCATACGTATCTGGAAAACCTAAGCCAGAAAGAAGCTGGAGAAAAGCTTGGAATTTCACAAATGCATGTCTCCCGTTTACAGCGCAGAGCTATTAAGAAGCTGCGTGAAGCCATCCAGGAAGAGGCTTTTGATTCGGAGAGTCCCTATTAATGGGTTATTTCCAACAAAATGAAATTGAGTTGTATGCAGAACAAGTTTCAAAAAATGGAAACCCATACTGTGGAGACAGTTATTATTACGTCTCTACAAATGAGTACTTTGTCTGTGTGTTAGCCGATGGGTTGGGAAGCGGAAAATATGCGTATGAATCTTCTCATGCAGTAGTGGAAATTGTGGAAAACAATCATCACGAAGATGTAGAAACCCTCATGGATTTATGTAATAATGCACTTCAAAAGATGCGCGGAGCTGCAGTGGCTATTATTAAAGCTTATTACCACTCAAAAGAATTCGTATACAGCTGCGTTGGGAATATCCGGTTCTACATGTATTCGCCTGAAGGAAAGATGACCTATCCTCTACCGGTGACAGGTTATTTATCCGGAAGACCACAAAAGTATCAAACGAAGCGTTATAGATATGAATCAAACTCGAGGTTTCTGCTCCATTCGGATGGATTAAATATTTCAGGTGTTAAGACTGTCCTTCGAAAGTATCCGACTTTGCACAGCACCATGCATGATATTCAATCATTAGTCGATGAAACCGCTGATGATACCACATATATAGTAGGAAGCTTACTCTAATGAATAGGGTGAGCTTTCTTTTTTTGCCTGATCATATGGTAAACTTAATGGGAACCCTTTTAGATGGAGGTCGTAAAATTGACTGTAACAATAACGAATCAAGAGAATTTATTGAATATCGTATCAAAAAGCCTAAATATTTCCCTTAAAAACGTGAAAAATGTTATTTCATTACTTGAAGAAGGTAACACGGTGCCGTTCATCGCCCGTTATCGTAAAGAACAAACGGGAGCATTGGATGAAGTCCAGATCAAAGATATTATGGAGCAGTGGAATTACCTGCAAAATCTTGAGCAAAGAAAAGAAGAAGTCCTTAGACTGATTGATGAACAGGGCAAGTTGACAGAAGAATTGTCTCAATCCATCAAAAAAGCTGACAAATTACAAAAGGTGGAGGATTTATATCGTCCATATAAACAAAAAAGACGGACAAAAGCAACAGTAGCAAAAGAAAAAGGATTAGAACCTTTTGCTGAGTGGATCTTGACATTTCCAGCAGCGGGTGATGTGGAAAACGAAGCGGAACGTTATATTTCTGAAGAACAAGAAGTGGTAACTGCAGAAGAAGCGATTGCCGGAGCGAAGGACATCATCGCAGAGTATATATCCGACGAAGCGGCTTTTCGTGAATACATAAGAAACCACACCTTCCGAAAAGGTGTCATCGAAACAAAGGTAAAGAATGAAGAGAAAGATGAGAAGAACGTCTTTGAAATGTATTATGAGTACAGAGAGCCAGTGAGTAAAGTCGTTCCTCATCGCGTACTGGCGATGAATAGAGGAGAAAAAGAGGATGTAATCAAAGTAAACATCCAGCCGGACGCGGAGGCCATTCTTCAATATATGCAAAGACAAGTGATTAAAAACCTACACTCTCCGGTAGTGTCTGTTGTCAAAGAAGCAGTTGAAGACAGCTATAAACGTTTAATTCAGCCCTCTGTAGAAAGAGAAATACGCAACGATTTAACAGAAAAGGCCGAAAATCAGGCCATTCACATCTTTTCGGAAAACCTGAGAAAGCTGCTGCTGCAGCCTCCTATGAAAGGGAAAATGGTTCTGGGAGTCGATCCCGCTTACAGAACGGGATGCAAGCTTGCTGTTATTGACGAAACAGGTAAAATGCTTGAAGTAAATGTGATTTATCCGCATCCTCCTAAATCACAAAAAGCTGCATCTGAAGAAGTGATGAAAAAGATGATCGATCAGTATTCCATAGAGGTTGTAGCCGTTGGGAACGGAACGGCTTCCAGAGAAACGGAGCAATTTGTGGCTGATGTCCTTAAAAATGTTGACAAAGAAATCTTTTATTTAATTGTGAATGAAGCAGGGGCCAGCGTATATTCCGCCTCTGAAGTAGCAAGAGAAGAATTTCCATCTCTTCAGGTAGAGGAAAGGAGTGCTGTTTCAATTGCCAGAAGGCTGCAGGACCCGCTTGCAGAACTGGTGAAAATCGATCCTAAATCTGTAGGTGTGGGCCAATACCAGCACGACGTATCTCAGAAAAAATTGAATGAGTCCCTGACCTTTGTGGTAGAGACGGCCGTTAACCAAGTAGGAGTAAATGTGAATACCGCATCATCATCCTTGCTGCAGTATGTGGCAGGGCTCTCTAAAACGGTGGCAAATAATATCGTGAAAAAGAGAGAGGAAGAGGGGAAATTCAAGTCCAGGGCACAATTGAAGAAAATCCCGAGACTTGGTGCCAAAACATACGAACAAAGTATAGGCTTCCTGCGCATCATGGAAGGTAAGGAACTGCTTGACCGGACGCCGATTCACCCGGATAACTACGGTGATGTCAAAAAGCTTCTTTCCAAAACAGGATTAAGTGAAGAAGCAATCGGAAGTGAAGATTTAAAGGTTGCCTTTAATCAATTGAATCTTGAAGAAGTATCGGAAGAGCTTGGGATCGGTAAGCTCACACTGAAGGATATCATCGATGCCTTGATTCGCCCCGGAAGAGATCCCCGTGACGAATTCCCCAAACCTCTTCTGAAAAAAGATGTACTGAAACTGGAGGACCTTTCAGAAGGAATGGAACTGCAAGGTACAGTCAGAAATGTAGTCGATTTTGGTGCATTCGTGGATGTGGGTGTGAAACAGGATGGCCTCGTCCATATTTCCAAGCTGAAACAAGGCTTCGTCAAACACCCGCTGGATGTCGTGTCGGTTGGAGACGTCGTCACCGTCTGGGTGGATAGTGTCGATGTGAAAAAAGGAAGAGTCGCTTTGACAATGATTCAATGATTGGATAGCAAAGCTTGAATATTGGAATTAATCGATTCTAGCTTTTGGTTGGAGTGCAAGACGAAGACTCCTGCGGGAAAAGTAGCTAATGTGAGACCCCGCAGGAACGAAGTGACGAGGAGGCTCACGGGCTACCCGCGGAAAGCGAAGTCTTGCACGGAAACCAAAAGCGGCGTTAAAATGCTATTTTCAATAAATAAAAGCTGACTTGATAGCAGCAACATCATCAAGTCAGCTTTTTTGTTCAGCTCCGGCGGCTAGAGATCATAAGCCAATTCAACCAAAAAGGCAAAAAACGCCTTTCCGGCTGAATTATCTTATGCTTGTCGCCGGCCGAGCCGCCTGCGCATTTCGGTTATTATTGTTGAGGGAAGTTTTTCTTCCTATAAAAATTCCAGCATTGATTAAGAAGTTTAATCTGATAACGATTCTTCTCAAGATATGCCTTCCTCATCTGATTAACGAGCCAGTTTGGCATAAGGTACCCTCCTTATTCCAATCTCCTTGAAAACATTCTTGAAACGACAGCCGCTGTCTATTCAGTGGGGATGATATATAATCTATGTGTATGTAGTGGAAGGTTGTCCTGTGCTGGAAAACGAACGAAGGTAAGGAGAATAAGTATGACAAACGATGAGCTGCAAACTCTGGTTGAAGAGATTTCACTTCAGCACTTTCAAAAACCATTTCGTCATAAAGCCTATTTTAACCTGCGACTCAGGACAACGGGCGGAAGATACATGCTAAAGAGTCACAATATAGATATTAACGAAAAGTATCTCGAAGAACATGGATTATCAGAATTGATCGGTATTATCAAACACGAACTCTGTCATTACCACCTTCATATTGAAGGGAAGGGATACAAGCATAGAGATGCTGATTTCAGAAATCTCCTGCAAAAAGTCGGAGGGGCGAGACATTGTACCGAGCTATCAACAGTCAAAAGGAACCAGCGCATACTGGTCTATTCCTGTTCAAAATGTAATCTCATGTTTAGGAGAAAAAGAAGGGTCAATACGCAAAAATATGTATGTGGCCGCTGTAAAGGTAAACTGGTTTTTCGTGAAGAGCTTACGCAAGGTTCCTAGGTGCTTATCAATCCTGACCGGGTGCTAAAAAGAGTTCTGTAAGTTAAAAAACTCCTTGGGAAAATAGTTGACAAGAAGCATCTGAGTCATTATAATCGAAAGAGTCGATAAGACATTTTAAGCGTTAGAATACTTCACGTTCCGCAGTAGCTCAGTGGTAGAGCTATCGGCTGTTAACCGATCGGTCGCAGGTTCGAATCCTGCCTGCGGAGCCATTTTTATGGAGAAGTACTCAAGTGGCTGAAGAGGCGCCCCTGCTAAGGGTGTAGGTCGGGCAACTGGCGCGAGGGTTCAAATCCCTCCTTCTCCGCCATC
>NZ_JBBYAF010000019.1:0-75773 GCF_038405515.1 Rossellomorea oryzaecorticis | reverse complement strand
CTTGGTAAAAGTGAAGAAGGAAATGATGAAAAATGAAAAACTAAGAATCGTTTAGTTTTTTAAAGAATTCGTCAGGAATTAGGGGGTCAAACCGATTTTGAAGAAATATGATCCATTTTGAAAATTTATGATCTGATGAGAATGATTCTAAATAAAATTAGACCTTGGTACCTTATGACGCTTCACTTCAATATGGCGATGCAAATTTTCTAGTATTTATCTATTGCTAAGTAAGGAAGAAGGTTGTAAACTAGTAATGTTCATATTAAAAACTACATTCTATTTTTTTTTATCTATTTAGTGCAAACGATTGCGCATCAAAAGCGGCGCATTTGCCAATAAGCAAAATGTAAGCGTTTGTACCTTATAATAATTCGATGAGGTGTTATGATGGAAAAGGCATGGCGTAGAGAAGCTGTAGGCTATCAAATCTATCCTAGAAGTTTTCAGGATTCGAATGGGGACGGAATTGGAGATCTGCAGGGAGTCATTCAGCGATTAGATTATATTAAAGATTTGGGTGTCGATGTGATTTGGATCTGCCCGATGTACAAATCTCCCAATGATGATAACGGCTATGATATTTCTGATTATCAGGATATCATGGAAGACTTCGGAACAATGGAAGATTTCGATCAATTATTAAAAGAGGTTCACCGTCGTGATATGAAATTGATCATTGATCTGGTCCTCAATCATACAAGTGACGAACATCCTTGGTTCATTGAATCCGCAAGCTCGAAGGATAACCCGAAACGGGACTGGTATATCTGGCGCGACGGAAAAGGCGGAAAGGAACCAAACAACTGGGAAAGTATTTTCGGCGGCTCTGCATGGAAATATGACGAGAAGACAGATCAGTACTTCCTTCACGTATTCTCCACTAAACAGCCCGATCTGAATTGGGAAAATGAAGAAGTAAGAGATGCATTGTATGACACAGTAAACTGGTGGCTCGATAAAGGAATTGACGGTTTCCGTATTGATGCGATCAGCCATATCAAAAAGCGTCCCGGCATGCCTGATATGCCGAACCCTAAAAAGAAAAAATACGTATCTTCATTTGACATGCATATGAATCAAAAAGGAATTCATACGTTCTTACAGGAATTCAAGGACCGCACGTATTCAAACTATGATGTCATGACGGTCGGTGAAGCGAATGGGGTAAAAGCCGATGAAGCTGAGCTGTGGGTAGGTAAAGAAAACGGAAAAATGGATATGATCTTCCAGTTTGAGCACCTGGGTTTATGGGACGCTGAAACGAATCCGGATCTGGATATCGTTGAGCTAAAGAAAGTATTGACCCGTTGGCAAAAGGGGCTTGAAGGAAACGGGTGGAATGCACTTTTCATCGAGAATCACGATAAGCCCCGCGTAGTATCCACCTGGGGAAATGATAAGGAATATTGGAGAGAAAGTGCAACTGCCATGGCAGCGATGTACTTCCTTATGCAAGGGACACCGTTCATCTACCAAGGCCAGGAAATCGGGATGACCAATGTACAATTCCCTTCAATCGAAGACTATGATGATGTCGCAGTGAAGAACCTGTATCGCCTTAAACGTGAAGAAGGTGTTAAACACCAGAACATCATGGAAATCATCTGGGCTTCGTCCCGTGATAACAGCCGTACACCTATGCAGTGGTCTGATGAGGAAAACAGCGGCTTTACAAGGGGTACACCTTGGATGAAAGTGAATCCGAATTATACAACCATCAATGTGAAAGCTCAGGAAAAAGAAGAGAATTCGATTCTATCATTCTACAAAAAAATGATTTCCCTTAAGAAGAGGGAAGATGTCTTCACCTACGGGACATATGATTTACTGCTTCCTGAAGACAAGCAGATCTACGCATATACCCGCACAGGAAAAAGTGACAAAATGCTTGTAGTGACGAATCTTTCAACTAATGAAGCTGTTTGCAAGCTGGACTTCAAGGTATCTTCAGAGAATCTGCTTTTAAACAATTATGATGCAGAGGCACATACATCTGTTGATACATTGAACTTAAAGCCATACGAAGCGAGAGTTTATCGCGCAAAATAATGACTTTGAAGGAGGCTGCCTGGATTAGCTTAGATCAGGCAGCCTTTTTAAGTTTTCCATCAGAATATGTAACGCTTTCAAAAAATATAGATTTCCATAAAAATAATGGGACATACTAAAAGAAAAACTCGTTTTTTTCCGTATGTTTTGTTATGATGGTAGAGGTACGGACAACTGTTAAAGGAGCGATAATATGACTGTAAATATTGCGAGTATGATCGATCATACTTTACTTAAACCTGAATCAACGAAAGAACAAGTTGAAGTTCTTTGTCAGGAAGCGAAAGAATTCAAATTTGCTTCTGTTTGTGTAAATCCGACTTGGGTGAACTATTCAAGTGAACTTTTAAAAGGTACAGAAGTTAAAGTGTGTACTGTAATCGGTTTCCCTTTAGGAGCTTCCACTCCTGAAACAAAAGCATTTGAAACGAAAGATGCCATTGAAAAGGGTGCTACGGAAGTGGACATGGTCATCAATATCGGTGCTTTAAAAAGCGGCGATTACGATCTTGTTAAGCGTGACATCGAAGCGGTAGTTGCAGCTTCAAAAGGCAAGGCTTTATCCAAAGTGATCATAGAAACTTGCCTGCTGACTGATGAAGAAAAAGTGAAAGCTTGTGAACTATCAGTTGAAGCGGGTGCAGATTTTGTGAAAACCTCAACTGGATTCTCATCTGGCGGAGCGACTGTTGAAGACATCGCATTGATGAGAAAGACGGTTGGACCTGATATCGGTGTGAAAGCTTCTGGCGGCGTACGTTCTGTCGAAGATGCACAGGCGATGATCGACGCGGGTGCTACTCGTCTTGGGGCGAGTTCAGGCGTGAAAATTGTACAAGGCTTGACCAGCGACTCAGATTACTAATCAATAGATTGAAGCCGGATGGACTCTGTTCATCCGGCTTTTGATTTTTGGGAAACGATAGCCATTTGATCGAACCGATCATACTACCTCTTCAAATGCACCCTTTCAATGAACCCGGCAAATTTATAAGCAAAAGGCAGGACAAGCAGCGAACAAAGGATGTTGAAAATCACACTTGCGTGGGCGAGCTGCAAGTCAGGGGAGCTTGCCAGCTTCTCGACGATCGCACCTAATAAAGGAATGAGCGGGATGAAAACCAGGACTCCGATGACATTCAGCCAAATATGGGCAAAAGCGGTCAGCCGCGCTTGAGTGCCTCCGCCGATGCTGGCGAAGAAGGCAGTAATGCATGTACCGACATTAGCTCCGAGCATGATGGCGATACCTGCGTGCAAATCGACTGATTGTGCAGCCAGAAATCCCATTGTAACCCCAGTGACCACCGTACTTGATTGAATGAGTGCGGTCAATATACATCCAATCAGCAGCGCAATCAGTAGATGATTGTTCATTCTCTCTATGTAAGTATGAAGCAGCGGGTGGGTGGTTAAGGGGGTTGCTATCCATTGAATACCCTGTATGGAAGCGAAAATCAGACCAAAACCGGTAAGGATCAAACCGGTGCTCCGAATCGTTTCTTTCTTGAACACCAGAAGGACACATCCGATGATGATAGAAGGCACAATAAGATAATTCATGTCCAGTGTAAACATTTCAAGGGTAAAAGTCGTACCGATATTAGAGCCCAGCATGATTCCAATGGTCTGCCTGAATGGGATGATCCCGGATGATGCAAGGCCGACCGTCAGTACCATCACCGCAGAGCTGCTGTGGATGAAGGCGGTCACAATCGTCCCTGTCGCAGCCCCCTTGACCGGTGAGTCTGTCAGGAAATGCAGCCCTTTCTTAACCTTCATATTTGCAATCTTAAATAATCCCGACCGAAGCCAAAGCATTCCTAATAAAAAGCAAAAGATAAGCAAGATAAATAAAATAAGATTCAAGATCATACTGGTCCCTCCACTTCGGTACGTCCTTACCACTAATGTATGGGCAGAATGAGGGAGACATGCCTATTTGTACAAGCATTTATGCAGAAGTTGTTGACCAATCGGGAGACATATATTATAATGGCAAAGTACATGGATTTCTTTATTATTTAAAGAATTCATCCAAGAAAGACATACACTTTCTGTCCCCTTGTGACTAAGAAACAAGGGCTAAGCCAAACCTATTTGGTAAAGTAAAGAGACGACTATTCGTCTTGGGAAAATTGGTACAATCCATTTTCTTGACTTGAACATGTAAGTGTAGTGTGTTCGGAGGGAGGGAAAGAGAGATGTCAAAAACAGTTGTTCGTAAAAACGAATCGCTTGAAGATGCTCTTCGTCGCTTCAAACGCTCAGTTTCTAAAACAGGAACTTTACAAGAGTTTAGAAAGCGCGAATTTTATGAAAAGCCAAGCGTAAAACGCAAAAAGAAATCAGAAGCTGCAAGAAAGCGTAAGTTCTAAGAGAGGGTGTAACCATGAGTCTTCTCAATCGTTTAAATGATGATATGAAACAAGCGATGAAAAATAAAGAAAAAGAGAAACTTTCCGTAATCCGCATGCTTAAGGCATCACTGCAAAATGAAGCCATTAAGTTTGGGAAACAGGAGCTCTCTGAAGACGAAGAGTTGACTGTCCTTTCTCGAGAAGTCAAGCAACGGAAAGACTCCCTCCATGAATTTACGAAAGCGGGTCGTGAAGATCTGGCTGAAAAAATTCAAACAGAACTGACTTACGTCGAAATATATATGCCTAAACAGCTTTCTGAGGAAGAGGTTTCTGCCATTGTTCAAGAAACGATGGTAGAAGTCGGTGCTTCTTCAAAAGCTGATATGGGCAAAGTGATGGGGGCTATCATGCCTAAAGTAAAAGGGAAAGCTGATGGAGCTCTCGTCAATAAACTTGTTCTTCAACATCTATCATAACAACCAAAACCGGGAAGCTGTCAGTTTCCCGGTTTTTTTATGACCTCGGATGAAAGGCTTTTCATGATTTTTGAGAATGATTCACTTAAATGGGTATATTTTTTTTAGGGAAAATGAAACTATTAATATGATTCATTCGTACATAAACTAGCAAGGAATAAGATTGAAACGAGGGGGTTAAGGTGAGAAGAGGTATACTGATCTTTTATATGATGATCCTTGGATTCAGTTTTCTGCTTCCGATGTCGGGACTCGCTGAACAGGATAAAGACGTATATGTCATACCCATCCAGAAAGAAGTGGAAAAGGGTCTTCATGCGTTTCTGCAAAGAGCGTTGGATGATGCGGAGAAAAACAATGCAGAAACAATCATATTTGATATCGACACTCCTGGTGGTCTGGTCGATGCTGCAGGAGATATTGGCCAGCTGCTCGACGGAGTGGAAGCTGAAACCGTTGCATTCGTCAATAACAATGCATTATCTGCAGGGGCCTTCATCGCGCTGCATGCAGATGAAATTTATATGGTTCCGAATGGACATATGGGATCTGCAGCCGTCATCGATCAGGCTGGAAATGCAGCCGATAAAAAAGCACAGAGTTACTGGCTGTCAGCGATGAAAAGTGCCGCGGAATCAAGCGGAAGAGATCCTCTTTATGCGCTTGCCATGGCTGATGAAACCATTGAAATTCCGGAGCTGGACATTGAAAAAGGTGAGTTGTTGACCCTGGGGGCGAAGGAAGCTCAAAAAGTGGGCTATTCAGAAGGTACCGTCAATAATCTGAATGAACTGTATAAAGAGCTTGGAGTGGATAAGGCCTCGGTCCATGTGGTGGAAGAAACCTTCGCTGAAAAATTGGCAAGGTTCATCACGAATCCGATCGTGGTTCCAATTTTATTATCATTGGCAAGCTTAGGTTTAGTCGTTGAATTGTATTCACCGGGCTTTGGTGTAGCGGGTACTGTCGGTTTAACCTCTTTGCTTTTATTCTTTTACGGTCATTTAGTGGCTGGTCTCGCAGGATATGAAACGATCATACTGTTTGTGATAGGAATCATCCTGATTGTGGCCGAATTCTTCCTCCCTGGGGGAATAGCAGGGGGACTCGGAGTCGCAGCGGTGATTGGGAGTATAATGCTGGCAGGAGGCAACCTTATGCAAATGGGGATTTCCATTATAATTGCGTTACTTATTGCTGTAATTGCCATGATTTTATTAGTAAAGGTGTTTGGTAAAAAGATGAAACTATTCAATAAGATTATTTTGAAGGATTCAACCAATACCGAAAGCGGTTATGTTTCGAATGCGAATAGACTTGAACTGATTGGAAAAATCGGGGTCACGAAAACGCCGCTGAGACCATCGGGGACGATACTGATAGAAGATGAAAGAATCGACGCGGTCACCGAGGGCGGCTATATTCAGGTGAATCAAAATGTAAAGGTTGTAAAAGTCGAAGGTTCCCGCATCGTCGTAAGAGAACTTTCTTAAAGAATGTGATTCATGTTCTTTAGTACCCCGGTACTTAAGACAAAAAATATAGAGAATCTAAATTATTTCCAATAGGAGGGCGTTTACATGGTAATCGGACCGAGTACGATCCTTATGATCGTTGCCATTGTAGTAGGTTTTATTTTATTAGCTGTATTGTTCACGTTTGTACCAGTCATGCTGTGGATCTCAGCCATTGCGGCAGGGGTCAGAATCAGTATATTCACGTTGATTGGGATGAGGCTTAGACGTGTTATTCCAAACAGGGTGATCAACCCGCTCATCAAGGCTCATAAAGCGGGAATCAATGTTACAATCAATCAGCTTGAGAGTCATTATTTAGCGGGCGGTAACGTCGACCGTGTTGTAAATGCATTGATCGCAGCACACCGTGCAAACATCGAATTAACATTTGAGCGCTGTGCAGCCATTGACCTGGCTGGACGAGACGTTCTTGAAGCGGTTCAAATGAGTGTAAATCCAAAGGTCATTGAGACACCTTTCATTGCCGGTGTGGCAATGGACGGAATCGAGGTAAAAGCAAAGGCGCGTATTACCGTTCGTGCAAACATCGACCGTCTTGTCGGTGGAGCGGGAGAAGAAACGATCGTCGCACGTGTCGGTGAAGGGATCGTCTCTACGATCGGTTCATCTGACAATCATAAAAAAGTGCTGGAAAACCCTGATATGATATCTCAAACCGTTCTTTCCAAAGGTCTGGATGCGGGGACAGCATTTGAAATTCTTTCGATCGATATCGCGGATGTCGACATAGGCAAGAACATCGGTGCAGAACTTCAAACCGAACAGGCAGAAGCAGATAAGAACATCGCACAGGCGAAAGCGGAAGAAAGAAGAGCAATGGCTGTCGCGAATGAACAGGAAATGAAAGCAAGAGTAGAAGAAATGAGAGCGAAAGTTGTGGAAGCTGAAGCTGAGGTTCCTTTAGCTATGGCAGAAGCACTGCGTTCAGGCAATATCGGTGTAATGGATTACATGAACATCAAGAACATTGATGCGGATACCGATATGAGAGACTCCATCGGAAAACTAACGGGGGATAAAAAGGATTCTAAAAACCCAAAAGGTGAATAATCTCCCCGGGTGAGAAAGGAGACTTCTCCATGGAAGGTTTAATCATTGCCGTCATAATCGGACTATTGACGACAATTTTCAATCGGTCCAAAGAATCGTCTTCCGAAGATCATCGGCCAAGACCAAAACCGATCGAAACGGGAAGACCGGTAGAGACCAGCAGGGAAACGCCGCGCAGGAAGCAAAGTGATAGACCTGTTTACCCTAATGCTGAACAGGAAGAACCTGTTTATACTCTTCAAACAAAATATGAAGAGCAGAAGCAAGAGATTGAAAACAAGTATGCCCAGTTGAAAAAGCGGAAAGAAAGCCATAAACATCAACCGCACACACAGCGGACCAGGGTGAAATCGATAAAGGAAAAGGACCCATCTCAATATTCCATCGATTTTGAGAGTAAAGATGATATTGTGAAAGGCTTCATTTTCTCAGAAGTATTCGGTCCCCCGCGTGCAAAAAAAACGCATCATCGAAAATAACAGTGATGAATCCCCTTTTCATTTCATAAATATGAGATGAAAGGGGGTTCTTTTTTTATGGCGAAAAATTGGGTGCAGCAAATGCGAAAATGGATGACGCAAACCATGGACCTGCCTGAAGATGTCATGATGGACCTTCCGCGCGTCACAATGATTGGACAAATCCATATCTATATAGAAAACCATCGGGGACTTTTGACGTTTACCGACCGTGAAGTGAGGCTCTTGCTAAAACAAGGTCAATTGTTGATCAGAGGGGAACAATTTGTCATTAAAATGATTCTGCCGGAAGAAATACTTCTCCAGGGAAAAATTGTAGAAGTCACTTATTTAGAGAATTAGGAGGGACGAATTTGAAAAACCAATGGGTTACCTCATTGAGGGGAAAGGTTTTCGTGAAAATGGAAGGCAGGCTGGTTGAAAGGGTCATCAATCAATTGCTGCGTTCGAATATATCCATTTGGAATGTTAAAAGGGCCGGTACAGAAACAATAACGTTTTATCTAGCCTTGGAGGATGTACATAACTTCAGAAGAGCGGTACGGTCATCAGAGTGCAAGGTAACATTCCTTAAAGGTCAGGGCGGACCATTCATCCTGAAGCGTGCATTGAAGAATTCAGGCTTTCTGCTTGGCGGCTTATCTTTCCTCCTCATCGTCATTCTGTTATCAAATATGGTATGGGGGATTGAGATTAAAGGGGCAGCACCTGAAACTGAGCACACTATTCGCAAAGAGCTAACTTCGATGGGAGTCACGACCGGGAAATTACAATTTTCAATCCCGGATGTTGAAAGCATCCAGAGAGAGCTTTCCTCAAGGATGGATAATATTACATGGGTCGGTGTCGAATTAAGAGGGACAACCTTTCATTTCCAGGTCGTTGAAAAAAATGCACCTGAGCCAGTCGAGTCAACAGGTTTACAGCATATAGTAGCGAAGAAGAAAGCAATTATCATCGACATGTTTGTGGAAGAAGGCGATCCCCAGGTCAAGGTGAATGATTACGTAAATAAGGGACAATTACTCGTTTCTGGCGTGATCGGGAATGAAAAAAAGCCTAAAGGCGTACCTGCAAAAGCAAAGATTATGGGAGAAACCTGGTACAGAACAACAGTGGAACTTCCACTGAAAACAGATTTCGTCGTGTTCAGCGGTAATGAGAAAAGAAAGCATTATTTAGAAATCGGATCTTTGAGAATCCCGATATGGGGTTTTGGGAATCCTGAGTTTAAAGAATCAGTGACTGAAGAGATGGAGAAACCGGTTAAGTTCCTGAAATGGCAGCTGCCGATAGCGTATATCGATAAAAGTATCAAAGAAAAGGAAAATGTGGAAAGAACATATACAAAGAAGGAAGCGGTTCAAGAAGCGAAAAAACTTGCCAAAAATAACCTGGAAACTACTCTTCCGGATGATGCTGAAATAATAAGTGAAAAAATTTTGCAAGAGAAGGTGGAGAATGGTAAAGTTAAGGTAAATCTTCACTTCAAAGTAGTAGAAAATATTGCTGAAGGACAACCAATTATTCAAGGAGACTAATGAATGTCAGATGATATCTTAATGAAATTACAGCTGGAAAATCCAAACGAAGCAGTGGCTTTATTTGGAGTTTCAGATTCTCACCTTAAATTAATCGAACAAGAATTAGGCGTATCAATTGTAACAAGGGGCGAAGAATTGCTAGTTTCAGGGAAAGAAGATCGTGCAGCACTGGCCCTTGAAGTTTGTGACCGTTTAGTAAGTGTCATCCGTAAAGGCATAAACATTGGCCAGCGGGATGTACAGCACGCCGTTCAAATGGGTAAAAACGGAACGTTGGAATATTTCATTGATTTGTATAATGAAGAGATTACGAAAAATGCCAAAGGGAAATCAATCAGGGTAAAGACCCTTGGGCAAAGGCAATATATTCACGCCATCAGGAAACATGACCTGGTCTTCGGAATCGGCCCGGCAGGTACCGGGAAGACGTATCTTGCAGTCGTAATGGCTGTTCATGCCCTGAAAAATGGTGAGGTAAAGAAAATAATCCTTACGAGACCTGCTGTTGAGGCTGGTGAAAGCCTTGGTTTCCTTCCTGGTGATTTAAAGGAAAAAGTAGATCCATATCTCCGTCCTCTATATGATGCCCTGCATGATGTTCTGGGGGCAGAGCATACTGCGCGTTTAATCGAAAGAGGTACGATTGAAATCGCTCCATTGGCCTATATGAGGGGCCGTACACTTGATGATGCATTCGTCATCCTGGATGAAGCCCAGAATACCACCCAGGCTCAAATGAAGATGTTTTTGACAAGGCTTGGTTTCGATTCTAAAATGATCATTACAGGAGACCGCTCTCAAGTCGATTTGCCAAGAGGGGTTGAATCAGGCCTGATTTCTTCTGAAAGAATATTGAAAAATGTGAAGGGTGTATCCTTCATCTATCTTGAACAGGCTGACGTAGTAAGACATCCGCTTGTTGCCAAGATTATCAATGCGTATGAGAAAAATGAAAAATAAATGGTGAAAGAAAAAGATTGATCGTGCATCAAAATGCCGGTCAATCTTTTTTTAATGCATTCCGCATACTAAAAATGGCAGCTTGTCGGTGGGGAAACAGTCTTTTATATGATTAGAATAGATAAATAAGTCAAAAACTGTTATCATTTTACATAATTACAGGAATGATTCACCATAATGTATGACATAGTACGATCAAACCCGATCCGATCAGATTACAGGGGGTACTTTATGCAAACGCACCCATTTTTACATAAAATCAGGATGTTTCTGAGTTACCGATTATTCACTAACTTAATGTTTATTCTGCTTGGTATCATCGTATTTGGTATCCTATATGGGAATGTAAAGCCAAAACCTCTTGATATCAGTCTTTATGAGGAAGCGCCGTCCACGATCAGGGCCCCTAAACCACTCGAAGATAAGGAAGCGACAGAAAAGAAAAAAGAGGAAGCTGCTGCGGAAGTTGAAAAGGTATACAGTACAAAAGAAGGGGCTGTAAATAATGCAGTCATGCTTGTGAGTTCATTGATTGACAGTGTACTTGAAGTCAAAAATGAGTCTCCTAAGCAGACTTCCCCTGAAGAGGAAGCGGTCAATCCACAAAGCTCCAATATAAATAAGCAATTAGAGGAACTGAAGAAACGGCTGCCGGAGGGCAATGAAAATATTGTAACGAAAGTATTGACCGATGACGTCTTGAAAACGCTGCTATCAGCGTCTGAAGTCGATCTAGAAAGAGTGGAATCAATTGTCTCAACCCAGCTGCAAGTCATTATGCAGAACAATGTGAAGGAAGAGGAATTAAAAGAAGCAAAATTGAATTTAGAGGAGCGAATAAAGACTTTCACGTTTACCGGTGGCTTATCCGATGCGGCAGTTGCACTTGGGAATGTGGCGATAGAGCCTACCGAGTTCTATGATCCGGAAAAAACGGAACAGCTGAAAAAGCAGGCGGTCGAAGGAGTCCAGCCTGTGAAAATCATTTATGGGGAAGTCATTGTTGAAGAAGGGAAACTGATCACGCCCAATATCTATGAAACATTGAAAGACTTTGGTATGGTAGAAGAAGATTTTTCTTTGAAGCCGATTATCGGACTTGCTCTTTTTATTGTAGTGATCATCAGTTCGTTATATTATCTCTTTTATACCCTTGAGGTAAAGGAAGAACGAAAACAGAACTATTTGATCTTAACAAGCATCGTGTTTGTCATTTCACTATTGATCATGAAGATTACCGGCTTATTAAAACAACTGGAGATCAATGATATTGCTTTCTTGTTTCCTGCCGCTTTCACAGGGATGATTCTCCGCATCTTGCTGAACGAACGGATTGCCATGATGATGGTGTTTATCATTTCGGCATGTGCGAGTATCGTGTTTAATGAAAGGTTTTCCGGTTCAATCGACATTGAAGTTGCAATTTATACACTGTTCAGCGGAGTGGCTGGTATATTGACGCTTGTCAGCCGGAATCAACGCACCAATGTCTTACGGGCTGGTATTTATGTTGCGTTTGTGAATATATTGATCATCGCCTTTCTTGTATTGTTAAGTGATGTATCCTATACGAGTACTGAATATATTTATTATCTTGTTTTTGCGCTGATCTCCGGAATCGGTTCCTCCATTCTGACGATAGGATTCCTGCCTTTCTTTGAGACGGGATTCGGTATCTTATCTTCTATGAGATTGGTTGAGCTTTCAAGTCCGAATCAGCCATTACTTAAGAAATTGCTCACTGAAGCACCAGGCACCTATCATCATAGTGTGATGGTGGCGAACCTTGCTGAATCTGCCTGTGAAGCAATCGGCGCGAATGGACTGCTGGCGAGAGTCGGCTGTTATTATCATGATGTTGGGAAATCGAAGCGGCCGCATTTCTTCATAGAAAATCAGATGCATATAGAGAATCCGCACGATAGAATGACTCCTGAAACGAGTAAGACGATCATTATCAACCATGCTTCAGATGGTGCGGATATGCTGAGGAAATATAAGCTGCCTAAAGAAATTATCGATATAGCTGAACAGCATCACGGCACCACTTTGCTGAAATATTTTTATTATAAGGCGAAAGAACAAGGGAAAGATGTAACAGAAGAAGAGTACAGATACCCCGGCCCTAAGCCGCAAACGAAGGAAACTGCGATTATCAATATCGCCGACAGTGTAGAGGCAGCTGTCCGCTCAAAGAATTCCCCCACTCAGGAGGAAATCAAACAACTTGTTGCCTCAATCGTGAAAGACCGTTTGAATGATGGTCAATTCAATGAATGCGATATTTCGATAAAGGAACTTGAAAAAGTAAAGAAATCGCTTTGTGAGACTTTAAATGGTATTTATCATCCTAGGATCGAATACCCTGAACTTAATGCTAAAGGAGAATAAAGCATGACATTATCCATCGACTTTATAGACGAGACTGAACAACTATCAGAAAGAGATACTGAGCTGATACAAGGGATATTGAATTTTGCTGCAAATAAAGAAGAAGTAGAGGAAAATAGTGAAGTTTCCGTAACGTTTGTATCGAATGAGCGGATCCGGGAAATCAATCGTGAGTATCGCCATAAGGATCAGCCTACTGATGTCATTTCTTTTGCCCTTGAAGAACTGGGAGAAGACGAAATAGAAGTTATAGGTGGGGATATACCAAGGCTCCTTGGGGACATCATTATTTCTGTGGAACGAGCGAAAGAGCAGGCAGAAGAATACAACCATTCTTTTTCCCGTGAACTTGGCTTCCTGTCACTTCATGGTTTTCTTCACTTATTGGGGTATGATCATATAGAAGAAGAAGATGAAAAGAAAATGTTCCAAAGACAAAAGGATATCCTTGATGAGTATGGACTTACAAGAGAGTAAATTCGGGCTGACACGTCTTAAAAAGTCCTTTGGATATGCCTGGGAGGGAATGAAGCTCGTTTGGTCCTCGGAACAGAACTTCCGGATTCATACAGCAGCAGCGGTCATCGCTTGTGCCCTGGGTATCATTTTATCCGTTTCTGCATTCGAGTGGATCATTCTTGTATTGCTTATTTGCGGCATGCTCGCCCTTGAAACGATGAACACAGCAATCGAAAAAGCGGTCGACCTCGTGACGCCGGAGTACCATCCGCTCGCAAAAGCATCCAAAGACCTGGCCTCAGCCGCCGTCTTGCTATTTGCAATTGGTTCATTCATCATAGGCTGCATTATTTTTATACCGAAGATATTGAATTGAGAAAATGTTTTCAATGTTTTTAGCTTGTTCCAGCTGTTGATTGGAGTGGAAGACGAAGACTGCAGCTGGACATGTGAGACGCCGCAGGCAAAGCCGAGGATGCTCACGGGTCACCCGCGGAAAGCGAAGTCTTCAACGGAAATCAACAGCGGTGATTTAACAGAACCAACTAAAAAAGGCCAAAAAAGAGGCTTTAGGAAGAACTTTTCTTCCTAAAGCCTCTTTTTGATTTGAAAACGCTCTTATTGTTGTATAGAATAAGTTAAGCATATAAGCAAAACAATCATTAAATAGTTTGAATTATCTAACTATTTCATTACAAAATGATAACAGCCCATTTTCTTTTATGAAAATTATAGTAAAATGAAATATGTAAGGGTTAAAAGGAGAGTCAATACAATGAATACAGAACAACTAATCAAAGAAGCAAAAGCTGCAAGAGAGAAAGCTTATGTACCTTATAGCAAATTCAAGGTCGGGGCCGCTCTTCTTACGAAAGATGGAAAAGTATATCACGGATGCAATATTGAAAATGCTGCATACAGCATGTGTAATTGTGCAGAAAGAACAGCTCTTTTCAAAGCTTACTCAGAAGGCGACAAGGATTATTCGATGATTGCTGTGGTCGCGGATACGGCAAGACCCGTACCTCCATGCGGAGCATGCCGTCAAGTGATATCCGAGCTTTGTTCGAAGGATATGAAAGTCGTATTAACGAATCTTAATGGAGACGTAGAAGAATTAACCGTTGCCGAGTTATTACCGGGAGCTTTTTCACCGGAGGACTTACATGAGTAATAAAGAAAATAATACAGCATTCAAATCCGGATTCATTTCAATTATCGGTCGTCCCAATGTTGGAAAGTCTACGTTTCTTAATCGGGTAATCGGTCAGAAGATTGCCATCATGAGTGACAAACCGCAAACGACCCGGAATAAAGTTCAAGGTGTTCTGACAACCGATCAATCCCAAATGATTTTCATCGATACGCCCGGAATCCATAAGCCAAAGCATAAACTTGGGGATTTTATGATGAAAATTGCTCAAAACACATTAAAAGAAGTAGACATCATACTCTTTATGGTGAATGTGGAAGAGGGGCTCGGGAAAGGTGATCTATTTATCATTGAGAAACTGAAAGGAGTCAAGACTCCAGTATTTCTCATTCTTAATAAGATTGACCTGATCCATCCTGATGCATTACTGCCGATCATACAGCAATACAATGAACTTTATCCTTTTGCGGCTACCGTACCGGTTTCAGCACTGGAAGGGAATAATGTCGAGCACCTTCTCGGACTGATTCAGGAGAATCTCCCGGAGGGACCGCAATTTTATCCTGCCGATCAAATTACCGATCACCCTGAGCGCTTTATCGTATCGGAACTGATTCGTGAGAAAGTCCTTCATCTGACAAGAGAAGAAATTCCACACAGTTTAGCCGTTGTCATCGATAAAATGGAAAGAAAAGATGATAAGAACCTGATTGATGTCATGGCCACCATCATAGTGGAACGGGATTCACAAAAAGGGATCATCATCGGAAAACAGGGATCCATGCTGAAAGAAGTAGGAAAGCGCGCCCGGATGGATATCGAGAACCTGCTTGGTTCCAAAGTGTATCTGGAATTATGGGTGAAAGTGCAGAAAGACTGGCGAAACCGTGCCTCAAACCTGCGTGACTACGGATTCAACGACGATTATTGAGTTAGATTCTTTCGTTTTTGGAATGTCAAGAGAAATGAATTAACAATATTTAGTTCACATGAGTTTATAAAAAGATGCTAATTCTAATCACAAGAAAGCTTTGAAGTCTTGCTAGTTTAAATCCAGAAAGGTGGGTTTTTGATGTTAGACTTAACTTGGAAAGTGTTTTCGCAAACAGGTAACATCGACACGTATTTACTTTTTAAGGAGCTTGAAAAAGATGGGGTCGAAGAACCTTATCAATTAGAAGAAGAGATATCGGAAGTCGACTTCCCCCTGACGTAATAGGTTGTCATCACCCGGGTGATGTGAATTCGGGAGGTGGGCAATATGCTGCAAAAGTGTGAAGGAATCGTAATCAGAACAAACCATTATGGTGAATCGAACAAAATCGTTACTATATACACCAGGGAATTCGGGAAAATCGGATTGATGGCGCGTGGGGCTAAAAAGTCCAACAGCCGTCTTTCCGCTATTTCCCAATTGTTTACATATGGTCATTTTATGTTCATTAAAGGCAGTGGCTTAGGTACTCTTCAGCAAGGTGAGATTGCGGAATCACTCCGCCATGTGAGAGAAGATTTGTTTAAGACAGCATATGCTACATACATCGTTGACCTTCTAGATAAGAGCACGGAGGATCGCAAACCGAATCCATTTCTCTTTGAATTGCTCTACAAAGTACTTCAGTATCTTAACGAAGACTTTGATCCCGAGATATTAATGCATATCTTTGAGATGAAAATGCTGCCTGTTTTAGGGCTGCATCCCCATTTGAATGGATGCTCAATCTGCGGGGAAACCGAAGGCACATTCGGGTTCTCATTTAAAGAAAATGGATTTATCTGCCATCGTTGTGCGGATGAAGATCCTCATCATTTGCCTCTATCGCAAGGCACCGTCAAGTTATTGAGGCTGTTTTATTATTTTGATATCAATCGACTAGGAAATATCTCTGTAAAAGACGAAACAAAAGATCAGCTCAAGCGGGTAATCAGGACTTATTACGACGAAAATTCGGGGCTAACATTGAAATCCAGAAGATTTCTTGATCAAATGGATAACCTTAAGGACTTATTCTAGTTATTTAAAGCATATTGTGATTTTTTGGCTGGCTCTCAGGATGAGTGCCGGCTTTTTTTATTATGAGTATTATTATACTGCGGAGGGGCATTCAGTAAGAGGGGTATTCAGGAATGAAATTTGTCGGAAAATCGGTAGTTCGCACATAAATTTAGGATTTCGCACATAAAATGAAAATTTCGCATATATTAAGGATTCCGCACATAAAAATAAAATTTCGCTCTTAAATCACAGGTAATACCCACTGCAGTATTCGAAATGATTCTGCGTTCACCACTTCCGTCTCATCAAAAAGAAACGCCCAAAAGGATAGCCTTTTGGACGCTTCATGCAATATTAAAACTGAATTTTTTCCATCAAGAAGGATTTCACTTCACTGATCGGCATTCTGACCTGATCCATCGAGTCGCGGTCACGTACAGTCACCTGGCCGTCTTCTACTGAATCAAAATCAAATGTAATGCAGAAAGGAGTACCGATTTCATCTTGACGGCGATAGCGTTTACCGATAGATGCAGTTTCGTCAAAATCGATCATTAAGTCTTTTGACAACTCTTCATACACTTTGAATGCATCATCAGACAATTTTTTCGATAAAGGCAGGACTGCTGCTTTAAATGGTGCAAGTGCCGGATGGAAACGCAGGACCGTTCTTGAATCATTCTCTAATTCTTCTTCTTCAAATGCATCACATAAGAATGCAAGGGTCACCCGGTCAGCACCAAGGGATGGTTCGATGCAATACGGTACATATTTTTCATTTGTTTGAGGATCCATATAATGGAAGTCTTCATTAGAGTGCTCCATATGACGTTTCAGGTCAAAGTCCGTTCTGTCCGCGACTCCCCAAAGTTCTCCCCAGCCGAATGGGAATTTATATTCGATATCCGTTGTAGCGTTACTGTAGTGGGATAATTCATCTTTATCATGATCGCGTAAACGCATGTTATCCTCGTTCATACCCAGGTTAAGCAGCCAGTTCTTACAGAATTCACGCCAGTAAGAGAACCATTCCAGATCTTCACCAGGCTTACAGAAGAATTCAAGCTCCATTTGTTCGAATTCACGTGTTCTGAAGGTGAAGTTACCAGGTGTGATTTCATTTCGGAAGCTTTTTCCGACTTGGGCAATACCGAATGGCATTTTCTTACGCATCGAACGCTGGACATTTTTGAAGTTTACAAAGATTCCCTGAGCCGTTTCAGGACGTAAATAGATTTCATTCGTAGAAGACTCGGTCACACCTTGATGGGTTTTAAACATTAAATCAAATTGACGGATCTCGGTGAAATCCTGGCTTCCGCAATCTGGACACGCAATTGCATGCTCCTTAATGATTTCTTCCATTTTCTCGAAGGACAGGCCATCCACAATCATTTCAATGCCTTTTTCTTCAAGAGCATTTTCAATGATTTTGTCAGCACGATGACGTGTTTTGCATTGCTTACAGTCAATCATCGGATCATTGAAATTGCCGACATGTCCAGAAGCTACCCATGTTTGCGGGTTCATCAGAATGCTTGCATCAAGACCCACATTGTAAGGGGATTCCTGAACGAATTTTTTCCACCATGCTTTTTTGATATTGTTCTTCAGTTCGACACCTAATGGACCGTAATCCCAAGTATTAGCGAGCCCTCCATAGATTTCAGAACCCGGAAATACGAATCCGCGATGTTTTGCTAAATTTACTACTTGTTCCATTGACATGGAAGTCACTCCTTTTTAAAGTTCTTTTTTAAATCAGTTAAGAAAATAAAAAAAGCTCGTCGCTAGGCTAAGCCTAGGGACGAGCTTGTTACTCGCGGTTCCACCCTAGTTGATATACAAGAATCCAGTATACCCACTTTCGTTTCAATCAGCTCAGGATTGCCGTTTCCCTGCTTTCCAGGCTTTCACCGTCCCTGGTCGCTTAAGCGCAAGTACTTATGTATCCGTCACAGCCTGTATAAGGTTGTAAGATGAAAACATTTTATCATGCCGTACTAAAAATAACAACTCCATATCACTTGAATAAAAAGATTTGATGTTTTGGTGAAAAAAAGATACTCTTTGATAATGCATCGTATTCATAGTGTTGTCACATTGCCATTGCAATATTCTCTTTTCATTTTCCGTAAATAGTATATAATATTCATTATAAAGTATAACATTAATCGTTTGTTCGTTAGGTGGTGAGTAACAATCGAACTAAATAAAAGGCAAGAACGTATTTTGCAGATCGTTAAAGACAATGGACCCATTACGGGTGAACAAATCGCTGATCAATTAAATCTTACGAGAGCGACGCTGAGACCCGACCTCGCTATTCTTACAATGGCAGGTTATTTGGATGCAAGACCGAGAGTGGGCTATTTCTATACAGGAAAAACGGGTACACAGCTCTTGACAGAAAACCTTAATAAAATTTATGTTAAAGACTATCAATCCATTCCGGTAGTAGTGAATGAGAATGTGTCAGTATATGACGCAATTGTCACGATGTTCCTGGAGGATGTGGGTACTTTATTTGTTGTGGATGCAAATACATATTTAGTAGGTGTATTGTCCAGAAAGGATCTGCTCCGGGCAAGTATCGGGAAGCAAGAACTCAGCACATTGCCAGTGAATATCATAATGACGAGGATGCCTAACATCACAACATGTGAAAAGGACGACCTTCTGATTGGTGTGGCGAAGGATCTCATTCATAAACAAATTGATTCCGTTCCAGTGGTCAAGAAAACCGACAATGGAGATATGGAAGTCACGGGAAGGATTACGAAGACGAATATTACGAAAGCATTTGTTGCATTAGCAGAAGAAGAATAGAAGGTGGTGAACGATCGTGAAAGAACCGATTATTTATGTTGTTTCCGACTCAGTGGGAGAAACCGCTGAATTGGTTACTAAAGCGGCCATTAGTCAATTTAATGGTTCCAATACGGTCATCAAACGCTTTCCATATGTAGAGGACTTTGAAAATATTGATGAAGTCATTTCCCTGGCAAAGCTGAATCAAGGGCTGATTGTTTATACGCTGGTCAAGCCGGATATGAGGGCGTATATCAAAGACCGGGCAGATAAAGAAGAGCTCTACGCCTTTGATATTATCGGGCCTTTAATGGATAAGTATCAGACGATCTATGAAAAGGAGCCTTTATTTGAACCCGGTACTGTGAGAAAGCTTGATGATGACTATTTCAAGAAAGTGGAAGCGATTGAATTTGCAGTGAAATATGATGATGGAAGGGACCCGAGAGGAATCCTTAAAGCGGATATCGTCCTGGTTGGAGTATCGAGAACAAGTAAAACACCTCTTTCGCAGTATCTTGCACATAAACGATTCAAGGTGGCAAATGTCCCGCTTGTACCTGAAGTGGATCCCCCCGAAGAACTGTTCAAAGTTTCTCCGAAGAAATGTTTCGGGTTAAAGATCTCTCCTCAAAAGTTAAATACGATACGGAGAGAACGATTAAAATCGCTGGGGCTTAATGATGAAGCCAGCTACGCAAATATAAAGCGAATTGAAGAGGAACTGAAATACTTCGAGAAGATTTCTGAACGAATGGGCTGTCATGTGATTGATGTCACCAATAAGGCTGTAGAAGAAACAGCCAATATCATCACCAACATTTATCAGCGGTCAAACGGTTCATAACAAAGAACGATCCTTCCCGTGCTGAACGGGAAGGATCGTTCTTTGTTTGTGGATGGAACGGTACCTGAAATAACCAAAAAAATCTTTCGGGTAAATTAGTGGTCAAACCCGTCCGATTATACTATAATAAAAAATTGTGATAAAAATATTTAAAATAGGTTTAGACTAAACTCTTAAGGAATAAACTAATTATTGTGATATGTCAAGTCTCGTCTCGGATTTTTTTCGATATTCTACCTGGATTCCATGGAAAAATTCCTGTGGAGAGAAGGATAATACGGAGTGATGTAGAATAGTTAGTAATAGCAAACAAAAATCTTCAGTTTTTGTAGATGCAGATGCTTGCCCGGTCAAACAGGAAATCATTCGGATTTCAGGATATTATGGTTTTGAAGTGGTGTTTGTTGCTTCCCATGCTCATCAGAAGAATACTCCTGATGAGGGAAGATGGGTATACGTGGACAGTGAGAAAGAAGCAGCAGACCTGTATATCATGAACCATGTCCGGACGAATGATATTCTCGTGACCCAGGATATAGGACTCGCAAGCTTAGTACTTCCGAAAAAAGTTTATACTTTATCCCCCAGGGGAAAGGTCTACAGAGAAGAGAGCATTGTGACGGCGCTTGATTACCGTTACGTGGCAGCGAAGGAAAGACGGAAAGGGAATTATGGTAAAGGGCCTAAGCCTTTTACGAATGATGACCGGGAAGAATTTTCATCGCAATTCGAGAAGATTTTGTCGAAGATTGCAGGAATATAAACATTCTTACCGAATGCATTAAGAGAGAAATGAAAATCCAGGTGATATACAGTGTCTGATAGAATCCCTGAAGAAACATTAAATAAAATATTATCCACTACGGATATCGTGGATGTTGTCAGTGATTATGTACAGTTGAAAAAGCAGGGGCGTAATTATTTTGGCCTATGTCCTTTTCACGGGGAAAACACTCCATCGTTCTCCGTGTCGCCCGACAAACAGATCTTTCATTGTTTTGGCTGCGGAGCAGGAGGAAATGCTTTTACATTCTTAATGGACGTCGACGGCCTCTCTTTCATAGAGGCAGCACAGAAGCTTGGAAGCAAAGTCGGGGAAGAAATTGCTGTCTCTGCTGCTTCAAGTGAAAAAGAAGCGCCTCCTCAAGAAGATGAAAAGCAGATGATTCAGGCTCATGAGCTATTAAGTAAATTTTACCATCATCTCCTCTTAAATACAAAGGAGGGGCAGGAAGCACTGGAATATTTACTTTCCAGGGGATTCACGACTGAAAGTATCAGTAAGTTCCAAATAGGCTGGTCCTTGCCGAGTTGGGATTTCACCGTCAAATTTCTGCAGAAGCGGGGATATTCCCTTGAGTTGATGGAAGCGGCCGGTTTATTGGTAAGAAGGGAAAAAGATCAATCGTTTCTTGATCGTTTCAGAGGCAGGATCATGTTTCCCATTACTGATCCGAAAGGGAAAGTAGTCGCGTTTTCAGGTAGAAGCCTCCACTCTGGGGATGAACCTAAATACTTAAATAGTCCTGAGACGAAGATATTTAATAAAAGCCGAATCCTTTACAATTATCATGAGTCAAGAACCATCATTAGAAGAAAGCAGCAAGTCATTCTTTTTGAAGGATTTGCCGACGTGATCTCAGCCAATGAAGCATCCGTTGAAAATGGAGTGGCCACGATGGGAACTTCATTGACAGAGGGACAAATCGGGTTGATCAAGCGATTAACAGAATCCGTGGTCATATGCTACGACGGGGATTCTGCGGGTGTGGAAGCCGCCTTCAGGGCAGGTAATCTGCTCCTTAATCATCATTTATCCATACGGGTAGCTATGATACCTGAAAAATTGGACCCTGATGACTACATCTCAAAGTATGGAAAAGAGAAATTTCAGCAGGATGTAATAGGGGCCAGCTTGACGTTTATGGCGTTTAAGCTGCGGTATTATAAATTAAACAAAAATTTAAATGATGAAGGAGACCGCCTTCAGTATATAGAAGACATACTAAAGGAAATTACCCAGCTGAGCAATGCGGTTGAAAGGGATTATTATCTCCGGTACCTGGCAGATGAATTCCATGTTTCATTAGAAGCCCTGCAGCAGCAGCTTGCTGATATCAAGGGGTCAATGAAAGGAAAGTCAAAGCCAGCTAAACAGGTGCCCCCACCGAAGCCGCATCGTTCAAGTATGCAAGCGAAGCTGCTGCCTGCATATCAAACGGCAGAAAGACGACTCATTGCCTATATGCTGAAAGATCCCAATACAGCGTATAAGGTGCAGGACTGGCTTGCAGGCACCCACCTTAACATTGATGAGCATCAAGCTATTATTACTTATTTATTTGGTTATTATGAGGAAGGGATGCCTCCTGGTGCCAGTTCTTTCATAGGATATCTGCCCGATGAAAGGCTTCGAAGGATCGTTTCAGAGATTGAAATGATGTCGATCAGTGATGAATGCACAGACCAAGAATTACTGGATTACGTCCATTCCGTTTCAAAACATCAAAAGATGTTGAAAATAAAAGAAAAAGAATCCGAAAGAAAAGAAGCTCAAAGGCTAAATGATTATCGTAAAGAAGCACAAATAGCAATGGAAA
Organism: Rossellomorea oryzaecorticis; assembly: GCF_038405515.1. Lineage (GTDB taxonomy): Bacteria > Bacillota > Bacilli > Bacillales > Bacillaceae_B > Rossellomorea > Rossellomorea oryzaecorticis_A. The sequence continues at coordinate 53,054 of NZ_JBBYAF010000019.1, read as the reverse complement.
TCTTACAGCTGCGTAAGTCTCTATAAAGTTTTGTTCAAGGAAGTTGGAAGGAGGGGAACACATGGCTGAAAAGTCCGCGCGTTCCAAACAAATAGCGTCAGAGTTATCCGTTGATCAGGTGAAAGAATTTTTAATAAACCAAGGGAAGAAAAGAGGTGTCCTTACTTATGAGGATATCGCTGATAAACTTTCCGGTTTTGAACTAGACTCAGACCAGATGGATGAGTTCTACGAACAATTAGGTGAGCAGGGTGTCGAAATCATCAATGAGAATGAAGAGGATGACGATCCGGGCGCCAATGAGCTGGAAAAAGAAGAGGAAGAAGAATTTAACTTAAATGATTTAAGCGTTCCTCCCGGCGTTAAGATAAATGACCCAGTAAGGATGTACCTGAAGGAAATCGGAAGAGTCGATCTGTTATCTGCAGAAGAAGAAATCAATCTTGCAAAAAGGATTGAAGATGGTGATGAAGAAGCTAAACGCCGTCTGGCAGAGGCAAACCTTCGTCTTGTAGTAAGTATTGCCAAGAGATATGTTGGCCGTGGAATGCTCTTCCTAGATCTGATTCAAGAAGGAAATATGGGTCTGATTAAAGCGGTAGAGAAATTTGATTATCGCAAAGGATACAAATTCAGCACGTATGCTACATGGTGGATCCGTCAGGCAATCACCCGTGCCATTGCTGACCAGGCAAGAACGATCCGTATACCGGTTCATATGGTTGAAACGATCAACAAGTTGATACGGGTACAGAGACAGCTTTTACAGGATCTCGGCCGTGAACCATCACCAGAGGAAATTGCAGAAGAAATGGATCTTACCCCTGAGAAGGTAAGAGAAATTTTAAAGATCGCTCAAGAACCCGTATCGCTTGAAACACCGATTGGAGAAGAAGACGACTCTCACCTTGGAGATTTTATCGAAGATGCAGAAGCGCAGTCTCCTTCCGAGCATGCCGCATATGAATTATTGAAAGAACAATTGGAAGATGTTCTTGATACTCTTACAGATCGTGAAGAGAATGTCCTTCGTTTACGATTCGGACTGGACGACGGCAGAACCCGTACACTCGAGGAAGTTGGTAAAGTATTCGGTGTAACGCGTGAACGTATTCGTCAGATTGAAGCGAAAGCACTTCGTAAGTTGCGCCATCCGAGCCGCAGTAAACGACTTAAGGATTTCTTGGAATAGAATCATCGTGACCTCTATCATTTAAATGATAGAGGTTTTTTTTATTGAAATTTAAAGGGATTACCCCAAAAGTTGACGAATGTAACAAAAGGATCATTTTCAGAAAGAGAGAGCATTATGTCTAAATCTAAACACAGCAGACAAGTTGTGATCATAAATGAAATCAAATTTTGGAAGCAAAATAAAATGCTGCCTGATCAATATTGCGATTATTTATTGGCACTCTATACCAATGGCGAAGAAAACATTTTAAAGTCTTCTACTAAAAAAAGCAAAATGAAGGGTAATAACATTCCGATCCTGCTTTCGGCAATCGTGATGTTGATTTCATTATTTGTCATTTATTTTACTGAATTGTCAGTCGTTTTGCAAACAGCGATTTTGACAGGTTTTGTCGTATTATTATTTGGAGTAGGAATTTACTATTCTAATAAAAAAGTTTCAACGGCTCCCATTCTGATTGCATCGGCATTCATCATTCTCCTGATAACCATTGCCATCACTGAAGAGATGTTTGATGGTTCTCCCCTCAATACCTATGCTTCCTTATTTTTGAATTGTTTGTTCTGGATAGTCCTCGGATGGAAGCAAAGACTGATTTATTTCACATTGTCCGGTGCTATCGGAGGACTATTACTGTTGATTTCTATATTGATATAACTTCTGAATATTAAAAAGTTTTTTAAAGTTGAGAAAATTCACCATTGCCTCTTATAATAGGAATGAGAGCGCATTCATAGAAATCTTGATAGGCTTCCTGAAAGCGTGATTAAAAAAAGTCTGGACACATTCGGGCTTTCATTCATCAAGTAAATACAAGGGGGATAAGGATGAATTTTGACTTAACGCAAGAACAGGCAATGATTAAAAAAACGATCAGGGAATTTGCAGAGGAGGAAGTCGCTCCGGGTGCATTGGAAAGAGATCGCACAAAAGAGTTCCCTAAGGAAATCTTTAAAAAGCTTTCGGATTTAGGAATGATGGGTCTGCCGTTTCCTGAAGAATATGGAGGTGCTGGTGCGGATACAGTCAGTTTTGCAATCGTGACGGAAGAGTTGAGCAGGGCTTGTGCTTCAACGGGGATTACTTATTCTGCCCACATTTCCTTAGGGGGGGCACCGATCAATTTATTCGGGACAAACGATCAAAAGGAAAAGTATCTTACACCGATTTGTACAGGCGAATCGTTCGGCGCATTCGGACTGACAGAACCCAATGCCGGGTCTGATGCAGGCGGAACACAAACCACAGCGGAAGACAAAGGTGATAAATGGCTGATCAATGGGAACAAGTGCTATATCACAAATGCAAGCTATGCTGACCATCTAGCCCTGACGGCCATCACCGGCCGGGAGAATGGACAGAAAGAAATAAGTGCGATTATCGCACCTACCAAGGCAAAAGGATTTACTGTGATCGATAATTACGAAAAAATGGGGCTTCATTCTTCCAACACGACTGAATTAGTTCTGGAAGATGTGGAAGTACCGAAAGAAAACCTGCTGGGTAAACGTGGAGAGGGCTTTAAACAATTCCTTGTGACCCTGGACGGGGGACGGATCGGGATTGGCGCCATGGCCGTAGGTGTCGCTCAGGCGGCCTATGAGAAGGCGCTGCAATACTCGAAGGAAAGAAAGCAATTTGGAAAAACTCTTTCCCAGTTCCAAGTCACGCAATTTAAGCTTGCCGATATGGCAATGAAGATCGAACTCGCACGGAATATGGTGCACAAAGCCGCCTGGCTTAAGGACCAAGGCAGACCTTTCTCGAAAGAGGCGTCCATGTGTAAGCTTTATGCTTCTGAAATAAGCATGGAAGTAGCCGATGAAGCGATCCAGATTCATGGAGGATACGGATACATGAAAGAATATCACGTAGAAAGATACATGCGTGACGCAAAACTCCTTGAAATCGGAGAAGGCACATCCGAAGTACAACGAATGGTCATATCCCGTCTAATCGGCTGTCAATAAAAATAGACTAACAAATGAAGAGCTTAAAGGATGCATCCATCATGCGCCTTAAAGCTCTTCGTTTTTGTTAGTCTACAGTCGTTATGTAAAGAATAATAAGAGCAACCAGGTTAAAGGAAGGGTCAAGCTTATTTTTGATTTTGAGAGGTTCCAGCTGTTGGTTGGAGTGCAAGACGAAGACTCCTATAAGAAAAGCGGAAGGGGTTTGCTCAGAGGCGTGTGGCATAAGACGAATCGGTCATGAAGGCGGTTCTTTGCCTTCCTGGCCGGTTTGGCTTATGACATGTGCCTCTAAGCCCTGCAGCTGGACAGCTAAGACAACTCAGGCGGAGGAGGCTCACCAACCGCCCGCGGAAAGCGAAGTCTTGCACGGAAATCATTAGCGGTGATTAAGGAACCTAATTTTCGATAACAAAAACAAACAAATGTGTCTAATTTGTGAGAAAGATGGAAAAGTTAATCTATAGGACTTTTCCTTTGTCGCTTTTTAAAGTAAAATATAAGATGTTTACTAGCACTGTTTTGGATGTTGTACATAAAGGAGGTTAAATCATGAATCGTAATCCAATTATTCCATTCATTCTGATCATGGCTATGGGGATCGGCCTTGTATTCTTCATGTCTTTAGAAGGCCTTAACAATGCTGATGAGAAAGCGAAAGAAGCGGAACACGGGGAAAAAGGCGGTAAGGAAGAGCAGGCTTCAAGCGGCGAGTTTGATCCTGAACAAACTTACAAAGACAACTGTCTATCTTGTCACGGTGGGAACTACGAAGGCGGAATGGGTCCTGCCCTTAAAGGTACAGACAAGTCTGTTGATGAGATCAAAGAAACCATTAAAAATGGTAAAGGCGCTATGCCTGCAGGTCTTGTAAAAGAGGAAAATCTTGATGCAATGGCTGAATGGGTCAAATCACTTAAATAATGTATACGCTTAAAAAGGTTCTTTGCCTAATGGGGCAAAGGACTTTTTTTATTGGATAAAGTCAGATAGAATGTAAACGTACATACTAAGTATCAAATCAACTAAAAAGGTGAAGTCATGAATATAGAACAATTATCCAAACGTTTAGAAACAGTTGTTTCATATATCCCTCGGGGATCAAAAATAGCAGATATAGGTTCCGATCACGCGTATTTACCATGTTTTGCAGTCAGAAAAGGAATTGTAGAAAGCGCCATAGCAGGTGAAGTGGTGAAAGGACCGTACCTTTCAGCCGTAAAGCAGGTGGAAGATGCCTGTCTGCAGGACAAAATAGAGGTCAGACTAGGCAATGGCCTTGAAGTCATCACACCTGGAGAAGTGGATTGCATTACCATAGCGGGAATGGGGGGCACCCTGATTGCATCGATTTTAGAAGAGGGTAAAGGGAAGCTCACTGGAGTGAAAAGGCTGGTCCTTCAGCCGAATGTAAGTGCTAAATCGATCCGTATTTGGCTTCTTCAAAACGACTGGGAGCTGAAAAGTGAAGAAATCATAGAAGAAGATGGGAAAGTGTATGAAATTCTGACTGCCGACAGGGGAGAGCCAGAGCGTCCCTACTCAAATGAACAACAGGCAAAGGAACTTTTACTCGGTCCATTTCTCATGAAAGCGCGAAATGAAGCATTCCGCAAGAAATGGATGCAGGAAAGTGCACAGTGGAAAAATATCCTGGATAACATGGAGAAAGCGGCACAATCAGACGCATTGAATGAACGAAAAAATGAATTGAAGAATAAAATTCAAATGGTTGAGGAGGTTCTTTCCAAATGAAAACGGTAAATGGCCACGAAATCATCCAACTCTTTGAAGAGTTTTCACCGAAATACCTGGCGGAAAATGGTGATCCGATCGGTTTGCAAATCGGTAAACTGAATGAAAAAGTAGAAAATGTCATGATTACATTGGATGTCCTCGAAAATGTAGTGGATGAAGCCATCAAAAATAATGTCAAATTGATCATTGCTCACCATCCGCCGCTTTTTAGGCCAATGAAATCCCTTCAGACAGACACCTATCAAGGGAGAATGATCGAGAAACTGATCAAGAATGACATTGCTGTTTATGCAGCCCATACAAATCTTGATGTTGCTTCCGGAGGGGTGAATGATCTCCTTGCTGAAGCATTGAATCTTCAAGACACTTCTGTTTTACTTCCGACCTACTCAGAACAATTAAGGAAACTTGTTGTCTATGTACCGAGGGAAGATAGTGAAGAGCTACGGGAAGCATTAGGTAAAGCAGGTGCAGGCCATATCGGCAATTACTCACACTGCAGCTTTTCGACAGAAGGAAAGGGAAGGTTCTTGCCTGGAGACAATTCTGATCCTCACATCGGTCAGATTGGAGAGGTGGAAGAAGTAGCAGAAGAAAAAATTGAAACCATCTATCCACTTTCACTCGAGGGAAAAGTGCTGAAAGCGATGTTCGCCCATCATCCATACGAAGAAGTGGCATATGACATTTATTCACTTGAAAACAAGGGAGAAGCTCTGGGTCTGGGGAGAATCGGTAAACTACAAGAAGAAATTTCACTGAAAGATTTCGCTGCGACTGTGAAAGAAACATTCGGCATGGACGGAATCCGGGTCATTGGAGACATGGATGACAAAGTCAGGAAAGTGGCAGTTCTCGGTGGGGATGGGAATAAATTTATTTCCGCGGCCAAAAGACAGGGTGCAGATGCCTTTGTTTCCGGAGATATTTACTATCACACAGCTCACGATGCGATGATGATGGGGCTGAATATTGTGGATGCAGGTCATCATATTGAAAAGGTCATGAAGGATGGCGTGGCAAAGTATTTAGCGGGAAAATGCGCAGAAAAGGGCTACATTGTAAATATTTTTGCTTCAAAGTCAAACACAAATCCATTTACCTATATGTAAAATAATTCGTAAATGAAAGCCCCCGGTTATAGCCGGGGGCTTTCATTTCTTTTAACTTAATTTAGACTTTTTTACTTTAGGAAGGATCTTATTTAAAGGTACACTGCGTTCTCTTGTCCAAGTCGCTTCATCACTCGGGTCAAATTCCTGTAAAAACTTGATGACTTCTTTCACGATTGGAGTCGGGGTGGAGGCACCAGCCGTCACCGCTACGACATTTGCTGATTTAATCCATTCAGTATCCAGCTCGCTGATGTCAGAAATCCTGTATGCAGGAGTCCCTGCAATTTCTTTTGAGACCTGTGCGAGACGATTTGAATTATTACTCTTGGGATCTCCAACCACTATGAGAACATCTGCGTCGCCTGCCTGCTCAGCCACTGCTTCCTGACGTACCTGGGTGGCCAGGCAGATTTCTTTATGCAGCTCGACATGCGGGAACATTTCTTTTACCTTTTCCATCGTATCAAGAACATCCCATTGACTCATAGTCGTCTGGTTCGTCACGATGATTTTGTCATTATCGATGGAAAGTTTCTCTACATCTTCAGCAGTTTCTACAAGATGTACGATATCAGGCGCAACACCTACTGCCCCTTCAGGCTCTGGATGTCCTTTTTTACCGATGTAAATGACGTCATATCCTTCTGCTTCCTTGGCGCGAATGAGGTCATGTGTCTTTGTTACATCGGGACAGGTGGCATCAAGTGTGACAAGCCCTTTTTTTCGTGCAATTTCTTTTACCTCAGGTGAGACACCATGTGCTGTAAAGATGACGGTTCCTTCATTTACCTGCTCAATGATCTCTCTTCTATTTTTACCATCCAGCGTAATAATGCCTTCTTCTTCAAACGCATCTGTGACGTGCTTGTTATGCACGATCATTCCCAGAATATAAATAGGACGAGGAAGCGATTTATCTAATGCGGCGTTTCTGGCGATGACCATTGCATCCACTACACCATAGCAATAGCCCCTCGGAGTTATCTTAATAATATCCATCTATGAAAATCCTCCTACATGAGAAAAGGTTGTGTCTCCATTATAAAGGAGAATGGGGATTCTGACAAAGAGTAGGGAAGAAGAGGAGGATTTTGTTGAATTCGCGTAATCAAAAAGAAAAACCCCTGCAAGTATATACTCGGGAGGGATTCAGTGCTAGATATATAATTTAGGCTGAGAACTTCCTGCAGGAGACTTTCTTTTTGGGCGTTGTTCCTCCGATTTGTCTTCTGCCTTTATTTTTTTCTTTGTTTTCTTTTTTTTCATTGCTGCTGTTTCATCTATTTCTTCTAGATCAACCTTCTCCACTGCGTCATCATTTACCTCTTCTGAAGGTGATTCAGCCGATAGATCTTTAAATCCACGATATAGTTTCCATAATGCGGGCAGGTTCTTGACCATAGGACCATATTGTTGAATCATAGGGCCGAATTGCTGGGCTGCATTCAGTACCTGCTGCGTATTTGAAAGAAAGGAACTGATATTCCCCGGGTTTAATAAATTTCCTATGGAGGATGCTCCAGCAGCGGCCCCTGGTCCACGTTCGAATCCAGCAGCAGCTCCCGCGGAATCACTTCTGCTGAATTGTTGAAGAATGCCTCCCTGCTGATTGCCTCCTTGGACACCGTCACCTTTTTTTAACAATCTGGCCAGGAGTCCGCCTCCGCGTCCTTTTCTCCTGCCTCCGTTCATTCCTTGCATATTCATCTGCTGCGGACCTTGCTGACGCATTAAGCCATTCATTTGCTGACCCATGTGAAATGGATGGGGAGACTGGGATCTCATTCCGAAAGGGTTTCTCATTTCATTTGGCTGCCTCAATCCGAATGGGGGGGTTCCACCGTGTCGAGGCATCATTCCAAAGGGATTTCCCTGATGTTGATTCTGCATTCTCATTCGTCCTCTAGGCGGCATGCTGCCTGCCTCCTTTCGATGCATAATTCTTCCGTCATTATAGAGTATGCAAGTCGTGAAAAAAGGGTATTGTTTCAATATCGGGGAAATCCCTGTAAGTGTAACTAGATGTTTTGTCAAAAGTTTATTATAATGGTTAGATGTTCTTTAAAATTAACGCCGACTACTTACGTTTAAATAAAAGGATATTAAAAATAAGGAGATGAAACAGATGAAAAAGAATTTATTTCTTGATTATGAATTTAAATCTTTTATTGCCGAAGCGATAGAAGAATTAGGTTTCTATGAGCCCACTGAAATCCAGAAGAAAATGATCCCGCTGATCTTAAAGGGACAAAGTGCGATTGGACAATCACAGACAGGTACGGGTAAAACCCATTCCTATTTACTGCCGATCATTGAAAGAGTGGATGCGGCATCAGAACAGGTACAAGCTGTCATTACAGCTCCAACGAGGGAACTTGCACAGCAGATTTATCATGAAATCCTGAAAATCACTAAAAACAGTGAAATTACTTCCCGCTGCTTCATTGGAGGAACAGATAAACAAAGAACGATTGAAAAGCTTAAAATCCAACCACAAATCGTTGTAGGGACACCCGGCCGTGTCAACGACCTAGTAAAGGAACAGGCTTTATTTGTCCATACCTCTTCCATACTGGTGGTCGATGAAGCAGACCTTATGCTTGATATGGGCTTTATCGAAGATGTGGATCAAATTGCTGCAAAAATGCCAGAAAAACTGCAAATATTGGTTTTCTCTGCCACCATCCCTGAAAAGCTGAAGCCCTTCATGAAAAAATATATGGAAAATCCACAATTTGCTCATGTTGAACCGGAAAGAATTTCGGCTAAGAATATTCAGCACATCATCATTCCAAAGAAAAGCCGAGACAAAGTTAATGTACTTTACGATCTGTTAGTGGAAATAAACCCATATTTAGGAATCGTCTTCACGAATACAAAAGCCAAAGCGGATGAAGTGGCGGATGCCTTGATTGCGAAGGGTCTGAAGGTCGGTAGAATTCATGGTGATCTGTCACCCCGTGAACGTAAAAAAATGATGAAGCAGACCAGGAATCTTGATTATCAATATATTGTAGCCACTGATCTGGCCGCAAGAGGGATTGATATTGAAGGAGTCAGTCATATCATCAACTATGAACTTCCTCAGGACCTTGATTTTTATGTGCATAGATCTGGCCGTACTGCAAGAGCGGGGAATTCGGGTATCGCTTATACGATTTATGAACCGGCTGATGAGGATGCACTGAATCGTCTGGAAAAGATGGGAATCTCATTCAGTCACATGGAGCTTAAGAAAGGTGAGTGGATTGAACTTCCAGCCCTGAACAAGCGAAAAAGCCGTCAAAAGACATCGGATAATGAGATCGATGTAAAAGCAAAATCCCTTGTACGAAAACCAAAGAATGTAAAGCCTGGTTACAAAAAGAAAATGAAATACAAGATGGAACAAATCAAAAAGAAAGAAAGAAGAAAGAAAAACAGAAGTAAATAAGTCATATGACGTGATTCATTTTCACACATTCGATAAAATGAAAAAGAGATTTTCTTAGGAGTTGAGGAGAATGGTTAAGATTGGATCCCACGTGTCAATGAGCGGTAAAAAGATGCTGCTGGCTTCCAGTGAAGAAGCAGTGTCTTATGGTGCAAATACGTTCATGATTTATACAGGAGCACCTCAAAATACAAGAAGAAAAAAGATTGAAGACTTAAATATAGAAGCCGGTCTTCAGCATATGAAGGAAAACAATATCGATAACATCGTTGTACATGCTCCCTATATCATCAATATCGGGAATACAACCAATCCGGCGACCTTTGAATTGGGTGTTAATTTTCTACGATCTGAAATTGAACGCACAGAAGCACTGGGTGCCAAGCAGATTGTCCTTCATCCTGGAGCTCATGTAGGTGCTGGAGCAGACAAGGGAATTGAAAAAATCATTGAAGGTCTAAACGAAGTATTGACGAAGGATCATACAGCGCAGATTGCCCTGGAAACAATGGCAGGGAAAGGATCTGAATGCGGGAGGTCATTCGAGGAGTTGGCCCAGATCATCGAAGGGGTCGAACTGAATGACAGACTTTCAATCTGTTTCGATACCTGTCATACCCATGATGCAGGGTATGATATCGTCGAAGATTTCGATGGGGTACTTGAAGAATTCGATAAGATCATTGGAATGGACCGTCTTAAAGTCCTTCATATAAATGACAGTAAGAATCCTGCCGGGGCAAGTAAAGACCGTCACGAAAATATCGGGTTCGGCCACATCGGATTCAAAGCACTGAATTATATCGTCCATCATCCACAGCTGGCTGAAGTGCCTAAAATCCTCGAAACACCTTATGTAGGAGAAGATAAGAAGAACAAGAAGGCGCCTTATAAATTTGAAATTGATATGCTTCGGAGACAAGAATTTGATGAAGACGTATTGACGAAAATAGAGAAGCAGTAATGAGGTGGGAGGCTCTTCTGTAAAGAAGAAGCCTCCTTTTTTATTAGCTGGCTCTTTATCTGATCAGCTGCATGAAGAGCTGATTGATTTCTTTTGCCTTAGCCGGCCCGATTGATTTAGCCAGCTCTTTCACCAATTTGCTCCTGCTCCCGGCATCAAAGATATTGATGTTTTTCCCTTTGACTCTTTCGACAATCGCGTCAGCCTGCTTGGAGGTTAAAGAAATATTGTATTGAGTGGCATACTTAAGTAATTCTTCCCGGTTAATCGTGTTGATTTTGTGATTAATCACATTTTGTAATAACTTCATCTATATCACTCCTCAAAAAATACATATGTTACTTCAGAGTAGAAAGTGACAGTTTTTTGCAGAGTGAAGGTAGAATGATGCGGCACAATTCTGTTTCCCCAGATCCTTCCCTGTTGGGATAAACTCATTGGTTTACAAGTGATTTCCCATAATGTATACTTTCTTAAGTGCTTTAAATCGTAATGATTCTTAAAAAGTGAGTTGAGAACAATGGAACAAAATCAAACTCCTATTATAAAAATAGAAAATCTGAATTTCAGGTACGACCGTGAACGGGTACTTGAAGATATTAATCTTTCCATCCCCAAGGGGGCTTTTTTAGGGATTGTCGGTCCAAATGGTTCAGGTAAATCGACCTTATTGAAACTCATGCTGGGTTTATTGAAAGTGAAGCAAGGGAAAATCGAGCTGTTTGGAACCCCACAGCAAAAATTCAGGCAGTGGGACCGGATCGGCTTTGTTTCTCAAAAAGCAAACAGTTTCAATACTGGTTTCCCTGCCACAGTGGATGAGGTTGTTGCAAGCGGACTGGCCAAAAAAGCCGGACTTTTCAAGAGAATCTCTTCAAAATATCGGAAAGATATACAAGATGCAATTGAATCAGTGGGTATGACTCCTTTTGCCGAGAGGAATATCGGTGAATTATCAGGCGGTCAGCAGCAAAGGGTTTTCATCGCACGGGCACTGGTCAGCAAGCCCGATGTGCTGATCCTGGATGAACCGACGGTAGGTGTAGACAGCAAGAACGTTCAAAACTTTTATGATATGCTTGATCATTTGAACACCGACCTTGGTATTACGTTGTTGCTGGTTACACATGATATCGGGTCCATTTCAAGTAAAGTAACACATGTGGCTTGTTTAAATAAGCATCTTCATTTCCACGGACGGACAGAAGAGTTTGAACAATTAAAAGAAGGTGAGATGTCTTCATTTTATGGTCATGATGTCCACTTTTTAAACCACGAACATCACTGATTGGAGGAAAAGCGGGTGCTAGAAGCCATTTTTCTATATGAATTTTTACAAAATGCTTTTCTTACAGGTATTCTTATCGGAATCATCGCTCCTCTATTAGGAGCGTTCATCGTTGTCAGGAGACTTTCACTGATAGCAGATGCTCTTAGTCATGTAACATTGTCAGGGATTGCCGCAAGTTTATACCTGAGCAAGACAGTCCCTTCTCTACAAGGTCTTAATCCTTTATATCTCGGAATGATATTTTCCGTTACGGGTTCGCTGTTCATTGAACGGCTGCGGACATTGTATAAACATTATCAGGAACTCGCCATTCCGATCATATTATCTGGCGGAATCGGAATAGGCGTTATCTTTATATCGCTCGCTGACGGTTTTACAACTGATCTATTCAGTTATTTATTCGGCAGTGTGAGTGCCGTAAGCAGGGGGGATCTTTACTTGATTGCTGCGATCAGTATCGTGGTAATTACAGTGATCTTTTTATTGTATAAAGAATTATTTCTTCTTTCTTTTGATGAAGATCATGCAAAAGCATCGGGGATACCGGCTAAAGTGATTCATTTCATTTTCATGGTCATGGTGGCTTTGGTCATCGCTGCGTCTATGCGCATTGTCGGCATCCTTCTGGTATCTTCACTGATGACACTTCCTGTGGCGGCGAGTATACGGATTGCAAGAGGGTTTAAACAGACGATAGGTTATTCCGTATTATTCGGTGAAATTTCTGTGATCGTTGGATTAGTCAGTGCCTTTTATTTAGATCTTGCGCCTGGCGGAACCATTGTGGTCACTGCCATTCTCATTTTATTGATCACGATTGCCATGAAGAAGGTTAAATCATCCAGGCATACTGAAAAAGCAGAGGTGTAATAAAAATGAATGTAACCCAAGCGATGGATCTATTGAAATCTGAGGGATATAAACATACAGGCAAGAGAGAGGAATTACTTGAACTGTTTTCAAGTTCAAATAAATATTTGACAGCCAAAGATGTCCTTGAACATATGAAGAGCGACTATCCAGGATTGAGTTTTGACACAATCTATCGGAACCTGAGCTTATTCGTTGAGCTCGGAATTCTTGAAGAGACAGAGCTTTCAGGGGAGAGGCATTTTCGGTTTACATGTGAAAGCGACCATCACCACCATCATTTCATTTGCATGGACTGCGGTAAGACAAAAGAAATTCAAACTTGCCCGATGGATGCCCTGAAGGACAGCATCGAAGAAACAGGCTATGATATTTCTGGCCATAAATTTGAAATTTACGGAAAATGCCCTCAGTGTCAATGATATAGATATTCATAAAAAAGCCTTGGACGATGAAGTCCAAGGCCATTTTTTATTTTTCTATTTTACTTCACCAAGCCATTTCTGGACCCATCGATTCGCTTCTGTCCAGTCATTTACCCGGATGACCCCTTCAGGGATAGGGTTCTGATTATAAGGAGTATTAAATAAAACGACAGGGATATTCAGTTCTTCATGTATCATCACTGCATTATCATGCTTGTCTTCAAAAAAGATATCCACATCATATTTCTTGGCAGTTGAAATTTTATTATGAGATCCGATTAATTCTATGTGATGGTACATAAGATCCTGTGCATCAAACCATTCTTTCGTTAATTGCAGAAGCTCCGATGGACGTGCGCTGATGAAATACAGCTCATGCTGTTCTTTCCAGTCATCAAGAATCAATTTCGCCCCTGAAGCGATTGGTGATTTCTTGTATATATGCGGTTCTGCTTCTTTAAACCATTTACCGAAGACTTGAGGGGAAATATTCAGGACTTCGGTCAATTCATATTGTGTTATATCATTTAAAGTCAGGTTCAATTTAAAATATTCATTTATATGCGGCAGTAAAGATTCCGGAGACGTAACTGTTCCGTCAATATCAATTCCAAAACGTTTCATGCGGTATCATGCTCCTCTTATACAAACTTATTCAAGTGTAACATATTTCAATTTATCCTATAAGATTTAATTGTAGAAAGAGGACAAGGTAAAGAACATGATAACAGAAATGACAAACATTAGCATAGTAAAATAAGTCCTTTAACAAACAATAAGAAGGCTCCCAAACATCGAAAGTGAGGGATTGCTGTATGGCTGATGAACGACATCGAGATATTGAAGATATCGACGTGTATTACGACAATCCGGAAATCGAGGATAGGGATCAAGAATACAAAGAAGAAACGGCAGCCGAAATCGCTGCTCCAGTCAACGTAAGCCGCGATTTTGAAAGTGATGCAGAAGAGGAAAGTACGACATCAGGAAGAGTACTCGGTTATTCCGCACTCGCCCTGTCGATTCTTTCTCTATTTATTCTTCCAGTCATCATGGGAGCGGCTGGGATTGTAATCGGATTCGTTGCCAGAAGACGCGGAGCAAAAACGCTTGGGTCATGGGCTATTGGAATCGGAGCAGTATCAATAATCATAGGATTATTTGTATTGCCTTTCTTTTAATAAGTAGATCGCTTTTTTAAAATGGGGAGCGTTTTAAAAAAGTAAAAAGAGGACTGAGTGATCAGTCCTCTTTACTTTTTATACTTGTGTTTCTTTCTTTTCTGCTTCTTGCTTATCGTAATATTCCTGAGCGATTTTGTCGATTTCCTTTTTCAATTCTTCAACCATTGTTTCTTCAGGAACTTTACGGACGGTTTTTCCTTTGCGGAATAGAAGTCCTTCACCACGGGCACCGGCGATGCCGATATCCGCTTCACGGGCCTCTCCTGGTCCGTTAACCGCACAGCCAAGCACGGCCACCTTGATTGGTGCTTTTATGGTTTGGATATATTCTTCCACTTCGTTTGCGATGGAAATCAAATCAATTTCGATTCGTCCGCAAGTCGGACATGAAATCAAAGTAGCTGCATTGGAAGCGAGGCCAAACGATTTCAATAGTTCTCGTGCAACTTTCACTTCTTCCACGGGATCGGCACTAAGGGAAATCCTAAGGGTGTTTCCGATGCCGAGGCTCAGGATGGCACCAAGGCCGGCAGCACTTTTTACCGTGCCGGCGAATAGGGTTCCAGATTCTGTGATCCCAAGGTGGAGCGGATAATCAAAAGCTTGTGCCGCTTTGGTATACGCTTCAATGGCTAAATTGACATCTGATGCTTTCATCGAAACGATAATGTCGTGAAAATCGAGATCTTCAAGGATCTTGATGTGATGAAGAGCACTTTCAACCATTCCATCTGCGGTTGGATAACCGTATTTTTCAAGGATTTTTCTTTCAAGGCTGCCTGCGTTCACCCCGATACGGATAGGAATGCCTTTTTCCTTCGCCGCTTTCACGACTGCTTCCACTTTTTCACGGCGCCCGATATTACCCGGGTTGATCCGGATTTTATCTGCTCCGCCTTCAATCGCTTTCAGCGCAAGCTTATAATCGAAATGGATATCTACTACTAATGGAATATTAATTTGTTTCTTGATATCTGCAATTGCGTTGGCTGCGCGTTCATCAGGGCATGCCACCCGGACCACCTGGCATCCCGCCTCTTCAAGACGATGTATTTCCTTAACTGTTGCTTCAACGTCATGCGTCTTTGTAGTCGTCATGCTTTGTATAATTAATTCATTGTTGCCGCCAATGGTTAAATCTCCGACTTTTACCGGACGAGTTTTTGAACGATGTATAATTTCACTCAAGTGTAATTCGCTCCTTTTAAAAGGTTCTTCAACTATACATTATAGATAATACGAGGCAATTGTAACAGTGTTTTGTATCAATTGACAAGAATTAGGTGCAGAAGGGTGGTGAAATCAGTCCGTGTAGTGAGGAATTTTGTACGTTTTACCTATCTGGATCTTGCCGGGCTCCACATCGTTTAATTCTTCAAAGTCAGAGACGACCTGTTCAATGGATACAGGAAGTGTCCCCTCAATGGAATTTTCAACGAGGCTTAATACGGTATCACCGGGTTTGATTTTCACTTCTACATAAGATCGTGAGGATTCGGAGGCTTCAGGTAGAGAAACACTATCAATAGCTTCTTGGGTAACAGCCTGAGGCTGGGCTGTTAAGACTTCGGTGTGCCTCTTGGTCAATAGATTTAACGTACCCTTGTTTAAATCATAATAGACACTGTAAAGAAGAATGATAATACCTAAGAAAATAATCATTCGTTTCATAATTGATCCCTCCAGATAAATGAATGGTTTGTAAAGGGGACAAGTGCAATGACGAACAAAAAGCTTGTGGGAGTGATTGGACTGCTTCCGATTCTCATGGTATTGGGAAACTCTATGTTGCTTCCGATACTGCCGAGTATAGAAAAAGGGCTGCATATCGATGAAAGATGGTCGGGATGGATTTTAAGTTCATTTACCATTCCGGCTGCTGTTTGCATCCCGTTTATCGGATTCCTATCAGACAGGTTTGGACGTAATCGTTTGATTCAATTTTCTCTATGGATCATCTTGGCTGGAAGTATTTTGTGCGCGGTAAGTGCCTGGTTGAAGGAGCCCGCCTTCCTCTTTATGAGCGGCAGGGGCTTACAGGGTGTGGGGGCTGCTGGTACAACACCCCTTGCAATAGCGTTAGCCGGTGACCTTTTTAGCGGCGAAGAACGATCAGAAGTCTTGGGGGCGCTGGAAGTATTTAATGGGTTAGGAAAGGTTTTTGCTCCAGTGATTGGTGCCGGCTTGACCATTTTTCTGAGTTGGAATCATGTTTTTTGGATTTTTCCGCTTCTCTGCCTGGTGATTCTATTCGGGTTAAATAGAAATATCAAGAAAAACAATGATCAGAAAAAATTACAGGGAGTAAGTGAGTATGCACGGGATCTTGCTGCTGTTTTTGCTTCTAAAGGGTTATTGCTTCTGCCTCTTTATGCAATTGGCGGAATTGGTTTATTTCTATTATTCGGCATCCTGTTCTTTCTTTCCTACCATATTGAAAATACTTTTCATATTGATGGATTCTTCAAAGGGTTTTCTTTTATGTTCCCTCTCGGAGCAATGACGATTTCTTCAACCTGGAGCGGGAAGAGGTTAAAAACAGATGAAGGGCGGGGCTGGTACTATATTAAGTGGGGAATCGGATTGATGACATTTTCTCTTGGAGCATTGATATTCTTTCATTCACTGGGATCCCTGCTTTTCTTCATTACGGTCTGTTTCGGTGGATTAGGACTGGTTCTGCCTGTACTCAATACGTTTGTAGCAGGGAGTGTAGATGAAGGAGAGAGAGGGTTTGTCGTAAGTATGTATGGTGCTGTCAGGTTTATCGGGGTGGCGGTAGGTCCTATTGCTTATTCTTTTTGGAAAGAGGATATTGTTCAAATGTATAGACTTACTTTTATGTGTTCGGTATTAAACGTACTGTTGTATCTGATATTGACTAAACGTAGAGATAGGGTCTTTAGGCCTGGATTTAACTAAAAACACACACTAAATTTACACTTCCTTAACTTTTATTTGAGAAGATATATGAGGGAAAAGTTGGGGAGGATGTATAAAAATGGTGAGAAAACCTATTTTATTTATAAAACATTTTATTAATAAAGTCAGTAGTATAACAAATATTTCTTCTTTATCTTTAAAGCTTAGGTTAATTATGGTTATGCTGTTTACTGTCGTAGTTACGGGTGCTATTATAGGATCGCTTTCGTATACACACTCTAAAAAAAACGCCATTCATTTGATGGAACAGCGCTTAGAGCGGGAGGTTACATCGATAAATGATATTGCCCAAAGCTTGATGCTGTTATATGTAGGAAACCCCGATCAATTTGAAAAGCAGCTAAACAAAATAATAAAAAAACAGGATTCAGCCCTGATTCAAGATGATCTTAAGGGAGAATATTTTCTGGTTCAGGATCAGAAGGCAACCCCATTTGCAGTAAGTAAGAATACGAAACTTCAATTTCCTGAAGAACTCATTGAAGAAATTGAAAAAAATGAAAAAGGTACTGTTCAAAGGACGATTAACGGTAAAAAATATACGCTGGCATATCACACCATTCAAGAATTACAGGGAGAATATGTGATAGTCATCCCCCAGGAAAATTATATGAAGGGGGTATACTCGATAGCGGTTTATACAATTTTCACAATCGTATTTTGTGTTTTGGCTGCATATATCATCGTTATGATTATCGTGAATCGTTTGGTGTCTCCGATTGCTGAACTTAGGGAGGCTATGAAAAAAATACGTGATAGTGACCTGCGTACACCAATCTCAATCAATACTTCGGTACCTGAGATTAAATCTCTTCAAAAAAGCTTTCAATTGATGATTGAAAAAATGAGAGGACTTTTTTTTAACATTCATCAGACGACAGAGCATTTATATAACACAGGAAGTAAACTTCAATTATCATCAGGCGAATTACTCGAAGAAAATGCCAGGATGATGGAAATTGTCCGAATGGTGAAAATAGGAGCCGAGGAGACAGCGGGGACATCTGAAGAAAGTGTCCATCATTTTTACGAAATGAAAGGGTCTGTTGAGTCAGTTTTTGCCCACATGGACAATGTACTTTCGAAAACGAAGAACATGAACCGCTCGGCTGGTGATGGCGAAAGACATGTTGACCAAATGGTGTATGGGATGAAAAACTTTTCAGAAGAATTGACTTCGATGACCGAGGTCATTGAAAATGTTCATCATCATTCCAAATCTATAGTATCCGTTATTTCGCTTATCCATCAAATAGCGGAACAAACGAAGCTCCTTGCACTGAACGCAACGATTGAGGCTGCCAGAGCTGGAGAAGCAGGCAGAGGATTTGCAGTTGTAGCCAATGAAGTGAAAAAATTAGCGGATCAATCTGCGAATGCAACAGGAAATATTTCTGATACCATACATAGGATGAAAGCAATAACAGAACAGGCAGCATCACAGTTTTCTCTCTTTTCAACAGAGTTTCATAAGCAAATAAATGAAGCAACGGGAACGAAAGAGTCGTTTGATTTAGTGAAAAAGGACATTGGAGAAGTAACAAAGGTACTGGAAAGTATGAGAAATGATTTACGCTTTTTGCAAATTTCTTTGCCCAAAGTAGAAAATTCAACCGATGCTTTTTCCTCTGTAGCCCAAGAGACTCTAGCTGGCACGGAAGGGATGATGACCGCTTTTAATGATCAATTTAGAAAACTGGATTCTACCTTTAAAATAGGCGAAGAGCTTTTGGTGAATTCCGATGATTTAAAGAAAATCAGTCAACAAATGACTGTTTAATGAAAAACCCCTTTACCGGAAAAGGTAAGGGGGTTTTTTATGCTCTCTTCTTTGGCTGAGGTATTTCTTTGATGGCCAGAGTCAATACCACCGTCACCACGAACCAGTCCAATATAGGAGCAGCGGCTATGGAGGTTTGTAAAAACTCCATCAGGGTAAAAAACAGGGTAGACAGAGTGACGGAATATGCAGTGATCCGCCAGCTTTGGCGGTAATTTATTCTACGCTTCATGAGGTTTGCGATCATCACACCTATCAAAGCGAAAATGGTGACTTTTAAGAACATCAAACCTGAAGTGAAAAGATAAAGGATGAACAGTGCAACCGGTAGCAGGATCCATTTTAAAGAAAGGATGGAATCAATCACATTTATCATTTTTTCTTTCGTAACGGCTAAATCACTGAAAGCGGAATAAGAATTAGTTTGAATATTTCTGTCATTTATTACAACCAGGCTGTTTTGCAGAAAAGCAACAGTATCTTTATGTACCTCTAAATCGCCTGCATTTACTTCACCCGTACTATCAAAAACGATGAGCAAATCGTCCTTTTCCAATGTCATTGGCCGGTTTTCATCCGAATACAGCGATCCATCTTCAATAGAGAATGAAGGAAGGTCATGGACCAATGCTTCCTTCACAGTGTGTAAGGAAGTTTGTGCAAACGCGAAAAATTGAAGAGCAGTCGGCAATATGGATATCAATACAAGGAGAAAAACGTACCGTATAGTTTTACCAATCCCTTGAAACCGGAATTTTACAATTTCCTTAGGGGAATAAATACTCTTATACAATTGTTGAAAAAGATTCATCTGAAAATACTCCTTTCTAAACAAGTCCATATTCATTCTAATCTTGTTGCAAGGCCATAGCAATAACAGTGAAATATTGATAATTATTATAATTTGTAATGTTTTTGTAATAAAAAAGGACTTTTATTAACCTATTGTAAATTTGGAGTAAAAACTATTTACGTATTCAATAAAATGTATTAATAATGGTATGGGGTTTTTGTTGTTTAATGTCGAAAATTTAAGTAGGGGTTGAAAAAATGGAATTAAATTGGCAAGAGATGCTGTTTCAGTTCTTTGGTGGACTGGGAATATTCCTCTTTGGAATAAAGTACATGGGTGACGGATTGCAAAAATCTGCAGGTGAACGCTTGAAGGATATTCTTGATAAATTCACTACAAATCCTTTCATGGGTGTTCTGGCAGGTATTTTTGTAACTGTCTTGATTCAATCAAGCAGTGGTACAACAGTAATTGTTGTTGGACTTGTAAGTGCAGGTTTCATGACACTGAGACAGGCAATCGGAGTTATTATGGGTGCCAACATTGGTACGACTGTCACCGCATTTATTATCGGTTTCGATATTGGAGCTTACGCTTTACCGATCATCGCTGTTGGAACAATCTTACTGTTCTTCTTTAAGAGCAAGAAAGTTCAAAACTTTGGTCAGTTGATCTTCGGTTTTGGTGCTTTATTCTATGGACTGGAATTGATGGGCGGAGGCATGAAGCCGCTTCGTTCATTAGAAGCGTTCCAAGACTTGACGGTCAGCATGAGTTCTAATCCAATCCTCGGAGTAGTGATTGGAACATTATTTACCGTTATTGTACAGAGTTCTTCAGCTACAATCGGAATTCTGCAAGAACTGTACAGTTCAAATCTTGTTAATATTGATGCAGCCTTACCGGTTTTATTCGGTGATAATATCGGTACAACGATCACGGCTGTACTTGCAGCACTTGGTGCTTCGGTAGCTGCGAGAAGAGCAGCTGCAGTACACGTTATGTTTAACCTTATCGGTACGACAATCTTCTTGATTGCTCTTCCGTTATTCGAAAAGTTCGTATTATTCCTTCAGACACAGCTGAACCTGAATGAACCAATGACGATCGCTTTTGCGCACGGAACTTTCAATCTGACGAACACGATCATCCAGTTCCCTTTCATTGCTCTATTAGCAGTGATCGTTACGAAATTGATTCCAGGTCAGGACACATATGTAGATTCAAACTCGAAACATTTGGATCCAGTGTTTATCGAGCAATCACCGTCCATTGCATTGGGACAAGCAAAAGAAGAAGTTTTACGCATGGGGCAGTTTGCAGTAAAAGGTTTACAGGAAACAAACGAATTCCTTAAGACAAAGAGTTCCAAAAACTCTGAAGCGGCATACCAAATTGAAGGTGCCATCAATAATCTTGATAAGAAAATTACTAATTATTTAGTTGATCTTTCTTCTTCTTCGCTATCAGAAGGGGAATCAGAACGTCATTCAATCTTGATGGACACTGTCCGTGATATTGAACGAATCGGAGATCATTTTGAAAATATAGTTGAACTGATTGAATACCAGCAATCGAACAAAGTGAAAATCACAGATGATGCTATGCAGGATCTTGAAACGATGTTCAGTTTGACGATCGATACAGTTGAAAGATCCCTTACTTCACTTGATCTGAACGACACAGACATTGCACGTGAAGTAGCAGAAAAAGAAGATCAAATCGATAAAATGGAAAGAAAGCTTCGTAAACAGCATATCCTTCGTTTGAATGAAGGAAAATGCTCAGGACAGGCTGGAATCGTATTTGTCGATATCATCAGTAACCTTGAGCGTATTGGTGATCATGCCGTAAATATTGCAGAAGCAGTATTAGGTGTAGAATAATAGAAGGTAGCAGCGTCAAAGACTGACTCAGAAGCTGAGTCAGTCTTTTTTTTAGAAGGGAGGAAATCATAATGGAGATTCTTTATTGGACAATCATCATCGTTCTTATGGTTTTATCGTTTGTCGGCCTTGTTTATCCGATCATCCCAAGTGTCCTGTTTCTATTGGCCAGCTTTTTGCTCTATGGTGTCTTCTTTGACTTCTCACAATTCAATTGGCTCTTCTGGACGATCCAGATTCTATTTGTACTGTTATTATTCGGGGCGGACTACTTAGCCAATCTATTCGGTGTGAAACGTTTTGGAGGTACAAAGGCAGGGATATGGGGAAGTACAATCGGGCTACTAATCGGGCCTTTCGTCATACCAGTCCTCGGTATCATCATAGGACCATTCCTGGGAGCGATCATCGGTGAATGGATCGTTCACCGTTCATCATTCAAAAAAACCATCAAAGTCGGAATCGGCTCAGTAGTAGGATTCATCTCAAGCGTATTCACCAAAGGACTGATCCAGCTCGTCATGGTAATTTACTTTTTCGTAGTCGTTTAATCTTCGAGTGTATTAAATGTATTGATTTTAGGTTGTTCCAGCAGTTGATTGGAGTGCAAGACGAAGACTCCTATCAGAAAAGCGGAAGGGCTTTGCTCAGAGGCGGGTGGCATAAGACGAATCGGTCACGAAGGCGTTTTTTGCCTTCTTGGTCGGTTTGGCTTATGACATGTGCCTCTAAGCCCTGCAGCTGGACAGTTAACCCTACTTATAAGCCGAGGAGGCTCACGGGTCACCCGCGGAAAGCGAAGTCTTGCACGGAAATCAACTGCGGTATTCAATACCGGATTTTTAATTGGTTAAACAACCATTAAAAAGGGCATTTTAACCCTTGTAAGAATAACCAATCAAAATATTTGAACAGATATAAGAGATTTGGTAATCTTATACTGAAACGACCTGAATATAAGTTCAGGAAACTTACATAGGGAGGAATTTTATTATGGCTTACACATTACCTGAATTACCTTATGCATATGACGCACTGGAGCCTCATATCGACAAGGAAACAATGAATATCCACCACACAAAACACCATAACGCATATGTAACAAAAGTAAATGATGCGCTTCAAGGACATGATGACCTTCTAAGCAAATCAATCGAAGATTTAGTATCCAACCTGGATGCAGTTCCTGAAGGAGCTCGTACGGCGGTTCGCAACAACGGCGGAGGTCATGCTAACCATTCATTATTCTGGACGATCCTTTCTCCAAACGGCGGAGGAGCTCCAAGCGGAGAATTAGCTGACGCGATTTCCTCTAAGTTCGGAAGCTTTGACAAGTTCAAAGAAGAATTCGCCAATGCTGGTGCAACTCGCTTCGGTTCAGGCTGGGCATGGTTAGTAGTGAACAATGGTGAGTTAGAAGTAACAAGCACGCTTAACCAGGATAACCCGCTAATGGAAGGTAAAACACCTATCCTGGGTCTTGATGTTTGGGAGCATGCATACTACTTGAATTACCAAAACCGTCGTCCTGACTACATCAATGCTTTCTGGAATGTAGTAAATTGGGATGAAGTAGCCAAACGTTTTTCTGCTGCTAAATAAAGTTCATACCATTTGTGTGAAGAGAGGTTCTTTTTAGAACCTCTCTTTTTTCTGTATAACTTCCTTCCCTTTTTCAAAAGATAGGGGTACGTAAAAGGGGAGTTTTAATGATGAGCAGTTTTAAAAGGATTTTAGGTGACATTGATTTAACAAGAGATCTGACATTGTTATTGTTGATCGGGGGATTATACTCACTGAGTATCGCTTTATCGAATACATTTGTGAATATTTATTTATGGAAACAGTCCGGTGAATTTATCGACCTCGGAATATACAACTTGACCGTTGTGATTTTTCAGCCATTAACGTTTATTTTGGCCGGGAGACTGGCAAAGAAAGTAGACCGTGTCATAGTACTGAGGTTTGGCGTCATATTTCTGGCTGTATTTTACATATCCGTTCTATCATTTGGTGAATCTGCAGAAGATTTCTTGATTGTACTGGGGGCTCTGCTAGGAATTGGATATGGATTTTATTGGCTGGCATTTAATGTTCTGACATTTGAAATAACCGAGCCTGAGACAAGGGATTTTTTTAATGGATTTCTCGGTACATTGACATCTGCCGGCGGCATGCTTGGTCCTATTCTTGCCGGCTACATTATTTCAAGATTCACTTCTTTTAAAGGATACACAATCGTTTTCGGCATCTCCTTGGCCCTTTTCACTGTTGCTGTTCTGTTAAGCTTTTTCTTGAAGAGACGGCCTGCTTCCGGCCGCTACCTGTTTTTACGGGTATTTGAGGAAAGACAACATAACAATAACTGGCGGCTGATTACCAATGCTCACTTTTTTCAGGGACTTCGTGAAGGGACTTTTGTCTTTATCATTTCCGTCTTTGTGTTCATCAGCACGGGAAGTGAGTTTGCCATTGGTACCTTTGGACTGATCAATTCCGGTATTGCTTTTATCGGCTATTATGTCGCCTCGAGGGTCATCAAGAAACAATATCGAAAGCGGGCCATACTGCTTGGGGGGATGCTGCTCTATCTTGCCATATTCCTGATCGTGTTTGATGTGACGTACACAAAACTGTTGCTGTATGCTGCAATGATTGCAATTGCATATCCCATTCTTTTGGTTCCATATATCTCTACGACCTATGATGTGATTGGGACGGGGTGGAAGGCGGCTGAAATGAGGATTGAATATATCGTTGTGAGGGAAATATTCTTGAACTTTGGAAGAATCGTCTCTGTTACAGCGTTTATTGTTGCCGTGACTTATTTCAACCAGGATAAGAGTATCCCGATACTGCTTCTTTTATTGGGATCCGGACACACGCTGATTTACTTCTTTGTGAGAAAAGTGGATCTTCCGGTATCCTGAATATGTAAATACATACAAAGAGAGGGAATTATTTCCTCTCTTTGTTGTGTGATTTCCTTTACGTGAGAGTAGATAAAATAATCTCTTTTCTATAAAATAAGGGATGGACAGAAAGTGAATCGACTATTTTTACATAGAGGAAGGACTGGAACGTTTGAAGAAAAGTAAGAAAAAGAAAAAGACACATGTCCCCGCAAGGATGAATTTGCTGTTTTTTGCGGTGTTCTTGTTATTTTCTCTCTTGGTTCTGAGATTGGGGCTCGTTCAGATTGTGAATGGGGAAAGCTATAAAAAAGAAGTGGAACGCACAGAAGATGTTGTCGTAAAAACAAGTGTGCCGCGAGGTAAAATCTTTGATCGCTATGGAAATGTGATCGTTGATAACATCCCGTTAAACGCAATTACCTATACCAGAACGAATAACACTTCGATTGAAGAAATGTTTGATGTTGCGTCAAAGCTTTCAGATTATATCGAAAAAGATACAAAACAAGTGACGGAACGGGATAAAAAAGATTATTGGATCATTAAAAATAAGGAAAAAGCTGAAGCAAAGGTTTCTGAAGAAGAAATAAAAAAACTTCAAAGTAATGAAGAGTTATCAGAAGATGAGGTAAACGCTAAAGTTTATAAAATGAGGTTGGACAGGATAACTGAAAAGGAACTTTCTTCCCTCACTGAAAAAGATATTGAAGTGATTGCCATCTATCGGGAGTTTACGACCGGTTATGCGCTGAATCCTCAAATCGTTAAAAACGAAGATGTGACACCCGAAGAATTTGCAGTGGTCAGTGAACATTTAAGTGAACTTCCAGGGGTGAATACCACCACGGATTGGAAACGGTCTTATGTGTTTGATGACACGCTCCGCACGATTCTCGGAAATGTCTCATCTGCCCGGGAAGGTCTTCCAAAGGATTTGGTAGATACCTATTTAGCTAGAGATTACAACCGCAATGACCGCGTCGGGAAGAGCTATGTTGAATTGGAATATGAAGAAGTCCTGCAGGGACAAAAAGAACAGATTAAAAACGTCACCAAAGGCGGAAGTGTATTGGAGTCGCTTCTTATCCAGGAAGGACAAAGAGGGAAAGACGTTGTATTGACAATCGATATGGAACTGCAGCGTGAAGTTGAGAAGATCATCGAAGAAGAGCTGATGAAGCAGGTGGTCAATCGCAGTGAGTCACCTGACCTTGACCGTGCCTATGTTGTCATGATCGATCCAAATACCGGTGAGATCCTCGCAATGGCAGGTAAACAATACGTAAAAAATCCCGAAACAGGGAAATACGAGATGCGTGATGCAGCGCTGGGAACCTTTACGTCTACATATGAGGTAGGTTCGGTAGTGAAGGGTGCCACGGTCCTGACTGGTTATATGACCGGCAAACTGACCCCGGGTGAAGTGATGGTGGATGAACCGATCATTATCGGAAGGGAAGGTACGCCAAAGACGTCCTGGTTTAATCGTTATGGCAGTATCCCAATGACGGATTTATTCGCTTTGGAAAAATCATCAAACTCTTATATGTTCAAGATCGCAATGAGGATTAACGGACGGGAATACGTTCCCCGTGCTTCAATGCCCATTAACCCAGACGCGATTAAAACATTCCGTAACCATTTCTCTCAATTCGGTCTGGGTGTATCAACAGGGATTGATTTGCCTGGTGAAGCAACAGGAATTGAAGGTAACCTGTCAACTCCAGGTCTGCTCCTGGATTTCGCGATCGGGCAGTTTGATACCTATTCAACGATGCAGCTTGCACAGTATGTATCAACCATCGCAAATGATGGATACCGCGTGCAGCCGCATATCATGAAGGAAATAAGGGAGCCTACAAATGAAAAAGACAGGCTTGGGCCTGTTTTATTCGAAAAAGAAACAAATGTCTTGAATCGTATAGAAGCGACACAATCTCAAATTGAACATGTTCAAAAAGGTTTTTACCGTGTGTATCACTATCCTGAAGGGACCGCCTACGCGCAGTTCAAAGATGCAAAGTATAATGCGGCGGGTAAATCAGGTACCGCGGAAACATATATTGACGGGAAACTGAGCTACAATACCACACTCATCGGCTATGCACCATTTGATCAGCCGGAAGTTGCGTATGCCACAATGGTCCCCGCCTCACATGTTCAGGCAAGCGGTGTGGCAGACCCTTATGTCAATAAATATATTTCAAAACGTGTGATGGACAAATATTTTGAACTGAAGAAGAAGCGAGCAGAAGAAGTGGGCGATCCTACTTCGGTTGACAAGAAAATTGAAAATGCAGATGAAGCAGAAAAGAGACAAGAAGAAGACCGTAAAGAAAATAACTAGGTGAAAAGATGTGAAAAAGCAGATTCCAATCGGAGTCTGCTTTTTATTTTATCTTGCTGGATTGATGATTTTATTTGCATAAAATCATCGGGCAGGTGAAAAGCTAACATCAATAGAGGATTGTGCATAGTATGTACAGGTAACTGAGAAGATTGTCGAATTTACAAAACCTTTACATACGATTAAAACCCAATTAACACTCATCTATTAATCTAGTACTCGTAGGACAAAACAACTAAGTTTCTTAGGGGGAATTCAGGAATGAAAAGCTTTAAACATTTAGCAATGTCAGCAATGGTTGGTTCAGCACTTCTATTAGGTGCCTGTGGCGCGAATGGTGGAGCTGAAGGTAATGGTGAACAATTATCAGGAACTGTAAAAGTGGATGGTTCTTCTACTGTTGCACCAATCGCTGAAGCGATAAACGAAGAGTATGCTGGTGTTCAACCGGATGTTAAAGTTTCAATCGGTGTATCTGGTTCAGGCGGAGGATTTGAAAAATTCATCGCTGGCGAAACAGATCTATCGAATGCGTCCCGCCCAATCAAAGATGAAGAAAAGACAAGTCTTGAAGAAGCTGGAATTGATTTTACAGAATTTAAAGTAGCAAATGATGGACTTTCTGTCGTAGTAAATAAAGAAAACGACTGGGTTGAAGAGATGACAATGGAAGATCTCAGAAAACTTTGGTTAGAAGATGGCAAGACGAAGAAATGGTCTGACATCAATCCTGAATGGCCGGATGAAGAAGTGAAATTCTATTCTCCTGGAACAGATTCAGGAACATATGATTTCTTCCATGAAGAAGTATTGGAAGAGAAAGATATGGTAAGACAGAACATTCAGCTTTCAGAAGATGACAATGTTCTTGTAACAGGTGTGACTGGTGATAAAAATGCAATTGGATTCTTTGGATATGCCCACTATTTAGCAAACAAAGACCAACTTAAAGTCGTGAAGATCGATGGTGTAGAACCAACAAATGAAACAGTTGAAAGCGGAGATTACCCACTATCACGCCCGCTGTTCGTATATGCAAAAAATGAATCAATGAAAAACAATGAAGCTGCATACGACTACATGAAGTACACGCTTGAAAATGCCGGTGAAATGGCAGAAGCGGTAGGATATGTAAGCTTGCAGGAAGACCAATACAAAGAAGCGTTAGAAACTTTGGAAGGTCTTAAGAAGTAATAAACGGTACTAAGTTTAATGATCAGGGGTGGGAAGCGTTGATCGCTTCTCACCTTGTCATGTGGATGAAAGGGGTTTGCAATTATGGCTTCAGGTTCAAAGAAATCATACTCTGTATCAGATATGATTGAACAGAATAGTAATAAAGGTTTTAGTCTGAAAATCGAAAAAGCGATACCTTGGATATTATTCGCAATAGCAGGGGTTTCAGTATTAACGACACTCGGAATTGTATTTACATTAATCTTTGAAACAATGACATTCTTTTCACGCGTTTCATTATTTGATTTCATCACTGGGACCAAATGGTACCCATTCTCCATTGAAAACCCGAACTATGGTATCCTGCCGTTGATTTCGGGTACATTGAAAATCACGGGGATTGCTGTTTTGGTGGCAGTGCCGATAGGACTTGCATCTGCCATTTATTTGAGTGAGTATGCAACAGACCGTTCAAGAAGATTCATTAAACCGATATTAGAGGTTTTGGCAGGGATCCCGACCATCGTTTACGGATTCTTTGCGTTGACCTTCGTCACTCCATTTTTGAAAAACTTTATGCCTGAACTAAGTATTTTTAATGCTTTGAGTCCGGGGATTGTCGTAGGCGTCATGATCATCCCCATGATTGCATCCTTATCTGAAGATGCAATGTCGTCAGTACCGAACTCCATCCGGGAAGGTGCACTTGCGATGGGTGCGACAAAGCTTGAAGTGGCCATTAAAGTGGTACTTCCTGCAGCTGTTTCCGGTATTGTGGCTTCTGTTGTGCTTGCCATTTCCCGTGCGATCGGGGAAACGATGATCGTTACTGTGGCAGCAGGAGCTACACCAAGTCTCTCATGGAATTTGACAGACTCGATACAGACGATGACATCTTATATTGTGCAGGTAAGTACAGGGGACGCCGGGTATGGTACCACGATTTACTACAGTATCTATGCTGTCGGTTTCACACTGTTCTTATTTACTCTGGCAATGAACTTGCTTGCTCAATACATCTCTAAGCGATTCAGAGAGGAGTATTAATCTATGAAGCATATCAATCAGGATAATGTTTTGAAAAAAATGTCTTCACGATTAGCTGTCAATCAGATATTTCGTGCACTATTCTTCCTGGCCACTTTATTTGGCCTGGTGGTATTAGCGGTATTACTATATCGGGTATTCACTCAAGGAATTGGCTATCTTGATCTTCAGTTCTTACAAAGTGTTGGGTCAAGATTCCCAGAAAAAGCAGGTATATACGCTGCATTGATCGGTTCGCTTTGGTTGATGGCAGTGGTGGTGGTCGTTTCGTTCATTCTGGCTGTCGGAACAGCCATTTATTTAGAAGAATACGCTAAGCAGAATAAAGTCAATAACTTTATCAAGGTGAACATTTCAAACCTGGCAGGTGTGCCTTCTGTTGTTTTCGGTCTGCTGGGATTGACGATCTTTGCCCGGATGTTTGCATTGGGCCAGAGCGTCCTTGCCGCAGGCTTGACGATGAGTTTATTAATTTTGCCTGTCATCATTGTAGCTGCCCAGGAAGCAATTCGCGCAGTACCGAAAGATCTGCGTGATGCTTCTTATGCGATGGGTGCAACGAAATGGCAGACCATCATACGCGTTGTATTGCCGGCCGCCATCCCTGGTATTTTAACCGGGAGCATCCTGGCTTTCTCACGTGCAATCGGAGAAACGGCTCCACTGGTTGTATTGGGCGTCCCGACGATCCTGTTATTTACACCTGCATCGATCATGGATACGTTCACAGCGCTTCCTATGCAGATTTATGACTGGACAAGAAGACCGCAGGCAGCCTTCCATGATGTAGCATCAGCCGGAATCATCATACTCCTGCTTCTGCTCTTATTTATGAACTCGGTTGCAGTATTCATACGGAATAAGTTTCAAAATCGCTTCTAATTTTTATGGATGATAAGGTTTTAATTGGATGAAGGAGGCTTTCAACATGCAAACGATAAAAACAGAAATAAATGAAAACATCGATACTACAGGAACAAAAAAACCGGTCTATCAAACAAAACAATTAAACTTATGGTATGGTACAAACCATGCTTTGAAAAATATCGATCTGGATATTATGGAAAATGAGGTTACAGCGATCATCGGTCCTTCCGGATGCGGGAAATCGACATATATCAAAACATTAAACAGGATGATTGAATTAATTCCAAGCGTAAAGACATCCGGTGATATTATGTATCGAGAACGTAACATCTTTGATAAAAATTACCGGGTGGAAGAACTTCGTACAAAAGTAGGGATGGTTTTTCAAAAGCCGAACCCATTCCCGAAGTCGATTTATGACAATATTGCCTACGGTCCACGCACACATGGCATAAAAAACAAGAAAGTACTGGATGAAATCGTGGAAAAAAGCTTGCGCGGAGCTGCTATCTGGGAAGAAGTGAAGGATCGTTTAAATTCAAATGCATACGGTTTATCAGGCGGCCAGCAGCAGCGTATCTGCATTGCCAGATGCTTGGCGATCGAACCGGATGTCATTTTAATGGACGAACCGACCTCTGCACTTGACCCGATTTCTACTCTAAAAGTAGAAGAGCTGGTCCAAGAACTAAAGACGGATTACAGCATCATCATCGTAACTCACAACATGCAGCAGGCGGCACGTATCTCAGATCGGACAGCTTTCTTCTTGAACGGTGAAGTTATAGAATTCGATAAAACAGACAAAATCTTCTCGACTCCATCAGATAAACGTACGGAAGATTACATTTCCGGCCGATTTGGATAATAACATTAGTAATAAACAAAGTGGGAACAGGAAGGGGTATGACTATGTCAGTAAGAGGTCATTTTGATGCAAATTTAAAAGAACTTCAAACAAAACTTATGGAACTAGGGAATATCGCTAAGGCATCTCTTGAAAGAAGTATCAAAGCACTTGAAGAAAAAGATGTGGATACGGCACTTGCCATCATTGAAGGTGATCAGAAAGCAGATGATCTTGAAGAAGAGATCAATGACCTTGCTATCCTTCTGATTGCAAAGCAGCAGCCTGTAGCTACTGATTTAAGAAGGGTCATCGTTGCAATCAAAATTGCATCTGATTTAGAACGAATTGCTGATTTCGCCGTCAATGTTGCTAAGTCTACAATTCGTATCGGAAGTGAACCATTAATCAAGCCAATACATCATGTCAAGGAAATGCACGGCATCACATCTGAAATGATCGGTTTAACACTCGAATCCTTTGTTGAAGAAGATGTTGTAAAAGCGAAGAAAATCGCAGAAATGGATGACAGGGTGGATGATTTATACGGCGAAACCATTCAGGAACTACTTGCCTTAAATAAAGAAAAGCCAGAGTTCACTGCTCAGATTACGCAGCTGTCCTTCATTTGCCGTTACCTAGAAAGAGCGGCAGACCATACAACCAATATTGCTGAAGGTGTCTTTTATTTAGTAAAAGGCCGCAGGTATGATTTGAACGAATAGAAAACAAGCTGTCCGGGATCCCGGACAGCTTGTTTTTTTAACTTATTCTGTAATCAGCTTGGCAATCTCAGCTACTGTCATCTCTGAGTTCACAAGAAAATCACCTATCTGTATTTTATCTGCGTAGTTATTGTGAACGATATAATCTACAAATGGCTCATCTTCACTGATAATCTTTGCTTCTTTCAGTTTTTCTTCAATATCTGCCGGCGTCATTCCCGCTTTAATCATTAAAGTCAATTGATACTTTTCACTTTGGGACGACGTATCTTTTTCAGCCTTTTTCCTGTATGAATCCAGCTCCTCTTTTAACGCTGAAATTTCGTTCTCTTGCTCTTTTATTTCTGATTCTTTTACGATGATGTGGTCTTCAGGAATGGAATCAGAAGGTGAAGAAGAGGCAGTATGAAAAATGAAACTATAAAAGAAAATGATAGCAGTGGTAAACAATATACCGGTAGAAAAAGCTCTGGTTGTTTGCTTGTTCATATGGGCTCCTCTCTAAAGCGTTGAAATAATGTGCTGAACATCCGACTTGGTAAGGGCTGATTGTTTTGCAATTTGTTCCAAAGGAATCCCTTGTTGATAGAGGGCGATGACTTGATTTCTTACAACCTCATGAATCGGTTTCTTTACGGAAGCAGATCGTTTGATAGAGGGCTCGCTGTCCATCATAAGTTCCTCTTCCAGCACCCGCAGCCTTTTCTTCATTTGATAATTTTCCTGCAGAATCGTCATTGATAAATCTTCCACTTCTTTTTCAATTGCCGCATACCGGTCTTTTTGAAAAAAAGAAAGAAAGAATAATAGAATGGAAAAGCCCAATAATCCCATTAGCAGTATTTCCAAAATATCACCTCATGCTTATTTTGTTCTTCCTTATTTATAGCATAGAAAGTGAACCTTCTCTAGAGAAGGAAAGAATATTTTGTAAAATATCTACCCATTTTGTCATATCATTCACCGCTTCACTCATAGAAAATTGTCGTATCACAATTGAAACTCCTTTATAAGAGGGATTTTGATTGCAAGTAGAAATAATTTTAAAGAATTTCCATATATATACGTTTGTTTTTGGCAGCTATAACAAGATACGACAAAATGCGTTTATTGTAGGTTTTTGAATACGGTGTTACGATTAAATTAAGAAAAATTGTCATAATATTTAGATGAATTCATTTACTATTCGTTTCATGCTGGGAGGTTTATTTGTGATAAATGAAATAATCAAAATGAGAGAGCAGGGAATCTCATTCAGGAAAATTGCGAAAGAACTGGGAACGACTGTCGGAAAGGTTCAATATCAATGGGTTAAATATCAAAAGTTGATGGAAATAGGTGAGGTGCAGTCAGGGGATACACAAACCGTAATAAAGCAATCGGGTAAACGCACAGGAAGGGTAAAGAAAAAAGCTGTTTTAAAGGTCGGTAACTCAAATACCAAACCGTACATTCATGACTTCACGATTACATACTCGACAGGTTCAAGGGTTTATTGTTACTGGACGATCTCAAAGCTGTGGCTTGATCATATGAAAGCCTACTTCAACCTGGATGCGGCTTCTCCTTTCGTTCTAAGATTGTATGACATCACCTCGATCACCTTTAATGGACATAACCATCATTCGCATATGGACTCATATGTACCATGTTCAGAATCTGACTGGTTCCTCAATGGCCTGAAAGAAAATAGAAGCTATTGTATAGATCTGGGACTTCGTTTATCTTCGGGAGAATTCATTGCCATCGAACGTTCGAATGTCATTCACACACCAAGGTCATCCTGGGACGCGGAATATCAAAGTTTGAGAGAGTTAAGAGAGTTTGAACAAGGTAAATTGAAAGAACCGAAATGGGTGGAGCATGTCAGCACCTACTCTTATTATGTGATGAATCAGGAGGATAAAGCATGAGCGGCAGTCAGACTGTGATGATTTCACCCCAATTTCATGAACCTATCATGGGTATGGAAGATATACAGGAAAATCAAAAAATGTTAATCACCCTGTTTAAAGAAAATTGTAAGCTGATTTCTTTATTGAAAGAAAATAATGGGGAGGCCATCCCTGTCATTTTGAATCCGTTGATATTGGCTTTCTTTTCAACCGAGGAGTTCATAGATGCGGCAGATTCATTTCTTCAGAGAATGCTTCATGAAGAACAAGAAGAAAAGGAAAAGTGGATACACTTATACTCCCAATGGCTGAAATGGAACAAAAACCTGGCAGAAGCTTATAAAATCATGATGGCAGAAGGGAAAGCGATTCTCATTCCGACTACTGTGAATACAATCCCGCTAACCCATTACCGGACTTCCCTCGGAATAGAGATCCAGGTGAAAGTAAGCATTGAAATGTTCAAGAAATATTTAGGGGTAAGCCCCGATATATTTTGGCTGCCTCAAGCTGCTTATCTGCCGGGTCTGGACCTTTACCTGCTTAGGGAAGGAATTGAAGCTTCCTTTATTTCCTCCTTTTCTTACGGATTCAGTGAAAAAGACAGGAAGGATGCAGAGATTCTCCGGAGTCCCAGAGGTCTGAAGTTGATACCGGTCTTCTATCAAGAACAATTGAATGAAGAAGCCCCTAAAGGAATTTCCCTTGTTACTCTTGACCTTGAAGGCAGTCATAATCCGGAACTCCACAACCTTTCATCCTCCTCCTTTCAAAGCTGGCTCGACGCGCCTTCATCGCTTGCAAGGATTGGATTTGGTTATTTAGGAATGGAAAAACAAGATGCTATCTTACAGGACGAGGCAATGAAGAATATACGTATTGTACATGAAATGGAAAATCGATTGGAGAAAGTGAAGTCTGGTGCCGGCATAAACATTTCTGTATTTCATCAACTGACGAGGGAATATATGTCTGCACTTCAAGGCTTGAATGGAAACGACCTGAATTCATCCCATTTTAATCAGATAGCTTCAATCGTAATGGACAGGAATTCGGATGATTACTTCTTTTATCATCGAAATAAAGTGAATCATCTTCCTTGTGATGAACTTCTTGACGCATGCACTATTGCAAAACCACCCCTTTCGAGGGAAGAAAACGGGGATGCGGTCTTGATCCTTAGTTGGGAATATCCACCTAATATTGTAGGAGGGCTCTCCCGCCATGTATATGATTTAGCGAATAATCTTGTCAAGAAAGGGAAGCGGGTTCACGTTCTGACGGCAAGGTCGAAGGATTCTCTTTCGTATGAAACAGTTGAAGGGGTGACAATTCACCGTGTGCACCCATTGCATCCATATGAAGAAAATTTCTTTAAGTGGGTTTTTGATTTGAATCAATCTTTCGTTCAATATGCACACGAATTGATTTCTATAGAAAAAATCACTCATATTCATGCTCATGACTGGATTGTATCGACATCTGCAATCAAGTTGAAGGAATATTACTCCCTGCCACTGATTACGACCATTCATGCAACAGAACATGGCAGAAATCAGGGGATCTATACCGAGCTTCAGCAGAAGATTCATCAGGAAGAACAATTATTGGTTGCTGCTTCCAATCATTTGATTGTATGCAGTGATCATATGAAAGAAGAAGTCAAATCTCTGTTTACTTTTGACGCCCCTATCGAAGTGATTCCAAATGGGGTTGAATTAGAAAGATTACAACAGCTGCCCCAGGATCATTCTATACAGGAAAGCAGACCATACTTCTTTTCGATCGGCAGGATGGTGCATGAAAAAGGATTTGAAACACTTATCCGTGCTGCCTCTCTTTTGAAAGGAAAAGGACATCGTGTATCGTTCATTATCGCTGGCAAAGGACCGATGCTTGAACATTACCGTCAGCTTGTAAAGAATGAGAATCTCGATGATATGGTGTTCTTCACAGGGTTCATTTCGGATGAGAAGAGAAACAGTTATTTGAAAGATTGCCTGGCAGTCATTTTTCCGAGCCTTTATGAACCGTTCGGAATTGTTGCACTCGAGGCCATGGCTTTCAAAAAAGGCGTGGTTGCATCGGATACAGGCGGGCTGAAAAGTATTGTAAAGCATGAGCATACCGGTTTATTATTTCAGCCTGACAATGAATCAAATCTGTATGAGCTCCTTCTTTCATTAATAGAGGAACCTGGAAAATCTGAGAGATTAGGTGAAATAGGGTTCAGGATGGCTAAGTCCATGTTCAGCTGGGAGCGGATTGCAGACCAGACGATCCATGTGTATGAGGATGTTCTCCTCCAAACCAAAGTAGAAGGACTGCGGTGATGAAAGCGGTCATTCTGGCAGGAGGAGAAGGAAAGCGGCTGAGACCTTATACGATGTCTGTCGCTAAGCCAATGGTGCCTATTCTTAATAAGCCTATTCTCGAGTACAGCATTAATTTGTTACGGTCCTACGGCATTAAAGATATCCTAATTACAACTTGCTACAAAAGCAATACCATTAAGGAATATTTCGGTAACGGAAGCAGATTTCATGTGAATATCACCTATTTGGAGGAAAGGAAGCCGCTTGGAACTGCAGGCGGGATCTTCTTGGCAAATCATCTTCTGAAGGAGCCTTTTCTTGTACTCAGCGGTGATGCCTTTACCAATATCCCGATTGATCAGGTAATCAACTTTCATAAGAGCAAAAAAGCGGCCATGACCCTGGTTTCGAAAGAAGTGCCAAACCCAAGGGAATATGGGATTTGTTACACCAATCAAAACAGGAAACTGATCGATTTCGTAGAGAAACCTGCCACATGGGAAGGGAACGAGGTCAATACCGGAGTCTATATTGTTGAGCCATTCCTTCTTAAGAAGTATTCACGTAAAGGAGCCTTGGATTTCAGCCGGGATCTAATCCCTTCTCTACTTACTAATAATGAAGCAGTTTACGTATTCAAAACAAATGCCTACTGGAGGGATATCGGCAGCCCGGAAGAATATAAAAGAGCACGGGAAGATTTAATGAGAGGGCTGTTTACTCCGGAGAAGGCATATTTAGCAAGAAAGAGTGAAACAGTCAATCTCGATCCCTTCATAACCAGGGTGCAGGTAGCCTGTCCAAAGGTGAAAAAGCCATTCGTACTTGCCAAGCTGCTGGAAACAGTCCCTTCCATGGATGAAGAAGAATTCATAATCGAACACCGCGATGGCGGCTGGACAAAAATAGTCAGTGATCCTGACAGAGGTTTTATTATTTATTCAAAAGCGGATCGTAGAAATCTGGCGAGGGAGCTTGCCAGATACTATGGGAAGAAAATAAAAACATGGCAAAAGGTGTAGAGACTGATGAAAAATAATAATCGAAAAAATAAGAAGTTCCATATTCAAGGGATTGCCTGGAAGGAAGCGGGTTCGTATATCCCTCTTGGAAAATCGGGCACTCCGTTCAATGGGATAAAAGTCAATCTATCAGAAGATAGTGAGAAATGGGGAGAATCGTTGTCGTTTGAATTTGAGAATGTAACGAAGGAAACCCGGACGTTGAAAGTCTTCTTCTTAGTGGAATGGCTCGCCTGCTGCGAAGAGACGATAGGTGTTCTCTCCCTATCAAAGAATGCATTCTATAACTACAGCAAAAATAATATGGCCATGTCAAATGTCGTTTCAAGTGCAGATAGTATTAAAAAATCCGTATATCCATTGAATCTAAAAGGCTTGCAGCTGTGGAAAAAGTCGTTGAAAAACGGCAGCCTCTATTACTATCCAATCACTAACGGCCTCCATATGATGGCGTATATGCTCGAGTATACTTTCAAGCCATTCGAAGTAAAACAAGGCAAGCTTTTTGCGGTGGAGGGTGCTGTGCACGGGGATGGATTATTTTTAACCGATAGAATGAAAAACGGACTAGCATTTCAGCAGGAAAAGTGATATTATAGAAAAGTCGTATGAATAGATGAAGATAGTGAAGTTTGGAGGGAAATAACAATGCGTGTAAACATTACTTTAGCTTGCACAGAAACTGGTGAGCGTAACTATATTACTACAAAGAACAAGCGTAATAACCCAGACCGTCTTGAGCTAAAAAAATATTGCCCGAAATTAAAGCGTGTGACTCTTCACCGCGAAACGAAATAAGCAGCCGGATTTTATCCGCTGCTTTTTTTTATGCTCAGTAAAACTTAAAGGTTTGTTCCTCTGTTGGTATAATAGGAAAAGATGAAGGAGGAATATCATGGATAAAAAAACATTGAGAAGAAGGCAACTTGATTTGTTAAAGGCGATTTCCCCTTTAGAATATGAACAAAAAGTTTTTTCTATTGAACAAACACTCTTTCTATCTGAAGAATGGAAGAGCAGTGAAGTCATAGCGGTCACCGTTTCTAAACATCCTGAAGTCAATACTTGGAATATCATTAAACGTGCCTGGGAAGAAGGGAAGAAGATATGCGTTCCTAAATGCAAGCCTTCCACGAAGGAATTAGTTTTCTATGAGCTCAATACGTTTACTCATCTCGAAAAAGTCTTTTACGATTTGTATGAACCTATTCCCTCCCTTACCAAGTCAGTACATAAAGACAACATCCATACAGTGATCGTGCCAGGCTTGGCCTATACTGAAAAAGGGTACCGTCTAGGATTCGGCGGAGGTTATTATGACCGTTTTCTATCAGGCTATGAGGGGTGCA
Source organism: Rossellomorea oryzaecorticis (assembly GCF_038405515.1). GTDB lineage: Bacteria > Bacillota > Bacilli > Bacillales > Bacillaceae_B > Rossellomorea > Rossellomorea oryzaecorticis_A. Next base: position 14,942 of record NZ_JBBYAF010000019.1, on the reverse strand, counting down.
CGTTATCTCTGGCATTCAGAGAGCAATTGGTAGAAGATCTGCCTGTAGAATCATTTGACATGCCAGTAGATAAAATCATGACCGAAAATGGGAGCATTCAGTGTGGATAGTTCCAGTGTGATTACATTTCTGATTGTGCTGCTTGTTTCCTATGGAGGGTGGAGGACAAAGAATCTGAGTTTCTCCGGAGCCCTGTCAGCCCTTCTTCTGGGATGTATCATAGGTTATTTCTATCATTGGAAAGGCCTTCTGTTAGTAGGCGCATTTTTTTTGAGTTCCAGTATATGGTCAAAACTATTTTCTTCTTCAAAAGAAGAAATTGAAGGAAGGCTGGCAAAGACTTCTGTACGAGATTGGCAGCAAGTATTGGCAAATGGGGGACCGGCCGCGCTTTTCATCATTCTATTCCATGTTACAGGGAGTGAATGGTGGCTTTACTCATTTGCTGCGGCTATCGCTGCATCAAACTCCGATACGTGGGCTTCTGAAATCGGACCATTGAGCAGGAAGGACCCTTTTTCACTACGTTCGTTCAAGAGAGTGGAAAAAGGAACTTCAGGTGCTGTATCCATGATAGGCACCATTGCGGCATTGACAGGCTCAACTTTTATCTCATTGCTGTTTTGTATTTTAATTGATTCATTTCAGTGGAAGCTTTTTATCCTGATCAGTGCTGCCGGGTTCCTCGGGAACGTCCTGGATACCGTGGCAGGGGCATACCTCCAGGTGGAATTTACATGTCCTGTCTGTAAATCTTCTACAGAAGCTGCTGTCCACTGCGGGACAGATACCGTCAGGAGCAAAGGCTTCTTATGGCTGAATAATGAAGGAGTCAATTTTCTATCAAGCTTTCTGGCGGGGACTGCACTTCTGTTTTTCATTCCAGGATGATAATAAGTGGATAAACAGAAGACTTATGAACCAAACTATTCCCAGGAGGGATCAGTATGAACGGATGGACCAAATGGCTCATAATGGGCAGCTTGATTTTGTTACTGCTGCCTAATCGCTATCGGATACTCAACCTGCTTCTGGGAAATTTCTTCATTCGCCGTTTCGCCGTACAAGGAGCAATGAGCATACCTGCAATACGCTCGAAATTCATTCAAAGCACATTCAGGTAGAAAAGAAGACTGTATAGGAGGTAACCTTCTGTACGGTCTTTTTTTGATGGCTCTGTAATCTTATAACTTTACATCATAAAAATGGAAAGGGTATAGTAGCATTAAATCAGGATGCAGGCAGTACAAAATGTTCCTGCAAATTTTATGAAAGTAGTGGATGTAGTGAACTTAAGATATCATTACCTCTTTTGGAAAATGGCCCATTTCCTTATCGAACAGAAACAGTTTAGGATACTGGATCTATCCGCGGATCATGATGAAATTTGGTTTGAAAATACTGCGCTTAAAGAACCGGATGTCATCAGGCTCCGTCTTAAAGATCTTGATTGGGGCTCATGGATAGAAAGGGACATTGAACAAACCGCACAAAATGCAGAAAGAATTCGCAGAAAAACACATAAAAGACAGTTGAAAATGAAAAATGTATATATATCAACCTACGCCCCGGTCGACGGAGGGGAGGAGATCTTTGCAGAACAATTTACGGATGTTGGCAAATCGATTGTAGATTCCTCCTTGATAGATGAGGCGGCGGGAAGGGAAACATTAATCAGCGATCCTTTGTTTAGTGGCGGGGAATGGGAACTTCCACCAGAAGTGCTCGAAGCCAGCGTAGAGTGGATGAAAGGCAGAGCATTGAACGCATCCACAAGGCAGGTGAAACAAGAAAGGCAGCTTTTTGAAAAAGGCAAGCCGTTTTTCACCTATCTATTTATCGTGGTACAACTGATCATGTTTGCCGTTTTGGAAATGAATGGAGGGAGTCAGAATCCTCAAACCTTGATTGAATATGGGGCAAAATATAACCCGTTAATCATTGAAGGTGAATGGTGGAGGCTCGTGACCCCGATCTTCTTGCACATCGGCCTCCTGCACCTGCTCATGAACACACTAGCTCTCTATTACTTGGGAGCCGCGGTGGAAAAAATTTATGGACGCAGCCGTTTTGTGTTCGTTTATATGTTTTCAGGGGTCACGGGTTCTTTTGCCAGTTATCTTTTTACTTCGAATCTTTCAGCCGGTGCCAGTGGAGCCATCTTTGGTTGTTTCGGGGCTCTGCTCTACTTTGGAGTGCTGTACCCGAAAATTTTCTTCCGTACAATGGGTACAAATATCATTGCTGTGATTTTATTGAATCTCGCTTTTGGTTTTACCATTCCCGGTATTGACAATGCCGGACATCTTGGTGGTTTGGCCGGCGGATTTCTTGCTGCAGGAATCGTCAGTGTTCCCGGACTGTTTCGTCCTTTCAGACAACTGCTCATTTTAACGGCAACGGTGGTGCTGATAGGTGTGATATATATGAATGATCAGCAGTCAGCTCCATCAGATTGGGACATTCATACAGTTAACGGCGTTGCCCAGGAAAAGATCACCGACGGGGAATGGAAAGAAGCTGAAGGTTTGTTGAATGAAGTCATCAAAAGAGGCTCTCCGAATGCAGAGACCTATTTTTATCTTTCTTATGCTGAAATCAAGCTTGGAAAAGCGGAAGAGGCTAAAGACCATCTAATGAACGCAATTGAAGAAAGAAATGATTTTCACGAAGCACATTACAATCTCGCTCTTCTGCTGATTGACAGCGGTGAACATGAAGAAGCCCTTTCCCACGCCAGAAAAGCTTATGATATAAACATGCAGGAGAAGAAATACAAAAACCTTATCAAAGAATTAGAGGAAAAACTTTAAGATGTGGCTATTCGCTGCCTTAATAATGAAGGGTTCCCGTCTTTATCAATCAAAAGGACAAGAACTTCTTTTTTGTCTTTTTTAACTAGTATAAGGGGGATGGTGCTGTCGAGCGAGTCGATGATCGTACCATCTTCCTTTTTTATTCCTAAATAATAGTTTTTATATAAACCCTCCCACAGGTTTCCGATGAACCTTTCCCATTCAACCTTGTCAAAACCCTCAAGCGGTTTCTCTTCCAGGCTCGGCAATTCCGTCAGCGGGATAGCGAAGTATTCTTCACTCGGTATTCCAAGTGAATCAATCCCTTTCTCCCATAAAAAGTCCAATTGCTGTGTTGAAACACGGTCCAGAATAGTTTTCCACTCTCTTTCCGCATCTGTACCTGGCTGTCTGAAAGAATTTAACGGACTGAAATTGGAATCTATTACATATAGCGTATCTTCTGTCATCTTTTGCGCACTCGTATATTTATCATCGTCTTCGTGAATTTCAGCGTAATGGAATGATAATGCTTGTAACAGACTGCTCTCTTTCCCTTTGATTGTTTCTCCCTGAACGATGCCATCAGTCTCTTGTTCCCATTCATTCATTTTCCCCTTCAATCTTCCATTGATAAATAGAAACCCTACGTCCTGACGCAAATAAGCCGGTGTATCCAGCTTAGAAGAGGTTTTCCAGGTCACCTCATAGAAGTTGTCTTTTTTTTCAGGCACCAGCGTGAGAAGGGTTGAAGCTGATTCATATGTAACGTTCTCATTGATTGGAAAAAAAATAATGCTTTCCTTGGTGCTTGGCTGATAAATGAATTCGATTCCGATTGCGAGAATAACCATAAGAATCAAAAATGGAAAAGCATGTAGTAACTTTTGTTTCATATCGTTCACTCCAATGGTTTGTCCGGTTGTTAATTCATATGTCAGAGGCTGGTTTAATATGTTTCGATGTATGATTTGTCTTTGCGTTGTCTAGTATGGTAAAGATGGTAAAACATGTTAACTGATTAGGAGTGAAGGCTCAGAATGACGAATGAGAAAAAGCCTGTCTCTACGAGGATAGAAGAGAATACAAGTTATCTAAAAAAAGCTTTGGCTGTTGATAAAAGTTTTGATGTCATACAGCTGGATTTAGAATATGCAGAAAGAAAAATGGCGATGTTTTTAGTGGATGGTTTTGTTAAAGATGATATCATGCATTATTTAATGAAACTGTTATCAGGGCTGAGTCCAGAGCAATTGGAAGAAGACACGCTGCAGAAACTTCTAAAAACATATATTCCTTACATTGAAATTGAGCAGGTGGACGATTTAAATCAAGTGATCGATTTGGTGCTGGCAGGGCCTACCGCGCTTGTAGTGGATGGCATTGATAAAGTCATTATCATCGATGCAAGAACATACCCGGTCAGGGGACCGCAGGAACCAGATATCGAACGGGTCGTAAGAGGTTCGAGGGACGGATATGTAGAAACGATTGTATTTAATACGGCACTCACGAGGAGAAGGGTTCGCGACCCTTCACTCCGCATGGAATATATGCAGGTCGGGAGAAGATCGAAAACAGACATTGTAGTATCTTACTTAGAGGATATTGCAGATCCGGAATTAGTGGAGAAAATCAAAGATTCAATTTCCAAAATCGATACCGATGGACTTCCTATGGGGGAAAAAACATTGGAAGAATTTATTTCAGGCAGGCATTGGAACCCTTATCCGATGGTACGGTATACGGAAAGGCCTGATACAGCTGCAGCTCACCTATACGAAGGGCATGTCATTATCATGGTGGACGGATCACCGAGTGTGTTAATCACTCCTACCACTTTCTGGCATCATTTGCAGCATGCTGAGGAATACAGAAATAAGCCGACAGTCGGAGCATATCTGCGGTTTGTCCGATTCATCGCAGTTTGGAGCTCTGTATTCTTATTGCCCCTATACTATTTATTTGCCATACAGCCTGAGTTGCTGCCTGAACAATTCAGCTATGTGGGGCCAAATGAAACTGGCGAGGTTCCATTATATCTTCAGTTCTTACTGATCGAGATAGGGATTGATATACTGAGGATGGCAGCCATCCATACACCTTCGTCGCTCGCTACCGCACTGGGTCTGGTGGCTGCGCTGATGATTGGTCAGGTCGCAGTTGAAGTCGGCCTGTTCATCAACGAAGTGATCCTATACCTTGCGATTGCCGCAATCGGCACGTTTGCCACCCCGAGTTATGAACTGAGCCTGGCAAATCGCCTTGTAAGGATTTTTCTGTTGACAGCCACCTCCTTATTCGGGGTCTATGGATTCGTGATCGGCGTAATGGCTTGGTTAATTGCACTATCAAGAATGAAATCATTCGATATCCCTTACATGTGGCCGTTCATACCGTTTAATTTCAGGGCATTCAGGGACGTCTTCTTCCGTTCACCGATGCCGCTAAAAAACAGAAGACCGCGCTTCCTGCATCCGAAAGACCCGGATCGCTAGATGCTGTATTTAATAAGACTACCATTAAGGGATAGACCTTGATGGTAGCTTTTTTTCTTACTAAAATGGAACCCTTGATTTCTGAACGATTCCAGCTGTTGATTGGAGTGCAAGACGAAGACTCCTGCGGGAGAAGTGGCCAATGTGAGACCCCACAGGAGCGCAGCGACGAGGAGGCTCACCGGCCGCCCGCGGAAAGCGAAGTCTTGCACGGAAATCAACAGCGGTGATTTAGAGTGGATTTTATGAAGAAAGAATTGAGAACACCCCGGATTTATCATATACTTTAGTGTGAACAAAGAAAGCAGGTGTAAGAATGAAAACGATTTATGATATCCAGCAGTTTCTCAAATCGTATGGGACGATCATCTATGTTGGACATCGTCTTTCAGACCTGCAGCTAATGGAAGACGAGTTGAAAGAGCTGAATAAATCCCAATTGATTGAAACAAGGGATTTCCAGACAGCTTTGTTATTATTAAGGCAGGAAATAGCGATAGAGAAAGAAAAACAAGAAAAATAAGGGTGATACTATGACAGAAAAATGGCTGGTTGGAGTCGACTTGGGCGGGACTACAACCAAAATCGCATTCTTAAGCAAATACGGAGAACTGTTACATAAATGGGAAATACCCACTGATAAATCCGATAATGGCAAGAACATCATCGTGGATATAGCCAAAGCGCTCGACCGAAAACTTGAAGAACTTGATCAGTCCAAAGATAAATTGCTTGGAATCGGTATGGGTGCGCCGGGACCGGTTGATATGGCAAAGGGTATTATTTATGAAGCAGTAAATCTGGGATGGGATAAAAACACTCCATTAAAGGACCTGTTGGAAGTAGAAACAGGTTTGCCGGCAGTCATTGATAATGATGCAAATTGTGCGGCGCTGGGTGAAATGTGGAAAGGCGCAGGGGATGGTGCCAAGGATCTTGTCTGTGTCACACTTGGAACCGGAGTTGGCGGAGGAGTCATTACCAACGGGGATATCGTGCATGGTGTAAGAGGTGCAGGCGGGGAAATCGGTCATATCACAGTCGTCCCTCAGGGCGGTTTTCAATGCAATTGCGGAAAGACCGGATGTCTTGAAACAGTAGCCTCGGCAACAGGGGTGGTACGTCTGGCAAATGAAAAATTAGATTCAACCACCACTCACTCAATACTAAGGGATCTTCGCACCGAGGCTGGAGTGATCAGTGCGAAAGATGTATTTGATGCAGCTAGGAGTAATGATGAACTAGCTGCAAGCGTTGTCGACCAACTTGCTTTTTATCTCGGTCTCGCATTAGCTAATTTAGGCAACGTGTTGAACCCTGAAAAGATTGTGCTCGGCGGCGGTGTCTCCAGAGCAGGGGATATCTTATTAAAACCAGCAGTGAACTATTTTGAACAATTTTCTTTCCCGACGGTCAGGACATCAACCGGTTTAAGCATCGCAACACTTGGCAATGACGCTGGGGTGATCGGTGCCGCATGGCTGGTGAAAAATAAAATTTAAGTGATATCAAACAGAATGGAGTTCCCTGATGGGAACTCTTTTTTTTGATCAAAAGACAGGACTATAGTAGATCATGCGGGTCTGTTGACATAAGTGGACAACTGCTGGATAGATGGTGTGTGGGTCAAAAGGTTCAAATTTAATAAAGTTGGACAGAATGAAACTTTTAGCTGTTTTAAACGTCTAATAGTATGGGTAAGAGAATAAGGTGTAAAATATCATTTTACATTAGTTGTATGAATTTGGGTTTGACGTTTTGTAAAAAAAGTATTAAGATAACACATGGTTCTATTTTAGAAATCCCTTATTTTACCAGGGATAATCTTACATTATATGTTACATACGAAGGACCAGCGTAAGTAGCAAGGAGGTAACAAAATTGAACATAAAAAAGATTCCAAAGGTTCCGTTAATCATCATTGCAGCGTTACTCCTTTGGGTAAAGACGTACATTGTCTATAAAACTAGCTTTGATATAAAGATAGAAAACACGATTCAGGAAATCATACTCTTCATGAACCCGTTAAGCTTCCTGCTGTTTATATTCGGCATCGGACTGTTAATGAAGAAAGATAAATCACGCACCCGCTACATCATCATCACAAGTTTCATACTGTCTTTTATCCTCTATGGAAATGTTGTGTTTTATCGATTCTTTGATGACTTCTTAACACTGCCTGTCTTATTCCAAACCAGCAACTTCTCAGATTTAGGAAGCAGTGCCAGTGCCATTATCGGCTGGAAAGATCTATTTTACTTTGCGGACGTTATAGTGTTAATTGCATTGATTAAATTCATGCCGGCATGGTTCTCACTTGAAAATTACAGCCGTGCGAGCAGAAGAGCCTATTTCTTAGTTGCCACAGCACTTGTATTCTTCAATCTCGGGCTGTCTGAATCGGAAAGGCCACAGCTTCTTACAAGAACATTTGACCGTGAAATGCTTGTTAAAAACATTGGAACATACAATTATCATATTTATGATGTCTTCTTACAATCAAAGTCATCTGCTCAAAGAGCCATGGCAGACGGCAGTGAGCTTGCAGGAATCGATAACTATATCCGTGCAAGCTACAACAAGCCGGACGATGAAATGTTCGGGATTGGAAAAGACAAGAACTTAATTATGGTCTCAATGGAATCCCTCCAAAACTTTGTGATCAACGAGAAAGTGAACGGAGAGGAAATTACACCGTTTTTAAACGACTTTATTGGTGAAAGCTATTACTTTGATAATTTCTATCACCAGACACAGCAGGGAAAAACGTCTGATTCCGAGTTCCTATTGGATAACTCTTTATATCCATTGAATCGGGGAGCTGTCTTCTTTACACATTCAGGAAACCAGTTCGACTCAATGACGGAAAGTCTTAATGAAAATGGATATTATACAACTGCTATGCATGCTAATAACAAGAGCTTCTGGAATCGTGACATCATGTATGATTCTTTAGGATATGAACGTTTCTATTCATTGCCGGATTATCAAGTAACAGATGAAAACTCTGTGAACTGGGGAATGAAAGACACCCCATTCTTTGAACAGTCTGTAGAACATATGAAAGAAATGCCTAAGCCTTTCAGTACGAAGATGATTACGTTAACGAACCATTATCCGTTCACTTTGGACGAAGAAGATAAATTAATTGACCCTTATACGTCTAAAGACGGTACGGTGAACCGTTATTTCCAGACAGTGCGTTATATGGATGAAGCTTTGAAAAACTTTATTACCGGCCTGAAAGAGTCAGGACTATATGAAGACTCCATCATCGTCATGTACGGAGATCACTACGGTATCTCTGAAAACCATAATACAGCTATGAGTCAATACCTGGGCAAAGAAGTAACACCATTGGTGAGTACTCAGCTGCAAAGGGTGCCTCTGATTATCCACGTGCCTGGAAAAGAAGGTAAAACGATTTCGAAAGTCTCAGGTCAAATCGACCTGAAGCCAACCATTTTACACTTGATGGGAATCGATACAAAGAAGGACATTCAATTCGGTGGAGATCTCTTCTCTGAACAGCATGAAGATTTTGCCATTCTGCGGGACGGACGTTTTATTACGAAAGATTATGTGTATGCAGGTGAAAAATGCTGGGACAAGAATACAGAAGAAGAAACGGATATGAAATTCTGTAAACCATATCAAGAGCGTGCCACAGAAGAATTGCAATACTCAGACAAAATCATTTACGGAGACCTTCTACGGTTCTATGAAGAAACTGAGTACCGTGATGAAGATCAACAATAAATTAAAGAGGCTGGGACAAAGGTGTTTTAGTCTATGTAAAACCCGACCTAATTGAATTCTAGGATTCAATTAGGTCGGGTTTTTTTATTGGATTTGTTCAAGTGTGCGTAGTTATTAACTTGTTCCAGCGGTTGATTGGAGTGCAAGACGCAGACTCCTGCGGGAAGAGTAGCTTATAAGAAAAGCGGAAGGGCTTTGTTCAGAGGCGTGGGGCATAAGACGAATCGGCCTAGAAGGCGTTCTTTGCCTTCTTGGCAGGTTTGGCTTATGACCTGTGCCTCTATAAGCCCTGCAGCTAGACATGTGAGACCCCGCAGGCGGAGCCGAGGAGGCTCACGGGCTACCCGCGGAAAGCGAAGTCTTGCACGGAAATCAATAGCGGCTTTAAGAGCCTACACTAAAATTGTTCGTCATTCAGTTGGGGTTTATAAAGTTTTGTCCCAGCCTCTTTTTTTGTCATGAATTAAAGAGTCTTTCATATGAGTAAGTAAGGATGGTATAGCAGGGAGGTTTCATAATGAAGATCACGGTCAGAAATGGAGATACGTTTTGGTATTACAGTCAACTATTCTATATTCCCATCGGGTTAATCATTGATTCAAATCCTTCACATGATCCGGGTGGATTAAAAATCGGAGCGGAAGTGGAAATACCGGGCTTTATAAAAGAAAGCTATACAATCAAACAAGGAGATACCCTCTGGAAACTCGCCGGAAAGCGGAATATAAATGTGGATGCTCTTTTATTGGTGAACCAAAACATCAATCCAAACACAATTGATATTGATACAACCATTTATTTACCATCGAGGGTCGTCACCCCCATTGTAAACGGAAAGCAAGCATATAGTTCAGAGGTTTTGGAAAAGGATCTCAGAAGATTGATAGAAATATATCCATTTATTAAATTGAATTCAATCGGAGAAAGTGTAATGGGGAAACCGCTTTATGAAATGAAAATCGGAAATGGAAGAAAAAAAGTGCACATGGATGCATCATTTCACGCAAATGAGTGGATCACTACGTCAATCTTAATGACTTTCCTCAATGACTATCTGCTTTCGTTGACGAATAACCTTCCTATTCGAGGTGTACAAACACTTCCCGTATACTCAGGAGTGACGGTATCGATCGTCCCTATGGTTAATCCTGATGGAGTGGATCTTGTCATAAAGGGACCGCCAAAAAATATGAAAAGTCAGCTGATAAAGTTAAATAAAGGAAGCTCTGATTTTACCGGCTGGAAAGCAAATATCCGAGGTGTCGATCTCAATAACCAATTTCCTGCAAAATGGGAGGTAGAAAAGGAAAGAAAAGAAGAGAAAACACCTGCCCCCCGGGATTTCCCAGGAGATAAGCCTCTTTCAGAGCCTGAAACGATTGCTATGGCTGAACTTGCCAAAGAAGAAGAGTTCGACCGCCTGCTTGCTTTACACACCCAGGGAAAAGAGTTTTACTGGGGATATGAGGGCTTGGAACCCCCTGAAGCAGAAAGGCTTGCCAAAGATTTCGAAAGGGTCAGCGGATATCAATCCATCAGATATGTGGACAGTTATGCAGGGTATAAGGACTGGTATATCAAAGAGTTTCAAAAATCAGCTTTTACGTTAGAACTGGGAAAGGGTATCAACCCACTTCCTCTCTCGCAGTTTGATGAGATATACAGGGACACTTTAGGGATCTTTCTAGTTGCTGTATATAGATGGTATTAATTTAATGGGAACAGGGGAAAAACAGTTATTTTTTTCCTGTTTTTTTGATTGAAACCTAGTAGATTTTTAATGGGAATAGGAGTAAAATAAATCATCGAGTTTTTTACTGTAATAGTATACCTACACTGATATATTTCCAGTTCATCTTGTAAGGACAGGTGATGACCCTTTGACAATGCTGTATGAGCAGCTTCACTTCAAGAGGTCATCGCTTTTTTGAATTTTTGTAATATTTTTATCATATTTTTGAAACATTTCGCGGTCTTAAACGTACTAATTTATATGAGAGTTTCTGGGAGGAGGAGGATTATTGAAAAAATTCGGCTTGCTTAATCTATTGATGGTTTTTTTGCTTTTACTGTCTGCTTGTCAATCTGAAAAGGTCACAACTACTCCTCCTGCAGAAAACAGCCGGGACAAACAAGCACCGAAAGAGATTAAAGAAAGCATTATTCCATCCGAAACGTTTAAAGAAAATGTTGACTGGCTATCCGAGACCGAGGTTTTGACTGTCAAAGAAAAAGAAGGGGCGGCTGCCTTTTATATCACCGATGTTTTTGACGGGGGGAGTGAAAAAATATATGAATTATCCTCTTCACATGTCGATTCCGTGGTTTCTCCCGATAAAGGGAGGATCTTGATTCACTCTTCACCGGCTACTTATTCGGCCATGATTACGATTATAGACCTTAATGGAAAAGAGTGGTACAAGGGTGAAATCCCTTCCTATGAGTTAACATATGATTGGAATGAATTCGATACAGATAAACTTTTGATTACGAGTTTTGCTGAAGACTGGAGCTTTGAAGTATTTATATTGGACTTGAAAAATCCTCAATTACATAAGGTGGATGTTGATCAGCCTTTTCTAAAATGGAATTCTGATGTTTCTGTCCTTTATCAGGACTGGAACAATGAAGAAATCAGTATTACAGCTCCCCTTGTAAGTCAAAATATCCTGGATGGGAAGAAAGAAACAATCGACTCATCAAGCGTCTTTTTTGACCGCTTTCCTGAATTCCTGCTTTCTGTTCATGCCAGTGGAAATACAGAGGATCAATTCAAGTATCAGTTCATAAATGAAAATGGAGAAGTCCTGTCTGAATTTCAAATGTCTCTCCTGAGCCGTTATTCTGATTGGTTCATTCCATTTTATGATATGATAGAGGAGAAGCGTGAACTGATTACATTTCAAGCAAATGAGGCCGGTTCATATGATACATATTCCGGTACATTCTCCTTGAAGAAATGGAATGTCCTTAAGGGCAGTGAGGATACTTTGTTTGAAGAACTTCCGTTAGAGCCGGTACAGTGCTCACCTCAAGGCTCCTATTGTTTGTATGGTAATAAGCTTGAAAAAGTCATCAATATGAATAAAACGGCTATCATTCAACTAGTTAAAGAGGAAGGGTAGATTATACATGGCAATTGTAGACGTAACAGTTATTCCAATAGGTACAGAGACTCCAAGTGTGAGTTCTTATGTAGCTGATCTGCAAAAAATCCTTAAGAAACACGAAGACGAGGGGAATATCCGATTTCAACTTACCCCGATGAATACCATTATAGAAGGTGAACTTTCGATATTACTCGGTGTCATCCAGGAAATTCACGAGGCTCCATTTCAAAAAGGAATCCAGCGCGTTGCGACTAACATAAGGATAGATGATCGAAGAGATAAAAAAGGGACAATGGAAGGAAAGCTTTCATCTGTTCAAAGACATATGGAGTAAGGAAAGGGTGAGCAGACTGACGCTGCTCACCCTTTTGATTTTGTATGTGTTGAAGTGAAAAGCCCTCCGGATAGGAGGGCTTTTACAAGTGATTGAAGTTTTTTAGTGACCACCTGGGTATCCAGAGTGAAGGACAGTCATAATTGTAAACCAGCCAAAAACACCTAGTGTTGCCAATGAAAACACGATTCCAAGAGCATTTTTGTTTTTGAATGTGCTTACTACTGCGAATAAAGCTAATAATGTAACCAAAGCTGTGATAATTACAAGACCCATTTATATGACCCCTTTCATTAAAAATACGTTTTACTAACCGCTTACAAAATAATCATATGTACATAAATGCACTCATTAACATTTTATATTTTTTTCCTCAGTTTGTCGAGGTCAAAAGTTTGACACTTCTATGGCAGGGTAAATTTCTATTTGTTTTTATCTGATGCAAGCATCTGCTACAATAACAGTATCTTGTTAGATGAATAGGAGGGAAAGAAAATGGAATGGAAACAAATTCCTCTGGGTCCGCTTCAAACAAACTGTTATATTCTATGGAATGATAGGAATAAGTGTTTGATTATCGATCCAGGCGCAGAAGGTGAAAAATTAGTTAACTGGCTGAATGAAAATAAGCTGGAACCGCTGGCCATATTATTGACACATGCTCATTTTGATCATATTGGCGCAGTCGATACGGTCAGGGATACATATAACATACCGGTCTATATCCATGAGAATGAGTCGAACTGGTTGACCGATCCAGGGTTGAATGGTTCCGGGCTGTTCGGAATGGGGAACATTCAAACACGACCTGCAGAGACCGTATTCACATCTGAAAAAACGGTCACCATTGATGATTTCACTCTGGCACTCTTTGAAACGCCGGGGCACTCCCCGGGAAGTCTTTCTTATTATGTGCAAAGTGAAGGAATAGTATTTGCCGGAGATACACTTTTTATGGGAAGCATAGGGCGGAGTGACCTGCCTGGAGGTAACCATGAGCAGCTGTTATCAAGTATCCATGAACATTTGCTGACGCTGCCTGAAGATACAAGGGTACTGCCGGGGCATGGACCAACCACTACAGTAGGAAATGAGATGGATGGAAATCCATTTTTAAACGGATTTTAGATTTAAAAAATTCCCTTTAGCATATGCTAAAGGGAATTTTTTTAGTGTCCTCCTGCACCCGGAGTCATCATAAAGGTCGTCCAGTAAGTAAACCCAGCGAAGAACACAGTCAGGTAGGCACCGAAAATATAAATATACATACGTTCGGATAATTTTAAATAGCTTAACATAATGAAGAATCCTGTTTGGCCTAAAAAGATTAATGATGTCGTTGTCATATCGCCAAGATAAAACATTACAGCAAAAATTCCAGTCCAGAATCCAAGAACTCTGTACATACGATCCATATGTAACCCTCCTTTGCACCCTAAGTCCATCATTCAATATTATAAATGAACATTACTACAAAAGTAAATATCTGTTTGATGATAGTTTGTGACGATTACGTGATATCTACTCAAAGAAATTACGATTATTGTTTCAGGTTTGTTCCCGGTCCTCAGAAAAAAATGCAGCTATTTATTTATTACCCTTCATTTTTTGATATAAGCCTTTCTCTTTGTATAACTTTTTTATAATGAGAAAGTTTAATTGAAAGCCGTGAGATTCAAGCCAGGCATGTGTCAGGATTGGTTTCGGAATGTTGTCTACAAAAATTTATGAATTATGGAGTGAAAACACTGTACAAAAGTTATACAAAAAGTATACAATGTAAATAATTAATAAACTAACTTGCTCACATACAATAAAGGAGGAAATAACATGGGGAATTTAACATTCTATACTTATCCAAGCTGCACCTCTTGTAGAAAAGCAAAAAAATGGCTCAATGCAAACTCAATCAATTTCGATGAACGTCATCTTTTCAGGGATACACCAACTCATGAGGAACTAGTCCAATTACTCTCCCTCACTACGGAAGGGCTTGATGAAATCCTGGCCACCCGGAGCCAGACATTCAAAAAGCTTGGGAAAGACGTGAACGACCTGCCGCTTTCCAAGGTGATTGACTTGATTGTCCAGGAACCGAAACTTCTTCGCCGCCCGTTATTAACGGATGGGAAGAAGCTTGTAGTAGGATACAATCCGGATGGGCTGAAAAGCTTTTCCGGCAAAAAGAACATTTTGAAAAAGAGCAGTTGAACAACTGGAACTTGAAAAGGCAGGCATCTTTTATGGGTGCCTGCCTTTTCTTATGATTGTGGGATTTGAGCCATTTGCTTTGTCCAGCTCCTGAGCGAGCCGCCTCCGCTTTTCGATTGTCGAGCTCCGGCGGCTAGAGACTCGAGGTCATAAGTCAAGCCACCCAAAAAGGCAAAAAACGCCTTTCCGGGTGGCTCGTCTTATGCTTGTCGCCTCTGAACAAAGCCCTTACGCT
>NZ_JBBYAF010000018.1:0-77030 GCF_038405515.1 Rossellomorea oryzaecorticis | reverse complement strand
TAGCTTATGTGAGACCCCGCAGGCTTGCCGAGGAGGCTCACGGGCTACCCGCGGAAAGCGAAGTCTTGCACGGAAATCATTAGCGGTATTAAGAGCCACACTGAAATTGTCCCTTTTTATGGGATGCTTTTTTAATTTTGTCCAAACCTCACTTTTTGCGGCTGAATACGCAACAAATTTTTTTCAAACCCCCCCAAGTTGTGATTTAGACCACTTCAAACACCATTGCCATTGAGTATGATGACAGTAAGTTCAGTAAGTGAAAGGAGCCTGATGATATTGGAGAAGAAGATGGATGGGAAATCGAAAGAGGTTCAATGGGGCACATGGTTCTCGGTTGGAATCGTCGGACTGGTCATTTTTTTAACGTATCTCTTACTTTTTAGTTTTTATTTTTCAAGAGTATAGGAGGTTTACAGAATGAAGCTGAGTAGAGGAGAAGAAGTTTGGCTGATTGCAAGTTTTGGAATGATTCTCATTTTTATGTTCATCACAGGATATCAAACATTTGCGCTCGGAATGGGACCGCCGAGCCACCAGGAAACGATCGATCCACAGCAGGTGGATGAAACGGCTCCGTTTGATAACCCTGGCGTAAAGAAAATCGCTGATAATGAATACGAAGTGGTCATGACTCTTCAACTATTTAATTTTACTCCAGCGGAAATCGAGGTTCCTGCAGGGTCTACTGTTCATTTTATCTTAACTTCGAAGGATGTCACACATGGATTTCAGGTAGCTGATACGAATATTAACGCGATGGTAATGCCGGGGTATATTCAGAAAATCACTCAAACGTTTGATGAACCTGGAAATTATCTTGTACTGTGCAATGAATATTGCGGAGCGGGGCATCAGGCGATGAGCACGACTATCAAGGTGACAGAATAAGGGGGGACGGACGATGGAGCTGGTTAAAAAAATAGAAATGAACGTTAAGAAAAATGTGAGCCTGGGAGTATCTCCACAGGATGCGAAGCTTTCCAAAACGTACTTATTGGTTTCATTTATTGCACTCCTTCTGGGAGGAGTACTCGGGCTATTACAAGGGCTTAACCGTGCGGGCCTGCTTCAATTACCGCCATGGTTAAATTATTATCAAGTGCTGACTGCTCACGGTGTTCTGCTTGTTTTAGTACTGACTGCGTTCTTTACAATCGGGTATTTCTACGCAGCTTTGTCCCATACCTTAGGTGGACTGCTTCCAAAGGTCAGGAAAATGGCATGGATCGGCTTTTTTATGAAGACGGCTGGGCTCGTCATGGCGGTAGTTCCGATTTTGAAAAATGACGCATCGGTCCTGTATACCTTTTATCCTCCGATGGCGGCATCCCCCCTGTTCTATATTGGATTAGTCTTTATCGTACTGGGTGTATGGATGTGCGCTTTCGGTTCTTTCCTTTCAGTCGCTCACTGGAGAAAGCAGCACAAGGGTGAACATATTCCGATTCTTGCTTTCTTTGCCACGGGAGTATTTGTCCTGCTGTTCTTTGGAAGTATCCCTGTGGCCGTGGAAGTGTTCATCATTATCCCTTGGGCATTCGGATGGATCGATACGATCAATGTCATGTTGAGCCGGACGCTGTTCTGGGCTTTCGGACACACATTGGTGAACATTTGGTATCTGACGGCCGTTTCGGCATGGTACGTCACTGTTCCTAAAATCATTGGCGGAAAACGATTCAGCGACACGTTGACAAGGGTTGTCATTATCTTATTGGTCATAATGAACATTCCTGGGGGGTTCCATCACCAGATCGTCGACCCTGGCATTTCTGAGGAAATTAAATATATGCATGTGTTTATGAGCCTGGCCATTTCTTTCCCTTCTTTAATGACGGCTTATGCCATGTTTGCTGTTTTTGAAAGAACCGGGCGGGAGAAAGGCGGAAGAGGACTCTTTGGCTGGTTGAAAAAATTACCGTGGGGAGATGTAAGATTCCTTGCTCCGATGATCGCGATGATTGCGTTTATCATCGGGGGAGCGGGTGGAATTGCACAAACAACGAATCAGCTGAATCAAGTCGTTCATAACACGATGTGGGTCGTAGGGCATTTTCATATAACAGTGGGAACTTCCGTCATCCTTACTTTCTTCGGAATCAGTTACTGGCTGGTGCCCCTTGTTTCAAAACGTACACTGACACAAAACATGAATAGACTCGGAATTATTCAAACCATCATTTGGACAGTCGGGATGATTTTCATGGCTATTTCCATGCACTGGATCGGCTTGCTTGGTTCTCCGCGCAGAACGTCCTATACAACATACGGCGATCATGCAACCGCATTAAGCTGGGATCCATACTTGTTTCTCATCGCAATTGGCGGCACCCTGCTGTTCATCGGAGTTCTGCTGCAGGTGTATATAGTCTTGAATCTCATGTTCTGGGCGCCAAAGGGCGAAACCGAATTTCCGATTGCAGACAGCGATCCCAAGGATGGTAAAACACCTTATTGGACTGAAAAATGGGGCCGCTGGATTGTCATCATGCTGCTGTTGGTTGCAATGGGTTATGTCATTCCGATCGTTGACTTCATCATGAATGCGCCACCGGGTTCCCCTCCATTCAGAACATGGTAATGATCTTAAAGATAGAGCTGTCCACGGGTTTGATGAGGACGGCTCTATTTCACATCTTTCAAAAATGACAGGAACGAAATGTGGAGGTCATAAAATGAATACAATACACCGAAACCTTCTCTCGACCACTATTGTTTTGCTATTTGGATTTGGTTTGTTTTTCACCGGAACAGACGGATTTAAAGCTTTTACTGCAGAAGAAGCCAGATTACTAAAGCTGCAGGAAGAGAAACCTGAAGTACCTGATCTCGTGCTGGAAGACAGCAAGAGATCTTCTTACACATGGGATGAGTTTCAAGGGAAATATGTCTTTATCACTTTCTTTTATACTGCCTGCACGACCGTTTGTCCGCAGCTGGAAACGAATATGGCAAAGGTTTATGAGCAAGTGCCTAGGGAGTCTCTCGGGGAAGACATCGTGTTCCTGAGTATCAGCTTTGCTCCAGATCAGGATACTCCCGCAGCTTTGACTAAATATAAAGCCTATTTCGGGAGTGATGGAGAAACATGGAGAATGGCCAGAATCACTGATGAAGGAGAGTTGAATGCACTTCTTGAAGCCTTCGGCGTAATTGTCATTCCTGATAACAATGGAAATTTCACTCATAACTCTGCTTTCTATCTGGTAGATAGGGAGGGGCGGCTCCAGGAAGTGCTGGATTATAGAGACATAGATGGAGCGGCTGCTGTTGTGGATTCTTATCTTAAAATGGAAGCCAATTAAAGGAGGGGAAATGATGAAATCTTTTTACTACGGCAGCGTTTTATTCATCTTTCTTATTCTGCCTCCAGTAGCCGAGCTGCTTGAATCGGTTATGATTGTCCACATGCATATGCAAATGCCGCTCTTGATCATTGCAGGGATGCTGATGGCACCTTTATTTCAAAAAAACTCTTTCTTAAGGAAATGGAATGAAAATGGACGGCCGGGAATCCTTCTTTTTATGTTGACCTTTTCATATTGGCTGCTGCCGAGAACGATGGATGAGGCGCTTTCTTCCATGTGGATAGAAGGATTTAAGTTTATCAGTTTACCATTTTTGGCCGGCGTTCCCCTTAGAGACAGCTGGACGAAAGTAAGCAATCGAACGAAGAGGGTTGTCCTTATCGTTATTACACTTTTATCCGCCCTCATGGGATGGATCTATATTTTTTCTCCAAACCAGCTCTGTAACAACTATTTGATTGTGGAACAGGTTACACTCGGCTGGGGGTTCTGGACGATGGGGCTTTGCATCAGTATTTATATCGTGTATGACATGTTCAGTGAAAAATGGGAAGAATCTTATTAAAGCCTGTGATGATCCTCACAAACGGCAAGGTTTCTCTTTGATATAGTAATGGAAGAGTGACGAAGTAAGGAGGGGTACAATTGAAATTTCAATCTTTATACGATGAAATCGGTCCTGACCGGATACAGGAATTGGTAGAGGCATTTTATCCCAAGGTCTACAGAGATCCAGTTCTGAGGCCGCTGTTTGAAGGTGATATGTCGGAAATTATGAGAAAACAATATATGTTTCTAACCCAGTTTCTCGGAGGTCCGCCATTATACAGTGAAGAATTCGGACCGCCAGCCATGAAAGCAAGGCATCTCCCTTTCGAAATCACTCCAGAAAGGGCAAGGTGCTGGCTGAGCTGCATGAAAGAAGCATTCGAAGAAACAGGTTTAAACGACCTTCCTGAGGGCGAGGTCTTCTATACAAGGCTCACCCAAGTGGCCGCAATCATGATCAACTCAGAAGAAGATACCCTTCATTCATGAAAAAAGAAAATACCCCGTTTCTTGGAGAAACGGGGTATTTTTTATTCCAGATTACATTGTCTGTACAGCACGCGGGAAAAGAATATTATTTTCCAAGTGGATATGCTCGAATAAATCGGATTCCAGTTCTTCCAGACGCTGATAAACAAGGCGGTAGGTTCCGCATGCACCCGGAGGAGGGGTGAAATCATTTGTGACCTTTCGGATTTCTTTAATGATATCCCCTGCATGTTGATGCTCGTCTTCCAACGCAGAAAGAATGGTCAATAATTTCTCCTTGTTTTCAGGCTTTGGATTTTCTTCGAATGCAATAAGTGCCGGGAAGTCTTCCATTTCTTCCTTGATCGTATGCTGCTCAAGATCAGCCTTCAACTGATGGAACAGTTTATGAATCTGTGCTAAATGGGGGTGCTGTGCCCCGTGAACGCGAAGTACCTTGGTCACATAAGGAGTCAGTTTCGGCAGTTCTTCATTTAAGTAACGGTGATGTTTACCGACGATATATTGAATCAACTCCGTGGATGAAGCCTGTTCCCAATTGATGGTGGATTCGCTCAATCTCTTGGCTTCATCGTACAGTGCATTTAACTCAGTGAGGATTTCTTCTGAAGAAAGATTCCTTTCTTCGATCGCTTCAATTAATGGACGATTTCCTCCGCAGCAAAAGTCAATTCGATTCGCTTT
Source organism: Rossellomorea oryzaecorticis (assembly GCF_038405515.1). Lineage (GTDB taxonomy): Bacteria > Bacillota > Bacilli > Bacillales > Bacillaceae_B > Rossellomorea > Rossellomorea oryzaecorticis_A. Next base: position 71,997 of record NZ_JBBYAF010000018.1, on the reverse strand, counting down.
GAAAAAGTCGCTGGCTTTCGGAAATTCTGTGACGATATTACCTATTATGGAAGACTCTGTGAACGTTTGTGTCATTGTAATCCCTCCCGATTGATTTACTTGTTTAACTGTCTTTATCATATCAACAACTAAAAGAGAGTTTTGTGATACATATCACAGATTAGAAGGAAGTTTATCACTAGTCTTCGATCAGTGAATGATTTCCTCTTTCAGTTTGTCAGGGTCGATGACATAGAATCCTTCGGCATCAAGTCCAATGAGATCTTTTTTCCTTAGCTGGTTAAGGGTTCGGCTGACTGTTTCCCTGGAAGTGCCGATCATGTTGGCGAGCTCTCTGTTCGTAAAATGGGTTGTGATTTTATACAGGTTTTCATGTTTTTCACCATTGGATTTTGTTAGACGGAGCAATAGCATAATAACCTGTTCATACGTATTATGGAGAATTTTTTCTTCCAAGCGGTTTTGAAGATCGACAATTTTACCTCCTAAAACACGGAACAATTTAATGCACAGCTCAGGGTGTTGAATCAGGATTTTCTCGAAATCTTTAATGGGGGTGACGATGAGCTGTGCTTTTTTTATGACCTCGGCGTTCGCAGGAAAAGTCCCCTGCCTGAAAAAACCGGCGTGGGGGAACATTTCACCGTCCTCGAGCACCGATACGATCTGTTCTTTTCCAGTTGCATCGGTCTTATAAATCTTCACGATGCCGGAGTGGATGAAGAAGACTCGGTCGAGAGGTTCTTCCTGCATGAAAATAATCGAACGGGCATTATATATTCTTGACGACGAGATCGAGATGATTGGCTGCAGCTCCTTGTCGGATAACTCCTTGAATAATGGAACGGTCTGCAGATGCTTTTTAATATCTTCTTTTTTTAACATGAAGGGCTCCTTTCTGCGTTTGGAATATCATCGCTATCACCATCTAAACATTCTTTTTCCTCATGCTCTTCGGTATATACACACATGCTGGTTCGCTTTCCAAGTAATCGCCTGTCAGGGCATAGGCTCTTGAGCGGGAACCTCCGCATACGTAGCGGAATTCGCATTGCCCGCATTTCCCTTTATATTTATCAGGATTTCTGAGGTCTTTAAAAATAGGTGAATGGCGGTAAATTTCTGATAGCGGCTGCTGCCTTACATTTCCGGCTTTGATGGGAAGAAGTCCGCTCGGATAGACGTCCCCGATATGGGAAATGAAGACAAATCCATTCCCGTCATTTATTCCTCTCGGTGCCCTTCCCAGACCATCAAATTGACCAGTTTTGCCTGAATGTAAAGCATCTTGATATTGAATCTTTTTTTGTTCATCTTTATTTTGTCTCATTTTTTCTGAGATGACCACACGTCGGTAATGCTGCGCGGCAGTGGTTTTTATATCGAAAGGAACCCGGAGGCTTAATTGATTCAGCCAGCGGAATACCTTTTCGTGCTCCAGGGGCGAAATCATGTCTGCTTCTTTACCTCTTCCAATTGGCACAAGGAAGAAGACACTCCACAACACACAATTTAACTCCTCTACCAATTCGGCCATTTCTTCAAGCATGTCTACATTATAGCGGGAGATGACGGTGTTGATTTGAAGAGGGAGTTGGAGTTCGTGAATATAGTTAATCGCGTTCATGGTCAAGTCGAATGAACCGGATGTTCCCCTGAAATGGTCATGTACTTCTGCTGTCGGTCCGTCCAGGCTGAACGCCCAGCGAGCAAGACCTACTTCTTTCGCTTTCTCAATGGACTCCTTGGTGACGTTGGGTGTTGCGCTTGGTGTCATGGAGACACGCACTCCTCTTTGAATCGCATAGGATACAATATCATATACGTCAGGCCGCATGAGCGGATCTCCGCCTGTGAACACAAGCATGGGGTTATTCATTTCATAGATGTCATCTATCAGTTTTTTTCCTTCTTCGAAATCCAGTTCAAGCGGATGGCGTTTATACTGTGCTTCTGCTCTGCAGTGAAGACAATGAAGCTCACACGCTCTTGTTAATTCCCAGATGACGATAAATGGGTTTTCGTCGAAATTCATATCAAACATCTTATTTCCTCCCGTCTTGCAATGAATGAAAGATTTATATGTTTAATGATATAGGAGGATGAGGGAGTAGTAAGTGAATTACATCACACACTTTCTTTTCTCGAAGGAGTAAGATAAAGGCATCATCGATAGGAAAGCAGGTGTACGATTGTGAAAATGGTTATCCCCAAACAACATGGTGCCTGGGCTATGTTATTGATTCCTTATATCCTGGGGATCTCTGCAAGTACCTTTCACCTTATTCACATTCCTTTGTTTATTGGCTGGTTCTTTCTGTATCTTGCCACTTATCCTTTGATCATGGTGGTGAAGGGGAAAAAGGTGTCCTTCTATAGTAAATGGGCATTGGGTTATTTAGCCGCGTCGTTCGTTTTTTTAACAATCGTTTTGGTTTATGACTGGCAAATGGTCTTCTTCGGCTTAGCAATGATTCCTTTCTTTCTATTAAACATCTACTTTGTAAAGACAAAAAATGAGCGGGCATTTGCGAATGATCTATTCGCCATTTGTGTATTTTGTATTGGGGGGCTTGCCAGTTTTTACGTGAGTACAGGCAGTCTGACTGTTGAAGGGTGGAATATTGCTCTGTTGTCATTCTTGTATTTTGCAGGCAGTACATTTTTTATTAAATCAATGATAAGAGAAAAGAAAAACACAAGGTTCAAATGGTGGTCATGGGGCTATCATGCATTTGTCATTTTTCTGCTATTCCTTTGGAAGGAATCCTGGATGTGGACGCTGCCATACGTTCCAAGCTTGATCCGGGCCATTTCCCTTCACGGTAAAAAATTGACAATCATGCAGCTGGGAATCATAGAAATCATAAACTCTTTCTTTTTCCTTCTACTTACAACCATCTTGCTATAAAATCCTGGTCCCCCGCTGCTGATTTAAAGAAGCGGGGGACGGGATTTTTATTTGAATTTCTGGTCTATGGCCTCTGCCAGCTGGCTGTAGTGGTGAAATAAGCTGGTATCTTCGCTGTAAATGGATGGAGTTTCAGACGTTTCGATTGGTTCTTCGATTGGGAGTTTTGCCAAAACGTCTGTATCTAATCGCTCTGCTAACAGATCCCCTCCGCCTTTTCCGAACAAGAAATATTTTTCACTGCTTTCTTTCGGCTGAAAGTACGACATATTTTCAATGACGCCTAAAATATCGTGCTTCGCTTTCAGTGCCATAGTTCCTGCTCTTTCAGCTACAATCGAAGCTGTTTGATGAGGAGTGGTGACAATGATTTCTTTGCTTTGCGGAATGTTCAGGTGCATATCGAGAGCGATGTCCCCGGTGCCTGGAGGCATATCGAGAATGCAGTAATCCAGCTCTCCCCACATCACATCCTTACTGAAATGCTCGACCATCTTTCCTAACATCGGTCCGCGCCAGACGACAGGGTCGTTGTTTTTTATAAGAAATCCCATCGACATGATTTTTACCCCGTGAGACTCTACAGGAATGATCTTTCCGTTGAAAGTTTTGGGGCGACTGTCCACATTCATCATTTTCGGGATGCTGAAGCCGTAAATATCCAAATCGATCAAAGCGACGCTCTTTCCTTGTCTTGCGAGAGATACAGCGAGATTCGTTGAAACCGTCGATTTTCCTACTCCGCCTTTTCCACTTGTTATAGCTATTACATTACCTGATAGCATGTTCACACCTCTTTCACAAATTTTAGGTAAATTTCCATCGTGTGACGTACTTCACAGTCCGGAAAATAGTCTTTCTGTACAATGATTACAAGTTGAAAATTTATCAACGTAATCAATTTACCAAATATACAACTGCGTTGATGTTAAAAAAGTCACATGGAGGTTGGGCATGAGATGAGAAAGACGCTCGAACGCTCGTTTTATTCAAAAACCAGTCAAAAATCATTTTTCATTATCCTTTTTTTGATTTTCACAACATGGATCGGGACCGAACAGTTTTTACATTTTGATATGGCTTTAATGGGGTATTTTATTTCTTCTATCATATTTGCCATCGGATTGACCATACGGATGTCTTCCTGGCTAATTCGGCCGGCAACCCATCAGGTTATCAAACGGAGTCTCACGAATCTGAAAACCAGTTCAAGAAAAAAACGTAATTTAATTTCAATCGGAAAAATCGCATTTGAGAATATCTTTTTACAGAAATTCATTTTTAAAAGAGGCATCTACCGGGGTGTGCAGCATTTCCTTATTGCCTGGGGGTGCATTGGATCCTTTGCGATTACATTCGGTCTGACGTTCGGCTGGATGCACTTCGAACTTGTCGATCCCGAAACCTATACCATCGTGGTGATGGGGGTAGATACGATTTCGATGGCCGCTCATGGTTTATTCGCAGAAATGGTGTATAACGGGTTGAATATCACCGCCACGATGGTGCTGATCGGCGTAACCATGGCACTTGCGAGAAGGATCGCCAGCGAGGACGTGAAAGTGACACAACGTGCGGAATTTGATTTATTTCCTTTATATTTACTGCTTGCGGTAACAGGGACCGGACTTTTACTTACCGTTTCATATGTGCTGTTAGATGGATGGATGCACCACTATATGACCCTGATCCATCAGGTCACCGTGGTCGTCTTACTCGTTTACTTCCCATTCGGCAAACTGTTCCATCTCCCGATCCGCCCGCTCACAACAGCAGTACCGCTGAATTATCAGGAACAGATAAAAGTGGATACGAGACCATGTCTGAGATGCGGCACCACCTATAGCAACGATGATCAAATCAGTGATGTAAAAGATATTCTGGCTGTTCAAAACTTTGATCTGCAGCTTGGAGACGGAAGTTATCTTTCTGACTACTGCCTGCCGTGCCGCCGCAGAATCAGGGTGATGAAACAACTGAATGCAAAGCCGCATCTAAAGAGCAGTGATCCGATCTCAACGCTGAATGGAATTCAAATGGGCGGATTCAGTAAAAAAAGAACAGACGATTATTACAAATTCCCTGAAGATGTCCAAAAAGAAATCGCTCAGTACAAGGAAAAAGGAGGCAATCAAAAATGAGTCAGTATATCGCAAAAGAAGGAGTCAAGAACCTTCACAAACCAGGCGAAGAACTCATTACGACCCACTGCTGCTATTGCGGCATGCAGTGCGGGATGCATATACGAGTAAATAAGAAGTCGGGTCAGGTAGTTGGAGTTGAACCGCGCTATGACTGGCCTGTCACAAAAGGGAAAATGTGCCCGAAAGGTGTAACGGCCTATCAGACAATCGAGCATGAAGAGCGTATCCTGACGCCGCTGATCAAGAAAAACGGAGAGTTCGTGAAGGCAAGCTGGAACGAAGCACTCGACTTGATTGAAAAGAACTACAAACGACTGCAAGCTGAAAGCGGGAAGGACGCCTTGTCTGTATTCGGGGGTGTCTCGATGACAAACGAAAAGTGCTATTTGGTTGGAAAATACGCGCGAGTCGGACTGGGCACTAGATTCATTGATTATAACGGCCGCTTTTGTATGAGTTCAGCTGCAGGAGGATTTCTGAAAACGCTGGGTATTGACAGGGGATCGACGCTCCCATGGCCGGAACTTGAACATACCGATTGTTTCTTTATCGCTGGTTCTAATACCGCTGAATGCCATCCTACAAGCATACAATGGCTGTGGAAAGCGAAAGACAAAGGAGCGAAGCTGATAGTGGCTGACCCGAGGGAAACGCCGACAGCCCGCGTAGCAGACGTCCATTTGGATTTGAAACCCGGCACAGATTCAGCCCTTGCGAACGGTATGCTCCATCTCTTAATAAAAAACAATTACGTCGATCATGAATACGTTAAAAAGAGATGTAATAACTTTGAAGAACTTAAGAAAGCAGTTGAGAAATTCACACCGGATCACACGGCCAGCATTACTGGCGTATCCGTTGAAAAAATCTTAAAAGCTGCACATATTTTCGGTTTATCTCCTCGATCAGTCGTTATGTTTGCCCGAGGGGTGGAACAGCAATCCAAAGGGGTGGATAATGTTTCCCTTTATACATCAATGGCACTTCTCAGAGGACAAATTGGAAAGTTTGCATCAGGTGTCGCCACTTTCACCGGGCAAGGAAACGGTCAGGGAGGAAGGGAGCACGGTCAAAAAGCCGATCTCCTGCCGGGTTACCGCAAATTGACCGATCCTGACGCAGTGAAATATATATCCAATGTATGGGGGATCGAACCCGAGGAAATGCCGAAACCTGGTGTATCAGCTTATGAAATGTTTGATGAAATTCAAAAAGGCACCATTCGCGCTATGCATGTCGTTTGCAGTAACCCTGCCGTATCAGCCCCGAATCTGGAACACATCTGGAACGGCTTCAGAAAACTTGATTTTCTTGTGGTGAGTGACTTCTTCCTATCCGAAACCGCACAATTTGCGGATGTCGTCCTGCCTGCTGCAACATGGGCGGAAGATGAAGGGACGACCACGAACCTTGAAGGCCGGGTCATCAGAATCCGTAAAGTGCGGGAGCCTTTAGGTGAATCAAAACCTGACTGGGAAATCCTCAGTCTCATTGCCAAACGAATGGGCAAAGGTAAGCATTTTAATTACAAAAATGCAGGAGAAATCTTTGAAGAATTCCGCTTGGCTTCAAAAGGCGGCAAAGCCGATTATTACGGTATCACATGGGACCGGATCGATAAAGAAAGCGGAGTCTTCTGGCCTTGTCCTTCTGAAGATCATCCGGGTACTCCGACAATGTTTACAGAAAAGTTTGGAACGCCTGATGGGAAGGCGAACCTGCCAAGTGTGGCATGGAAAGAGGCCGGAGAAATTCCTACTAAGGAATATCCATTATTCTTAACTACCGGCCGTGTCGTGTTCCACTATTTATCCGGGGCTCAAACGAGAAGGGTCAAATTCCTGATGGAGCAATGTCCTGAACCATATGCAGAAATGCACCCGGCACTTGCAAGTAAATACGGGTTAGAGGATGGGGATTTGGTGAAATTGATCACACCCCGATCACATATGATTGTAAAGACCAAATTAACCAAGGCGACGAGAAGGGATACAGTATTTGTCCCATATCACTGGGGGAAGGAATTAGCGGTCAATCAGCTGACGAATCCATGTTTAGATCCGATTTCAAGAATGCCTGAATTTAAAGTGTGTGCCTTGAAGCTTGAGAAACATCATTAAGAAAGGAGTCGGGATGAATGAATAAAATCATGTATCTTGAATTTGAACGCTGCATCGGCTGCCGTGCCTGCCAAGCGGCTTGCCGCGAGTGCGGTGATCATGATGCAAAAGAAAGAAACTATGTGGAATATGTTGATTTCATGGAAAGCCGCCAGACGTATCCAATGCTCTGTATGCAATGTAAAGACCCTGCTTGTGCACGTGTCTGTCCGGCAAATGCCATCCAAATAACTGAAGAAGGGGTCGTTCTTTCAGCAATGGAAGAAAAATGCATCGGCTGCCGTAATTGTACCTTTGGATGTCCATTCGGGATACCGAAGTTTGATTTTGAAGAGAACAAAATGTACAAATGTGATATGTGCTACGACCGCTCAAAACATGATATTGCCCCAATGTGTGCGTCTGTTTGTCCGAGTGACGCGATTCGCTTTATCGATTTTGATGAAATGCAGCAGCTTCGCAGAAAACGATCTCAAATGAACCTCGTAGAAGGCAAGAAACCACAGGAAGGAAACAAGTGGGATTACGTTCCGGAATTCTTTGGAGTATATACAGATTAAGTCAAGTAGATAAGGCGAAAGGAGACGTCACCTATGCCTCAAGATCATAAAAATAAACGCAACAGTAAAGATAGCAATGATGAAATGATTCATTTAATTGATAACCTGAACCGTGATGATGACCTGAAATACAATCGTCGGGCTTTCTTGAAGTCTGCAGTGGGGGCATCGATTACGCTGGGATTAGCGACTCTTCCGTTTTCAGCTATTGCCCTGAATAGAGAAGAAGATGACACGAACCGGAAGATGATTACACAATTAAAAGATCTGCCAAAAGACAGTTCAATGAATTTTAATTACCCGACGGATGATGAGCCTGCAATCCTGGTTCATACCAAGGAAGGAAAACTGAAAGCATACAATAATAAATGCACACATCTTCAATGCCCGGTATTTTATGAAAAAGAAGAATCCGTCCTGCTCTGTCCTTGTCACCGGGGGTTTTTCAGTGTAGATAACGGCCAGCCTTTAGCGGGGCCGCCTCAGCGTGAACTGCCTCTGATCGAACTGGAAGTAAAAGATGGAGTTGTGTATGCAGTCGGAAGGAAAGTCCGCCATGGTGAATAAGAAATATTGGATCATCATCTTTCTGACATTAGCCGTAAACGTCGTGATGCTGCAGTGGACAATCGAGTCGTTCTACGGCGAAGAGTATGTGCACGTATGGCTGTATACAGCAATCGGGACTACTTCCTCACTCGTCTGTTTCCTCACATTTTGGCAATGGAGAAAACAAGAGTACCGGAAATGAACTCTGCAAGAATAAATGGTGATACATTCAAAGTAAAAAAGTGGATGGCAAAATAAAAAAGAGCATTCCGAAAGTAAATCTTTCGGAATGCTCTTTTGTTAGTGGGTCACCATTCATTTGTAGCCTCTACCTTCAAATCGATGCCTTTATATGTTCTTTCACCAAACAGAGTAATGACTGTGCACTCTTGTATGTTTGAAGATACGTCAGCAACATAGTTCACAAACATTCCGGCAGCAATCTCTTTGCCTGCTTCATCCAGCACCCTTACTTTTTTACCTTCCAGGGTACGGAGCTTCGCTTCCTGAAGAAAGGAGACCCATTGATCCCAGTTGGTTAAAATATATGCCCCGGTCCCTTCCGATAGGTAACCCAATAAACTTCCGGAGTCATCACACTGAGCATCGAGTTCTTTAATGAGCTCAACAAGAAGATGATGAACGGTCTTGTATTCTTCCAGATTCAGTTGTGGGGAGAAACTGATTTCTACTGTTCTATCGATGAAATCAGGCTCTGTCTCTACTTGTATTTTACTATTCTTGAAGATATAGTTATCCCCGCGTTTTTTAAACCCTTGCTTCACTAATGCCTCTTCTATCGAGTGATCTGCGAAAATCGAATGCAGTTTGACTGATAACATGATGAATTTCCCCTCCTGTGAACTTTGTCACTTACTATCGTATCGTTACCATTTATTATAGTAGATAAAGAAGAGAAGCACTGTGACATTTATTACGCCACAAGGCTTTTTTAAAAGGGGAGTATGCAATGAATGACCGTTATTCAAGACAGGAGCTGTTTCCGGGCATTGGTGAAAAAGGCCAGGAGCAATTATCCAGGAAACATGTGCTTGTTATAGGTGCAGGCGCGTTGGGGTCAGCGAGCTCTGAAGCTTTGGTTAGAAGCGGGATTGGAAAACTGACGATTGTGGACCATGACTATGTGGAGTGGAGCAATTTGCAAAGGCAGCAGCTATATACAGAAAAAGATGCAACAGAACAGATGCCTAAGGCCGTTGCTGCTCAGAACAGACTAACTGAAATAAATAGCCCAGTCACAATTAACGGACGCGTAATGGAGGCAACCGCAGAATCCCTGCTCCCGTACCTCCACGATGTGGATTTGATTATAGATGCAACAGATAACTTTGATACACGAATGATGATAAATGATCTTTCTCAGAAATATGAAATCCCATGGATTTTCGGATCATGCGTGGGAAGCACGGGAATGAGTTATACGGTCATCCCCGGAAAAACCGCATGTTTGAACTGTTTACTGGACCGCCTGCCGATGGGAGGGGCAACATGTGATGCGGCTGGCATCATCGCCCCAGCTGTCGGAATGGTCGCCGCTTATCAGCTGACCGAAGCGTTCAAGCTTCTGGTGAATGATTTAGAAGCCCTGAGGGGGAGTTTGATTACATTTGACTTGTGGAATAACCAGCAATACAGCATGAAAACGGAAAAAGCGAAAAAGTCCGACTGTCCTTCCTGCGGGGAGCATCCAACCTATCCATACTTACAATATGAGAACCAAACAAAGTCGATGGTGCTGTGCGGAAGAAATTCAGTGCTGATCCGGTCACCTCAAGAACGGAACCTTAGTGAACTTCAGAAGACGATTCAATCTTTAGGGGAAACGAAAATAAACCCTTACTTGCTATCACTTCAATATGAAGGATACCGGTTTGTATTTTTCAAAGAGGGAAGGACCTTGGTCCATGGCACAAACTCAATAGAAGAAGCAAAGAAAATGTATTATAAAATTATCGGATAAGAATGGGGGATTTACTGGAATGGTAGAGAGACGAACGCCCATTAAAGTAACGGATGCCGTGCAGCGGGTGATGAAGCGGTCACCGGCAGGAGAAGTGGAAAGGGTGGATATCGAGCACGTTTATGGACGATTTCTAGGGGAGGACTTAACGGCAAAACATGATGTCCCTCACTTTGACAAGTCTCCTTACGATGGATTTGCTTTAAAGGCGATCGATACAAAGACTGCTTCAAGACAAACGCCGGTCACACTTGAAGTCATCGCAGAAATAGGAGCTGGAAGTGTACATAAAGGAGTCGTACAGCGGGGCGAAGCAGTTCGAATCATGACCGGGGCCCAAATACCTGCCGGGTGTGATGTCGTGGTCATGCTCGAGCTTGCGGAATCCTACAGCCTGGAGGGAAGGAATTTCGTCAGGATCAACCGTGTCTGCAATGAAGGAGATAATATTTCACGCAGAGGCGAAGATACTCAAAAAGGAACGGTGCTTGCTGAAAAAGGGACGTATATCAACCCCGGGATAGCAGCTCTCCTTGCCACATTCGGATACAAGGAAGTACCTGTCAGCATGAAACCGAAAGTCGGCGTGCTGGCAACCGGGAGTGAGTTATTGGAAGTCGGTGATGATTTAGAACCTGGTAAAATACGAAACAGTAACACTTATATGATTCTTTCTCAAATAGAAAGGGCAGGAGGAGAAGCTGTTTATTACGGTCAATTCGCTGATGACTTCGAGGTCTGCTACCAGCAGGTGGTGTCCGCTCTCCAACAGGTGGATATCCTTATCACGACAGGCGGCGTGTCAGTAGGGGATTATGATTATTTGCCTGAAATCTATGAGAAGATGGAAGCGGCCGTGCTCTTTAATAAAATCGGCATGCGGCCCGGCAGCGTCACGACTGTCGCGGAAAAAGGCGGAAAGCTTTTGTTCGGATTATCGGGTAATCCTTCAGCTTGTTATGTAGGATTTGAGCTCCTCACAAGACCTGTCATCAGGAAGTTCCTTCATAGTCAGGCACCATTTCTTCAATCTGTGACAGGGGTCTTGGGCAGTGATTTCAAAAAACCTAATCCATTTACCCGCTTCGTCCGGGGAAGTATCAGGTTTGAAAATGGCAAAATCATGGCGTTCCCATCCGGACTTGATAAATCAAGTGCTGTCGCTTCACTCACTGACACGAATGCACTGATTGTCTTACCTGGAGGAACAAGGGGTTATGAAGAAGGCATGACTGTCCAGTTCCTCCTAGTGGAAAATCAAGAAGGTCAATCACGGATCTCAATTGATAAAGAGTAAATCAGAGTTTATTGGAGGAGTGAAAACGATGGAGTTATTTGAAGTGAAATCAGAGCCGCTTTCTTTAGAAGATATCACGAAAAAAGTAGAACGCAGAGAAGCCGGCGCCATTACTACATTTATCGGTACAGTAAGAGAGTGGACCAAAGAAAAACGTACTCTCTACCTGGAATATCAGGCTTATGAACCGATGGCAGCCAAAATGCTTGCCCAAATAGGAAAAGAAGCGGAAGAAAAGTGGCCGGGAACGAAAATGGCGATCTCCCACCGCATCGGCAGATTGGAAATTTCAGATATTGCCGTGCTCATCGCTGTCTCCTCGCCTCATCGTAAAGCTGCCTATGAAGCGAATGAGTATGCCATCGAACGAATCAAAGATATCGTTCCAATTTGGAAAAAAGAGCATTGGGAATCCGGGGAAGAATGGATTGGAAACCAAAAGGAAACCGTGCCGTATCCATCAGGACGGCCTCATCTTTAAGAAGGGAGCGAATACAATGATCAAAATTCTATTATTTGCCGGATTACGTGAAGAAGCAGGGAAGAGTGAAATAGAGATAAAAGCTGACAATCTATCTATTTCAGGTCTTAAACAACAGCTACTGGAAACATATAACTCACTTAATCTCAACGGTGCAATGATCGCCGTTAACGAGGAGTATGCAACAGAGGATACAGTGGTTAAAAGCGGCGATGTCGTGGCGTTTATTCCTCCGGTAAGCGGTGGATAAAAAGAAGGTGTATCCGATGAAGCCGGATACACCTTCTTTTCGTTACAGGTGAGCCCCCTCTCTGACCGCCTCTAATAATCTCTCTTTTTCATCCGCGGACAATAGGTTCTGTGCCATCGGAAACAATACCTGTTCTTCCTTCATAAAGTGCGAGGTGAGTACATGATAAGCTTCAATGACCAGTTTGCATGTTTCATGTACGAATTCCCTAGTGCCGCTCATCACTTCCGTTTCCTTGAGGAATGCTGAGATTAATTCCTTCGCCTGATCATGCTCCATTTCCATCACGACAAGCGGACCGTGGCTGCGCCCAATGTATGCAGCCATTAATTCAAACAAGTGTCCTTCTTCCTTTTGTGAGTGAGGTTCAAGAGCTGTCATAAAAGCTTCGACTTTATGGCGCAGCTCTGTCATTTTTTCCATACGTTTCTCTGAGGAACTTTCTTTCATGATGCTGCCGGCTACCTCAAATAATTCTAACTTTTGCTCATTTAATTCTATATGTTCATTTTTTAAAATCTGTAAGGCTTCGCATAGTTCTTCAGGTTGATGATCCGCAGACATGTGGTGACATCCAAGCATTTGTCTTCTCCTCCTTCAAGTGGTTAAAGCTTACTTTAAGATTACAAAATAAGGGCGTGGGAAGATGTGATGCGCCTCACTATTTATAAGAACATTCCGTGAAAAATAGAGAGACTTCCCCGTGATGTTTTTCACAAGTGAAAACGAATCATCATGATACAATAAAGAAAAATCGCAGGAGGGGAATCGGCATGAAGTCTGCAGCAAAGAAAAAGATAAATGTCCTGATTATTACGGTAAGTGATACCCGTACCGAAGTAACAGATAAGAGCGGCGACTGTATGATCCAACTGCTGGAACAATCAGGTCACCATATTGTTCAAAGGGAAATCGTAAAAGACGAGGAGCTGTTGATCGGGGAAGCGATAAAGCGGGGGTTGTCAAACGAAGAAGTCGAAGCCATTTTATTGAACGGGGGAACCGGTATTTCAATGAGGGATGTGACGATCGAAGTGGTTCGCTCATTTCTTCAGAAGGAATTACCTGGCTTTGGAGAAATCTTCAGGTTTCTTAGCTATTCTGATGATATCGGATCCCCGGCCATTCTTTCCCGTGCAATCGCAGGGGTGGTGGATGAGAAAGCAATCTTTTCCGTCCCGGGTTCCACAGGGGCTGTAAAGCTTGCAATGGAAAAGCTGATCCTGCCTGAAATAGGCCATATTCTTACCGAGTTACATAAACATAAATCATGAGGAAGAGAATCTGGCAATTTCTCTTTTTGATCATCCTATTTGCCGGTGCGGCAGGATGCCAGTCGGGAGAGAAAGAGGAAACGGTTATTACAATAGGTGCAGCAGCGAGTCTGAAAAGCAGTCTGCTGGAATTGCAGCAGCAGTTTGAAAGAGAGCATGAAGACGTCAAACTATCGTTTCATCTCGGTTCCACCGGTGCGATTCGAAAACAAGTAGAACAGGGTGCCCCGATTGATGTCTTCCTGGCTGCTTCTAAGGACGATTATGATTCACTTTATCGGGATGGACTGGTTGAAAAAGGTGATAGATTAGTAGGGAATAGAGTAGTGGCTGTCACGAACAAACCTGAAGGCATTCAGTCACTTAAAGATGTCTGGAAGACGGATGAAAAAGTAGTCATCGGAAATCCTGCCTCAGTACCGGTCGGAAGATATGCAAAAGAACTATTGGAACAAAGCGGGCAATGGGAAGAAGCAGAATCGCGTCTTATTTATGGAAAGGACGCGAAACACGTGATTATACTAATGGATCAAGGGGCTGCTACTGTAGGTTTAGTTTATAACAGTGACGTTGAATCTGAACACAATTTACGCATTATTGATTTTTTTGAAGAGTATTCTCAAGAGGATACAGGCTATTACGGGGCAAGGGTGAAACGAAGTAAGCATCAAAAGGGACCAAATGAATTTCTCGATTTTTTAAAGAGCAAGGAAGCGAAGGAGATCTTTAAGAAAGAAGGATTTATCAATATTGGAGAATAAGAGGAGCAGGTGTTTTAAGTGAACGGTGAATTTTTCTTCCCCATACAATTATCTATACTGGTTGCTTGCATGGCGGCAGCTGTTTCATTAATACTTTCTGTTTTGGCAGCCTATCGAACTGTCATGACAGACGGCAGGGGCAGCAGTATTTTGGAGACTGTGTACCTTTTGCCGCTTGTTCTTCCTCCTTCTGTACTTGGTTTTTTGTTACTGTTTATTTTCGGGATGAATAGCCCAGTGGGACGGACGGTCGAACTGCTTTTCGGACAAACCATCCTTTTTTCTAAGTCGGCAGCAGTCATAGCGGCCGTGATAGTGGCGTTTCCGCTTATGTATCAGTCTGTGAAAACAGGGTTTGCAGAAGTGAATGGTGACATTGTCGGTGCATCAAAAGTAGATGGTGCCTCCAATTGGAAAGCATTTTATCACGTAGTTCTTCCGCTGGCCAAAAAATCAATCGTCATGGGGGTCATTCTCGGCTTTACAAGAGCATTGGGGGAGTTCGGGGCCACTCTCATGTTTGCTGGGAATATACCTGGAAAAACGCAGACGATCTCGACGGCCATTTATGTGGCCCTCGAATCAGGGGAAAGTCATTTAGCATGGAAGTATGCGGGAGTAAGCATCAGTTTATCTTTTCTATTATTGTTTCTGATGAAAGGGCTGGATGGACGCAGGGATTGATAGGTCAAAAAACCCCAAAGGAGTTTGAAACAACCTGTGGGGTTTTTTAGATACATCAGGACTCTCTTATGAAGTCACCGCTTTTTCCGCCGGATTTCTCAAGAAGATAGGTTTCACCGATAACCATTCCTTTATCGACAGCTTTGCACATATCGTAGATCGTCAAGGCGGTTACGGACGCAGCCGTTAGAGCTTCCATTTCTACACCTGTACTGCCTTTTGTTTTTACTTCGGTGGTGATCACCAGCTCGCAGTGGGGATTTTTTTCTTTCCAGTCAAAGGAGATATCCACACCGCTGATTGGAATGGGATGGCACATCGGAATGATGGAGGAAGTCTGTTTAGCCCCCATAATGCCAGCAACCTGTGCGACTGCGAGTACATCTCCTTTGGTAAAATCATTGTTTACGATTTTGTCGTAAATCTCTTTCGTTACTGTAATGCTTGATCGTGCTTTTGCATAACGGCTGCTTTCATTTTTAGCGGTGATATCCACCATCTTGGCGCGGCCCTGTCCATTGAAATGTGTAAATTCACTCATATTTGACACCTCTTAAATTTAAATTGATTCTATTTATTCGTTATCGTACCATACATGTTTTTGAAAGGAGTTAACGTACATGAAAGTCATTCAAGTTGTCGGATTTAAAAACAGCGGAAAGACTACTGTTTCTTCAAATGTGATTTCCTATGCGGCAAGTAAAGGAATAAAGACCGGATCGGTAAAGCATCATAGCCACGGAGCCCCGGATGTTGTAGAGGGGACGGATAGTGACCGGCATCTAAGAGCCGGCGCCACTCTTGCCGGAGTGGAAGGGGGCGGTATTTTCAACGTCTCCCTTCAGCTGGAAGATTATGATTTCCATGATATTCTTCGAATCTACGAATTAATCAAGATTGAATTGCTGGTGGTTGAAGGATACAAAGAAAAAGATTATCCCAAAATTGTTTGTATAAGAAATCAAGAAGACTTGTCCCTTCTTGATTCTCTTAAAAACGTCCAAGCGGTCTTTTTACATTCACATCTTTCCTTGCCGCCCGGCTATCACCTTCCCGCCTTTACTGCTGAAAAAATGGATGCTTTCGAACAATGGATCGATTCGTTCATCAAGCCTTGATCATGTAAAGAGAAGCTGTTCCCTGTTGATAGGAAACAGCTTCAATGAAGCTAGTTGATTTTTCTTTTGCTTTCCGAAATATCGCTAAACTGTCCGACATAATATTTTACATCGCCGGCATCGTTACACACTTCTGAAATGGTCAGCCACTCTAAATAGACATCTCCATTTTTTCGTTTATTCCAGATTTCACCTTGCCAATACCCCTGATCTTTTAATTCATTCCACAGAGCTGAGTAAAAATGCTGACCATGCCGTCCGGATTGAAGAATACTTGGTTTTTGTCCAACGGCTTCTTCTTTTTCATAGCCGGTTACTTTAGTGAAAGCCTGATTTACCCTTTCGATGATCCCTTCTTCGTTTGTGACCATCATTCCCTGTGCTGTGTTCTCAAGCACTTTATTTTCCAGCTTTAATTTTTCACGGAATGTCATCCATAATACAATGACAAAACTGAGGAGCGCGAATTCGGATAAAGCCATGAATCCGATTGCATAGTGCCCCGTCAAACTGAAGACGGTTGTTAAAACTAATGGAGGGAAGAAGCCTCCCAGACCTCCCATGGCTGCCACAAGACCATTTACGATACCCGCCTGTTTTGTGAAATAGAGCGGAACAAGTTTGAAAATCGTCCCGTTCCCGATACCCGCGCAGGCCGCGACTGTCAATACACCAGTGGTATATAACTCAATCGTAGGGGAGAAAGATAATAATACCCCTGAAAATGTTAATCCACCGAATACAAACAACAGGATGAAATATGGATTGAATTTATCAGACAGCCATCCCCCGATCGGGCGCATAAATGTTGATAAAGCGATGAAACCCGCCGTCCGTAACCCGGCGTCAACCGGTGTTAAATT
This sequence comes from Rossellomorea oryzaecorticis, assembly GCF_038405515.1. Taxonomy (GTDB): domain Bacteria; phylum Bacillota; class Bacilli; order Bacillales; family Bacillaceae_B; genus Rossellomorea; species Rossellomorea oryzaecorticis_A. The sequence goes on along the minus strand of NZ_JBBYAF010000018.1, from coordinate 55,004 downwards.
AAATTCATTCACCAAGAAGTTTGGTAAATAAATGGTGAACGCGACAAAAGAGCCAAAGGTGATGAAGTAAAATAGACATAATGCCCATAACGTTGAATTACGGTATACTTCCTTTACCTGTTTAACGATAGAAACATTCATTTTCTTTTCTTTGCGGTCACCAAACACAAAGTTTAAAATGGCAAAGGCAAGCAGTAGGACAAGATAGAAGCGGACCGTTGTCACCCATCCAAATGAGCCGGCTAGGACAGGGGCGGCAAATGCGGTAACCGCAGTACCGATATTACCTGATCCATAGATTCCGTTAATGAATCCATGCTTGCTTGAAGGATAATATTTAGGAAGAGAGGTTACACCGATTGAAAAAGTGGCTCCTCCGATCCCGATCAACAGACCTCCAATGACTAAATCCGCCAGTGAGTCAGCTTGACTGATGTAGAATACAGGGAATAATAACGCGATAAAGCTTATCGTGAAAATTAATCTGGCACCGAAACGATTTGTGTAATATCCGATCGGGATGCGAAGCACACTTCCCAAAATGACCGGAATCGCCGTAACTAAGGCAACTTCTCCATTCGTTAAATCAATATCCTGACGAATATTCGGCATAAGTGAAGAAATGAGCACCCATACCATAAACCCGGCGATGAGACTTGATGTTTGAAGAGGGAGCTGGATTATTGTACTCTTCATTGGATGATTCTCCTTTCATTCCTAAAAAAATGAAAATCTATATCCATATCCTAACAACGGTATACATAAAAGGTTGTGAAGTTCATCACACGAATCAAAGAAACTTCACTGGAGATATTCCTCAGCTCATTAATTTCACAATTTCTTCATAAGAGTTTTTCAAATTTTTATGAAAAGATCGTAATAAATTTCTTTGCAGCAATGGATGCTGGTTCGATATACTGTTGATTAATAGAAGGGGGACTTCCAAATATATTGTGTTTTCCCTAACCTCAAGACTAATTGATTCCCCATTCTTATGATAATGAAGAAAGACACTCGGCATAAACATATCATTTGTTGTTAAGGACCCTATTTTATATTGAGAATCCAGGGATTCTTTTATATGAACGTGAAGAGTGCCGGATAATATAATGATCATCGTGTTTTCCTTCTGTAAGTGGATAATGTCACCCTCTTCTTGTTTTATGATGCTTGAAGCATCCACTATCCTTTTGAGTTGATCTTTATGAATGTCTTGAAACAAGCTGAGGCTTTTCAGGTAAAGCAGATAATCCTGCTTATTCATTCTTTCTCCTCCTTCTTCCATCCTTCGATGCATTTTCATCATTATAAAAGAATATCTGAAAAATAACTGTGACACTTTTCACAGTTACTGGAATATAAAAAGGCGGCCTCAACTTTACGTTGAGGCCGCCTCGCATTCTCTTAATCTATATTGCAAATATCAATCGGACAGTTTTCACAACCGATTTCTTTTCTAAGATATTCTAAATCCAGGATGATGATCTTTCCTTCAGAGGTATAATCGATGATATTTTTTTTCTTTAATTCACTCAGCATGCGATTCACACTTTCTCTGGTCGCGGCACAAAATTTGGCCAATTCCTGATTGGTGAGGTGAATATCGAGAAGGATCCCTTTTTCATTTTTAATACCATAAGAGTTTGATATACGGATAATGGTGGAATAAAGAGCGCCTTTTTTTCCGTTCATGACTAAATCCCGGATTTTTGATTGGTTTTTTCTAAGGTGATTTGAAATCCATTTCATAAATTCGAAGGTCAGGGGTGCATCGTTTATTAGATTTTTTTCCAAGGTGTGTCTTTGAATTACGTGAACTTCTCCTTCTTCTAGTGCGTATGCGCTTAACATGTATGTGGCATCATCCGAGAAAAGGGTCAATTCTCCAATAAAGTCATCCTTTTTACATATTCGCATGTTCAATTCTTTGCCTTCAAGACTCAGCTTGCTTATTTGAAAAATCCCGGATTTAATCAGATATAATTCATCTGCTTCTTCCCCTTCTTGAAACAAGAAAGTGCCTTTCTTGATTTTTCGTGGAGTTCCGATTGATTGTAATAAAGAAGCCAAATCCTCAGAAACAGTGGAAAGGTCGCTTTTTCTTTTTTTATTCAATTCCATTAAGGTATCACCACTCCTAAATTTGAGTACCAATAACTCTACGTAATAACATGTATTCTACATGTAACTTTTATCACTGTTTCATTTAAAGTAACATGTTATGCTTACGTTTACAACTATATTCTGGAAAGGAAGATATATACTTTATGAGCCTTAAGAACGTGATGGGTGTGATTCTGGCAGGAGGCAAGTCAAGAAGATTTGGTTCAAATAAAGGATTTGCCCTTTATAAAGGAATTCCTTTTTATGAATGGTCAATTAGAGCGATGAAGAAAGCTGTAGAGAGCTGTGTTCTGGTCACAAGCCGGGAACTGGAGAGTGAGTATAAAGCGATAGCAGGAATGCCTGTCATCGTGGATGATTCTTCATTCAAAGAAAGTGGTCCGCTCGGAGGAGTGTATACCGCTATGTCAGAAATGGCACCGGCTGAATGGTATGTTCTGCTGCCGATTGATGTTCCGTATATCAATTCCTCGATTATTGAGCAGATCATTGAGGTTGATGGAAAAGGATTCAAAGCGATCATTCCCATCATTGAGGGAAAGAAACAGTTTTTGATCGCAGCGTATCATTATTCTCTCAAAGATATGATATACGAGCAATTGCGATCAGGAAACTACAGGATGCAGTCTTTAGTGGAGTCAATAGACGTTCTTTATATAAAGGAAAAAGAGATGGGGAAAAATGCGAATGTATCCTTTAGAAATGTGAATACCGTCCAGGATTTGGGAATGTTTGAAAGTGAGGACTGTGACAAACATCATAATGAACACTGATCCTTCATGATAAGATGAAAATAAATTGGTACAAAAAGTAAGGAGGGCGAGAAAATGAAGAATGTTCTCGATACCCGAAAACGACCGTTACGTGACTTAAGAATTTCAGTAACGGATCGATGTAATTTCAGATGCAGTTACTGCATGCCTAAAGAGATTTTCGGGGCTGATTATCCCTTTATGAAACAAGATGAAATTCTTTCCTTCGAGGAAATTGTCCGCTTGGCGGAATTGTTTGCACAATATGGAGTGGAGAAGATTCGTTTAACAGGAGGGGAACCGCTGCTGAGAAGAGATCTTCCGGTTCTGGTTCAACGTCTTTCGGCGATTGATGGAATTAAATACGTCACGTTAACAACAAATGGAGTATTCCTGGCCAAGCATGCGAAAGCGCTGAAGGATGCGGGCATATGCCGGGTAAATGTCAGTCTTGATTCTCTTGACGATGAAGTATTCAAAAATATTAATAATATGAATACGAGTGTCTCAACTGTATTAAAGGGAATCTTCTCAGCAAGAGATGCGGGGCTTGAAGTCAAGGTGAATATGGTTGTCAAGAAAGGGTTGAATGATCAGGAAGTATTGCCGATGGTTCGTTTCTTCAAGGAAGAAAACATTACACTGCGTTTTATTGAATATATGGATGTTGGCTGTACGAATGGCTGGAATTTCAAAGACGTCATCTCCAAAAAACAGCTGTATGATATGATTCAGGAGCATTATCAGCTCGAACCTGTTAAGCAGGACTTCTTTGGAGAAGTGGCTAAGAGATATCGCCACAAAGGAACCGATACAGAGGTAGGGTTCATCTCTTCAGTCACGGAAACCTTCTGCGGTTCATGTACGAGGGCGCGATTATCCACAGATGGAAAGCTTTATACCTGTCTGTTTGCATCAGAAGGATACGACTTAAGAAATATGCTGCGTTCTGGTGCATCTGATGAAGAGGTTGCTTCGACGATTCAGTCGTTGTGGGAAAAGCGCGATGACCGCTACTCTGAAGTCCGCACCGAAGAAAGCCAGAAGAATCGTAAAATCGAGATGTCCTATATTGGTGGATGAGATAGATAAATATGTTAGTAGATAGAATGTTGATAAATGCTGAACCCATGCGATATAGGGTTCGGCATTTTTTGTTGGGATCAATGAATACAGAAGAACGATATTGTACTAAAAGGAACTGCCCAAAGTCTACTAACCAGCTCCGCAAAAACATATACATATCAAAGACAGCTAACTAAAGGACGGGAGGAATGCGTATGAAAAGGGAAATTGAAGAAACAGCCAATAAAATGGTGGAAGAGCTTCGCGGGAGACAGAATCCTGACGGGAGCTGGTCGTTTTGTTTTGAAAACAGTCTGATGACAGATGCCTATATGATCATCTTGATCCGCTCGTTATTTTTGAAGGAAGATGAGCTTGTCTATCAATTGGTCAAAAGGCTTTTGAACATGCAGACGGCTGAAGGGGCCTGGAAGGTATTCGAGGATGAGGAAGAAGGGAATCTATCGGCTACGATCGAGGCTTATTTTGCGTTGAGATTCAGCGGACTTCTTGATGAAAAAGACACGCGTATGAAAAAAGCGGAACAATTCATTAAGGATAATGGGGGATTGGAGGAGGCTCATACTCTAACCAAGCTGATGCTTGCGATACATGGCCAGTATGAATGGAGGTATCTAATGCCAATTCCGATTGAAGTTCTGCTTATACCAGGGACCTTTCCAATCAGCTTTTGGGATTTCAGCAGCTACGCACGGGGGCATATTATTCCGTTTCTATTGGTAAGGGATGGGCGGTACCATATGAAGACCCCGAGAACGCCAAACATCACGCATCTTTTTCTTCATGCACGACGTGAGCAGGACAGTGAGAGCCGAATTTTTCTTCTGGAAAAATTAAAGGAAGGCGTCAAAGGGCTCGCGGGTCTGCCGGATGCCCTTCGTTCACAGGCGCGGCAATTTGCACATGATTATATGCTGAAGCGGATCGAAGCGGATGGAACGTACTTGAGTTACTTCAGCACTACTTTCTTTATGATTTATGCGTTGAAATCTTTTGGCTATCGGGAAGATTCGTCCGTGATAAGAAATGCACTAAACGGCTTGAAGGCAATGATCTGGCAAACCGATAACGGACCCCATGTTCAAAATTCCCCTTCCCTCGTCTGGGACACTGCACTGATCTGCGACGCCCTTCAAGAGTCGGGTCTTTCCATTGATGATGAGACGATCACACGGTCCATCGGGTATTTAATAAAACAGCAGCATTATAAATTTGGGGATTGGGCCATTGACATTCCCACTGTTTCTCCAGGGGGATGGGGTTTTTCTGAAAGTAATTCAATTCACCCTGACGTGGATGATACGACAGCTTCCTTGCGTGCCATCACCTATTCTGCGAGTGAACAGCCCCATATCCGGCAAGCGTGGGAAAGGGGTGTCGAATGGGTACTTGGTATGCAGAACCGGGATGGGGGCTGGCCGGCTTTTGAAAAGAATAAGACCAAAGGGATTCTTGCTTCATTCCCGTTAGACGGGGCAGAAGCGGCAGCGATCGATCCTTCTACGGCAGACCTGACAGGAAGGACGCTTGAATTTCTGGGCAGCAGGGCAGGGCTGACAAAGGATCATCCGAAAATGAGAAGGGGCATTGGATGGTTAAGGCTGAGTCAGGATGAGAACGGCTCATGGGCCGGCAGGTGGGGGATTCATTATATTTATGGAACATGGGCGGCTGTCACCGGGATGAGGGCTGCGGGGGTTCCGTCAGCGGATAAAAGTATAGAAAGGGCAAGGAAGTGGCTCGAAGATATTCAAAGGAGCGACGGGGGATGGGGAGAGTCGTGTTACAGCGATCAAAAAAACAAATACATTCCACTTTCCTTCAGTACAGCCTCGCAGACTGCGTGGGCACTCGATGCGCTCATCAGTATTTCAGACCGGCCCACTCATGCTATTGAAAAAGGGATGAGAAGGCTCATGGACCTCATTAACGATGAACAGCTTGCCCCTGCAGATTCCTATCCGACAGGTGCAGGTCTTAAAGGGAAATTCTATATTCACTACCACAGCTACAAATGGATATGGCCGCTTCTGACGTTTAGCCATTACCTGAACAAGTACAAATGAGGGAGATAGCAGGTCCTCTCTCCCTGCACTAGCGCTTCACCTCGCTAAAAGCCCGTCCCTCGCTGCACTACCGTACTAAAAGCCCGTCCCTCATCACAGCAGTGCGGTAAAGAGTTAGAATATTCTTTACTTATAAGGCATATCATTTTAAACTGTGGGTGGAAGTAATTTTTTCCAAGAGGCTCTATGATTAAATTAAATGCAGTATTAATTAGTTCCAGCTTTTGATTGGAGTACAAGACGAAGACTCCTGCGGGAGAAGCGAGACAGGTGAGACTTGTCCAGCTCCAAGGCTTAGAGGCACATGTCATTAGTCAACTCGTCCAAGAAGGCAAAGAACGCCTTCGTGGCCGATTCGCCTTATGCCACCCGCCTCTGACCAAAGCCTATCCGCTTTTCTAACCCACAGGAGCATAGCGACGAGGAGGCTTACCGGCCGCCCGCGGAAAGCGAAGTCTTGAACGGAAATCAAAAGCGGCAATAAAAGAGCCTTCCAAAATAAAAAAGGAGGAGATCAGAGATGATTAAAATTTTAGACGGAGTTACGAATGCAGTAAAAAAGTGTGAGGTTCGACATATTAAAACGTAGCGTAGGAGGAAGTTATGAAGACAACGTTGGAGAAAGTTAGAATAGTAGAATATCATGAAGGTCTTGCAAAGGGGATCGCGAAAATGTGGAACGAAAGCCGGGAAAGCTGGGGCGGTGATTGCACTGTAACGACAGAGCAGGACGTCATGGATAAAGAGGCGAACTCTACGAATCTGCATTTATATCTGGCATTACTCGGGGATAAGGTGGTCGGATACTGCGGTTTGTCACAATACCGTGAAGATGAAGGGGCGCTGTACATCCCGCTCTTGAATGTTCATCCGGACTATCACGGATTGAAGATCGGGAAGCAGCTCGTCCTTAAAGCCCTTGAAAAAACAATCGAATTAAAGTGGCCCCGGCTAGACTTGTTTACGTGGCCGGGCAACACCAAAGCCGTTCCGCTCTATAAGAAATGCGGGTTCTTTTGGGAAGAACGGGATGATACGACTCATTTAATGAATTTCATCCCATCTGTATTGCAAATCGACTGGCTGAAGCCGTTCTTTGATAAGCATGACTGGTATAGTACGAGTCAGCGTGTCATTGAGGTGAAACCGGATGGTATCAAGGAGAACGATCATACTTATTATGAATATAAATGGGAAGCCGGGGATGAGTTTGTCCGTGTTCAATTTGAACGGACAGGTCGTGGGATCCGCCTGATTGAAACCCAGGATCTTTTGGTGGAAATGAAGCTTTCGGGCTTTAAGCTGCTGGAAAAAGAAGAGCATCCAGTATCCTATCATGTTGTAAATAAAACGAATAAACCGGTTGAGGTATCTCTCTGGGGGATGTCCACAGAAATCGTGAATCATAGTTTCATAGGGAAAGAATCGGTGGAAAACGAGTGGGTCGGTGAATATCCTGCTGTCCTCACTCTGCCCGACCGCGAGCCAAGTCCATGGAAAACACACCCGGTGGTGACGGCGAACATAGAAGTCGACGGTAATCTATTTCCTTTGAAAATGGGTGTCTTCCCTAAACAGGCGGGCAAACTGAATTTACGCACGGTGAAAAAGTATTGGCGTCCGAATCAGAAAGCGGTTCTTTATGTCGATATCGAAAGCCAGCTTGAAGAAGGTGCCTTATGGACGGTCAAACTGCCGCAAAGTGAGATTCTGAAGTGGGAACAACAAGAAGTTACAGCTGAATTAAAAGAAAAAAGCAGGGTTTCCATACCTATGAAGGCCGAACTTCTTAAGAATGGTTTCTATTCAGAGAAGGTTTCGGTCGAAGTCAAGAAGCAGGACGGGGATTGCTTCGAATTCCAATCAAAGCTGACACTCGCATTCCCGGGACTCGGTGCACGGTTCGGAGGGGAAACCGACGAGCACTGGGCAGCGTTTAACGGTCCTTATTTTGTCGAAATCGAAAAGAGGAATCATTTCGTCAAAATCGGTTCTCTGCATTCCAAACAAAACCCGATGACTCTTTTCACACCTAAACTGGGTAAGCCGTTCAGCGAAGAGTTTTCTAAGAAAGAAGCAACTTCGGTGGAGTACATTGAAACTCCCGAGGCCATTGTCGTGAAGACCACTTTGGAGTCAGAAGCTTTTTCCTCGGTGATTCTGAATACGTACATGAAGATATACGGATCGGGAATCGTGGAAATCAAGCATGAAGTCGTAAATAAATCCGATGAATCGAAAGAGCAGCTCTATCTTATCCAGCCGCTGCCGATCGAGTTCAAGCGGATGGCCGTCCCGCAAAAACAGGGAGTGGTCACAGGCGATGAGGCAATGATGCCATTCATGGATTATATCCGGGATAAGGAAATCTCTGAACGCTGGCTGTTCACCTCTGCAGCGAATGGTGAAACCAAGGGTCTTGCGTGGCCGGAAGAAGCGCTGGGGAGAAAAAATGATTGGCATTTTGCGATTGAGTATAAAGTCGACCATGTCCCTTCTCAGAAGGAAGTATGCCTGGGGCCGATTCAAATCGGAATCAATGCGTCCCCATCCTGGAAAGAGTGGAGAGCATTCGTGCTCGGGGATGATACAGGTAGCATGGAAGAATGCCCGCTTTATTCTCTTGAAGCTACTGAAGGGAACCTTATTTCCAAAGCTCGCGAAAAGGTGAATTATTCATTCCGTTCAATGCTTACACCTTATCTCGAAGGAAAATTGTTCCTTGACGGTGAAGGGGATAGTGTGGAACAAACGGTAACGAAAAAGGATGAAGTCACAGAAGTGAATGTGGAACTTCGCCACCTTACACCGGGAGTGAAGCGTTTAAAAGGAAAATTCCAATCCCGTGGTCAGCTGGCACTCCTCGAAACCGCCGCCCTGGTAACAGGCGATAAAGAAATCGGGATTGTCGAGAATGATGATGGCTGGACCGTAAACAATGGCGTGCTTGCCTTCAAAGCGGCAGCCGGGTACTATCCTGGAATCTATTCATTGATGTATAGAAATAAAGAATTCCTTCACCATCAGTATCCGGAACCGGGACCGAAAGCCTGGTGGAATCCGTGGGGAGGAGGGGTGCGTTATACCTTCATGAATGTAAGTCCCTATTCGATGCTGAAGGAACCGACAACCGTGGAACCTGTCACAAAGCAGGATGAGCACGGAAACAGCTGGAGCGGGCTTTCCGTGACAACGGTGTTCAAAGAGCATGAAATGATGAAGGGGGTCACCCTCCGTCAATACGCCCTGACGCTTCCAGAGGTGCCTGTTCTCGCTTTCTATTGTGAGATCGAACAGGATTCCGGACGTACGTTTGCGGCAGAGTCAGTGGATCTGGAGGCATTTTTCAAGCCGGCTGAAGCTTTATCCTCGTGCTATGTGAAACTGCCGTCCCAAGGGAAATTCGATACGTATTATGCAGGGGTGGAAGAATTTGTCCTGGGCGACAGCCCATTCATTCATGCTGGTTCTGATGAACGGAAAGAAATCGCGATGCTGGTCCATCCGGATACTGCGAAAATGACCGAAGCATATATCAACCAGGAAGTGCTCGTAGCCGCATCCTCAATGGAGTGGTCAGCAGCTTCAGGGGCCTGTGTAAAAGTCAAACCGACTGTGATGGTATTGGGTGAGGAAGACCTGTCCGGATCGTATAAGCAATTTAGAAAAATATCGTTCAAGTAATTGAGTTTGTCCGTTTCGGATAACGAAGCGGGCATTCTTACTTTTATCAGTTCTAAAATAGAGGTAAGGTGCGGCATTCAGACTGCTGCGCTTATTTATAGACAAGTGGAGGAAACAGGCATGTCGTTTAGTCATTACGGAAAGCTTTGCACCGAAGTGTATGATCTGACAAAAGAAGTCGGACAATCATTCAGTGGGGATATTGAGTTTTATCAAGGAAAGTTGAAGGGATGCAAAGGCAGGATCCTGGAAGCGATGGTCGGCTCCGGGAGGGTCATTATCCCGCTGCTGGAAAGTGGTCTTAAGGTGGATGGAGTTGATGATGCACCGGATATGCTGGCATCATGCAGACATCGTTTGGAAGAGAGGGGGCTTCAGACGAAGATTTACGAATCCAACTTACAAAATCTTGATCTGCCTCATCAATATGAAGCAATCATCATCCCGGGCGGTTCCTTTTTATTAATCGATGATCGGGGCGAATCCATTCAGGCTTTAAGGAAGATCCATGATCACCTCGAGAAGGGTGGAAGACTAATCATGGATGTGTTTCTGCCTGACGCTCAATTTGAGACCGGCAAGGTGAATACATCTGTCTTCCCTCTTCCGGGCGGTGACATCATTACCATGGAGAGCAAGCTCATTGAAGCGGATTTCTTTCATCAGCGTAAAGTGACTCACCTGAAATATGAAAAGTGGAGAAACGGAAGTCTCATAGAAACCGAACTTCAACGTTTTGCCCTGCGCTGGTACGGTGTCGAAGAGCTCAAGCTGATTCTGAAGGAAATCGGCTTTTCTAAAATAAACATCTGCGCAGACTTCCAGGAAGACAAGGAGCCGACAAGAAGTAATGAGAAGATTGTTTGTATCGCTGTAAAATAATAGGAATGATTAAACAGTGCGTAGAAGTTAAATGACCGTGCTGCTTTTCGATTTGCAGAAGGCGTATAAACGGCTCCAGACCATTTCATTTGAAAAATAGAAAGCCTGCTTCCGGCTGCCGGGAGCAGGCTTTCCCGCTATTAAGGACGTTTTTAATAATCAGAAGCATTGATAACAATACTTAAAAGCGTTGGAGGGGCGGGACTTGCTTTTCAGCTTGTTCTCAACAGAGAGTTTTTTGTTACTGATTTTTCTTTTTTCTTAATGAAATTAATGCATGTCGTAAATAGCCCCAGTACGATAAGTGTCAGTACAATGCCGAGCAGCCCTGTTTTGTAAAGAAAGGCGAATGTCGAGGCCGCTGTGACAGCAAGTAAAAGAGATACTGCTGCCGAATACGCACCTAAGCTGTTGATTGAACCCTTCCATTCCACCTTGCCGGCATTTTCGATTAAGCTGATAGAAACGATTGTCAGGATATTAATGATCATCCCGATCCACACAGGGTGTATGTTCTGATAGAAATCATTAATCGCCCAGCCTCCCAGGTGATACCAGAGCAGCCCTGAAGATGAACCTGTAAAAAGAGAAATGAGGGCAGCCCGTTTTGTCACGACCGGCCAGAACAAAGCAGCTACAACCGGGGCGAAGGTTGCCGAGTTCCGAGTGACCCACGCAAGCACATTCCACCAGGCGGATTGTTCAGAACGAATTAAGGCGAAACTAATCATCAGTACAGTCAATAACACAAGGGACCACTTTGTATACCGGACCAGCTGCAGCTCTGTAGCTTTAGGATTGATGGCTTTTCCGGTATCTCTCCCAAGACTCGTGGCACCTGAGAATTGACATGGAGCACCCCAGCTTAGGGCAGCAGCCCAGAACCCGAGGAAGAATAATCCGACAAGAGGAGCTGGAAGAGTCTCCATCAGGTAAAGCGGGATCGCGACCAAGCCTTGGGATTGACCCGGAACCACCTGTTGAGCTGCCAGTCCGAATAACACAGCACCTATGATGAGCGGGATGCCCAAAACAGCACCATATAATAATCCTTTTCGGCCCTCCTCAGGAGTTTTACAGGATAACGCCATCTGAAAGGCAGCCTGAGCCAAGATCACATTGAATAAGAAGGTGCCGAACCAAGCAAGTATGGTTTGTATTCCTGCCCCATTCCAAGAAGCATACTGCGGTTTTTCTTTAAATAATGAAGCAATTCCTTCCACTCCGGGGTTGATAAAGAATGCATACGTTCCAATTGCCAGCATGATAAAAAATACGATCACATTACTCAATTGTGTGAAGCCGATCGACCACATTCCCCCAAACTGAAGATAAACGAGGAGAAGGACAGCCGTAATCGTAACGGACCAAATCAATGAGATTCCGGTGAATACTGACATTGCAGATGCAAAAGCAAGTGCTGTGGCGACCGACCACATCGGGAACGTAAACGCCGTAATAGCGCCGGCAATTCCTCTGACCTTTTCACCATAACGGTCTCCTAGCAGTCCTGAAATCGTCACAAGGGCTTTTTTTCTAAATGGGGTAATCAGTACCAGAGCAATGATCAACACGTGAATGGTCTCGGCAACCCCGTACCAAATCGCTGATATACCCGTCAAATAGCTCAGTTCGAGTATCGCAATATAGGAAGACCCGGAGAATAATCCAGTAATGCAAACGGCAACGAAAAAGGAATTGAATCCCCGTCCGCCGACAAAAAAACCATTCCCATCAGCAGCCTTCTTTCTTGAAAACTGACTTACAAAAATAAGAAAGACTGTGTAAAAAAGTGCAAAACCGATAAACCAATAACCAACTTCAGTCATCTTTAACATCCCCTTTTATTGTTTTTATAACGATCTGTTTAGTCAGGAATAAAAGAGGAATTCAATAGAAAAACCTCTCCCAGAGGAAGAGGCATCATCTCTCCCTCATCTTCCAGACTGTGTGTCTGTTGGAATTAGCACCTTACTACTTTCAATTAAGAAAATAACAGGTTGCCGCAGGATCACAGGACCAATTTCCTCCCCTGGCTCTCGATAAGGATTGTGTTCGTTTTAAGTTATGTATTACTGTAACGCATTAATGTGATATCGTCAAATGATTTTGAAAATTAAGATAAAAGCACTAGAAATAGTCTATTTTATTAAATTTCTCAAGGAAGTGGTCTGTTTAGCATATAGATAAATGAGCAAGGACAGGAAAACCGCCACGGTGAATCCGTGACGGTTTATCTTAGCTTGCTTTTCGTTTGGAATAAGCCTGCATTTGGCTTGGCATATATTCATTAAAGTAATGATTCGTTTCTTTTACAATCACTTTATAAAGCAGGAGCAATGCAATCAAGTTAGGAATCATCATGAGTGCATTTGACATATCAGCAAAGGCCCATACAAGTTCAAGGTTCGCAACAGCACCCATTCCGGTTGCCGCGACATAAATCAGTCGGTACGAAGCAATATAGCGGTAGCCGGTCAGGTACTCGAAGCATTTCTCCCCGTACATATACCAGCCAACAATTGTCGAGAATCCGAAGAAAATGACGGAGAATGAAACGATGTATTCTCCTGCAACCCCGAGTGCATGTCCAAATGCGGCACTCGTCAACGCACCGCCGTCAAGGTTAGCGGCATGCTGGACGCCTGAAATCGATCCGCCGGTCGGATCCCAGAAACCGGTGATGATCAATACCAGTCCTGTCATCGTACATACGATGATTGTGACGATGAATGTTCCCGTCATCGCAACCAGAGCCTGTTTTACAGGGTGATCGGTCTTTGCATTTCCGGCAATCAGCGCAGCTGTACCAAGCCCGGCTTCATTTGAGAAAATTCCGCGTGATACACCGCTGCGGATCGCTTCACTAATGACGATTCCGGCGAATCCGCCTGCTGCCGCCACAGGATTGAATGCATAGTGGAAAATCAGCTTGAAGGCTGGAATGATCAAGTCATAATTAAGTCCGATGATCAAAAGTGATCCGCCGATATACAGAAAGGCCATGATCGGCACAAAGAACGAAGCCACCGTACTGATACGCTGAATACCGCCGAAAATGATCAGTGCAGTCAAAACGGCAAGGACAATTCCTGTCACCCAATTATTGATATCGAAGCTCGTCGTCATGACATCTGCAATCGTATTCGACTGCACGCTGTTCCCGATTCCAAGTGCGGCGAATGCCCCGAATAGAGCAAATGCAACAGCGAGCCATTTCCATTTGCTGCCGAGTCCTTTTTCAACGTAATACATCGGTCCGCCTGAGTACTCACCGTTTTTATTCTTCACACGATATTTCATTGCAAGCAATGCTTCTGCATATTTCGTCGCCATCCCCAAGAGGCCGACGATCCACATCCAGAAGATGGCACCTGGTCCGCCGATGGTCAAAGCCGTCGCCACACCGGCGATATTCCCGTTTCCGATTGTTGCGGATAGAGCGGTCATCAACGTTTTAAAGTTGCTGATATCTCCTTCTGACTCTGAAGATTCCGATTTCGGTTCTTTTGTGAATGCAAGCTTAAAAGCATAAAATAATTTCTTGAATTGCAATCCTTTAAGCATAATAGTTAAAAATAAACCTGTCCCGAATAACAGTACTAAACTTGGTGTCCCCCAAAGAAATGAATTGATCTTGTTTAGCACATCTAACATAAAATCCCCCTCATGATGTAAGCGTTTTCTGGTTGTGACCTCTACTATTATATATAGTACCACCCCCAGCCTGTCCAGTAATATGTGAATGTTTGCCAGAGAATGAGTTTTTCGTACTACGCTTTAGTGGAGTGAGGGACGGGCATTTGAGGTGTGGAAATCCTTATGATAGCAGGTGTTATTATCTGCCTTTTTTCGACAAACTCCGCAACTGTTATGTTATACTGACAACTATAAGAATAGTAAACTTACATAATAAAGGAGTAATAGCATGAGTTGGTATTTGAAAGTAATAAAGAACTATGTCAATTTTCGTGACAGAGCAAGACGGAAAGAGTACTGGATGTTCACGCTGGTGAATGCGCTTATTGCACTCGGGATCTTTGTGATTGAAATGCTCGCCGGGATAGATGGATGGTTATATGGACTTTATTCACTATTTGTCTTCCTGCCGTCATTTGCCGTTGCCATCCGGCGCCTGCATGACACTGGAAGAAGCGGCTGGTGGATTCTGATTTCCCTCATCCCGATCGTCGGTGCGATTGTAATCTTAGTATTCATGTGCCTGGAAGGCGAAAGCCAATCCAACAAATGGGGCCAGAACCCTAAATTTGGCGGAGGCTATCTATAATATGAACCACTATTACACCCGGCGTGCCTTTTAAGGCAGGAAGCCGGGTGTTCTTTTATGCTTTAACGCATCGAGGGACGGGCCTTTAGCTGCATAAAGTATAATCCCAGCAATTCCCACACATACTAGAAGTGGGTGATATGATGCGAGCGAAAAGTGATGAAACCGAAAAGTACAGTGATGCGATAGATAAGATGCAAGAAGGTTTAGAGGCGATGATCGAGCTATATAATGATATGGAAGAAGATGCCCCTTTCATTGATCTGGAGGAGGGTGTTCTTGAGGATCTTGAAAAAGCAAAGCGTATTTACGGTGATGAATATGTGAGTAAGAAGGTTAACACGATCCTGAAAGAGGTGTTGACCTGGCTTGATTTAGAGGGAGATAAGAAGAAGTAGGCTGAGGCATAGTTGAAAGATAGGAAGAACCCCTGACACAATGAATGTGTCAGGGGTTTGCCGTTTCCGAGATCCTTGACGGAAAGAAGGATATGCTCCTTATAATCCAACCGAAATATACTTAACCTCCAGATACTCCTCGATGCCATGATGTCCGCCTTCACGTCCGAGTCCGCTCTGCTTGAATCCGCCGAACGGGGCTTGAGGAGTGGAAGGGACACCGTCATTCAGGCCGACGATTCCGTACTCAAGCTGTTCACAGATCTGGATGCCATTCGTGATATTTTCCGTGAATACATAAGCGGCAAGTCCATAGATAGAGTCGTTTGCTCGTTCAATCGCTTCTTCCTGTGTCTTGAACGTCGAAATGGGTGCAAGCGGTCCGAATGTTTCATCGGTCATGCACAGCATATCCTCACTCACATCGGTAAGTACGGTGGGCTCAAAGAATAACCCGCTTCCGGCTTTTCCACCTGTGGCCACTTTCGCTCCTTTACTAACCGCATCGTCGATGTGCTTCTGGACTTTTTCGACTGCATCTTCATCGATGAGGGGTCCGATGTCCACACCTTCTTCAAGGCCGTTCCCGACTTTCAGTTCTTTTACTTTTTCCACTAATGTGTGAGTGAACTCCTCGGCTATATCCTCATGGACATATACACGATTCGAGCACACGCATGTCTGACCTGCGTTACGGAATTTAGAGGAAATGACCCCCTCAACTGCTTTATTGATGTCACAGTCGTTCATCACGATGGAAGGGGCGTGTCCGCCGAGCTCCAGGGAAATTTTCTTGATGGTATCCGCAGACCCTTTCATCAGCTGTCTGCCCACTTCGGTCGAGCCGGTGAACGTCAGCTTGCGCACGCGTGTGTCTTCAAGCCATGCTTCACCGATTGCTTTCGAATCCCCCGTTACGACGTTGATGACACCTTTGGGAATGCCTGCTTTTTCAGCGAGTGCCGCCATTTTCAACGCGGTCAATGGTGTAAGGTTTGCCGGCTTGATGACGACGGTACAGCCGGTCGCCAGTGCCGGGGCCACTTTTCTGGTGATCATTGCGGCAGGGAAATTCCACGGTGTGATGACAGCGACAACACCTACCGGCTGCTTGGAGACAAATAGACGTTTGTTCCGCTGCGTGGCAGGGATCTGTTCACCGTATACACGTTTTCCTTCTTCCGCGTACCAGGAGATAAAGCCGTTTGCATACTGAATTTCTCCAATCGCCTCTTTCAAAGGCTTACCCTGTTCCATAGTCATTGTACGGGCAAGGTCTTCTTTATGTTCATTGATCAAATCGTACCATTTGCGGATGAGCTCGCTTCTTTCGTAAACAGACTGCTGTGACCAGTCACGGAACGCCTGATATGCCGCGTCCACCGCACTGACTGCTTCACTTTTACCGCCTTTGGAAATCGTTGCAACCACCTCTGAAGTAGCAGGGTTCGTTACATCCACCTTTGGTAAATCGCTGCCGATTTCTTCACCGTTAATGAGCATATTGTAGTGTTGCATGTTCATCCTCCTCTTCAATTGTTAAGAAATTCGCTTTATTTCATCTTCTTCTAAATCTTTAGTGAATATTTTATCATTTTCTCCCTTGAAAAACTTCTTTCCATAGATGAGTACACATAGAATGATTCCCACTGCAAAGCCCCAAGTTGCTCCTTTAGTGGCTAACACTGCCCCGATGATACCTGCAATTCCGAGATCTCTATGACTGCGGGCTTCAAGAATACCTACCCGGACGCTGACGTAGCCTTGAATTAATAGGGTAAGGGCCAGTGCAATTCCAAGTATCGGTTCTACTAAACTTACAATCGGAAGCAATAGAAGACCGGTGTTGGTCCCCCATCTGAAAGAGCCTGATCCCCCAAAGAGAGAATGCATCGCTTTTTTTCCTTCTTTGAACCGTTCAATTACGACTACCTGCATGGCTGCCCACAGGGGACCTGCCATCGTAACATCAGGACCAAGGATACTCATGATTGTATTCCGTCCCCCGAAAATCATATGAGCGCGGTTTGGGTTATAGTCGATTTTTTCATCCCGGCGTACATCATCCGCTTCATCAATCAACGCCTTACTTTGAAGGACGTCACCGAATAAAACGATGTATGCAGCAAGCACTGTCGGCAGAGCGGTCACAAATAACTTGGCAGAAGGGAAACCTACCCCAAATACTGTATATTCACTCCAAAGAGTACCGAAATCGGGATTGATCAGACCCCATTCAATCGTCGGCCAAGGTGCTTCACCGAACAAAGGAGCAATGATTACCGCTAAAATAATGATTGGGAAAATGCCGAGTTTCCCGATGAGTCCCCATAGAGCGCTTTTGTTCTTTAGTTGGTTAAAATGCTGCGAGAAAATGATGTAAAATGCAATTCCTACAGCTATCGAGATTGTCCAAGGGAAACTTTCGAAACGGCCCCCAACCTGGAAAACCGAAATGACCGCAGCGAACCCTGCACCCAGTATGACGCCGGATTTAATCGCCGGCGGAACAAACGATACCACTTTCTTTGCAAGTCCCGTCACCCCTAAGAAAATAGAGAAGAGACCGAGTGTGAGCTGGAAGGCGACCAGGGCGTGGACCCGTTCTTCGCCTTCTGGGAACGTTGATACATAAGCCATGATTAACGGAATGGCCGGTGTGATCCACCCCGGGACAACCGGATCGCCGAGTAAATGATGCGTCAAGTACAGCAGACCATTCAATAACACGACAGCCAAAGCAACTTCAAATGGCATCCCGAGTAGTTCGATCATTAATGGAATTGCAGCTAAGTCCACTGCACACATGAGCAGACCCTGGACATAATCCGGCCACTCAAATTTGTAATGGATAAATGGAAGTCTTAATTTGAATGGTCCCATTGGAATGTAAGGTGATTCCTCACCATGTTTACGATTTTTCCACATATTATATACCCCTTTTCCACAGTAGATATGACGCTTTTCTAAGTTTTTTCATCCCATCCTTCGAATAATGTAACTTAGTAAGCAGCCTGATAAATCTGCTCGATTTCTTTTTGAGTGAGTTTACGAGGGTTATTGTTTAAGAGACGTTCAATCTTGCTTGCATCTTCAGCCATCTCCGGAATATCGCTTTCAGGAATGGAGAAGGCCCGTAATCCGGATGGAATATTAACCAGTCTGCACAACTGTTTCATTGCATGAACGGTTTGATCGGCAGCATCAGCGTCAGATAAATGACTAACTTTTTCACCTAAAGCAGATCCAATATCCCGGAAACGCTCCATGCAGGATATCTTGTTCCATTCCATTACGTAAGGAAGGAGCAGGGCATTGCTTACTCCATGTGGAATATGGTAACGTCCTCCGAGTGGATAGGCGAGGGCATGTACAGCACCCACTCCGGCGTTTCCGAAAGCCATCCCTGCCATCAAGCTTGCGGTTGCCATGTTTTCACGTGCTTCCAAATGGGACGGATTGGCGTATGCTTTTGGCAGATTTTCAGCGATCATTTTAATTGCATATATCGCCAGGGCATCAGTAATAGGCGATGCGTGCACTGAAATATAGGCTTCGATTGCATGAACAAGGGCATCAACACCGCTCGCGGCCGTAACTGAAGGCGGCATCGTCAAGGTCATCTCAGGAGCCACAATCGCAACATCCGGAAGCAGGTAATCACTGACGATCCCTTTTTTCAGCTGAGCTTCCTTATCAGAAAGAATGGAGATATTCGTTACCTCAGACCCCGTCCCCGCTGTAGTGGGAAGAGCGATGATCGGCACGCCTTTCTTCGGTACGAGGTCTGTCCCTACTAAATCCGTAAGCTTTCCTTCAAAACCTGCAAAAGCAGATACACTTTTGGCGATATCGATAGCGCTTCCTCCGCCAATGGCAATCAGTCCATCGTGAGCCCCTTCCTGAAACATGTTCGTACAATCATGTACTACTGAAAAGTCCGGTTCAGGCTTAACTCCTGTGAATATTCCACAGGTAAGCCCTTTCAAGAATGGGGTGACCTGATCGACGACGCCCGCTGTCTGTAAAATCTCGTCTGTCACAATTAGGGGGTTTTTCACCTCAAGACGCTGAATTTCATTAGGTAGTGCTTCTAGGGCACCTGTCCCGGTAATGAGTTTGTTTGCAATTTTAAATGTGGATATTGTCATGATGATCTGCTCCTTTCTTATTAGTAAACTCTGAGATATCTTTTTGGAAAATACTCTTTGTAAAAGGTAATGCAAGTTTTGTGCCAACTTTCAGAAAAGTTAAACTAGCAGGTTTTGTATGAGGAATGATAAAGAATAATGATTGGAAAACCAATCAAAAAAGGAGATTTGATTATAATCATAATCAAATCTCCCATTTTTTCATTTTCTGTACGATAGTTGATTGGCTGACTTGTAAAGCCTCGGCTGCTTTACGAGTGGTTTTATATTTCTTCAATGCCCTGGTGATTAAATTTTTTTCTAAGCTGTCTACCGCTTCTTTTAATGGTATGATCTCCATTTCATGTGAGATGTCCTTTTGCTTGTTGCTTGTCTCTGAGAGTTCATAAGGCAAATCCTCTGAAGCTATGGTTTCTATAGGGGATGTGACAACCAAACGTTCAATGCAATTTTTTAATTCCCGAATATTGCCTGGCCATTTATATTCATGAAGGATATTTAAAGCTTCAATACTTAACGTCTTACTCAAACCATACTCTTTATTAAATTCCTCAAGAAATTGCTCTGCCAGTGGGATGATTTCTTCCTGTCGATCACGTAAGGAAGGTATTTCAATTGGCACCACGTTCAATCGATAGTAAAGATCTTCCCGAAACCCTCCATTCTTTACGAGCGCTTTAATGTCCTTGTGTGAGGCGGCAATGATTCTTATATCTATTTGTTTCAGTTTTGATGCCCCGATCGGGATAAAGGCCTGGTCCTCGATGACCTTGAGTAATTTCACTTGAAGCTCCAAAGGCAAATCCCCTATTTCATCAAGGAATAAAGTACCGTTATCAGCGATTTCCAGCAGCCCTTTTTTTCCTTTTGCCAGAGCCCCTGTGAATGCCCCGGGTTCGTACCCGAATAATTCTGCTTCAATTAAACTTGAAGGAAGGGCACTGCAGTTCAGCTCCAGGAAGCTTCCTGCGGTACGGTTTGAGTGCTCGTGAATATACTTTGCGACCATTGTTTTACCTACACCGGTTTCACCTTGAAGGAGTACCTTTGCGTCCGTTTTCGCCACTCGGTCGATGATTTCGAAAGTCTTCTTCATTTTTTCACTATGATGGAATGATGATTGTGTCGAGTCGTTCATGAAGGTTGCTTTTGTGCTCTGTCTGAGATTCTTTAATTCTTGCAGCTCTTCAATCCGGAGCTTGAGTTTCAACAGTTCAGTGATGTCCCTTACGCTGTTGATGACATAAAGAATCTCCTTTTTTTCATTAAAAATAGGGGTTCCCGATACAATGATCTTCCGCCCGTTATGAATGGTCTGCATCAGTGTAACGGGCTTTTTTTCTTTGATTACTTGGATGGAAGCAGATTTCGAAATATAGCCTTCCTTAATGATTTCCTCCATATGATAACCAATCAGCTGCTGGGGTTTCAGGTCTGTAATCCGCTCATACGCCTTATTTATTTTCACCGTAATCCCATATCCGTCTGTAATAAATACACCATCGTAGAGGGAATCGATAATGTCCGTGAAAATATCATTCTCCAGCAGTTCGCTATATTCATTCTTGATTCTTATCCGCCTATGAGGGGGATGCTGACCGGTTGAAAGCTTATGTATGATTTCACCTACAGACTGATGCAATTGAACCTCCTGGAAGAGTTCCTTCATATCATCCAGTGTCAAAATGCCAATCGTATTACCTTCCTCATCCTGTACCTCCAAATACTCCTCTTCCGAACTAGAAAACAATTCCACCGCGCGTTCTAAATCATCTGAAACTCCAATCCGCACAACTCCCACCTCCAGCTGGTAACCGTAATCATTTATTTTATACTATCACACTTTAAAGCACCGAGGGACGGGCGTTTAGCGGATTAAAGCGGTGAGGGACGGGCCTTTAGTATGCTAAAGGCCCGTCCCTCTAAATCAATCCCCGCTGTTGGAAGCAGCGGTTGCCCCGGCGATTGCTGCAACAGAGGCCGACTGCTGTGCCTGAATAAGCACTTCGATAGTGGTTGACAGGTTCGTTTGCAGGAGGGAGGAGTTCTCAATTTGGTCGCTTAGGTGAAGAGTGACGGCCATCATGAAATTCATATCCTTCTGCCAACGGATATCATTGTTCAATGTATCGTGGATCTTCTTCACCGAAACGATGTGGTCTTTTCCGTTCGTGAGAAAAGCAAGCATGGCGATGTGTGGGTAAAACATCGACTTCGACCGGATTCCTTCTTCTTTTAATCTATCGGAAATTTCAGTGCACCGGGTCACCAATTCATCTGGATTGACGTCTTCGACAAGCGATAGAATGTGGCTCATCGTCTGAAGGTCATTCCCTTTGTAGAATCCGTACTGATTCAATCTCTCGTAGAAAAATTCAATATGATCAATCAGCTTATCCACGTCGTGCGTTCGTTGGGCAAGCAGTATTGCAAGCGGATAATCACTTTGCCCGGTCAAGAAAAAGTGCTTCTTTCTCATTTTCTTATACACTTCCATTGCACGGGGGGCGGCTGCTTCGCTGTTGCCGTCTTCATTGATCAACACCATTGCGGATATATACGTATAGGCTCCCATTGAGAAACCTTCATCCACTAACGCTTTGTAGGTCTGAATGAAGTCAGTGACTTTCTCTTCAGGATGTTGAAAGCGGGTGTATAGCATAGCCGCGAATATATAACGCTGATGAGAATGGAGAGTGGTGAAAAATCCGACTTCCTTTTTGATATGGTCTGCCACTTCCTCAAGACGGTCTTCGTCAAAGTCCATATTGTTCATTACATAAAGTGAGGCAATCATCATGAGGGAGCGGGTATCAGTCACCTTCCAGCGCAGTCTCTTCTTTAAATCTGCATAAATGTCTTTATATGTCTCGATCTTATTCACATTATCACGTCCTATTGAGAAGTTATTTAGTATGCATACGAATGAAAATATGGAAAAGTTTCGCTAAATATGAGAATGTTTAAATGTGGAAAACGTTATGGCGGAATGAAAGGCTTAACGGGGTATCTGAGGACTACTATGATGAGTTTATCCTCGACACGGCTAAGAGAATTCTTACTGAAAATAATAATGAGTTCATCAAAGCCGGCAGAGTAATCGGCGAGGTGTTGGGGCATATCGATCAGACAGTAGGAGACGATTTCTTGGAATGGCGATTGCGCATGCTGATTGGAACAGGTGTCTTGGAAGCGAAAGGAACATTCACCTCAATTCGTGATTATCGTGTTCGGTTAGCCGGCAATCGGAAGTGAAATCACCCAAAAAGAAATAAAGATCATGAAAAAAGAAGCTTCGGGAACATCTCCCAAGCTTCTTTCTATACTCACTTCAGCTTTTTGGAATAAATGATCGGGGCTTCCATCGTATCACCATCTTGCGCCACCAATTCAATCAATCCGACTTCCTCGATCCTCCCTTTAGTAAGACCGATTCTTTCCACGCAATAATGGAAGGCTTTTGATAACTGATCTGGTTCTAGTTTGTTGGCAAGTGTGCTGTGAGGAATCCACTGTCCTGGCTCATACAATTTATTTGCCTCCGTATTAAATGTACCAAAGTGTTTATGATGATGCGTATGAAAGTCCAGCAGCTCCTCCGTGACGGTGGGTGACAGGAACAGTGTATTGTAATTCAAGAATGAGCCTATATGATTGAATGTAATATCAAAGCTTTGTTTATCCTCATAAAAAGTCTCCATCTGCCGGATATAGTTTTCCTTGTCGAGCTCCTTATAACTCGCGAGTGTAAGGTGAGGTCTGCCGTCCTGAACCTCATCGATGTAATAAGAAATCGATTCTTCACGTAGTTCTTCCCATATATTATTAATTAAGTTTTCTGTTTCGTTATCAAACAGAGCAATAACCCAGAACATGTTGTAACCACCTTGTCTTCGTATTGCTGAATAGACTCATCAGCTATGTATCTATTTACAAGTTACCCTGAAAAGGAAAGGATAAATCGTAATCATGTTATTTACGTCCAGGAGGGAATAAAGTTTCACTGAATCATCTTGACTAACCAAAAGGTCACATGTTACTATTTAGCCACATATAACACGTGACCTTTTGTTCACATAAGAGAGGATTTACTATTATGAATGAAGAGGAACTTTCAAGGCTGTTTAAAGCACTCGGTCATCCTATCAGAAGAACCATATTGGATATTCTTAAACAATCACCTAAAACCACTGGTGAATTGAACGAACATTTCCCGGAGGTTACACGATATGCCATCATGAAGCACTTGAACATCCTTGAAGAAGGAAAATTGGTGCTGATCAGAAGGGAAGGGAAATACAGAAAAAACTATTTGAATGCCGTTCCGCTTCAGGAAATGCATCACCGCTGGGTGGGAAAATATATGGAAGCAAGCGCAAGCTCATTGCTGAATTTGCGTTCGATTGCAGAGAATAGAAAAGGAGAGGAAGACATGAATACAGAACAAAGCCGTGCTTTCAAAATCGAACAGGAAATAATGATCAAAGCCACACGGGAAGAAGTATTTCACGCATTGACCTCACATGCAGAGGAATGGTGGGAATTCAGGCTCGCTCCAGAAGGTGAGAAATCACAGTTTACCTTTGAGCCGGTTCCAGGAGGCCAATTTATCGAAAAATGGGGAGACAATCAGGGAGCCGTATGGGGAAATGTTTATTATGTCAATGTGCCCAAAGAAATCAGGATTCACGGCCATTTAGGCATGCAGGGAGCTGTCAACAGTTCGTATACCTATCACCTGGAAGAGAAGGAAGGGGGAACGTTGCTTCGGTTATCTCATTCAGCTTCAGGGATCATTCAGGAAGACTGGGAAGAGAAACACGCAGAAGGATGGAAGCACCTCCTCGGCACCCGCTTAAAAAATTACGCAGAGAAAAAGTAACGATATCCGGAGGAAACATATATGGTAGATATTAAAACAGAGATCATTATTCACAGTCCGATTGAAAAGGTGTCCTCGTATGCTTCAGATCCTGATCATGCACCCGAATGGTACGTCAACATCGATTCAGCCGAGTGGCTGACGGACAAACCTTTATCAATTGATTCTCAAATCGCTTTTAAAGCAACGTTTTTGGGAAGAGAGCTGGCTTATGTTTATAAAATTGAAGAGTATCGCCCAGGGGAAAAATTGATCATGAAAACAGCCAATGGTCCATTTCCCATGAAAACTACCTATACGTGGGAAAAGCTTGAGCCAAATCGTACGAAGATGACATTAAGAAACCAAGGAGAACCCAGTGGTTTCTCAAAAATCTTCTCCCCATTCATGTCCCCGCTCATGAAAAAGGCAAATCAGAAAGACTTAAAGAAGATCAAAGATATACTCGAAAACTAGTATATCAAATAGCCCCCCTTTTTCTATTAGAAAAAGGGGGTTTTTACATATTCAGCAGATAGAAAACAGGAAAGATTGTCCCAAGCCCCACAATACTATAAAATCATACATAGGAACGTTGATGAGGTGAGAATTGTTGAATTATAAACGTATTAAACCGCGCAAGATTTATGAGGAAGTGGCCGAGGCCCTGATCGATATGATCAAGTCGGGACAATTGAAGAGCGGGGACAAGCTTGAATCCGTTCAGCAGCTTGCTGAAAACTTTCAAGTCGGGCGTTCCGCTGTTCGTGAAGCGTTGAGTGCGCTTCGTGCGATGGGGTTGGTGGAGATGCACCAGGGTGAAGGGACGTATGTCCGTGAATTTGATAGCAAAATGCTGTCACTTCCCGTTTATATAGCTGTATTGATGAAGAAAGAAGATGTAAAGAATCTTCTGGAAGTACGACGGATCCTTGAAGTGGGAGCAGTCCAGGCGGCTGCCGCAAGAAGGACGGATGAGCAGCTTGCAGAGATTAAAGAGGCGCTTGATCAAATGGAAACTGCTAATGACCAGGAGCTCGGGGAGGAAGCAGATTTCCGTTTTCATATGGCAATCGCGAAGGCTTCTAAGAATGAACTGTTGATCGGGCTGATGAACAATGTTTCCGAAATGATGGTCACGACGATGCGTGAAACACGCAGATTGTGGCTCTACTCAGAGAAGTCGACACTTGACCGGCTTTGGAAAGAGCATCAGCAAATCTATCAGGCCATCGAGGCGCAGGACGGCAGCGAAGCACAGAATCTGATGCTCGACCACCTGCAGAGCGTGGAAGAAGTCCTCATGAAATATTTTGATGAAATGAACGAATAACCTTGAAGGCCCGTCCCGCACCGCTTTAAAGCAGTGCGGGACGGGCCTTTTTTTATGGATGAGACACTATTTTTATAAAATTTAAAAAAATCATTGTTATATGAAAGCGTTTTAATTATACTGTTATTTATGATACAGGTCATCTGATGACCTGTTAACGTGATTTCTTAAAAGATTTGAAGGGAGATGGAGAGTATGAGTATTGGTACGCTTGCATGGATTGCCACTTTACCGATTGTATCAGTATTTTTGTTCTTGGTTATTTTAAGATGGCCGGCCAAAAAGGCGATGCCGGTCTCGTTATTGATTACGATTGTGATGGCGATGTTTGTATGGAAGGTGCCGGGTAATCAAGTAGCGGCAGCCAGTGTGAAGGGGATTGTTACCGCTCTTGAAGTCGGCGTGATTGTATTTGGAGCGATTCTATTACTAAACACGCTGAAAGAAAGCGGAGCGATCTTCACGATCCGTAAGGGGTTTACAAATATTTCACCGGACCGGCGCGTGCAGACGATCATTGTTTGCTGGCTGTTTGGATCATTCCTTGAAGGAGCTGCAGGATGGGGAGCGCCTGCAACCATCGTCGGACCACTTTTGGTGGCAATCGGGTTTCCCGCAATGGGGGCTGTCATGGTCGCGCTTATTCTCCAATCTACACCTGTATCCTACGGGGCGGTGGGAACGCCGATCCTGATAGGGGTGAATTCAGGTTTAAAAGATTCACCTCTTGTTCAGAAATACATAACTGAGCAAGGTACGACGTTTGAAGCTTACATAAACGGGATCGGGGGCCAGGTTGCACTCATTCACGGAGTCATCGGCATCTTCATTCCGCTATTTATGGTGACGATGCTGACGTATTTCTTTGGTAAAAATAAATCGATCTCCGAAGGGCTGGCAATATGGAAGTTTGCTATTTTTGCAGGACTGTCGTTCACGGTCCCTTACGCATTGGTGGCCAATCTGCTCGGACCGGAATTCCCATCCCTCCTCGGCGGATTGATCGGACTTGCCATCGTGGTTCCTGCTGCGAAAAAAGGGCTGTTCATCCCTAAGAAGTCATGGGATTTCGATAAAGAATCTAATTGGGATCCGGCTTGGACAGGTACGCTGCAGGTTGATGATGACGATAAGCCGAAGCAGAATGTTTCTTTTATGAAAGCGTGGCTGCCTTATTTATTGGTAGCCGTATTGTTAGTGGCAACACGTGTAAGCTATCTGCCATATTCAGCATGGCTGCAATCGTGGGTCATTAATCTGGAAACTCTATTCGGCACAGAAATCACGGTAGCTTCAAAACCTTTAAATCTGCCGGGAACCATCTTTATCCTTGTATCACTGCTTTCCGTTTTCATCTATAAAATGAACATGAAAGAATATTCCCGGGCAGTGAAGGATTCAGCGAAAACGATCGTCAGTGCAATGGCAGCATTGATCTTTGCCGTACCAATGGTGCAGGTATTCATCAATTCCGGCATCAATGCAGCAGATTACACGAGCATGCCGCTTGCGCTGGCGGAAGGGATTTCGAACGTATTCGGAAGTTATTGGCCGCTTGCCGCACCAACCATCGGGGCAATCGGAGCTTTTGCAGCGGGCAGCAACACGGTCAGCAATATGATGTTCTCCCTGTTCCAATTTGGCGTGGCGGATAATATTCTTGCAGCCCCGGCTACCATTGTCGCTCTGCAGGCAGTCGGAGGCGCAGCAGGGAACATGATCTGTGTCCATAACGTAGTGGCAGCCTCATCTTCTGCAGGTCTGATCGGAAAGGAAGGGAATCTGATCAGGAAAACTCTGATCCCGATGACGTTCTATGTCATTTTTGCCGGAGCAATTGGATATGTCGCCATTAACGGCCTCGGACTGAATATCGGAACGGTCATCCTTGCCATTGTGGCCGGATTCATCATCACCCTCATTATCAAAGGTGAAAGAAAGAACAGAAGTGATGATAAAAAGTTAAGAAAAACCGCATAAGTGTAAAGCCCGTCCCCGCTGTTTAAAACACATCTAGGGACGGGCTTTTGATTAAATGAAATGTAGTCATCTGATGACCTGTTGACTATTGGTGCGGTAAGCTTTACACTAATACTTAATAGAATAGACAGAAAAGTTTCAAACATGAAAATATAGTATTCTACTATAAAAGAAGAACTCATCAATTCCTTGTTAAGTCAAGCTGGAATCAAGCGGAGCTTCTTCAGAAAGAAATGGGGAACAATCATGAAAGTTTCATTATTTGTAACATGTTTAATCGACATTTTTCAGACGGACGTCGGCAGGGACACTGTTGAATTATTGGAGAGGCTGGGGTGCGAGGTCGATTTTCCCGAGAAGCAGACGTGCTGCGGACAGCCTGCTTATAACAGCGGACATGTAGGGAAAGCCAAGGAATCAATGAAGCATATGATCAGCGTCTTTGAGAAATCGGATTATGTCGTCACTCCATCGGGGTCCTGCGGTGCGATGTTCAGGGAGTATCCGCATGTGTTCAAAGGAGATCCACAATGGGAAGAGCGGGCAAAATCGCTTGCTGAAAAAACGTATGAACTGACTCAATTCATCGTTGAAGTCCTGGGAGTAGAGGATGTCGGCGCAAGAATGGACGGAAATGCCACTTATCATACATCCTGTCATATGACCCGGCTGCTCGGCGTGACGGAAGCACCTATGAAGCTATTGAATAATGTTGACGGTTTAAAAATGAATCCGCTTCCACATAACTATAACTGCTGCGGATTTGGAGGGACGTTCTCGGTGAAAATGTCTCCGATTTCGGAGCAGATGGTAGATGAAAAGGTTACTAGTGTGGAGGAAACAGGAGCAAACATTCTAATCGGAGCGGATTGCGGCTGCTTGATGAACATCGGCGGCCGGATCGACCGTAAAGGCAAGCCAATCAAGGTGATGCACATTGCATCGGTATTGAACAGCCAATAGGAAAAAGCGAAGGGGGAAACAAAATGGCTATGAAAATCGGGGATAAGCCCTTCAATGACAGAGTTTCGAGCGGGATAGCCGATACATTCATGCGGGGTGCAGTGTCTTCCGCGCAGGGACGGTTCCGGAGCGGGCGTCTTAATGCGGCAGAGGAACTCGGCAACTGGGAAGATTGGCGAAAACTAGGAGAAGAAATCAGGTCCCATACGATCGAGAATCTCGATTACTATCTCGAGCTTTTGAGTGAGAACGTGGCAAAGCGCGGAGGACATGTTTTTTTCGCAGAGACAGCTGAAGAAGCAAATGAATATATCACGGAAGTCGTTAAGAAAAAAGAAGGCAAGAAAGTGGTCAAATCGAAATCGATGGTCACCGAAGAAATCAACATGAATGAAGCACTTGAGAAAGCGGGCTGCGACGTCATCGAAACAGACCTTGGCGAATGGATCCTGCAAGTGGATGATCATGACCCGCCTTCCCATATCGTAACGCCTGCCCTTCATAAAAACAAAGAGCAGATCAGGGACGTATTCAGGAATAAAATGGGGTACGACAAAACAGAAAAACCGGAAGAACTTGCACTGTTTGCCCGTGAAAAGTTGAGAGAAGAATTTTTGCAGGCCGATATCGGCATCACCGGCTGTAATTTTGCCATTGCAGAGTCAGGCACGATCTCCCTTGTGACGAATGAAGGAAATGCGCGAATGGTGACGACTGTCCCTAAAACGCAGATCACTGTCATGGGGATGGAACGGATTGTTCCAACCTGGGAAGAAATGGAGGTGCTTGTGAGCCTCCTGACAAGAGCGGCAGTCGGTCAGAAACTGACGAGTTATATCACTGCCCTGACAGGACCTAAGCAGGAAGGGGAAGTGGATGGTCCTGAAGAGTTCCATCTGGTGATTGTCGATAATGGACGTTCGAAAATCCTCGGTACGGCCTTCCAGTCGATCCTTCATTGTATCCGCTGTGCGGCTTGTATCAATGTGTGTCCGGTATACCGGCATGTAGGCGGCCATTCATACGGATCGATTTATCCGGGGCCGGTCGGAGCGGTATTATCGCCGCTGCTTGGCGGATATGAGGAATACAAAGAGCTTCCTTATGCTTCTACTCTATGCGCAGCCTGTACAGAAGCATGCCCGGTGAAAATCCCTCTTCATGAGCATCTGCTTCGCCACCGCCAGGAAATCGTCGAGCGTGAAGGCAAGGCGCCTGTATTTGAAAATCTGTCGATGAAAGCGTTCAGTATGGGAACCGCTTCTCCATCCATGTATAACATCGGTTCGAAGCTCGCTCCTGCGTCGCTGGCTGCTTTTACTAAGGACGGAAGTATTTCAAAAGGACCAGGACCGCTTAAGAACTGGACCGATATCCGTGAGTTCCCGGCTCCTAAAAAAGAACGGTTCAGGGACTGGTATAAGAAGAGAAGCAAAGAAGGTGGACAATAATGGCGACCGGACAAATTCATAATCGAAGTTCTTTTTTAGATAATCTGACAAAAAATCTGGGACGGGAGCGGCCCTCGGAAGTTGTAAAACCTCGTTGGCAGCAAAACCCGCAATGGGAAGTGTATAAGGGATATTCCCAGGATAAACTGGTCGGGGTATTGAAGAAGCAATGCGAGCTGATTCATACGGAAGTGCATGAGACCGTGACGGCCGAACTTTCCACCCTGATTCCACACCTTATCAAGCAATACGGCGGAAAGTCCGTCGTCACATGGGATGACCCGCGTTTTGCGGAGGCGGGACTTTCAGAGATGGATGATGAAGACATCACTCATCACGTATGGGATACAGAAGGCGGAGAGGAAAACCTTACGTTTTCTGCCACCGCCGATGTCGGCATTACGTTCAGCGATACGACGCTTGCAGAATCAGGCACCGTCGTCCTGTACAGCGATAAGGGAAAAGGGCGTGCTGTCAGCCTGCTCCCGGCCGTTTATATCGCCATCATTCCGAAAAGCACGATCGTACCAAGGATGACTCAAGCCGCGAAAAGCATCCACGATAAGATCGAAAGCGGGGAACTTGTTGCATCCTGTGTCAATTTCATTTCAGGCCCCAGCAACTCAGCAGACATCGAAATGAACCTCATCGTCGGAGTGCATGGACCGGTTAAGGCGACTTATGTCATTGTGGATGATTTATAATATGGTGAACACCTGATTTCTTTATGAGACAGGTGTTTTTTTCTGAAATGGTTCTGTATTAGTTTTTTTACTAGTGCCAGCTATTATTAGGAGTGGAAGAGGAAACCCTTTATTGGCTTGGTGTTTTAATTGATTAAAAGGGGGGATGTAGAGGTGCATTCTTGTCGAAAAATCGGTAGTACGCACATATATCCTCGATTTCGCACATATATCGGGAGTACCCGCACATAAAGTCGAAATTCCGCACATAAATCTCCTCCAATACCTAACGTGGTATAAAGTCAAGGGCCTCTACTACCGTCCACCCGCGGAAAGCGAAGTCTTCCACGGAAATCAAATGAAGTGCGCCAATTCTGTTGGTTAAGCTTATTCCTCCCTAAAACACCAAGAATTTGTTACACTAACCTAGTTGCATAAAACACCTCATCTATTTAAATACAATTGAGAATACTAAAGGAAAGGTTTATGGAGGAAGTTATGACGAATCGAAATAAAGGAATCATTCTCTTATTATTATCCGCATTCGGATTTTCGATGATGGCCGCACTAGTGAAGCTTTCCGGGGACGTGCCCACCATTCAAAAGACGTTCTTCAGGAATATTGTTTCTGCCGTCATCGCATTCGGATTTGTTAAATATCATGGGGAGCGGCTGTTTGGTAAAAAGGAAAACCAGAAGCTGCTTCTGCTCCGTTCAAGCCTCGGGGCTGCCGGGATCGTATTGTTTTTCTATGCGATCGATCATCTCGTCCTGTCAGATGCAGATATGCTGAATAAACTCAGCCCATTCTTAACGATTATCTTTGCATCTCTATTTCTTAAAGAGAGAGCGCGGATGTTTCAAATCACGGCGATCATCATCGCATTCATCGGGACCCTGTTCATCATAAAGCCCGCGTTCTCTTATGAAACAATTCCGTATATCGCAGGGCTCCTTTCGGCTGTATTTGCCGCTGGTGCCTATACGGTGCTGAGGGTATTGGGCACGAAAGAAAAATTCTACACCGTCGTGTTTTATTTTTCATTCTTCACCACGATGATCCTGCTGCCGTTCCTGTTCGCTTTTTATGAACCGATGAGCGTGAAGCAATGGGTGTACCTGCTGGGGGCAGGTTTCTTCGCCACCATCGGACAGTTTGGAATCACCATTGCCTATAAGTTCGCCCCGGCTAAAGAAATCTCGATTTTCTTTTACTCGACCGTTGTATATTCCGCCCTGATCAGCATCTTCCTGTTCGGACAGATTCCTGACCTGTGGAGCATCACCGGCTACATCATCATCTTCGGCGCATCACTCTACATGTTCCTGAAAAACAACAAGCAAGTATAAACTGAAGTCCCTTCCCTTACTGCTTAAAAGCGAGGGACGGGACTTGTTTTGTTCGCTATTCGCCATTTTTTGTGGATAACTTTTATTGAGAAATAGACTATAATAACAATAAGAAAACTTTTCCAGAAAAGGAGAGGTATTATGGTCCTTCGTGAAACGAGTTTTTCCAAGTGGGCGGTCTTGCTGCTGGGAATTGTATTGATGAGTAATGTTCTGTTATATCAGCCGTTCATTCAAGAGGCTCTGATGATTGAGCTGGAAAGCGGGATCATCCTTGGTTCCCTGCTGGATATGGTTGTGATTTCGCCCATTTTGCTCTATGCAGCTTTCAAGGTGTCGAAGAAACAGGTTATCGGGTTTATGATTGCCGGACTCGTTCTTGCACGGTTTTTGGTTCCTGAACAATTTTTCGCCCCGTACACGATGCTGCTTTATGCAGGTGTCGGGTTTGAAGCCCTCCTGTTTCTGGCTGAGTTGAGCCTGATCGGTTATCTACTGTGGAAAATTCCCCAGGTACGGGCTGAAATGAAGAAAGAGGGGGAAGGTGCTGTTTTTTCTATGCTGCCTGCAGCCGAAAAAATAGTGGGCAGCCATGCTCTCATAAAAATTCTGATATCAGAAGCTCTGCTGTTTTACTATTTGATCTTTTCGTGGCGCAAACAACCACCCTCTCATGATGGCTGTGTGACGATGCACAAGAAGACGAGCGCACTCGCCATGAATATCATGATCATCCATGCCATCGTCATTGAATCGGTCGGTCTCCACTGGTGGCTGCATTCAAAGTGGCCGATCCTCTCCATTGTTTTACTACTCCTGAATGTTTATGGCGTCTTCCTGTTTATCGCTGAGATTTCCGTGATGAGACTGCATCCCCTCGAAGTGAAGAACGGGAAGCTCTATGTCACTCAAGGCTTGATGCAGCGTATCATCGTCCCAATTGAATATATTAAAAAATGTGAATGGGGAGCTGCACTGGAAGAACAAACGATGACATTTATGTATAATGACCTGGAACAGACAGAGCCGCAAGTAATCCTCCACTTCAAAGAACCTATTGAGGCAACACTTTTCATGGGCAGGAAGAGGTCTGTATCAAGCATCGCTTTGAGAGTCGATGATCCGGAAAAACTCAAGCAGCTTCTTCGATAATAAAAAAGAAAAAACACATTCCGCCAGTATCTTTTTTTTAGTCCTATCCGTTATAAGCATGAGAGGATATAAAGGAGTGAAGGAATATGATTCGTGAATCTTTGAGGAAAAAAAGTGAATCGGAAGGACAGGAACTGAACGAGCTTATGGATAAGCTTCTTCATTACTGTCTGTTTCTGACAAAAAACAAGTGGGACGGGGAGGATTTGTGCCAGGAATCCATCTGCCGGGCGCTTAAGCATTACCCTGACCAGGAGAAATGGAACCCTCCGTTATTGAAAAAGATGGCCTACCATGCCTGGGTTGATAAGGTTCGTAAAGTGAATAAGGAAATGCTCGGCGATGTGCCCGATCAGAGTGAGGGAGAGAATCCAGTAAGTGACCGTGATGTGTTTGAAATGCTGTTGAAAACATTGACACCAAAGCAGCTCATCACGCTCGTCCTGAAAGAAGCTTTTCAATATAAAATTCATGAAGTCGCTGACCTCCTTGGCATGACGGAGACGTCCGTGAAAGCACTGCTCAAACGGACGAGGGCGAGACTTGAAAAACGTTCTGATGGGGAAGAATCACGTTCAACTGTTGAGTACTGGGAAGAGTACTCTCAAGAAGCTGTGATGACACTTCTTCAGAAAAGCATCCTAACTCAAGATCCCTCGCGATTGATTGATCAGCTTCCTGATTTGATTTCCGGCCAGTACGCTCCAAAAATGCTATCGTTCCCGACTGTTACCCGCAGCGTTTCTTCTCCTTCAAGCGTCCTCTCAATGGCAGCTTAACGTTCAAGAGGAGGAATGAAAATGAGTACCATCCCATATGTAATCGAGCAATCAAGCAAAGGTGAACGTTCTTATGATATCTATTCGAGATTGTTGAAAGACAGGATCATCATGGTAAGCGATGAGATCAATGATCATATGGCCAACAGCATTGTGGCACAGCTGCTCTTTCTCGCTGCGGATGATCCGGAAAAGGATATATCCCTCTACATCAACAGCCCGGGCGGCTCTACTTCTGCAGGTTTTGCGATTTTTGACACGATGGAATATATCAGCCCCGATGTCCGGACGATCTGCACCGGTATGGCCGCTTCCTTTGGGGCAATGCTCCTGCTCGCCGGCACGAAAGGAAAAAGGTTCGCACTCCCGAACAGCGAGATCATGATCCATCAGCCGCTCGGAGGCGCCAGGGGTCAGGCGACAGATCTTGAAATATCGGCTAAAAGAATATTAAAACTGAGGGAGCATATCAACGAAATCATCTCGGAAAAAACGGGCCGGAGCATCGAAAAGGTCGCCCTCGATACCGACCGTGATTATTTCATGAGTGCACAGGAAGCGAAGGAATACGGGATCATCGATGCGATCATTGAAAAGAAAAATTAATGATGTATTATTGGGGACAGGTAACTGTCCTTTTTTTAGTTTAATAAATTCAATACTAGAATATGCGGTCTCAATTTATTGAACGGGCAAGGGATTTTATGGTAAGAGGGAGAGGATTATAGTAAAATCAAATTTAGATGTTATCTTAATTAATCTTTTAACACTTAATATGGGTGTGAATACATACGACTGCTAAAATCGATTCAAAAGAAAGGGTGACTTGATATGAGGGACTTTATCGCATTTGATTTTGAGACTGCCAATCGTTCAAGGCACAGTATCTGTTCAGTCGGCATGGTGTTTGTGGAAGATGGGGAAGTTGTTGATTCGCTTTATGAATTAATAGATCCGGAAGAAGATTTTAGTGCGTTTAATATCAACATTCATGGAATCACCCCTCCGGATGTGGAAGGTGCACAGACGTTTGATACTTTCTACCATTCAATTAAAGAAAAAATTGAAAATAAGCTGATGGTTGCACATAATCTCTCCTTTGATGGCTACGCCCTGCGTGATAATCTGGCTCGCTATGATGTAAAGCCTGTATATAATCAATTTCTCTGTACCTATCAGATGTCGAGGAAAATGGTTACCGGTCTTCCTGCATATAAGCTTTCATCAGTATGCTCCCACTTCGGAATAGAATTGGAGAATCATCACCATGCTGCAGATGATGCCGAAGCATGTGCGCATATCATGCTGAAGCTGGCAGAAGAGTATGAGGTTACAGACTTTGATTCTCTTTACAATAAGACAAGAATTACACCCGGTGAAATATCCGAGGGTATCTATCGATCTTCCCTGGTAAAAAAATTTCCGGAAAAACTCGATATGAGAGAGTTTAAAGCTTCAAAGGATGCAGACCCGGCCCATGTTTTTTACGGGAAGAACATCGTATTTACAGGTGAATTAAAATATTTTTCAAGAACAGAAGCAGCAAAGATGGCTGCAGGTTGTGGAGGACAGCCGCAAAATAGTGTTACAACTAAAACTCATTATATCATTCTTGGAAACTACGAAGATGTCGTAACAAAGGGTAAAAAGTCTTCAAAAATAATAAAAGCGGAAAAGCTGATCAACGATGGAAAGAAAGTAGAAATTATCAGTGAAGAGGATTTTCTGAAGAAGGTATACGGCTAAACTATACACAAAAGAAGGGGATGTAACATTGACACTCTCACTCTTACTCCTCATTCCTGGAGTCATTGCTTGGAAAGCATAATCATGGTGCCTGGCTCAACACACCTCATTTGAGCCAGGCACCATTCTTTATTTCTCAAATGCTTTCCATTACCCTAAAAGGAAAATGCTATAAAAAGAGGGACCAGAATGAAAACCATACATAGCGACATCATCCAATTCAGAGGAAATCACTATGATTTTGGATATATGCAGGGAGAACGGATAAAAGACTCCATTACTGTTAGGAACAGGGACAATCAATGGAAAGTGAGGAAGCCTCGTTTTTCCATTGATGTGAACGAAACAAAGGAAGTCATCACCCGTTTTGCTCCTGGTATCTGGGAAGAATTGCTCGGACTGCAGGATGCACTCGGGTGGCCAATCGAGAAGGTGCTGAAGGAGTTCGGCGGCTACCGGGTCGATTATGTACGTTCCGGCTGTTCCATTCTGACCGGTGAAGATTATTTGATCAGGAATTATGATTATCATCCCAAGACGTACGAAGGACGCTACGTTTTTTTCCAGCCGACGGATACAGGATATGCGATGATTGGACCGAGTCAGCGGGTCACTGGACGGATGGACGGTATGAATGAGTTGGGTCTTGCAGTCGGCTACAACTTCATGCACAGAAAGAACCCGGGGGACGGATTCATCTGCTGCATGATCGGCAGACTTGTGCTTGAATCGGCTGCTTCAGTAGAGGAAGCAGTGGATCTTCTGAAGGAAATTCCCCACCGGCACTCATTCAGTTATGTCGTACATGATAAGAGCAGCGAGACCTACATCGTTGAAACCTCGCCGCGCGGGGTTGAGGTGAGGCAGTCTAACACCTGTACCAACCATTTTGAAATCATGAAAGAGGAAAATCGAAATCATCTGGTCGATTCAAAGCGAAGATTAGCCGTAATGGAAAATGAAAGAGAGAAACACGCCGGCATTGAAGATGCATTCCGTCTCATGAATGACAGTGACAGGGGCGTCTTTTCAGACCTTTACGGCAGCTGGGCAGGCACGATTCATACATCTGCCTATCTGCCGAGAGAAATGAAAGCATGGTTCGCTTTGGGAGGAGACCGGGAACCGATTGTGTTTGATTTTGCTGATTGGCTGAAGGGGAAAGACATTAATCTGACTCAAATAAAAGGTGAAGTAGATACCGATATTCCTTTTGTCCATATGGATGAAGGAGCGGACTGGTTTAAAAAATAATCCTGGCTTATACCGGGGTTATTTTTTATGGACATTTTTAACGATAGTGGATAAAAACAGAAAAAACGTTTCCATTTAGAACCTATTTATTACTTTATTATGAAGATTCTCATTACTTTCATCTTAATTTGGTAAACGTGCCAAAATAGGCACATAGCTTTTGAATATGGTGTCAGTATAATAGAACTAGATAGGTTGTTTTGCAGGAGGGTTGCTGATGGGTCAAAAGAAAAGGCTTTGGCTTGAAAAGTTAAGGAAAATAAAAGGATTCAGCCAAGAAGAAATTGCAAATCTGGTTCACATAGACAGGTCCTACTACTCGAAGATTGAAAGCGGGGTCAGGATTCCAAGCCCCACACTTGCAGAAGATCTTGCAGATTGGTTGAACTTTCACGTGTCTATTTTTGAATTGGAGGAAAGTCCGTTTTATTTTGCTTTGCAAGATGCCCCGATGATAGTCGCGCACTTCAACCTCAATTTAGAATATACGTGGATTTTCAATCCTCATCCTGACTTCGATGCAGTTTCAGTGATCGGGATGAACGATGTGGAATTAAAAGATAATCCGGGAACCAGAGAGTTAATGGAATTGAAACGGAATGTTATCGCTGAGTGCAAGCCTCTCAGGAAATCGATACGATTTCCAATGTCTGACGGCTTTTATACCTATGATGTGTCATGCCACCCTTTATTCAATGAAAAAGGGGAATTGATTGGAGGAAGTTCTGCATCCACTGAGCTTAGTAAGGCTGATAGGATAGAAACGTCGAACTGTAATCACTCATCCGAGAACCTCACATTAATAAAAGAATAGGGGGGATGAAGTGTTTGATTCTGTGTTGACGAACTTATTATTGAACTTTTTCTTCATCATAACCGGTCTTTTATTCTTCGCACTTTATTTTGATATAAAGAAGAAAGTTCCTTCCAGGTTACTTGTCATCATCATATCTTCTTTGACGATCTTATTTTGTGTGATATTCAGTTCCAAGCTTGCATCCGGGGTCTATGTTGATCTAAGGCGAATCCCGTTCTTTTTGGCCAGTCTGTATTTCGGCCCGCTGGTGTCGTTTGTACTTATGATGATCATCATTATATTGAGGCTCGCCTTTATCGGGGACGGATTCATCGTACTGGTCATTTTGAATTATTTCAGTACATTCTTGATTTTAGCAATGTTGTCTAAAGGGTTTCTGAGGGCTGAGAAGAAACTGAAATTGATGTATACCGTGGGACTCTGTTCACTCATGACCCTCTATAACGTATTATTCGGCTATATGTCTGGAGTTGCAATCTCATTATATGAATATGTGTGCATCGTACTCATCCCGTTGGCAGCGACGATTATTTCCGTGTTCATTGCTGAAATGCTGCGCAAGCTGATGACGATGAGAAGATTATCTATCCAAAATGAGAAGCTTCAGGTCGTTGGACAATTGGCTGCCAGCATTTCGCATGAGGTGCGTAATCCGTTGACCTCTTCAAAGGGTTATCTTCAGCTGATGAGGGATGAAAAAGATCAGGTCAGCCAAAAAAGGTTTATCGACCTTTCATTGAAAGGCATCGACCAGGCGAATCATGTGATTGAAGATTACCTTACATTTGCGAATTCAACACCGGATAGAGTGGAACAAATTGATGTGAAGGAATCAATTCTTGAGCTTATTCAATTAATGGAGCCGGCAGCTTTTTATCATCAAGTGAAGATGAAGACCGAACTGGTGAACTGTATATTTGTGAAAGGGCAGAAACGGAGCTTCAAGCAATGTATGATGAATATCATGAAAAATTCAATCGAATCGATGCCTGCCGGCGGAGAACTAAATATAAAAATGATCACGGAAAAGCACCTGATCATCTCGATTTCCGATACCGGGCTTGGAATGACGAAAGAGCAAGTCAATCGTTTCGGGGAACCATTCTTTACGACAAAAGATGAAGGGACTGGCCTCGGCATCATGGCTGCGTGCATCATTGTCAATTCCATGAAGGGGAAGATACAAGTAAAGAGTGAAGTCAACCGGGGGACGACAGTCTATATAGAGTTTCACGAAATCACAAAAGAGAAACCAAAACATATTAAAAAAGGAATCTAGGCGTGTGAGCCAGATTCCTTTTTTATTATACGAATTTTACAATATCCTCAAAAGATCTGCGTGTTTTCGGGGCCGGATCATTTACGCGGTATCCGAACGCACACATAACTGAAATGCTGAAATGGCCGTCGTCAAGCAAACCTTCTTCTTCTAACAGAGCATTCATCTTGTCGATATCGAATCCCTCGATCGGACAGGAATCCACCCCGATTTGAGCAGCTGCCGTCATCATGTTTCCAAGAGCGAGATACGTTTGCTTGCCTGCCCAGTCCAAGAGTGGACGTTCACCGTTAAGAAGGTCGAAGTCCACTTTTTGGAACTGCTCGATTTTCTCAAGGTATTTACTTATATGATCTTCAGGCATGTTTTTGACATTTTTGAAATGATCGAGAAGGTAAGCTGAATCATATTGGGTATCCAATTTCGTACGTGCAAGGATGACAACAAAATGGCTTGCTTCCGGTAATTTGCCATAGGCTCCCCATGCGGTATTCTTGATTTTATCACGAAGACCGGGGTCTTGGATGACAAGGAATCTCCATGGCTCAAATCCGAAGGAACTCGGAGACATGCGCCCTGTTTCCATGATGAATTGAAAGTCATCATCCGCTACTTTTTTATTCGGATCAAATTGCTTTGTTGCATGCCTGAATTCATAGGCATCCAGAATTTCCTGCTTGAGTGCTTCTTTATCCCTCATGTAAACAATCGCTCCTTACTTAAAAATAATTGACTCCTTTAAAATATCATAAGTTGTTTGAGTATTCACATCATTTGATCGGGGGAAGGCAATCTTTTGAAACCATTTTCTGTGTTGTGTCGTATATGAGGTATTAGAGTGGAAGGAGAGATGCTCATCATGGGAATCATCTTGGCCATCCTGATCAGTGCAGGAATGCTTTTCCTTTTCAATTGGCTCATGGGCTATAGGAAAGGGCATATTCGTATTGATTTTGATGAACGTTATTTCAAGGAGAAGGAACATATTGAAGCAATCAGGACGGAGCTTGAAAAGCAAGGGAAAGAAGTCCACTATCAAGGTAACGGCCATTTTATCATAGATGGTGAATCGTATCTGTTCATCGAGCGGACCGTCAACATGGGCGGAGTACCCATGCAGAGGACCATACTTCAACCAATCAAAAAGTAAAGGCCCGTCCCTCGCTGCGTTAAAGCAATGAAGGCGGGCCTCGACAGGGAGATTTATATGAAAGAACACTATTTTGATGAGTTGCTGAATATAAAGACCGGGAAGGATCAGATGGGGATGCCGAGGTCAATCCATTATCACCGCTATGAGCCTACCCCATACGGTGCCCTTCAGGAATTGTTTCAGGAGTACGAGCTGAAGAGCAGCGACCGCGTCGTGGATTTTGGCTGCGGGAAGGGAAGGCTTAATTTCTTTATCCATTATCTCTTTCAATCCACCGTCATCGGAATCGAGATGAATGAACAATTTTATCGGGAAGCCTTAGAGAACCGGGACAACTATTTGAACAAGAAGAAGGGCAGAAGGAGCGCGATCGAATTTCATTGCTGTTTGGCCGAAAAGTATGAAATCCATCCCGGCGATAATGTCTTCTATTTCTTTAATCCATTTTCTGTTGAAATCTTTATGAAAATCATCAATAATATCCTGTTCTCTTTAGAATTTTCCCCCCGTGACATTGAAATTGTCTTGTACTACAGCTCGGATGAATATGTTCATTATCTTGAAAATCATCCTTTGTTCGAATTGAAGAAGGAGATCAATCTTTCGGGGGAATACGAGCATAATGTGTATGAGCGGTTTTTGGTTTATGGGCTGGTTTATTAACTCAGCAGCTGATTTTAGAGGAATCGGCTGCTGAGTTTTTTTGTGTCTGAAACCGCTGTTAAACACCGCTGTTGATTTCCGTGCAAGACTTCGCTTTCCGCGGGTGACCCGTGAGCCTCCTCGTCGCTGCGCTCCTGTGGGGTCTCACTTGTCTAGCTACAGGGCTTAGAGGCACATGTCATAAGCCAAACCGCCTCTGAGCAAAGCCCTTCCGCTTTTCTCATTGGCCACTTCTCCCGCAGGAGTCTTCGTCTTGCACTCCAATCAACAGCTAGAATGGGGCTGGAATCAAAAATAAGTTTAAGCCAGCTCATTAATAATAGTCACCCTCAATCGTCTACTTAGATACATACTGAGGCTGAACTGAAGGAACGACCTTATATAACCTCTGTAAGATCACCATCGATACAGCTGTGACCCCAAGATCTAAGGGAAGGTAGGCCGCCATCCAGCCCCAGGCGACTGTGTAGCTGAACCCACTCGGTGCCTCCGCCCAAAATGACAGTGCGGCATACATGAAGTTTGTACCGATTATGTAATTTAACAACAATGCAAGGATTCCCGCTGCAGCATAACCTGCAAAGCTACGCTTTCTTTCCAGCACCATTCCCACTGCAAAAGCTACAGCGATGAAAGAAATCACAAATCCGAATGTTGGACTCAATAAGCTTGAAGGGCCGCCTTTGAACTGCGCAAAGACCGGAGCTCCGACCAGTCCAAGAGCCAAATAGACCGTCATCGCCTTAGCACCAGTCCTTCTGCCTAGCATGCCTCCGGCCAGAATGGCAAACATCAATTGCAGAGTGACGGGAACCCCTCCAATCATCAGAAACGGCGAAACATTCGCCCCGACCGCCATCAGTGCGGCAAAAAGACCGCATAAGACAATTTCTTTCGTTTTACTCATCTCCATTTCACCCTTTCAAAAAATGTGGTATGATACCTATTATTAAATATGTTAACCTAAAAGTAAATATAGTTAACATAAATAAAAAAGGGGGAAACGTTTTGAGTGGTTTTTTTATAACAGGAACTGACACTGAGATCGGCAAGACAATGATCACTGCAGTGTTGACCCGTTATTTTCTGGACAAGGGAGTTGAAGTTTTCCCTTACAAACCTGTACAAAGCGGGGCAGAGTGGAAAGGGGACAGGCTGGTTGCACCCGATACCGTGTTTTATGAAAGGTTCGCGAAACGGCAATTTGGAGAGGAAACAAATACATATCTGCTAAAAACACCAAGCTCTCCTCATTTGGCAGCCGCGATGGAAGGAAAAAAGATCGAGGCCAAGCCGATCATCAATCAAACTCAGAAACTATTAAACTCACATGAGCTTGTTTTCGTAGAAGGAGCAGGTGGGTTGATTGTGCCGCTAAATGAGGAAGAAACGATGATCGATCTGATTGGCCGACTGTCCCTGCCAGTCATTCTAGTAGCAAGAGCGGGGCTTGGAACAATCAATCACACGGTTCTATCGGTGATGGCGCTGAAACAGAGAAATATTCAAATTGCAGGGATCATCCTTAATCGCGTAACACCCCATGAACTGCCTGAAATCGAAGAAGACAATAGAAGGATGCTGGAGAAATTATCGGGCGTTCCTATTGTGGGCACCTTTCCTTACATAAACGAAGATGAAATGGAAGAACTTGATGTGGGACATATTCTAGAAAAATGGAACATCCATGTTTTAGAGGAGGCAATGGAGGATGAATCAAGAAAAGCTTATTGAAAAAAGCAGTCAATATCTATGGCTGCCATTCACACAAATGAAAGACTATGATGCAGATCCATTGGTGATTGAAAGTGGAGAGGGGGTCTACCTCCGTGATATTTATGGAAACGAGTATCTCGATGGGTATTCATCTCTTTGGCTAAATGTTCATGGTCATCGAAATGAAGAAATCAATTCTGCCATTAAAGAACAGCTGGATAAAATCGCCCATTCCACGTTGCTGGGTGCGTCCAACATTCCCTCGATCCTTTTGGCGGAAAAGCTGATTGAACTTTCCCCTGAAAAACTGAAGAGGGTATTCTATTCAGACAGCGGCGCAACTTCTGTTGAAATTGCGATTAAAATGGCTTATCAATATTGGCAGAACATCGGGAAACCCGAAAAGCAGAAATTCATCACTCTCAAAAATGCTTACCATGGGGATA
This sequence comes from Rossellomorea oryzaecorticis, assembly GCF_038405515.1. Lineage (GTDB taxonomy): Bacteria > Bacillota > Bacilli > Bacillales > Bacillaceae_B > Rossellomorea > Rossellomorea oryzaecorticis_A. Next base: position 11,947 of record NZ_JBBYAF010000018.1, on the reverse strand, counting down.
CTGTCGGAGCGATCAGTGTTGGGCAGGTGGATATATTCCACCGCGTCTATAAATCTCTTATGTTCCATTCATTGGTTGCCCCGTTTCCTGATGTCTATCATCACGCCGAATTGGATGATGAAGATGAAATCCGGGATACAGCTCTTCTAGAATTGGAGGCAATCTTAGAAGAACATCACCATGAAATTGCCGGTATGACCGTTGAATCGCTCATTCAGGGTGCAGGCGGAATGAATATTATGCCAAAGGGCTATTTCAAAGGAGTAGAGCAGCTGTGCAAAAAATACAATGTCCTACTGATCGTCGATGAAGTAGCGACAGGGTTTGGACGGACAGGAAAAATGTTCGCGGTCGAGCACGAAGACGTTCAGCCGGATATCATGACGGTTGCAAAAGGGATTACAGGCGGATACCTGCCGATAGCGGCAACGCTGACAACGGAGGAAATCTATGAAGCCTTTTACGACGACTATACTTCATTGAAAACATTCTTCCACGGCCACTCCTACACAGGAAATCAGCTTGGCTGTGCAGCAGCTCTTGCCAACCTTGAAATTTATGAAAGAGAAAATTTGATTGAGCAGACTCAAGTAAAAAAGGCCATCATACAAAATCTGCTTGAACCGTTAAAGAGTCATCCACATATAGGAGATATACGTCAGCTTGGAATGATATGCGGCATCGAATTGGTTGCATACAAAGAGTCGAAAAAACCGTTCCTATGGGAAGACAGAGTCGGCTACCGGACCACGCTCAAAATGAGGGAGCTAGGCATGCTTACTCGTCCGATCGGAGATACAATCGTCTTCATGCCGCCGCTTGCAGCAAGTGGAAAGGAACTTGAAAAAATGGTCGAGATTATGAGTGAAGCAATTGAAATCACCACAAGGGAATATGCAGAGAAAACAGTACTTTGATTATTTAGTGCAGTGAGGGACGGGCCTTTGGATTTTGATGGTTTTTGAGGTGTACCAGGTACAAAATCCGCTTAATGTATCAGGTACAGCTTTCCTGGTGCCAGGCACAAAAACGCACATTTGTGCCTGGGACCACCTGAATACAATCCACAAAAAAAGGACCACCCCAAAGGGCAGTCCTCCTCATTCCTCCACAGCTTCCAGCAAAAAGTCCACAATATGAACAGCCCGTATTTTATGGGACAGTCCTTCTCTTTCAATCCCAAGCTTCATTTGCAGCAGGCAGCCGGGATTCGCTGTGACAATCGTTACCGCCCCTGTGGCTGATGCGTTCTCCATCTTGTGATCGAGTATTTTCATGGACATTTCCGATTCCACGATATTGTAGATGCCTGCAGAACCGCAGCAGTGGTCGGCTTGTTTCATTTCCTTGTATTCTGCACCCTCGACTGATTGAAGGAGAAGCCGGGGCTCCAAGAATGTCCTCTGCACATTGCGGAGGTGACATGAATCCTGGTAGGTGATCCGCTGATTTTCCGCACGCAGCTTCACTTTTTTATGAAACTCCAGCTCTACTAAAATAGAGGAGATGTCTTTGATTCTATTTTTAAACCGAACGGCACGTTTTTTCCACTCCGCATCGTCCTTCAGCAGATGATCATAATCGACAAGGAAGGCCCCGCACCCGCCGGCATTGGTAATGATATAGTCGACATCTGCCTTTTCAAATGCCTCGATATTCCTTTTCGCTAATTGTTTGGCTGCATCTTTCTCCCCGCTGTGGCCGTGCAGGGCGCCGCAGCATGTCTGCTGATCAGGGATCACGATGTCGCAGCCGGCCAGCTGCAGGAGTTTCGTGGTGGCATTATTGGTTTCGAGGAACATCGTATCCATCAGGCACCCGGAGAAGAAAGCAACTTTTTTCTTTCTATCACCGATGGAGGATAGGTAAGAAGGGCGATTCTTCATGTCTTTCAATCTCGGAACCTTTGGCAGCACCTTTTCCATTGTCGTCATGCTCTCAGGGAATAGTTTCATCACACCGGTGGCATGGGCAGCTTTCTGCATCCCTGAACGCTGATAGATTCCGAGAAGATGAGTGACCATTTTCATTCTCCCGGGGTGAGGGAATAATCCCTCAAAGACCGTCTTTCTCAGTACCCGTATTGGAAGGGAATGCTTTTTGTTCTGATTGATGATGTCCCGGGCTTCTTCTAAGAGATGGCCATAGTTCACGCCTGAAGGGCAGACCGGTTCACATGCCCTGCATCCCAGACATAAATCCAGCGTTCGCTCGACTTCTTCATCCGGTTCGATTACGCCGTCGACAACGGCCTTCATCAGAGCGATCCGGCCGCGCGGGGAGTGGGATTCCTTCAATCCTGACTCGATATAGGTGGGGCAGGAGGGAAGGCAGAAGCCGCATCTCATACAGTTCAGGAGCTCGTCCTGATCCATGCGCTCCTTGAATTCCTGCTGTATCTGTTGTCTTTCCTTGGTTGTCGTCATCTTGAAATCACCACCCGTTTTCTGGATTCTTTCGCAAACACTTTATTCGGATTCATGATGTTATTCGGGTCGAACGACTGCTTGATCATTTTCATCGCATTGATTCCCTCAGGCCCCAATTTCCACTCGAGATAAGGTGCTTTCATCATCCCGACTCCGTGTTCGCCTGTTATCGTGCCGCCGAGTTCGATGGCATGGGCGAAAATTTCTTCAAAAGCGGCTTCGACGCGTTCCATTTCATCAAGGTCCCTTGCATCCGTTGCAACGGTAGGGTGGAGGTTGCCATCTCCCGCATGGCCGAATGTGCAGATTTTCAAGTCATGACGTTCTGCGATGTCATTGATGGCTTTGACCATTTTGGCGATTTCAGAGCGCGGGACCGTCGCGTCCTCCAGAATAGTTGTCGGCTTCAGGCGTGCAAGGGCTGACAGAGCTGAACGGCGGGCGGTGCGGAGAGCTTCGGCTTCCACTTCTGTCGCTGCCAATTGGACGGATACGGCTTCGTTCTTAAGACAAATTTCTTCCATGTGTTTCATGTCGCGGGCCACCACCTCAGGAGGACCGTCCTGCTCAATCAGGAGCACTGCTTTCACGTCAGTAGGCAGTCCGATTTTTGCAAAATCCTCGACGACTTCCAAGGTAGGCTGATCCAGGAACTCGAGGGTGGCAGGGATGATCCGGTTCGAAATGATGCTTGAAACGCTTTGTGCAGCTGCTTCTATATCTTGATAAAGAGCGAGCATCGTCTGTTTCGTTTCCGGCATGGGAACTAGCTTCAGCGTAGCTTCGGTGATGACACAGAGCGTTCCTTCCGAACCGACGAAAAGACGGGTCAAATCATACCCAGCCACGTCTTTTGCGAGCTTTCCGCCTGTCCGTATGATATCTCCGTTGGGCAGGACAGCTACCAAAGCAAGCACATAATCGCGAGTGACTCCATACTTGAGGCCTCTTAAACCACCGGAATTTTCATTGATGTTGCCGCCGATCGTTGATATTTTCATAGAACTTGGATCAGGAGGGTAAAAGAGCCCCCTCGATTCCACCTCGTGAATCAGGTCGAGCGTCACGACCCCGGGCTGGGCGGTGACCGTCAAGTTCTCTTCATCGACCTCCAAGATGCGGTTCATATGGGTAAAAAGCAGGACGAGTCCGCCTTCTGTCGGACAGGTGCCTGCGCATAAATTGGTTCCGGATCCCCTTGGCACGATGGGCACTTGGTGCTCATTGCATAACTTCACAATCTCAGAGACTTCCCCGGTCGAGCGGGGGACAATGACGCCATCCGGCATCGATTGAAAATTTGGCGTTGCATCATAAGAATAGACGAGTCTCTCAGCAGAGCTGTCCCGATAATTTTCTTCACCGACCAGTTCAATGAATTGTTTTTTTAATGAGGTTGAGATCATGGGTTTACCGCCTTTACAAAAGAATGATTTCTTTGATGATGAAAGAAAGGACGACCCTTATAAAAAGAGGTCCGTCCCATTGGTTTTGATTATTTGGAAGAATGAAAAGCTGAAACGGCATCCCGTAAGTGTCCGGCATGCTTCTCTAGCAGCTGAAGCACTTCATTGCCTTTCAGGCCAGTCATGATTTGGAGGATGGCCGCTTTCGTATTGTTGTGTTGCTCTGCCAGGGCCGTGCCTGCTTCTTCGTCTGATGCTCCGGTGGCTGTCTTGACGATGTTTTCTGCCCGCTTGCGCAGCTTCTCGTTCGTCATTTGTACATCGACCATGAGGTTACCGTAGACTTTTCCGATTTTGATCATGGAAGCGGTGGTCAGCATGTTCAGTACGAGCTTCTGTGCCGTTCCTGCTTTCATGCGTGTGGAACCGGTCACCACTTCAGGCCCTACGATCGGTGCAATCGTATAGGCTGAGATCTTCTCCATTTCGGAGTCTTTGCTGCAGACGACGGATACCGATGCTGCGCCCAATTCATTCGCATATTGTAAGGCTCCGATGGTATAAGGCGTTCTGCCGCTTGCTGCAATCCCGACCACGACATCCTTTTCAGTCAGTCCGATGTCGACTAGATCCTGTTTACCTTGTTCATTGTCATCTTCAGCGCCTTCAATTGCTTCCGTGGTCGCCTCTTTACCGCCGGCTATGATTCCAATCACCATTTCAGGGTCCGTCCCATATGTAGGCGGGCATTCTGAAGCATCGAGTATGCCTAAACGTCCAGACGTTCCTGCGCCGGTATAGATCAATCTGCCGCCCTCTTTGAAGGCTTGTACAATCCGGTCGACCACTGTACTGATCGCAGGGATTTCTTTTGCAATCGCATTTGGTACAAGGAGGTCTTCCTGATTGATGACCGAGATGATTTCCTCTGTCTCCATCAGATCGATGTTCAGTGTTTTCGGGTTCTGCTGCTCTGTGTTCAATTTCGTTAGATTCATATCGTATCCCTCACTAGTAATTGAAATTTTCCTCCTGCTTTTATCTCATGGATGAGAGGGAGGTCTTCGTTTACGACTTTCGCAATGACATTGACTTTCTCATCTTTCGGTAATTCTCTTTTGACTATCTGCATCTCACCCGAGTATCTCCCGTATAACTCATTATCGACCGTAATCATTCCAACTGTGCGCTGAACTTGGTTGGAAGGTTCGATGATCTTGCCGAATTCAGCATATGAACGGGATTCTACTGACCGGATGACGTCTCGTGCTGGATCCATCCGGTTGGTATGTACCCCGGTAAGCAGTGCAGAGTGATCCGCACCGTCAAGTAAATCAATTGTTAAGGGAATGATTTCCTTGTCGATACTGCTTAGTTCGTACAGCGTTTCATCTGTTGCAGAAGGGTCACCTATTAAAATTTTATCCGTATTACCCGAGAATTTTAATTGTGCCGCTGCAAGCGCGGGGGACACGTATCGATGCTGCTCAAGAGTAGGCAGCCCTTCAAAGACCGGTCCGCGCAGCGTTTCATTTCCGGGAATGAATGCCATCGTTGTGATCCCTTTTGATTTCAGCATTGTATTTCTTTCGTTTAAAAAATCAAGGTCCAGCCCAGTTTCAGGGCGGGGATAGAAGTTATGCCAGGCTTCAACGTTTTCCACATTTAATCCTTTTTCAATCCAGCTGTCAAGCTCCGATCCGGAAACGGTGCTGGCATTGATCCCTGTTTTCATAAGCTTCGAAAGGCTCACGATTTCATCCTCGGTAAAACCGTAGTCCACCCTGATCCCTGCCAGTCCCCAGTCCAATAACTGGGGAAGCGAGTCCCAATCAAGCCCCAAATGTTCCAGTGATCTTGGTGATACATCGGCCAGCAGCTCCATGTTATACGTCCGGGCCTGGCCGCCCAGCTCCTGAAGCAATTCTTTATAGGTATCCGGATTATCTTCAGGAATATGAAGAGAAGTGAAGATGGACTGAAAACCGAAAGACGAGGATTTCCTGATCCACTCAGCGTTTCTATCCCTGTTTTCCTCTTTTAGATAAACTGAAATTCCAAGCATATTATTCACACTCCCACTTTTAAAAAACGTAAAGAAGGAGGAAGATCCTCCTTCTTTACAATTATATGAAACTAGTTAAATATCCTTCGCCATTTCTTCTTTGAAGCCGAACATCCATGTAAAGATGAAGCCAAATACGTAGGCTACCAAAAGACCTGCCAGATACAGAAGGATCTGTCCGTCATCCATAAGGAAGGCAAGCGGGATACCCGATACACCGATGGCGATGGTTGCCGTTTTAAATACTGCCTGGAATGCTCCGCCGACGGCTGCACCAAGGCAAGCTGTAAGGAATGGGCGCCCAAGCGGGAGGGTGACACCGAAAATCAACGGTTCGCCGATCCCCAGGATTCCAACAGGAAGTCCACCTTTAATGACTTTTCTTAATCTCTGATTCTTCGTTTTAAAGTAAATTGCAAATGCAGCACCGACTTGACCTGCACCACCCATTGCAAGGATCGGGAGCAGCGGGTCATTACCGATTGTATTAATCAGTTCCATATGAACCGGTGTGAGACCCTGGTGAAGTCCTGTCACAACAAGCGGAAGGAATGTTCCTGCAAGGATAAGCCCTGCAAAGAAACCGCCCATTTCGATCAGACCAAGTAATCCTTTTGTGATTAGATCGGAAATGAAACCTCCGACAGGCTGCAGTATGACTAACGTCGCAAACCCTGTAATCAACAAGGATAATGTCGGGGTAATGATGATATCCAAGGCAGAAGGGACAACTTTACGGATTCTCTTCTCAAGGAATGCAATGAATACGGCTGCAAGCATAACCCCGATCAAACCGCCGCGTCCAGGGACAAGCTCTTCACCAAATAATGTGATGTTGGCAAGACCAGGATTGATGATCAGGATACCAGCCGCACCACCAAGCGCTGGAGAACCGCCGAATTCCTTGGCTGTATTAATACCGACGAATACTCCTAAGTAACCGAATAGGCCCCACCCGATCAAGTTAAGAATTTCGATCAAAGTTGATTCAGGGTTTACACCTGAACGGACAATGACGTTTGTGATCCCTGCAATCAATCCGGAAGCAACGATTGCAGGAATTAATGGAATGAAGATACTTGCGATTTTTCGTAAAAATAACTTGAATGGAGTGGCGTTCTTTTGCTTCAAGTCTGCTTTTGTCCGATCGGCAAGGCCTTCAAATGAAAAGTCCTCGGTTTCATCCTCGTCCACGGATGAAACGGACTTACCGGTTAAATCGGATACTTCAGAAGCAACTTTCGTCACAATGCCAGGTCCCAGAATAATCTGCAGTGTTTCTGCCTCAACGACACCAAGCACCCCATCTATCTTTTTGATGCCCGCCAGATCAACCTTGCTCTCATCGATCGGTTTCACACGCAGACGCGTCATACACGATTCCAGCGCGCCGATATTGCTTGGACCGCCAAGAAGCTCGGTTATTTCTTTGGCCAATCTTTCTTCCTTCCGCATAAAATTCTCCCCTTTTTAATAAAAATGTAGTAATAAAATGAATTCGCTTACAAAGTATCATACCAACTATTAGTATAGATGTCTATACCATTTTAGATAAGAAAAGAACTAGTATTTAAGAATGCGAGAATAAAAAAACTCACCCTGGGATTTTTGTCCCATAGGTGAGTTTTTTATTATTATTGTATTAATTACGGGCTTATAAAAATGACCATTATCTTAGCCGTTCAATATTCATTTTGTACTTATATTTGTCTCCCCGGTATGTTGACTTTACGAGTTCAAATGGGTCACCGTCGTCGAGGAATGTCTCCCGCTGGATGAATAATACCGGTTCGTCGATTTCGAGCTGTAAATGTTTGGCATCTTCTTCTGTTGCCGCCGCCGCCTCGATTGATTGAGACGCATGGCCAAGATTTAATCCGATTTCTTCCTCCACGTACTGATAAAGCGAGTGGGATAATATTTCCTGGCTGAGACCCGGAATCAGTTTCACGGGGATATAAGTTGTTTCGATGGCCATCGGTTCACCGCTTGCAAGGCGGATCCGTTTAATCTTATACACAAGTTCATCTTCCTGCAGGCTGAAATGATTGATCAATTCTTCGTTCGGGCTTGAAAGCTCAAAGTGAATGAGCTTGTTGCCGGGTTCGAGTCCCCGCCTTCTCATGTCCTCACTGAAAGAGGTCAGCCCATGAAGGGATTGTTCGAATTTATGCTGGGAAACATATGTACCGCTGCCTTTTTTACGATAAAGAAGATTTTTGTTCACGAGATTGGTGATGGCTTGACGGACGGTCATCCGGCTAATGGTAAAGGATTCGGCAAGCTCTCGTTCAGAAGGGAGTACATCCCCTGGTTTCAGTTCACCAGATTCGATCATCCCTTTTATATGTTCTTCTATTTGGTAATACAGTGGTAATGGAGACTTTTTATTTACCAATTTCATGTCACCGTCCTAGCTATTTATTTGAATCACGAATTCGTTCTGCATAGTTGTTCTTAATCAAAAACATCTTACCATTCAGAACTATTTGATGTCTATACCAGTACAGAGTGGGCTATCGACATTTTCTTGAAATATATGTCTATTTTCAGTCTATAAATCAATTGGTATAGACAACTATTACGCTAGGTGTTACAGTCACATTAGATAAAGTTTAAGCGGAAGGTGAAGATATATATGAGGAGCCCAGTTAGCTATATCATTCGCAATCAAAAAATATATGCGCAAAATGAAATCATTGAAAATGGATTTATCAAGATAGAAGGCGGGATCATTTCTTCAATCGGCGAAATGGAAAATCTCCAAAGCGATGATGGGTTCGTTGATATTTCCCTGCCCAAAGGTTCATCCGTCATGCCGGGTATGATCGATGTCCACATACACGGGGTCAACGGTGCAGATACAATGGATGCGACGACAGACGCCCTTGACACAATGACGATGACGCTGCCAAAGGAAGGGACGACAAGTTTCCTGGCGACAACGATGACAGAATCAAAAGAAAAGATAGAAAAAGCGTTAATCAATACGGGCGAATATATCGATGCACAGAAAGAAGCAGGTAAAGCAGAAATTCTCGGGATCCATTTGGAAGGTCCATTCATTAACAGCGGGAAAGCAGGTGCACAGCCGCTGGATCACATTGCGGAACCATGTGTGGAGACGTATCAAAAGTGGCAGAAAGCCTCACGGAATCACATCAAGCTCGTTACGCTCGCTCCTGAACTGGATCAAGAACATGAATTAATCCAGCATCTTAAGCAAAATGGCATTGTCGCTTCTGCAGGCCATTCCAATGCAACGTATGATCAAATGTGCGAAGCAATTGACAAAGGTGTGAGGCATGTGACGCATTTATTCAATCAGATGTCAGGCTTTCATCACCGTGAACCGGGGATTGTCGGGGCTGCTTTCAACCGAAAGGAATTGATGGTGGAGCTGATCGCGGACGGCATTCATGTCAGACCGGAGGCAGTGGAGGTCGCGTTTCATCAACTAACGGATGAACGTATGATTCTCATCACTGACTCCATGCGTGCCAAGTGTCTGAAAAACGGTCAGTATGATCTTGGCGGACAGATGGTAACGGTGAGAGACGGTATGGCACTTCTGGATGAGGATACACTCGCTGGAAGTGTACTTGAGATGAATTCCGCCTTTAAGAATATCCAGAAGTTTACCGGCTGTTCCATTCAAGAAGCGATCAAAATCACTTCCGAAAACCCTGCAAGACAGCTGGGCATCTTCGACAGGAAAGGTAGTATAGATTCAGGAAAAGATGCCGATTTGGTGATCATGGATGAACAGATGAATGTGGTTATGACCATCTGTAAAGGGGAAATCGCTTATGTAAGAGGAGATGGTAGTGAATGAGAATCATTAAAGTATCTGACTACAAGCAAATGAGTCAAAGAGCTGCGGAGCATGTCATCGGGAAAGTCAGAAGCTCTGATTGTGTCACGATTGGGCTTGCGACTGGAGGAACACCGGAAGGCCTTTATAAAGAACTCATAGAGGATCACCAAATGAACGGTACATCCTATAGATGTGTAAAAAGCTTTAATCTCGACGAATATATCGGACTTTCAAAAGAAGACACGAATAGTTATTTTCAATATATGTGCTCAAACCTTTTCTCCCATATCGATATTTCACTCGACCACACGTATATCCCATCAGGAATGGCTGACGACATCCAGAAGGAATGCGATCGATATGAAAATCTGATAGAAGAAGCAGGAGGCATCGACCTTCAAATCCTCGGGATCGGGGCAAACGGGCATATTGGTTTTAATGAACCTGGAACTTCTTTTCACTCAGGTACGCATACTGTAGAACTGACGGCTTCAACCAGAGAAGCCAATGCCCGTTATTTTTCCTCTCTTGATGAAGTCCCGAGGCAGGCAGTCACGATGGGCATATCAACCATCATGAAAAGCAGGGAAATTCTCCTGCTTGTTTCAGGAAAATCAAAGCAGGAAGCCATGAAGAAGCTGGTGGAAAATGAAGTGAGCGAACAATTCCCGGCTTCCATTCTTAAAAATCATCCTAACGTGACAATCATTGCCGACTCGGAGGCACTGGAATTGATCTGAAACCTTCACATCTCGTGAAGGTTTTTTATTTCCATGGAAGATAGAAAATACCGATTGAATAGATTACTATAAAAGTAAGCTTATACATATTAACTTTCTTTTAATTTGACCATACTGAAATCAAGAGGTGAGGCACATTGTTCAAAGATATCGCGATCGATGAATTATTAAAATGTGAAAATGATGATTTTGTCTATGTGGATGTCCGTTCTCCTTCAGAATATAAAGAAATGACGATACCCGGCAGCTTCAATATCCCGGTTTTTAATGATGAGGAAAGAGCAGAAGTTGGAACACTTTACAAGCAAGTGAGTAAAGAGGCGGCAACCGATAGAGGCCTTGAACTTTTTTCTGCAAAACTTCCTGTATTCATTAAACAATTTAATGAGCTTCCCGGAAAAAAAGTCGTGTACTGCTGGCGGGGAGGCATGAGAAGTAAAGCTGCCGCGACATTCCTCGATTTGATGGGGGTTGAAACGTACCGGATAAAGGGAGGTATTCGCACCTATCGCCATTGGGTGATGAAACAGCTTGAGTCTATAGAAATGAAGTCGAAAGCTTATGTCCTGAACGGTGGGACTGGTACGGGCAAAACCGAGATTCTTCACCGATTGAATAAGGAAGGCTTTCCAATTCTTGATATCGAGGGGCTGGCAAACCACCGTGGTTCTGTATTCGGCGCCCTGGGTCTCACACCTCACAATCAGAAGACCTTTGATTCCCTCCTTGTCAATGAAGTGAAACGTCTTGAGCATCAACCATTTGTCATGTTCGAAGCCGAAAGTAAGCGAGTCGGCAAAATCCAGCTGCCACCATTCTTATTGAATAAAAAAGAACAGTCCACCCATATCTTCATCGAGCTGCCAATCAAAGAAAGAGTCGCTCATATCATGGAAGAGTACAAGCTTCATGAACATCATGAAGAATTCACCCAAGCATTCAGTCAGATCAAACGCCGCATCCACAGCCCTGTAGCCAATCAAATCGAAGAAGAACTGAAAAGCAGGAATTATGAAACGATATTGGAATTGCTTCTCGAATACTATTATGATCCAAGATACATTCACACAGCAGAAAAATACGGAGAGGATCAGAAAATTATTTTGAGGGTGAATAGTATTGATGAAGCAGTAGAAGAAGTGAAAGGCATTGTGACAGGTGAAAGAGGGCTTGTTTTAAATAAATGAAATAACACCCATCACCCAGCAATCAAAACATTGTCGAAAACAACCAAATATTTCCCGGAAAATGTCGAGAAATCAATAATGAAAAACCTTATCTTTTTTTAAGAAGATAGGTTTTTCATTATTATGTTCAGTTAAAGCTTATTTGATTTTAATTGGTTACAGCTGGTGATTGGAGTGTAAGACGAAGACTCCTGCGGGAGAAGTGGCCAATGTGAGACCTGTCCAGCTCCGGCGGCTAGAGGCTCGAGGTCATAAGTCAAGCAAGCCAAAAAGGCAAAGAACGCCTTTCCGGCTTGCTCGCCT
>NZ_JBBYAF010000017.1:0-82722 GCF_038405515.1 Rossellomorea oryzaecorticis | reverse complement strand
CTCCAGCGCCTAGCCCCTCGAGACGTTTCGGTCCGCCCAATGAAGTCAAAGAGCGACTTCACCGGTCGGCCCTCCAACGCTTGTCGGGGCTGACCAAGGCGCTTCCGCTTTTCTTATTCACTTCTACTTTGAACATCTCTTAAATCTTGAATCCTCTTTTTTTCCTCTTCAAAAAACTGGACCAGGTCCCCGATCCTGTCAATGGAGTCCCAGCTCAAATGATGTTCGATGCCTTCAACATCTTCATATATATGTTCTTCCTTTACACCGATTACCCGAAGGAATTGCTCAAGCAGCTCATGTCTGTATACTAAGCGTTTTCCAACTTTATTTCCTTTTGGAGTCAGTACGAGCCCACGATATTTTTCATATACCAGGTAGTCATCTTTATCTAATTTCTGCACCATTTTTGTCACTGAGGAGGGATGTACCGTTAAAGCTTCAGCTATATCGGATACTCTTGCATACCCTTTATTCTCAATTAACAAGTAAATCTGTTCTAAATAGTCTTCCATGCTTGGTGTAGGCATTCTGCACCCTCCAAATTCCCATAAATATCAATAAAAGTTTACTATAAGAACAGGAGGAATACAACCCGGGACTGCGTATCACTGTCCGGTCAGCCTTCTTTGATTAAGAAATTTAGAAATCAAGCCGTACTTTGGTGATACCATCCATACGATAAAAAACACAATGCCGGCCGCCACTGCCATCGCACCTGAAATGGATACGTCGAAAATCTTTGCGCCATAATATCCAGCTACACTGTCAAAGATCCCAATGCCACCACTCAAGAGTAGCATTACCTTATATCTGTCTGTCAATAAATAAGCTGTAGCCCCCGGTGCAATCAACATGGCAACAACGAGAATCGCTCCCACGCTGTCGAATGCAGATACCGTCGTCACGGAAACCAATCCCATCAGGATATAATGAATGACTAAAACTGGAATGCCAATTGCGGCTGCCATGTCGGGATCGAATGACGTTAACTTAAATTCTTTGAATAAGAGAAGAATGACTGTCACATCTATAATCAGAATAGATCCAAGCATGACAACAGACTTAGGTATGGGTCCCAGGAAAGGCAATGAGAGCGTGTTCCAAGGGACAAAAGCAATTTCACCCATCAATGCATGCTCAACATCCAGATGAACATTTTTGGCAAACAAGGAAATGAGAATGACCCCCAATGCAAATAGTGAAGTAAAAACAACACCGATGGATGCATCTTCCTGGATACCGCTCGAATTTAACAGTTGAACGATAAAAGTCGTGAGTAATCCGGCCGCTGCTGCACCAATCAGCATGTAAAACCCATTCATGCTTTGACTGATGATAAAAGCCATTACCAGCCCGAGAAGGACGGTGTGACTAATGGCATCAGCTAACATGGACATTTTTCTCAGAATCAGAAAACAGCCGATCACCCCGCACGACAACCCTACCAGGCTGCCTGTAAAAAGTATCCAAAGTTCATAGCTCATATCTCCGCCCTCCTTTTCCGGCAGTTACTTTTATGTTTAAAAAAGGATTTTGAGTATAAATCTCTGACATTTTCGATTGAAGCTTTTTTAGTTGATCTTTAGATAAGGCTTCTTCTTCTTGCTTCTCGATCCAGGTGATGTCAAGCGAACCCAATTCACTTGGGTACATTTCTTTCAATTCCACCATTTCATCTACAAACCTGAATTGCTCAGCTTTCATAGTACCTGAATCGGTTATAGAAATGATCCCGTCAGACTTTAAGATATAACCGTGTTTCATCAGATGGTTAATGACACGCGTAAACCTTATTTTTGAAATATTCGTTTCCTGAAACAGAAATTCTTCGCTTATAGACTTATCTCTCCATACATGGACTTTCTTTAAAACGAAGCGTACGGCCAGACGATCATCATTCCTGGCTCTTCTCAGAATTATTGAAAATAATCCTCTTTTGGGAGAAAATAGCAGGGAGACGATGAAAATCACTGTTGCACTCAACACAATGAAAGGACCTGTCGATAAACCTTTTCCCAAGGTGCTGATCAACGTTCCCGCTGCTCCTGATAACCCGCCCACTATTCCTGATATTAATACCATCGTACGCAGTGAATCCGTCCAGTATCTGGCTGATACTGCAGGTGTGATCAGCAAGGCTGCCATTAAAATGACCCCTACTGCCTGAATACCGATGACGACAGTAATCACTAAAAGGGAAACGAAGAAAAAATTCAATAAGCCCACAGGGAGCCCAATTCCCCTTGCGAATTGAGGATCAAATGTGCTCACTTTAAATTCTTTAAATAGCAAAGTTGTAATCACAATTAATGCGGCTGCCGTCAGACCCATCAGCTGGACATCCCTTCCGACAAGGGAAGCTGCCTGACCAAAGATGAAGTCATCCAATCCGCTCTGGTTTCCTGTCGGCATCTGGGCAACTTTTGTCAGTAGGACAATACCCAAACCGAAAAAAACCGATAGTACTAAACAGATTGCTGTGTCTTCCTTGATCCTCGTTGTATTGGTTATTAATTGTATCGTATAGGCTGCCAGCAATCCGGTTGCAGCTGCACCAATTAATAACACGAAGAAATTCTTTTCACCAATGAACATAAAAGCAAAGCAAATACCGGGAAGCGCTGCATGGGCCACTGCATCGCCTATTAAACTTTGTTTTCTCAATAGCGCAAAACTCCCTAATACACCACTTGCTATCCCCAATAATAACGTACTGAGCAGCACCCATTGCGTGTTGCCGTCTGTCAAGATCGATTGCCATAAATGACTCACCTTACTCACCCCTTCCTTATGGTTGAATCAGCATTTTATCCTTTTCAAGGAAAGATAATTTCCCGCCGTAGGTCAGTTGTAAATTATCGACATTGAATACATCTGCAGTCGGGCCATATGCGATTGTCTTTCTGTTTAGCAGAAGCGTCCAGTCAAAATATTCTGTAACAGTCTGCAGGTCATGATGAACGACCAAAACAGTCTTTCCCTGTTCCTTCAATTCATTCAATAAAGAGATGATGGCTTTCTCTGTTGCAGCATCCACCCCTACAAAAGGTTCATCCATAAAATAAACTTCTGCTTCCTGAGCAAGTGCACGTGCAAGAAAGACTCTTTGCTGCTGCCCTCCTGAAAGCTGGCTTATTTGTCTTGATGCATATTGAGTCATCCCGACTTTATCCAAACATTCCATTGCAAACGCAACATCTTTTTTAGAGGGTCTCTTAAACCATCCTAAATGCCCATATCTACCCATTAAAACAACATCAAGAGCATTTGTTGGAAAATCCCAATCAACAGATCCCCGTTGAGGGACATACCCTACCGTTTTACTTTTTGGCGAATACGATTTATCAAATATTTTGACATCTCCAGATGATCGCGGAATCAATCCTAAAACCGCTTTTATCAATGTGGATTTACCAGCTCCGTTAGGACCGACGATTCCGATCAGCTTACCTTTGGGAACAGAAAATGCAACGTCTATCAGGACTGGTTTTCTATGATAAGCAACTGTTAAGCCTTTTATTTCTACTGAATTCATGATCTATCCTCCTCACCCTTACTTTAATGCCTCGACAATTGTATCGACATTATGCCGATACATTCCGATATACGTACCTTCCTCTGTTCCTTCTTTCCCCATGGCGTCTGAGAATAATTCTCCGCCGATACTCACTTCATGCCCTTTATCCTTTGCACCGGCTATAACGGCATTAATCGACTTTTCTGAAATGCTTGATTCCACAAAGACAGCTTTGATATTTCTGTCAACCAATGTATTTACCAGCGATTGTACGTCTGCAAGACCATACTCTGAATCCGTACTTAACCCTTGCAGTCCCATGACTTGAAGATCATATTTAGCACCAAAATAGTTAAACGCATCGTGCGCTGTAACAAGAACCCGCTGTTCATCCGGGATCATAGACATTTCTTTGGCAGCATATGCTTTCAATTCATCCAATTCAGCAAAGTATTTTTCAGTATTTTTGATGTAATCTTCTTTATTATCGGGGTCTTTCTCAATTAAGCCATCACGTACTTGCTCCAATGCTATTTTCCATAAATCAATGTCAAACCACACATGCGGATCCATTGCTGTGTTATCCGCTGCATCTTTTCTAAGTTTATCTTTAGGAATGCTGTCTGATATCGCGTATGTCGGCTTTTCCTTATTCATTTTTTCAAATATTTCAAGCATCTTCCCTTCTAAATGAAGACCACTGTAGAAAATAATATCTGCCTCTTGAAGTTTCCCTATATCTGATTGCTTAGCTTTATATAAGTGAGGGTCAACACCTGGTCCCATTAAACTGTGAACTTCTACATGATCCCCTCCGATATTCTTTACTGCGTCCCCGATTTGGCCGATTGTTGTGGTGACGACTATTTTATCATCCGCAGATTCACTCACGGTTGTTCCGCACCCCGAAAGGAACAATCCTCCTATTAAAATGATGACCATTCCGATAAGTGTCACTAACTTTTTGTTCATGTTTAATCTCCTCTCTCACTTTTTCTCATGTTTATTCGATCCACTACCTCTAAACTATTCAATAAGTTTTTATATGTTTCACCTTTTTTTACATAAGCAACTTATTTTAATTAAAGTTATAAATTTTCACTTATGCAACAAAAGTTTCCTTAGTGCAAATTTTATTTCCTTATTCAATTTATGTCAACCTTTCATACGTAAATATTTGAATATTTAACTATCCATTGTTATATGAATTGCTACTCTCTTATGGCGATATAAACTTTTTAAAAATTTCCTTAAAATAAATTTTGGTGATGTTGACTCTAAAATCTGCATATTGTATAGTAAAGACATCATTGAAGTGGGTCGATTTTTAGTGCTTAAGCAGTAAGAGTCAACATTTCGTGATAAATTTTCCAGAAGCACAATTTTTGTGCTTGAACGATTTAGGAGGATAAGAAGAATATGCAAAATGGTAAAGTAAAATGGTTTAACAATGAAAAAGGATTCGGGTTTATTGAAGTAGAAGGCGGAGACGATGTATTCGTACATTTCTCAGCAATCCAAGGCGATGGATTCAAATCTTTAGAGGAAGGTCAAGAAGTTTCTTTCGAAATTGTTGAAGGTAACCGTGGACCTCAAGCAGCTAACGTAGTGAAAATATAATCAAACCCATAAATAAAAAGCGGACGATTCACGAAATCGTCCGCTTTTTCCATTTATTAAGATACTTTTGCTGCAACTACTTCAGTTTATCTCCGTAGTACTTAAGCTGTTCCCCGACTGTACACTCTTCGATACAGAAACGATGGGCCCTTGATTTACCAAACTCCTTACGAAAATATGCTTTAAGCAAACAGTCGCTGCAATAGGTGTCAATTAACTCATCCACTTTATCAACTACTTGTCTGCGTTCCATTTCATCACCTCTAAACTTCATCCATCTTTCGTTTGTATTTATAGGATATATGATCCTGACTGAAATTATTCTATCCGTTTATGACTGTGCACCTCAGTCCCTGATAGAGCCTGGTTAGCGAGTTTATCCGCTTCCTTGTTATCATTTCGGTTCAAGATGTCTACCGTAATCTTCAATTTCAACATATCGATCACAAGTTCAATTCGATCGAGCCATCTGTTTAACCCGTCATCAAAACAAGGCCATTCCCCTTCAAGCTGCTTCAGTACAACTTGTGAATCTCCTTTGATCGTGCAAGGTGCATTCTTCACACCGATTTCTTCAAGAAGGAGAAGAGCATTATGCAGAGCCGCATACTCTGCTTCATTATTATTTTCCAGTCCTTCGAGTTTTTCATTTTTCCGTATCCTGAAGCGGTCATCACCTTTCTCGTAATAAACAACAATCCCGATCCCTGAAAGGGCTTGCTCTTTATCAAAGCCGCCATCGAAAAAGACAACGATATTATCTGGTTCTTTATCCAATTCCTGATTTAACTTGATGAATTCTTTACGGGTCCAGGAATTTTCCATTTCATCGATGATTTCAAGTTCCACGACCCTTCCCGTCTTCATTAAATCATCGACATGAATCATTGTTTCCTTTCTTGAAAACCAAGAGGATTCGAACCAAATATCACTGCTTGTTTTACTTGCATATTTGAACTTGAGTTTCATCTTCATCGTGATCACTCACTTCCATCTGGAGTCTTCATATTGTTCAAGCTTACATTTATTTGTATAATGGAGATTATTGTTCATGCAAGAGGAGGATTTCCATGTTTAATATATGGTTCGGTCTATTGTTTGTCCTCTGTACATTCACGCTGATGCTCATAATGTATAGATTATTTGGACGAACCGGATTATTTGTTTGGGTGGGCATTGCAACCATCCTTGCCAACCTGCAAGTTGTCAAAACCATCGAGATATTTGGCTTAACAGCCACTCTGGGTAATGCGATGTACGGATCTGCATTCTTGGTAACTGATATATTAAATGAAAGGTATGGAAAAAAGGAAGCCCAAAAAGCTGTTTGGTTAGGCTTTTTCACATTACTCATTATGACTATTATTATGCAGCTGGCCCTGCTTTTTCAACCCCATCCTGAAGATATTGCCCAAGAAGCATTATCCACCATTTTTGGTTTGATCCCCAGAATTGCACTGGGAAGCCTGGCTGCATACTTAGTAAGTCAATTTGCAGATGTATATATTTTTTCATATTTAAAGAAAAAATTCCCGACAGACGCTCAGTTTTGGATTCGTAACAACGGAAGTACTATGATCAGTCAGCTTTTGGATACGCTTGTATTTACAAGCATTGCCTTCTTAGGCACATTTCCATTGGAAATCTGGTTAGAGATATTCATCACAACTTATCTGTTAAAATGGATCATTTCTTTATTGGATACACCTTTTGGGTATCTGGCTAAACGATTCCCTGACACTATTGATTAAACCAACCATTTATTCGAGGTGAAACCGATGTTTGAAGTAAATATTGATGGGGCAAGTGCGGGTAACCCTGGTCCCAGCGGTGCTGGAATCGTATTAAAACAAAACGGGAAACTGGAACATTTTTCATTCCCGCTCGGTGAAATGGATAATCATCTGGCCGAATTCACTGCCTGTATGAAAGCGTTGGAAATATGTATTGAAAATCACGCTCAAACAGTCTGGATCCGCAGTGATTCTCAAGCCCTTGTACAAGCGGTGGAGAAAGAATTCGTAAAGAGTGCTGCCTATAAACCTGTGTTGCAGGAAATCTTGGCTCTTTCACAACAAATCCCACTGTTCTTCATAAAGTGGGTACCGAGTAAAGAAAACAAAATGGCTGATGAGCTGGCCAGAAAAGCCATTCATCTAAATTAACGGCTTTTCTTATAGCTTTATGCACTGAATACAAAAAGGAGGCCTGTCGGCACTCCTTTTTGATTTCCGGCTCCAGCGCCCGGCCCTTCAGACGTTTGGGTCCCCAAATGAAGTCAAATAGCGGCTTCACCGGCCATCCCAAGACTGAGCGCTTATCGTATTTATGAGAGTCCCTGATGGACCATCCATTTCAACGCTTCTTTCCTTGATGTAATCTTCTGGGAATGAAGCCTTTCCAATATAGACATATAAAAGCTTGAGTCAAACTGCTTTTGAGCTTTTAATGTGATTTCAATCGCACTGTTGACCAATTCATCCGATGCATCCGTGTATTTTTTTCCAAAATAGATAAACCCGATTGCATCTTCCTGAAATTTAAATCCCCTGTTTTCCAAATCAATGAGAAAATCTTCTGTTGTCTTTTTCACTTTTCTCCTCACCCTAATTACAGCATTGTCTTCTTCATCTTACAAAAAATCTTTTTCTTTGCCTATCTTTTTTTGAGATTAAAAATCCCAAAGCCCCCATGACCAGCCCAAAAAGAGCACCTCCTACAACCTCTTGAGGATGATGTCCGAGCATTTCTTTAAGTGCTTTAGGCTTTTTCTCTTCAAACTCCACCGATTCCTTATCGTGCGCTTTTCTAACAAGCTCATCCAGACTGTTCACTTTAAGTGTCAATTCACCTGTCTGCCTTCTAATCCCCTGGGCATCATACATGACGATCAAACCAAAGACAAAGGATAGAGCAAAATCAATCGTTTTGACTCCTTTTTTCAATGCAATGAAAGTAGTTAAAGAAGCAACCCCTGCACTGTGAGAGCTAGGCATACCCCCTGTCTGAAAAAACAGTTCGGGTTTCCATTCCTTCTTTTTTATATAATGAAGAGGGATCTTGAAACCTTGAGCCAAAAAAATACTTAATAAGGCTGTCAGTACACCTTTATTCAACCCTATACACCTCCCTTGCCAATAGTCTGTCCTAAAATACTTGTTTACATAGGATATTTTAAGGAACAGGACGCAAAATAATACTGTATGTATCTTGTATGGGAGGCGTTATCATGAGCAAAAATAATAATAAGAATAAAGGAAAAGCAGCTGGCAGTGTCACTCCACAAGGAAATGCAGCGGATACAGAATTTGCCCAGGAACCAAAGAGCAAGCTGGAAAACGCTGCAAAAAAGCGGAATACAAAATAGTCTGCTGACATCAGAATACCAAATGAAATAAAGAGCCAGGTTTTTACAGGAACCTGGCTCTTTATTTGTTTAACTAGATGCAATTAATGATTCGGCGCTCAATAAGAATCTTCTCAGTACTTTTAATTCAAGTTCTTCGATATAAGATATGGAAGAATGCGATACATGACTCCAAGCAGCATTTTCAATCGAGAGAGGTAACGGTACCTCACAATGAATCTCTGCTAATTTTCTTGAAATGTGCAGCATATCAAGGTCCGCTTCGATTTTCTTTTGTTGAGACGGTGTTATTTTATCGAGATTATTTAATATACCGGAAATATCACCGTATTCCTGTATCAATTTCACGGCTGTTTTTTCTCCGATTCCTTTCACTCCGGGATATCCGTCGCTCGTATCACCCATTAACGCTTTAACGTCAATAAACTGCTCTGGTGTGATTCCGCGTTCTTCGATAAACAGGTCCTTCGTATACGTTTGATAATTTCCGAACCCTTTTTTCAATAACATGATTTCTAAATTTTCATCAAGTAATTGAAGTAAATCCTGGTCCCCGCTCAGAACCGTCACCTTGCGATCCTTATGGTGTGCCTTAGCAAGAGTACCGATACAGTCGTCGGCTTCATAGCCGGGCACCCCTACATTTGCCAAATTGAACCCTTCTGCCACTTCCTTGGCCAGATCAAATTGTGGAATCAGCTCAACCGGAGGAGCATTCCGGTTCGATTTATACTCTGTGTATACCTCATTGCGAAACGTTTGGCTTCCCATGTCCCAGCACACCAGGATATGAGACGGTTTGACATGATCGACCGCCATCAGGAGGTGCTTCATGAATCCTTGGACGCCATTGGTCGGCAGCCCTTTGGAATTCATCATAAATTGACCTGTTACCGCTGTAGCAAAAAAGGACCGGAATAAGAGCGCCATCCCATCTATTAGTAATAAGTGTTCATCTTTTTTCATTTCATCCACTCCCGACAATTACAAATTAGCACGATGCTTACTTATGTTAAAAGCAATCCTCTAAAAGTATAACATATTTTCAATTTCTCCCCATTGGTAAAGAAAACAAGCCTGTGAGTATACAGGCTTGTTCAGTCATTACTGCTTGTCTACTTTATGATGTTCATAGGATACCCAATCACTGTAACTGCCGGCGTACAATTTCACATCCTTAAATCCCGCCTCCAATAAGGCAAGAATGTTAGGTGTGGCAGTTACGCCAGAGCCACAATAAACAACAATGCGATCATCTTTGTCAAAACTTGCAAACCGATGTTTCTGCCTATCCAAATCGAGAAATAACCCTTTGTCCACGCCTTCGGTCCAAGGAGTATTGACCGCATTAGGGATATGACCTGGAATACGGTCAATCGGCTCCTCTAAGCCCAAATAACGTTCTTTACTGCGGGAATCAAGTAAAATTGCCCGACTCTTACCTTCCGAAATTCGTTCCACTTCTTCTAACGAAGCAAGCATGTCTTCTTTGAATGAAGGAGTATAGCTCCTTTCCCCATAGTCAGGGATAGTGGTTTGAGTTTCGAGTCCTTTTTCCTTCCAGGCTTTAAATCCACCGTTCAATACGTAGACTTGCTCATGTCCCAAATAGCGAAACAACCACCAGCATCTGCTTGCAAAAGCACCTTCCCCCTGGTCGTATGCAATAATCATTGATTCATTGTCGATGCCTGCGTTTTCTATTTTTCTGAGGAAGTTTTTCATATTGGGAAGAGGATGACGGCCTCCATGTTCTTTTACATGCCCTGATAGGTCCTTTCCAAGATCGAAATATACCGCACCCGGAATATGCTCTTTTAAATATGACCTCTTACCGGCTGAAGAATCACCCAATGAAAAACTGCAGTCGATCACTTTCACATTTCTATCGTTCAGATGATTCTTTAACCAATCCACGTGTTTAACGAAATGCATTAAGATATCCCCCTCTTTTTCATCAAGTCTTTTACAGCTTCCTTCGGTTCCCAGCAGGAAAATTGATATGAAGTCTTTGTCTCATAACCCAAGCGGGAACAAAAATAGGTGGTCTTTGAGTTATAAAATGATTTACTGGCCCGGATGTGGATGCAGGTGGCACAGCAGTGAAATGGATTGCCTGTCAACATGA
Organism: Rossellomorea oryzaecorticis; assembly: GCF_038405515.1. Classification (GTDB taxonomy): domain Bacteria; phylum Bacillota; class Bacilli; order Bacillales; family Bacillaceae_B; genus Rossellomorea; species Rossellomorea oryzaecorticis_A. The sequence continues at coordinate 72,087 of NZ_JBBYAF010000017.1, read as the reverse complement.
TCACCCTCTCCCATGATTTAGGTTGATTCCTCAAGCCACTTAAGTTCATTGCGAAGCTTCTCAATATCCTGAACGGTGCTCAATGCTTCGATATTTGCATTAATTTGTTCAAAGGCTTGTGCTTTTGCTTCTTCTTTCAGTTTTGCGAATCTCTCTTTAATATCCTTTTGACTCCAATCATTTAATCTTTCTTTTTCATGCCTCAAGTAATCATCTGCAGGGCCATGGAGTTTCTTCTCCAGCGCTTCCTGTATTTCTTTTTTTCCACCTTTCTCAAGGAATTGTTTAGGGTTCTTGAAAGTAGAAAAGGCTTCTTTATATCTCTCCAGGCCGCTATGTTTAAACGCTTGTTCAAACTCGATGGTTTCTTCATTTTCAAGATCAGTAGAAGAAAGTATAATCTCTTTATCCTTTTCCATGATGATTGATTCGAACTCTTTCCACTGGGCATCAAGCTTATTCCCGATAAATTGCTGTACTCTTAGCGATGTGGCTCTCAACTCCTGTGATAAATCAAACCCGACACTTGAGATGAATTCCTTCAAACCTTTTTGCAAGGCCTTGGAAGGGTTTGATTCATTCAAGAACAGGCCTGAATGAAAAGCCTCTTTATAAAAATCGGAAATCCTGAAAAACACCCGTTGTTTCAAGTAATAGATCAACTCATCCAGTTCCTGTTTGACTTCGGATTCCATGGCAGCGGAAGTTCTTTCATCCAGCAACTCATCCACCACGGATTTCGTATCCCGCAGCTCAGTCATCCGATGCTGTTTACTCGATTGGTCGCTTGAAGCTGCCTCAATATAGTTCTTGAATCGTTTGAGGCCCTTCTCCCATTCGTTCATTGCTGAATCTACACTCATACTGACAAGTTCATGCTGAATAAAGGAATCAAATTCCCCTCTGAAGATTCCCATTCCATGCGAATGACTATCCTGATTTCCCAAAGCAAGTAATGAGGAAACCCCAAAGATCCTCGGGAAGCGAATCCCATATTGAATCAACTGATTTTGAACATATTCTATAACTTCATTCTTTTCTTCTTCATTTTTGGCGAGGTCGATCGCGTTTACGATAAAAAACATCTTATCGAGTTCAAACGTATCCTTTACCCTTCCTAATTGAATGAGAAATTCACGGTCTGCTTTTGCAAACGCATGATTATAGTAAGTGACAAATAGGATAGCGTCAGCATTTTTAATATATTCGAATGCCACTCCCGTATGACGTGCATTGATCGAATCAGCTCCGGGCGTATCAACCAGCGTTATTCCTTTTCTTGTTACATCACAGTCATAATATAAATCAATCGATTCAACAAAGCAGGATTTGGTTTCATCGGCTACATACCCTTTATAATCCTCTAAACTGACAGTGATTTTTTCACCTAAACTATTTTTGAAATCATTAAAACCTTTATAAAATGCTGTGAGAAATGAAAGATGAATTTTTTCTTTCGCATCCCCTTCCACTTCGTCCTGCAGCCTCGGAATGATGTTCAATGCGTCCTCTATATTCGTGATACTCTTATCAAAAAACGACAGAGAATGGGAAAGATCCTGAAAAAGCTGTTCATGAGATTTAATCTGTACATCTGCTGTTTCATGCTGATTTCTATCGGTCACAGGCTTTATCCGGTTAATTGAAGCCGTTGTTGGATTTGGGCTGACTGGTAATACCTTTTTACCAAGAAGGGCATTTGCAAAGGAAGATTTCCCTGCACTAAATGCTCCGAACAAGGCAATTGTAAATGTTTGATGGGCAAGCCTTTCCTTTTTACCCTCCAATATCTCCGCAATTTTATTAAATCCTTGCAGACCATTAAACACATGTGACATACGCTCCAGCCTTTCTATCACATGTTCGACGGACACCTGAGAGTTCTTTCTGTCATCTTCCTGAGCTGGTCTGTGATTCACTTTTATCAAGGTTTCTGAAACTGGTGCAGCTCCATGTTCATGTATGTCGGATGCTTCAATAAACTGATCCTTGTCTTTCCACTCCTTAACCCACCTTTGAATCTTTTCATCTTTCTTATCTGACTCTGTAACATTTCCCAATTTTTCTATTTGCTGCAGCTTTTCCTCCTCCAGAAGCTTCCACTTATGAACATAGACTGTTTTTTGACGAAGAGCCTGCAGCATATCTTGAATGTGATGCTGCTTACTTTCTGTGTCATATCTTAGAACTTTTAAGCTGCTTTCAAATAATTCATTCGTTTTTTTCCTTGCATTCTTCTTTAAATCTTCAGAGAGGTTATCGCAATATTGCAGGACGTAATCCCCTGTAACCTTGGCACCCGGCTTTATCAATCCAATTAAATAATTCTCATCCACTTTCAGTGATAGCTTCTCCCAATCTTCCAAGAGAGTCCGGGAAGATCCACGACTTTTCTTTAGTAAAGATTTCCCGAGTGTCTTTAAATGCCAATTCAGCTGTGTTTCTATTCTGCTGTTCACTTCTTCTTTAAATATTTGAGCTCTTCTGTGCTGTTCCTCTTCTGTTTTTTGCTTGGAGAACAAGAAGCCGACTTTAAAATCAGACTGCTGGCTTTCTAAAAATTCCTTTGCAAGATTCCTTGTCTCAAAAGGCATTAAATACGCGTTCTTAAGAATTTTACTTCTCTCATCTTCAAAGTCCTGCTGAACCTCGCTGCTGTCGTTCAAAGATATTTCGTCTAACATTTTTTCTTCTTCCAAAAGCAGACTGTCTTTATTTTCCCACTCTTCTTGAGTAAGATGTTCTTCGCTCGCTTCAATGACTTGGTGCTGCTGTTCTTCGTACCAGTTTTCATGTTCATGGACAAGCTGCGACATCCCTGAGCGGGCGGAAGCTTTTATTAAGTCTTCCTTTTCTGCTACCTGATCCTTAATCAATTCACGCAGTGCATCAGCTTCATTATTTTCATGTTCCATATTTTTTAGACTGGTATAAAAAATCCTATCCGGGACCACTCCCCAGGAAGCAAAAGAATCACTGACACCTTCTTTGAAACTTTCGAAAGATAACTCTTCCTCTTGATGCTTATCAATTTGATTCACAACAAGATACAGCTTTACGCCATGCCGCTTCAGTTCTTTGGTGAATTGAAAGTTTACTTGAGATTGAACGTGGTTATAATCCATCACATAATAAACAGCGTCCGCTAAATGGATAGCTGACTCTGTGGAAAGCCTGTGAGCGTCATCTGTACTATCGACACCCGGGGTATCCAGGACGGACACTCCTTCCGGCAAAGAAGTCTCACTTCTGCCGATTTCAACTGAGTAAACATCTTCCCCGTTTTTGCAGAAATCTTTGATCGCGGAATACTCAATTGGTGCTCGAAAGTAAACCGGCTTCCCTTTGTGATAATGAATTTTTGCATAGTCGTCATTGGCCTGATGCACTTTGACCAGGTTAGCACTGGTCGGGATCGGGCTTGATGGCAGAATTTCTTCCCCCATCAGGTAATTGATCATGGTGGATTTCCCTGCAGAGAAATGTCCGCAAAATGCCAATATAAACTCTTGCTTGTATATTTTTTCTGCCAATCTTTCAACTTTCCGGGAACGTTCTTCATCCCCTTTACTGCGAAAGATGTCATCGTATCCTGCCAGCTGGTGAAGGATTGTATGTAAGTAGGTACTCTTTTGGTCAATGCGGCTCATATTCTGGATCCTTTCTGTTTCAAAAGATGATAACGCTTTTATTTTATCGCATTTAAATGGATTTCTCTATGGTTTGATATTTATCTTTGAAGAGAATGAATGATCTCAACTATCATATTCAATTTTCCGGAAATGGAGAGGAGGGTATTCACCGCTATTGATTTCCATGCAAGACTTCGCTTTCCGCGGATGACCCGTGAGCCTCCTCGTCGCTCCGCTCCTGCGGGGTCTCACATTGGCCACTTCTCCCGCAGGAGTCTTCGTCTTGCACTCCAATCAATAGCTAGATCCAGTTAAATATCTACAACAAGCTTTAACAAATACCTTTAAGAAATAATTGACTGTATCCTTTTCCACTGGAGGAACTTCCATTATGGAGGTTATTGAGTATTCATGAAATGATGCCGGACAATAAAAAAAGCCTTCTTCAATGGAAGAAGACTAGCTTGATGATTCTGTTGTTGTAATAAGGTTAGATGGGACAAATGATCGGGAACTATTTTGATAAGATGCTTCTTTCTGAATAGGCTGTCTATCTTTCATCACATTCGACAGGACGTACTTCATTATAAAGCCATATGTAACCACCGTAAGCAAAATTAGAAACCATACCATTTCTTTCCCCACCTTTTTCTATATTTGGACGAGCAATTGAGAATAATTTTCATGTTCAATTACATGGTATCAAAAACGATAATCATTTTCAATAAGAAATTTATTTTTCTTTTCTGACTATCCCCAGCCACCCAGGTGTCCTTACATGTATACGACCGTAATCTGTTTCATTTTTAAGGGCACCTTCTTCGACCGGTATCCTTGTCAATAGGATCAGCTGGTTAAGAGCGGCAAAAACGAATAACGTCCAATAAGCATTGAATAATAAGGGAACAATGATCAATTCCATTGTAACGATTAGATAATTAGGATGTCTGAACAATTTATATGGTCCGGTAGCCACTACTTCTGCATCCGGGAGAACGATGATTTTTGTATTCCAGTACTTTCCAAGGGAAGAAATGACCCAGATCCTTCCTGCCTGAGTGATCAGGAACAAAGCCAGCAGGTACTCCCATAAAGGATGAATGCCCGAATGGTAGATACCTCCCTCTAATAACAAGGAAAGAAAAAAAGCGAAATGGATCATTACCATTACATGATAATGTTTTTGACCGAATTCTTTTGCTCCCCGATCTTTCATCCATTTTTCATTTTTCTTTGCGATTACAAGCTCTACTAACCGCTGAATGACCAATACGGTAAAGAATAGGATAAAAAATTTCATCATTCCCACCTCATTAATACCAATTCTGAGCTGAATCCAGGGCCTAATGCAGCCCCTAAGCCGATATCACCTATTTGACAACGATCTTCCAGGAATTCCTTCAACACATAGAAGATAGTCACCGATGACATATTGCCGTATTTCTTCAGCACTCTCATTGCATGACGGGTCATCCTGTCATCAAATCCCAATGATTCCTGATAGGCCTCAATCACTTTCTTTCCCCCTGGGTGCGCAACGAAATGATTAATCTCTTCCATTCTTATTCCCTGTGAATGTATGAATTCTTCCACATTCGGCCTCAGCCAATTTTTCACGAGTGTTGGAATATCTTTTGAAAAAACAACATATAGCCCTTCATTCTTTATTTTCCATCCCATCACATCAAGGGAGTTCTTTAAAGTGGTGGATTGAGTGGCAAAGATAGATGGAAGCGGGCTGCTTTTATCTTTGATCGTTTGACTATCATCTCCACATACAATGGTACATGCCACCCCATCAGCAAATAAGGATGTACCGACTAAATTACTCTTCGAACGGTCGCCGTGCTGAAACGTCAAGGAACATAATTCAACGGAAAGTATCAGAACGTTCGATTTGGGAAATGCCAGGCAGTACTCATATGCCCGTGATAATCCTGCAGCCCCTCCTGCACATCCCAGACCCCATATCGGTATGCGTTTTACATGTGGGGGAAATGGCAGTACATTCATAATCCTGGCTTCAATGCTGGGAGTCGCCAGTCCCGAAGTACAAACAGTGAAAATGGCTTCAATTTCTTCAAATTTAAGATCATTCTTCTTCAGACACTTCTCTATTACTTCGCTCCCCATTTGTACAGCGTAACGGATGAACAGATCATTTTTTTCTTGAAAAGAATGAGAAGTAGAAAACCAGTCAAGATCATTAACAAAATACCGGCTTTCAATTTCTCCATTTTCGAAAATAGGGAGCAGTCGGTCAATGTCCTTGAAGCTTTCTGAGAACAAATTCCGGGCAAACTCGGCTGCTTCCGATTGAGTGATTTTAAAAGGCGGGGTTTCTGTTTCGACGGCTAGAATTTTTGGCATAACCATTCTCCTTACACTTTTCCATGTAAGGATAGTATTACCATTATGTAAAGATACATGTATGAAACTTCCCGCGAAGTTATTTATTTTCTGAACCTCCGAATGATATGGGCTATAAAATTCACACCAACCCAAGATTACAAGACTTTCATCCTAGGAAATATGATATAATAATTTTGACAAATTTCCGGAGGATTCGACATGACGTTAACAAGCAGTGTCACGGATTTATTAGATAACTTTATCACATCTTTAAAAGGGGTGATTCCGTTAGTAGTGACTGTCTATGAGCCAGTTTCATTAAGGGAACCCTATAACAAGCATAATATTGGTGTTTTAATAGGGATGACCGGAGATACCAGGGGCAGATTCGTCATTGATGGAGATGAAGAAAGTTTCCAGGCTCTGGCAGCTTCAATGTTCGGAATGCCATTGGCGGGTGAAATGCTTCAATCATTTGCCGGTGAATTAGGGAATATGATCGTCGGGAACCTCGCCACCTCTATCGCCCAAAGCGGGCACAATGTGGATATCACTACACCGACAGTCATTGCAGGAGAATCGAAGTTATACGGTTTTCATCAAGCTATACAACTTCCTATGACCATCGAAAATGTTGGGGATTTTCTCATCCTCTTCATGATCGAAGCATGAATGATTTAGAAAAGCGGACACTCGGTGTGTCCGCTTTCTTTAGGTCTTGCTCTCATCCAATATTTTATGGCAGATTAAAACCCTTGTATGGTCATGCCTCCGTCGACGAACAGCGTCTGACCTGTTACATAGTTACCCGCATCCGAGGAAAGGAACACTGCCGGGCCTACCAGCTCATCTAGTTCACCAATTCTTTTTAAAGGGGTGACCGCTAATATATCGTCTACATATTCCTTGTTTTTAAGAAGTTCCTTTGTCAAAGGTGTTTTGAAATACCAGGGACCTATACTGTTTACATTTATATTGTACGTTCCCCATTCGAATGCTAAAACTTTAGTCATTTGAATCATGGCTGCCTTAGTCGCTGCATAAACAACCCCCGTCCGAAGAGCAACGTGACCTGCCACAGAAGCAATATTGATGATCTTACCCTTTCTATTCTCTTTCATATGATTTCCTATTTCCTGACTCATCATGAAGGCGGATTTCAAATTGGTATCCATTATGGTCTTCCATTCTTCATCTGTCACTTCAAACGCATTCGATCTGATATTCATACCAGCGTTATTAATTAATATATCGATTGTCAAACCTTGTTTTTCTATGTATCTTACAGCCTCTTGAATTTCCTCTCTGGAAGTTACATCAGTGGGCACGATATATGCGTTCCTTCCCAATGCATGTATGCTTGCTGCCGTCTCTTCCAAGTCTGCTTTAGTCCTTGACAGCAAGACCACATCTGCTCCTGCCTCTGCCAATCCGATACTTAAAGCTCGTCCTATTCCTCGGCCTGCACCAGTGATGACCGCTGTTTTATTATTGAGTGAAAAAGAAGGTAAATACATGAAAGATAAACACTCCTGACTTCTTTATTTATTCTTTCTTGCTTTGTTGAGAATGGACCTGTATATGAATCTTTGTTTCAACCAGTGTACCACAAAACGAACATCTTCTTTTCTCATTATATATTTGACAGCATTTATCACAGTAATACTTTTCCACTTCTTCACCCTCCCGACAATTTATTCAATACAGTTTATGCAGCTTCTATCTTCAATGGAACAGGAGAATTCTCCTCATTAACCCCATAGCTCCATTATTCGTGTGACAAACTTCACATTTATTTCACATTTAATCCCCTAAGGTGTGATATTTGTCACAGATGGACTACTGCTCAGGGAATTATGATTAGGGTAATCCAGAATATCACCTGAAAGGTGAAAGGAGTGAGCATTATGGCAAATCCTGAATTGAACAGAAAAACTCAAACCAAGGTGGAAGATTCGTCCAGCTTGAAAGGAACTTTAACTTCTGTATTACTGCTGGGAGGCTTCTTGGTTCTTTCGTGGATTGGAGTATTTTTACTATTTATTAATCGTTTTTAATGGAAGAAGGAGTGATTGAACATGCATATGCATCGTTATGAAAAATGGTGGTTGACTCTCGGAACCGGCTCTCTTATTATCTTTTTAATTATTTTAGGTATCAGTGCTTTTCACCAAGGTCATCAGCCTCCAAGTGCGAAGGCTTATATTAATCCGGAACAAGTGGATGCGATTGCACCTTTTGATGAGCCAGGGCTAAAAAAAGTGGAAGGTAAAGAGTGGGATTACGAATTGGTATTGGTGGCTTCCACTTTCTTATATAACCCAGGCGAAGTAGAAGTTCCTAAAGGAGCAACGTTAAAAATAATCGCTACTACCAAAGATGTGATTCATGGCTTTGAAGTAGCAGGTACAAACATAAACATGATGCTCGAGCCAGGCTACATCAGTGAATATACAACAACATTAGATAAGACTGGCGAATTTTTAGTAGTATGCAATGAATACTGTGGAGTTGGTCATCATACGATGAAATCCATGATTAAGGTGGTGGACTAAAATGTCTGAACGTATTATTAAAATTGACCGCAAAGACGGCAAGCTGGCAATGGCTCATATATATGTAGGGTTTATCGCCCTGGCTCTTGGAGGACTGGCAGGTTTACTGCAGGTGCTGGTCCGTTCAGGAAGTTTCACTTTACCTGCAGGAATCGGCTATTATCAGGTTCTCACTGTTCACGGGGTACTACTTGGTCTTGTTTTGACTACGTTTTTTATCTTAGGTTTTCAACATGCAGCCATTTCAAGAACATCAGGCACTTATTCTCGTACTTCCCGTTTATTCGGCTGGCTCGGCTTCTGGGTAATGCTGCTGGGGACAGTAATGGCAGCAGTCATGATTCTGTTAAACGAAGCAACTGTCCTTTATACTTTTTATGCACCGCTTAAAGCGCATTGGATCTTCTATCTCGGATTGACGTTCGTGGTGGTCGGGAGCTGGTTAGGCGGAGCAGGTATGATCATGAAATATGTAGAGTGGCGCAAACAACATCCTGGTGAATCCAGTCCGCTCTTAACATTCATGGCTATCATCAATACTGTTTTATGGATTGTTGCTACTTTAGGAGTCGCGGGAACTGTTCTATTCCAGCTGCTTCCATGGTCACTGGGACTGGTTGAAAGAGTTGATGTGCTTATCAGCAGGACTTTGTTCTGGTATTTCGGACATCCACTGGTTTACTTCTGGCTGCTGCCGGCTTATATGGCATGGTATGTAATCATACCGAAAATCATCGGAGCTAAAATCTTCTCTGATTCCCTTGCGAGATTATCATTTATTTTGTTTCTCTTATTCTCTATTCCTGTCGGCTTCCACCATCAGCTTGTAGAACCGGGTATTGATGCATTTTGGAAGTTCTTGCAGGTAGTGCTTACATTTATGGTTGTCATCCCTTCGTTAATGACTGCTTTCTCTTTGTTTGCCACTTTTGAAATGTACGGACGCTCAAAGGGTGGTACAGGTTTGTTTGGCTGGTTTAAGAAGCTGCCTTGGGGCGATGCCCGTTTCACTGTACCGTTTATCGGGATGGTTGCTTTTATTCCCGCAGGTGCCGGCGGATTGATCAATGCTTCCAATCAGATGAACCAGGTTGTCCACAATACGATCTGGGTAACAGGTCATTTTCACTTGACACTCGCCACTTCAGTGGTGTTGACGTTCTTCGGGATTTCTTACTGGCTCGTCCCCCATTTGACAGGGCGTGTCTTAACGAAAGCAATGAATAAGATGGCGATCGTGCAGGCGATCGTATGGACAGTTGGAATGGGTATCATGTCCGGTGCTATGCATGCTGTAGGTTTATTAGGTGCCCCAAGACGTTCTTCCTTCTCTACTTATGGTGACGCACAGCAGGCACTTGACTGGATTCCATATCAGGTTGCTCAAGCAATCGGAGGTACAATTCTCTTTATCGGCATCATATTGGTCCTGTATATCTTTATTAATCTCGCTTTCTTCGCTCCAAAAGGAGAAGAAGAATTTCCGGTTGGAGAACAAGCGGAAGGTTCAGAAAAAACCCCTATGGTTCTTGAAAATTGGAAGATTTGGCTTACAGTCCTTGCGGCTCTCATTCTTGTAGCCTATACTGTACCGTTCATGGATATGTTCCAGAATGGCCCGCCACCTTCAAAAGGGTTCAAGGTCTGGTAGAAAGAAAAGCGCAGACGGCTTTGCACAATGCCGCCAATCATAAAAAAAGATCTCTAAAAGAATTAAACTTCTTTTAGAGATTTTTTATTGTTTGAAAATCGGTAGTTTGCACTTAAATTTGCGACTTCACACTTAGTTAGACAAAGATAGACCGCTCCCATACCCGGAGCGGTCTATCTATTATTTTTTCTTCACCGGAACATATAACTCCAACTTCCGTTTATCTTCAGTAAGATTGATCTCCCGGTCCTGCTCTAAATATTTTTCGATACTCAAGCGGGAATAATCTTTTTCATAACCATTTTCTTTAATCCAGTTAAAAATGGAAAAATAAGCTTCTTCCAACTCACTAGAACTGCCTTCATAAAGGGAATGAGCATATTCTCCTGCTGGTAGTGACAGCTCAATCAAATCAGGGTGAATATTTTCGACCCTCTCGACTTCCACTGTACAGTAATACGTGAAATCAGTGGCTCTGTCATGAAATGGTGCAATGATCGAGGAGCCATTACTGAGATGTCTGATGGTCGGGATCATTTCTGCAAATCTTGCAAACAACTCAGGAATTTCGGATCCTCTTCCATAAGGTCCCGTCCACCCCATGCCTACAAGCAGCTTATCTTCTAATGAAACGGTACGAATCTTCATCTCCATTGCCTCCTCTATTGTATTACAGTGAATATACTTTGGTATACTTTTCGATTAAATAATCTGAAAGATGCGAAGCATTTAACCCTTCGCCCGTCACATCCTTCAGGATCTCCAGCGGCTGTTTCATTTTGCCCCATCTGTGGACATGGTCTGTCAACCACTCTTTGATAAGTGTAAGATCGCCTTTTTCCAGAAGCTCATCAAAGTCGGGAATGTCTTTTTGCATCGCTTTTCTGAATTGGGCTGCATACATATATCCCAGTGCATATGAAGGGAAATACCCAAAGCTGCCGCCTGCCCAGTGAACATCCTGAAGGACACCTTCACCATTATGAGAAGGCTTGACTCCAAGGTACTCTTCATACTTTTGATTCCAGATCCGAGGTAAGTCCTTTACCTCAATTTCGTCGTTGAACAAGCCTTTTTCAATTTCATAGCGGATGATGATATGTAACGCATAGGTTAGTTCATCTGCTTCAATCCTGATTAATGAAGGCTTTGACTCATTGATCGCTTTGTAAAAATGATCAATATCCACTGAATCAAACTGCCCGCCAGCATGTTGTTTAAGCAGATCGTAATTTTGTTTCCAGAAAGAATAATTTCTTCCCACAAAGTTCTCATAGAATAAAGATTGTGATTCATGAATGCCCATTGACGTTCCCGAGCATAAAGGGGTGCCGACGAGATCCTCCGAGATGTTCTGTTCATAAAGGGCATGTCCCCCTTCATGGATCGTCCCGAATACAGCCGTTCTCCAATCACTTTCATCATACTTGGTTGTTACCCTTACATCACCGGGGTTTAAACCTATCGCAAAAGGATGAACGGTTTCATCCAGCCTCCCTGAATTAAAATCATATCCCATTTGCTCAAGGATTTTTAAACTGAATTCTTTTTGTTTTTCTTTTGAAAAATGTTCGAACAGAAAGGCGGTATTAGGTTTGTTCTCAGACTCAGAAATTTTATGTACTACCGGTACAATCTTATCTCTCAATTCTCCGAATACTTTATCCAGTACGTCTACTGTCACACCAGGTTCATACATATCGAGAAGGGTATCATATTTATTCTTATCATATCCCCAATAATGGATGAATCTCTTAGTGTAAGATACCAACTTTTCTAAATAAGGCTGAAACATCTCGAAGTCTGCTTTGGACTTGGCTTCTTCCCAAACATTTTCCGCCTTTGATTGCAGTACTACGTATTCTCTATATTCAGAAGCAGGAATTTTTTTATTTCGGTCATATTCCTTCTGACATTCTTCAAGCAATCTTTGAGTTCGTTCATCAAACTGACCTTTCTCTGGAGAAAGCTTTGCAAGATATGCAGCCATTTCATTGGAAGTGGACATTGCAAATAAATCGGATGACAGCATGCCGATAACCTCTGATCGCTGTTCTACTCCATTTTTTGGAGCACCGGTCCTTAAATCCCAGAACATCAATCCAAGTGCTTCATTATAAGCAGTCATTTTTTTTACATAATCGAGAAAGCTGTTTCTCATTTCTACTAATTCTTCTTTCATCTTAAAGCCCCCTTAGTAAACATCCCCTTTATTTTATCATATTTTTCTGACAAATACTTCTATAATGGATGAGAGTGAGACTTCTATAACAAAACTTTGGAAGAATGGATATTTAACATTCACAAATAAAGCTTAGAAAACATTGTAAAAAAGAGCCGCCAATCAGGCGACTCTTCTCAACTTATACCTTCATTGTATCCACTTTGACAGGCAGTATTGATTTCAAAAGATCACTGTATGCAGATTCTTCTTGATTTAATAAAATGTGTACTTTACCGTGATCTTCGCTTGTCCGGATCAGGCGTCCGATTCCTTGTCTCATGCGGAGCAGCATGTATGGTATATCCACATCCTCTATTGAATTCCCTGCATGCTTTCGCTTTGCATCGAACACTGGGTCTTTTGGAGGGAACGGCAGGGATACGATCACCACCTGCGTAAGGGATTCCCCTGGTACATCAAGTCCCTCCCATAAATGATAAGAACATAACACAGAAGAGTGGTCATTCTGAAATTCTTCTACTGTATGACTGATTTCTTTATCCCCTTCGAAGATGACCTTCCATTCTTGATCAGAATCGCTTTGATAATGGTCTCTGAACGCGTTCATCTCTTCCTTTGAAGAAAACAGCAAAAGAGACTTACCATTATTCTGTTTGAGATGTTCCATCGCATAATGGAATTTCGCTTCATTGCCGGGAAGATTCTCAGGTACAAATACTGTCATCATATCGTCGTAGTCGTAAGGAGACTCCACCGAAAATTTTTCGAAGTTCTTTATCCCAAGTGACTGAGCTACGTATGAAAAATCGCGATTATACGATAAGGTAGCAGATGAGAAGATGAAAGGAATGTTTTGAGAAAACACCTTTGTCCGGAGTATTTCTTCCACCAGTCTTGGCATGACGACGAAAGTATGCTCGTCTTCAGATGCCTCTAGCCAGTAAATCCCTTTTTCATCTTCCAGGAATAGCTTCAGCGAGTACTGAATCTGTTCTAAATATTCCTCCACTACTTTTAATAAATAATCATCCATTACATACATTTCCGATTCAAACACAAGTTCATTCAAAAGGTTTTCAATGCTTTCAGTTAACAGTCGTCCCTGCTCTATAATCGCTGAAGAGCGGGAGATATACTGTCGAACCGTTCCGACTTCAGTCCTTGATTCTTTTTCTAATAACGAAAACCATTTCTCATTCGCGAGCATAATATCTTCAATCTGGTAAAGTGTGGTTTCCCTCATGTCAGAAGCGGATAATCTTTCAAGCAGTCCTTCCAGTGTTTCCATTCTCATGCGATAGGTCATTGCCTTCTGAGAGGCAAACTCCAATAAGTGCCCTTCATCAAAAACGACCGAACTTGCTTCCGGTAATAATGGAAGCTGCCCTTCCCTTTTACGCGAGTCCTTCGTCCAAATATGTTCCATATAAAAGTCATGAGAACAAACGATCAGGTCCGCAGAATTTCTGTAATGTTCTCTATGAAGTGTCTGGCCGCAGCGGTGACGGTAAACACATGACATGCAATCCTGGAGCGAGTCCCAGCCGATTTCATTCCATTCTTCATCTGGCAGCTGGGCATAATCCTTTCGATCACCGTAATGGGTGAATCTGTTCATTGAATTTGTTTCGTGAACGAATGCGGGCAGCCCTTCCCAAATGTCGTGGAAGCCTTCATTCATATGAAGTTTTTCTTCAAGCTTTTTAATACACAGATATTGTTCTCTTGATTTGGCCAATCTTACATCTATATTTAAATCAAGTGCTTGTTCAAGTTTTTGAATGTCCCCGTCTTTTTTCACAAGTTGTTCAATCAGCGTTTCATCTGCGCACGCGATGATAGCAGGCTTACCTGTATAACGTGCATAAGACAATGCATATAGCAGATACACGAATGTCTTACCTGTCCCGACGCCAGCTTCTGCAAACATGACTTGTTTCTGTTTGTACGCCTGGTTTAGTTGAAATGCCATAAAAACTTGCTCATCCCGAAGATCGAATCCCTTTTCGGGTAGGATATCGTAAAAGACATCTCCGACCCAATCTGAAAGTGCTTCATAAAAGGATTGATCTTTTGATAAATTGAAAGGTAATTTTCTTTTCATTTTGACCTCCTGCATCCCGCATTACTGTTAATCTATTAGATTTTTTGCAGCGTAAACTCCGCTGGTGATTTACGGACAAAAAAAAGAAACACCCTATACAAAGGGGATATAGCCATTTGTATGGAGTGTCCCTGGGTTTAGTCGTATATTCTGTTTTGTCTAAGCAGTTCATATTGAAATGCTTTGTCTAAATTGATCTTTGCATTCATCAAACTTTCCTGAATGGTCTCAGTTCCTTCATGTTCCATTGAAATTGATGATAAAGAACCTTCCAGCGCCTGATAAATCTTGTGATAATCCGTTAGAGAATGTTCCATCCCCTATTCACTCCCCTGAAAAATGATAGCACTATTTTACGCAGGGAGTATGGGGAATATTCTTCTTTCGGTTAAATTTTTCTTATCAATCTTCGCCCTTATCTTTTCTCGGAGGACGCGGTCCCCAATATTGATAATAATCCGTCCTGATGAATCCGTTAAAGAGCTTTCGTTTCTTCGTAGCGGATTTACCATAAAACTGTTCGAACTCTTCATGGGATGTCAACATATATACAGACCAAGTATCCAGTTTCTCGAATGCCTGTCCCATTTCTTTGTACATCTTTTCAACTTCCGGCCTTTCCCCGAGTCTTTCACCATATGGAGGATTGCCGACTACCACTCCGTATTCCAAATCCGTAACAAAGTCCCTTACTTGCATCTGTTTAAATTTCACAAGATCCCCGAGTCCAGCTTCTAAGGCATTCTCTTTGGAAACGTTGATCATCCTGTGGTCGATATCTGTCCCGAATATTTCGAGGGGCTGGTCGTAATCCGCCAGGTCCTCTGCCTCCATACGGGCCTTATCCCAAGTATCGCCTGAGATAAAAGACCAATTCTCTGATAGAAATTCCCGATTGAAACCGGGTGCAATGTTTTGTCCGATAAGTGCTGCTTCAATGGGAATCGTTCCTGAGCCGCAAAATGGATCAAGGAAAGGACGATCGGGATTCCAAGTCGTCAATTTTATTAGCGCAGCAGCAAGGGTTTCTTTAAGAGGAGCCTCTCCTTGGCCGATTCTGTATCCTCTTTTATGAAGGCCCTGGCCGCTTGTATCCAAGGTGATGCTGGCTGTATCTTTATGGATGGCAACTTCAATTTTGTACAATGGTCCTGTTTCCTCCAGCCATGAGGTTCTCTTGTACGCTTTTCTTAATCTTTCTACAATGGCTTTCTTCACGATTGCTTGACAATCAGGCACACTGTATAGCTTTGATTTGACAGACTTCCCCTGAACAGGGAATTCAGCATCTTCCGGAAGATAGCTTTCCCAAGGCAGTTTTTTTGTATTTTCAAACAGTTCATCAAAGGAATAGGCCTTGAATTCTCCCACCAGTATTTTGATGCGGTCAGCGGTACGAAGCCACATATTCGCTCTAGCGATAGCTGTTTCGTCTCCTTTGAAGATGACCTTCCCGTTATCCACCTGGCATTCATACCCTAAATCCTTCACTTCTCTTGCTACGATTGCCTCGAGCCCCATTGCTGCAGTTGCAATTAATGTATATGTACTCATATGTTACACCTCGTTCGTCTCTATTCTCTATCTTATTATAGTCAATTTTATGTTAAAAATAGGCCTTAAGAAAAGATCTTAAAAATAAAAAGGACTGATACCTAAGGTAATGTCTTACCTGAATGTATCAGTCACTTGTGCTTGTAGTCAAAGAATTATTGTCTTCTCCTGAAATAGCGCTCTGTAAGCCATGTTTTGTTCCTTTGTACTGCAAGCGACTTGTCATCTCGTACTCAGGTGGTAATCATCTATCTACAAAGGTAAAAACCTTTGTCCCTTCCTTCGTTCGTTTCCTCCGAAAGGGTTCCCCTACCAAATTTGGGTTTCTCGCTCGTGGGGTTTACCTCGTTCCACTCCTGCCATTTCTAACAGGACTTCGTCACTGTGGCACTTTCAAGGTAGTCATACCATATCCCAAGGGACTTAGGTATTTTCCCTGCCGTCAACTCATTATGAGCTGCCCTAGCTTATGAATTGGCTAGGCACGAACACTACGGGCATCTCAGCACCGTGCGAGCATGGACTTTCCTCTACAGCAAAAGCTGCAGCGATTACCCAAACGCTATTAAGGATCAGCAATAACTAATTATATAGTAATATCTTACTCAAATCAACTGGAAATAGATGTCATTATCGATAGGGATATCAATCGTAAAGCTTATTTCCAAACACATGCTTTTCAAGATTTGATAAACGTTTAAGGATATCAAAATTAGTTGTGCCTGATGCTTGCGGCTGTGCAGCAGGACGCTTGTTCGCACCTTCAACCTGCTTTTTCAAGCGCATGTTTTCCTGTTGAAGTTCTTCTATTTCCTGATGAAAGGTTTCATAGTCTTTAATAATTAAATCAAGGAATTTATCTACATCTTCAGACTTATAGCCTCTCATTCCGCTTTTGAATTCTTTTTCGAGAATATCTTTAGCTGTTAACTTCACTTTATCTGAGATCATCGCATTCACCTCTATATTTATCTTTTTCATTTTTTCAAATTACTTTCATTTTGTCAAATAATTTTAAGGGGGAGCAGGCAGCAAACACTATAATAAAGCTTCTGACGTTTTAATGACTACTCATTTTTCCATTGTTCTTCTTCCACTACCCATTGCAGATCATTAAATGAGATCCCCCGTATTTGAAAATGAGGGTTACGTTCTTGATATTTTCTTGCATCCTGATAAAAATATTTTGGAGACCCCTCTTTTTCCTCATCGTATAAAATGACAAGAAATTGACTTTTATTTAGAAATAAATGATTTCGGTTTTTAAACTGTTGAGGACTTTTATAAGGCTCTTTCGACACTGAGTCTACAAAATCAGCCTGAGCAAGTATCATCTCATAGTATTCCTTGTTGGTTTCATTCCAGTTCTCTTCCTGGTTGAGGAATGGTGTCAGTACCGCGAGCTTAAGGTCGGGATGTTCTTCCTGAAGTTCAAAAACCACTTCAGCTCCCCAAAGCTCTACACCAAGCTGACCACTTATTGTTACCCACTCCAGGTCCTCATCCAATAGAGAAAGCAATTCTTTTTTTAATGCCTGTTTTATGTAGTAAATGGCTTTATCATCTTGCTTGAATATTCCGAGCTCAAAGGATTTATAACCTGTTAAGCATGCAACCTTGCTCAAAAAGCAAAACTCCCTTACTAAGGATCGTGATAAGTAAGCTAAGTTATTTATAGTCTGCCCTATTCTTCATACTTATTGTAACATATTTTAAGCAAATGAGGAGGGTGACCTCATACATCCCTTTACCCCGTTCAGCTGCATTTCCACCATTTCTCATGAAAAAAAGCCTTTTTGAAGGAATCTTGAAGTCACCCGAAATTTGAATATTTACCTCTAATTCAACTGATTAGTATAGTCCGAAAGGCGGTCGGGGGCGCGGGCCAAATCCTTGGCCGCCGGGTCCTCCTGGGCCAAATCCCGGACCCGGACCTCCTCCGCAGTTAAACTGCTGGTTCGTGACACTGTCAACTGCAGATTGAGTTTGAGGGAAGTAGTGTTTGTGCTGATATTGGATATTGTTTACTGTAGTTGTATGCTGCGGGTGGATATGCGGCACCTCGTAGGTAGTGAAAGTCTGGTTTACACAATTTTGTGTAGGGTGCATAACTGCTGGAAGCACGTTACTTGGTCTTGGTCTTGGTCTACAAAACATAGTCATGTTCTCCTTTCATCATCATGATATAGTTACATTAATAGCCTATGAAAGGGGTAGAGAACATGTACTAATGAAAATACCTATTTTTTTTATTGCTTACATGGGGAATGTTAAAGACTTTGGAAAAGGTCAATCACTTATCCCCATTACATGAAGCTGTATAAAGTTTCAGAATAATTAGTAAAGAAAAACGCCGTTAAACCAATGACGACAAAGAATAAGATTAAAATCGCACGGTTCATTTTCATCATCCTATCTAAACATAAATAATTTCCACACAATTATTCATTTTACAACTACTTGTGAAAATTCTCAATATATAAATAAGAAGAATGGACCATAAATTTACGTTATTTTACTAGATTCAAGAAAGTGATTCAAATCAAGTCAATTTCTTCCTCTGGATTTTTAAACTTACACGGTGAATCCGGGTATAAAGTTGCTTTAGCTTCTGGGCTTTTGACCCATCTTGCATTTCAACTTCATTCATAATAAGCCCCTCGAGTTCCCCGCACTTCTCAAGTGCCTTATCATAATCCTTCATTTTATGTTCATAGATTTTCGCCAATTCCTCAAGAGCGATGACTTTTATTCTGAATGGACAATCACTGCCTATTCCTTCCCATAGTTGTGCGGCTTTATCGAAATCCTTTTCCTTTTTATACCTGAAAGCTAAATGGTGAATGGATTCATGGTGCTGGTCCCCTCGATCATTAACGATATGTTCAAACCGTTGTTTAGCCATGTCCCCGTTACCTGTATATTCCAGCCATCTGCCTGCTTCGAATGTTTCCTGCTCTGTAGATGACTCAGATACTTCAAGCAGTTGAAAGGTTAAATGTGTATATAAAGTAATCAATGAAAGAATATCCAGTTCATTATGTTGCATCACCCTTAAAATACCTTCCGGATCCCTTCTCTCAATGAAATCGAAATAGATCATAGGGGCAAGATAACCAGGCACATCATCCACCCTTTCAAATTCAAGGACTTTCCTTTCAACGTTAATCAGTTTCACAGACTCCATTTTGTGTTTAAAAAGCCTTCGGGACCCGTGATATAAATCAAAATGCCCGAATGCAGGAAGTTTCGGCACATGGTCTTTAATCAGGGTATGTCTTGTTTTAACCTGGGGCCAATCAAAGGCTTTGCCGTTATACGTGACTAGCGTATTATAATCAACTTTCTTCAAAAAACTGTGATAGAGGGGAATCTCACTTCCCGGCTGTGGAAGGAAGTGCTGTGTCACCACCACTTCATCTCCATCGATCCTTCCATGACCAAGCAAAAAGATCGTGTTGCCGACCCCTCCTCCAAGCCCCGTTGTTTCCGTATCGAAGAAAAACAAGTCTTCGGGGGACAAACCTTTAGAAGAGAGTGGATGAGTGCCTTTGAAATCCTGCCACGCGGCAACCGAGCTGACGAGATCCTTAAATCTATATTTTCCATGTTTATGGTCAAGAGGATATCTTTTTTCCCTTACCAGACAAAAATCATCATCGACAAAATATGTCGTGGTTCCATGGTTTTTCCACGTTTCTTTATGAGGAAGTTCAGTATCGGTAATATCAAATGTTTCCCCTGCATCCTTGACCTTCTCTGCTTCTTCTCTCACAATGTGTTTTTTCATTCTGTTCAGTTTATTTTTAAGAGACACTTTCTCCCCCCTTTTATTCATCAGTGAATGAATAATTCAAGCAATTTTAATGAATCAGCTTTTGCTGTTTTCATGGAATGCTCAGTTCCGATACATGAAGGACAGCCCGTTTGACACGGACAACCTTCAATCAATCTTTTCGCCTCAGAAAGAACCTGTTCAATCTGTTCATATACTTTTTCACTTAAGCCGATTCCGCCTGGATATCTGTCATAGATAAACACGGTCGGTTTATCATTATGGGCCGCTTTCACCTGAGGTACGACAAAGATATCACTCGGGTCGCACATCACATAAAGCGGGATAATGGACTTTAAGCTTTGAGCAGCACCGATCAGACCTTCTTCCAAGCGTTCTTGTGTGAAAGAGGAGCTGTCGTTAAGGGAAATCCAACTGGAGTTGGTATGAAGTTCTTCCTCGGGAAGATGGATGGGACCGGAACCGATGTTTTCATGTGTATCGAACTTGATTTTTTTAAAGATTGTGGCCATCGCCTGAACGGTTACATCGCCATAGGCAATTTCACATGAGCCCGCACTTCGTTGTTTGTCCGTCTCCAACACGCGCAGCTGAACGGCCAGATTGGCATCGGTAAAGTAATCGACATCCACCTCCCGGACAAAGGCTTTCTTTTCTTCCCAATCCAGTTTCTCCACCTGAAATTGAATGCCCTGGTGCAAATAGATGGCTTCATCATGAAGAAGTGTCATCGCAGAAAACCGGTCCATTTCCCCAATGACTTTAACAGCTGCAATATCGGTTTGATCAATAATGATTACATTTTCCTGGGAAGCGGAACGAAGACTGATATTGTGGGCCGGAAAAACATCATTCATCCAATACCATTTATCCCCGTTCTTATGAAGAAGCTTCTCTTCTGCCAGAAACTCAAGAATATCTTCTACCTCATGTGAACCGAATTGTTCCCCATCTTTGAAAGGAAGTTCATATGCAGCACATTTAAGGTGATCAATCAGGATGATTAAGTTATCAGGATTGATCCTGGCTGTTTCCGGTGTTTGCTCGAAGAAGTAGTCAGGATGATCAATAATGAATTGATCGAGCGGACTGGAGCTTGCCACCATGATGACAAGTGACTCACCATGTCTTCTCCCAGCTCTCCCTGCCTGCTGCCAGGCACTGGCAATGGTCCCTGGATACCCTGTCATGATGCACACCTGCAGCTGGCCTATATCCACACCTAATTCAAGCGCATTGGTGCTGACGACGCCATAAATTTCACCTGAACGCAGCCCTTTTTCTATTTCTCTTCTTTGGGTAGGAAGGTAGCCGCCCCTATACCCGCGAATCGATTTTGCTCCTAATTGACTCTTTACTAGTTCCTGTAAATAGGTGAGGATGATTTCCACCCTTACCCGGCTGCGGGCAAATACAATGGTCTGTATTTTATTCCTTAACAGTTCACCGGCAATCCTCCTCACTTCCAGTGTAGCACTTCTCCTTATGTTCAGAGGTTTGTTGACAATAGGGGGGTTATAGAAAACAAAATGCTTTTTGGCGCTTGGGGCTCCATTATTGTCGATAAGTTCCATTTCAGAACCAGTAAGATGTTCAGACAATTCTTTAGGGTTGGCGATTGTAGCGGATGTACAAATGAAAACTGGTGAAGCCCCATAAAACTCACATATTCGTTTCAGCCTTCTGATGACGTTGCTCACATGTGAACCAAATACCCCTCTATAAATATGAAGTTCATCAATGATCACATATTTAAGGTTTTCAAATAATGAAACCCATTTTGTATGGTGAGGCAGGATGGCTGAATGTAGCATGTCTGGATTTGTAATCACGATATGCCCCGCTTTTCTGACCTTCTGCCTGATATTGGCCGATGTATCCCCGTCGTATGTATAACTATTGATGGAGGCACCCGCTTCAGCGATGATTTCATTGAGTTCGCTCTTCTGGTCCTGTGCAAGAGCTTTTGTCGGAAAGATATACAGCGCCCTGGCATTTGGATCCTTCATGATCGTTTGTAAGACTGGAAGGTTATAGCACAATGTTTTACCTGATGCAGTAGGAGTCACAGCAGTAAAACTCTTTCCTTTCACTGCAAGCTGAAATGCATCGTGCTGATGGCTGTAAAGTTTTTCGATTCCTCTTCCTTGCAGAGCTTTTTTTATCCGTGCGTCAATCTCATCCGGAATATCTGTATACGTTGCAGGTTTTTCATCTATTGTTTGCCAATGTATAATTTGTTTACTGAATTGTTCGTCTTTTTTGAAATGTTCTATTATTTCTTGAAGGTTGTTTTTTCTAAACATCTTCTTCACCTCTAGATTCTATTTTATCGAATCTATGTTCGAATGTAAAAATAAAAAATCCGGCCATGGATTCGCCGGATTTTTTGTTATTTCTTGTTTACATCCAATTATCAACTCCGCTGTTGATTTCCGTGCAAGAATTAACTTTCCGAGGCGGTTGGTGAGCCTCCTCGTCGCTGCGCTCCTGCGGGTTAGAAAAGCGGAAGGGCTTTGCTCAGAGGCGGGTGGCATAAGGCGAATCGACCACGAAGGCGTTCTTTGCCTTCTTGGTCGATTTGACTTATGACATGTGCCTCTAAGCCCTGGAGCTGGACAGGTCTCACCTAACTCGCTTTTCCCGCCGGAGTCTTCGTCTTGCACTCCAATAAACAGCTAGATACGTTTATGACAATAATTACAATAATCAGCTATATCAGCGCCTGTTTATAAATTCTTTCAGTGTATAAGCAAGCTGTTCAGGTTCCTCGAATAATCCCATATGGCCCGAGTCTGTCAGTACTTTAGTATGTGTATGGGATGATTCTTCCTGGAAGACTTTTTCTTTCGGTATGATCTGGTCATGTTCACCGGCTACTAGAAGTACGGGGATTCTGCTGTTCTTTACTATATCGGAACGATCGATTCTGTTCCTCATTGCCTTAAGGGTTTCAATGGCTCCTACCGGGCTGGTTTCATATCCAATATTTTTCGTAAGCCGGATTTCATCTGTCAGTTCTTGCTTTTTTGCAGGGTTGAACAATTTTGGAGCGAGTTCATCCACAAATGTATTAAGTCCACTCCCTTTGATCAATTCAATCGATTTTAATCGGTTTTCTTTTGCTTCTTCACTGTCAGGCAGTGCCGTTGAATGAATAAGTCCGTACCCTTTTAATTTCTCTCCATATAAATCCGCCACTGCCAGAGTCACATACCCGCCTAGAGAATGGCCGAATAAATAAACATTTTCCAACTGTTTTTGATCCATAAAATAATGAATGTCTTTCGCCAAATCTTCTATGCTGAAAGCAGAATCGCTTATTCCGGATTCACCATGTCCTCTAAGGTCAATTGTGATCACTCGGGAGGAATCCAGTAAAGGAACTACTTCCTGCCAATATGCAGAGCTCCCGCAAAATCCATGAAGAAGTATGACCGTCTCTTCCCCTTCACCGCGATCTTGAAAAGCTAAATCAAATTCTCCTACATGCTGCTTTTCCATCATTTCTCCCCCTTTTTGATTTTGTTTATATTTTTCCTCCCCCACAGATTTTTAAACAAAAGTGAGATAGGCACAAATACAATAAGAGTTCATACATTAATATGAAAAGATCTGTCCCGAAAGGAGATACCACCTATGACCAGTCATTTTTCAAATGATCCTTCCAGGAAAAAAGGTTTTGGAGACCTGATGCAGTCAATGAATGAATTCTTCCATGAAAAACCAATGAGGGGAATGCTGCAGAGTATAGATGATTTTTTCACATCTGCCTCCAACCCTTTTAATTCCTTCCCCGTCGATTTAAAAGAACATGCTGAATATTACCTGATAACCGCTGAACTTCCAGGAGTGAAAAAAGACCAGATCAACCTTGAAGTATTTCCTAATTTCATTACCATTACCATTATCAATAAGGAGATTTATTCTGAGGAAAATGAAAAAAATCAAACAATCAGAAGAAAACAATCCTTGAACAAAAGCAGCCGGACGATTCCGTTTCCATCCATTGTAAATGATAAAGATGTGAAAGCATCTTATAAAGACGGGATATTACAAGTAAAAGTGGAGAAACAATCCGGCAAGAAAATCAGTATTGAATAAAGACTTCTCCGGTTGACGTTTCAACAAGTCCCCAGCAAAAAGAGCAGCTTGATTCAGCTGCTCTTTTCTTATAGCTTAAACATTCCGCCAAGCCCTTTCACGAGTGAAGAGACCTGATTTACTGCACCCATCATTTGCCCTGCCGTGTTCATCACTTTATTGAAGTCAAATGAACCATCCTGGGATTTAAATGAGTTCATGATGCTTCCCATTCCCGAGTTAGTAGGTTTTGCCATGAACGATGCTTTTGGATAAGGATTTGCGTAGGACTGCTGCTGCATCGCCTTCATTTGATAAGGATTATATTCTTCGTGCTGAAGAGGATTTTCAAAATATGGATTCGTGTATCCTGCTTGATTTATTTGACTGTTTGGGCGAACGGGTGTCTGAGAATATTGGTATGGCGGCGGAAAATGCTGACCGTTTCCATGCATTGGGTAATTTTCCATTTGACCCATATTACTTTGGTGGTAGGGATTTGGATAAGGATAATAATTTTGATAGCGTTGACGATAATGACGTGAATTCATACTAAGCCCCCTTACTTTATTACGGTTACTACAAAGTATGAAATACTGGTTCATATGGTGAAAGGACCCAAAAAGCTTTTTCGACAAACCCTCAGAAATTGTCGGAAGTTACATTTTTCTAACAACTTAGAGAAAGGGCTTTCTATGGTAGGATAATCAGTAGAAGGTTGCCTTAGAATTAATGTATGAGGAGGAATTAGTATGAACTTTAGTGAATTGTTGAAAAAGTACGAGAATCAGAAGCAGTGCCAAGCCACCGACGGACCGGAACTTCTAATGTTAACAAAAAAACTATACATTTCAAATGAAATTTCTCTGCAAAACTATAAAGAACTTGTAAGGCAAATTAACCTCAGCGATAAGAGTACAGTTCCAACACTATAAGAATGAAATTTGAAGGGCTTCCCGAGGGAAGCCCTTTATTTAATCTTTTAACTCTTCGAGCAGAGTGCGAAGCACATATTGAACAGATTGGTGATGACTGATAAAGCGGTTATAACTCGACTCCGGGAAGAAGCAATGGACAGAAAGCATTTCAATATTATCATAAGTATTCATGACCTGTGGTAAGTGAAGATGTTTTGGACGCTCGGTTTTTATCCAATCGAGAGAAAGTTCTTTCCACTTGTCATTCATTTCTTTGATTCGATCTGCAAAAGGCTTTACTTCTTGATAAAAATCACCTTTTGCACCCGTTTCCCGTCTTTTTTTATATTCATTCATCATTATTTCCACCGATGCAGATAACTCTTCAGTCACATATATTAATTGTTCCAAATAAAAACCCCCAGGACAATGTTAGCCCAAAATAAAAAGTAGCAAAAATGCTACTTATAATAGTAAGTTTATGACGTCTTATATGATAATTCAAGCTTTTGGACAAGATAGGAATGTTCTCTTCTATTGATGATTGCTTCTGCCCTGCTTTCCACTATAGAGAGTCTATCTTCAAGCTCTTCAATTTTTCCAGAGAGTTTTGAACCCTCGACCTTTTCCTCCATTGAAATCCGATCATATACACTCTGTTCGAGCTGATTCAAACTTTCTTCAATTTCGGCTAACTTTAACATAATATCTTGTTTTGGAAGCATTCTTCTTCCTCCCGGCTTTTTTTGGATTTATATTAGGTATTCTATTTGAAAAATCCTTTCCCTTCCCTCCTGACAAAACTAGAAGTGTTTCGTCAAAGAAAGTGCATTTAGGACAACTACCCTATTATTTTTCGACAGCAGCCGAATAAAACAGGTCAAACCTCAAATAATAGTAGCGGAGGTGTCCATATGAAAAAACAAAACAACAAAAACTCAAAACAACCAACTGAATCAAACCAGCATCAAACAAAAGCATCAAAAGGCAACCCAAAACTAGAAGGCGAAAACAGACCTGCCACTTAACAAAAGCGGAGGCGGCTTGGGCAGGCCCGACAAGCATAAGACGAGTCTGCCGGAAAGGCGTTTTTTGCCTTTTAGGCAGACTTGGCTTATGACCTCGAGGGCCTAGCCGCCGGAGCTGGATGATAACAAAAGCGGAGGCGGCTTGGGCAGGCCCGACAAGCATAAGACGAAAGGAAAGAACTGCCGGCTTTCAATTGCCGGCAGTTCTTTCTTTATTTTTTATGACCATCGATTTCAACCACGCAACCTTCTTCAACTGTTTCTGTTTATGGAAAAACCACTTTGTCATACAAGGATCTTCCGGCAGTGAGGGTTTGTGATACCATGCTTTCTTTACATTGGTGTGATGAGACCAATCCTCTTCCAGCTCCCAATGATGATCCACTTTATCGTAAACACTAGTGAGTGATGGCGTGTTGGTCCTTGTAAGAGAAGACGCGCAAAAGCCTTCATAATCATTCCTTGATCCGGTAGGCTTTACCTTCCGGGCAAAATCATAAAATGACGGATAGTAATCATTGTGAAACAATATTTGATAAAGAATATTCCCTAGTTTGATGCGGTCATCCAATTTTCTGAAGTCGTGGACACTTGCTCCGATAAGTTCCCCATTCTGGGAAGGGAATACAACGGAACAAAAATGGAGATGATCCTCTATAAAAAATAATCCCGAACGGAATACCTTCTTTTTATAAACTGGATGATCAATCACCGGTTTCTGTATCAAGTTCTGCTCATTAATAATCTGGGATTGCACTAATCTATCCTCATTTCTATGCTCCCAAAAAAGATTCCATTCTTCCTGCATAAAAGAAGAAACCTGAAAATCCTTGAGCAGGTGAAACATTTCCTCCTTATATAACGTCGAATAGTGATAGATAAGAAGTTGAGGAAAAGCATCTTGAAATATGGACCAATTTGCTCTTTCATAGGTCATGAATAGATTCTTTCTGGTCTCGGAGGTTAACAAATTCCTGAAGGTTTCTCCTTCTAAATCAGTCATGTTCCAGCCTGCGTTTCTCGAAACCATCGATGCAAGAAACGACCATTTAATTTCCGGATGTAGAAGGTAAAAACTTTGATAAGCAATGGTTCTTGTAATATTATCTTGATTGTGATGACATACAATACGGTAAAGAAAATCGATCCAATCCCGTTTATGTTGTTTAAAGTCTGGTATATAGGGTAAAAAGCGATAGGTATTAGTGAATTCATCCATCGAATCCCCTTCTCTCTTTTATTCATATCTTAAGGAATTTGTAATGAATTATTCACACAAAATGGAGCGGTTTCTGTTATTATATAGTTTAGTCTGCGAGGTGTATTACCATGAAATTCCATTATCCCAATGGAAAACAGTATATGGAAACGAAATCATCTTCTAAAAAAACGAAAGTCAAACAAGTCTCTTACAGTAACCGCGGGATGACTTTAGAAGAGGATATTAATGAAACCAACCAATATTATCTGGTACACAAAACAGCCGTTATCCATAAAAAACCGACTCCAGTCCAAATCGTGGATGTTCATTATCCAACCAGGAGTGCAGCTGTAATCAAGGAGGCTTACTTCAAGCAGCCATCCACCACTGACTATAACGGGGTATATAAAAGCCGATATATTGATTTTGAAGCGAAGGAAACAAAAAACAAAACCTCCTTTCCGCTTCAAAATTTTCATGAACATCAAATCAAACATATGGAGAGTGTTTTTATTCAGGAAGGCATCACTTTCGTCTTGCTCCGGTTCTCGCTGTCGGAAGAAGTATTTTTACTTCCATTCGAGGCACTGAAAATATATTGGGAGCGGATGATCAGCGGTGGAAGAAAATCAATCAGAAAAGAGGAAATCGAAGAAGCGGGCTTTAGGATACCTTTAGGACTCCATCCGAGGGTCGATTACTTAAAAATAGTCCATCAGTTATATTTTTAGATATTCAATAATGAGCTATTCTAGAGTTTATCTCATTATAAGTAGTATAAATCAGAACTTAGATAATACTAAAAAGACAGAAGATTGAAAGCGAGGAAACAATATGGCTGGTCAATATAAGTCAAGAGAAGAAAAGCGCCTGGCCCAGCAGAAGTCTAAAACCCCGAAAACAAAAAAGGGCTCTATGGTGAAACGTGTCATTATTTCATTATTTATTATAGGAATTATAGGTATGTTAGCTGGTGCTGGATTATTTGCATACTATGCATCAAGTGCTCCGAAGCTCGACGAAAAATTGCTGAAAGACCCAGTAGCGTCAGAGATTTATGATATGAATGGCGAACTGATTACAACCGTGGGGAAGGAAAATAGAGAGTATGCCAACTTCGATGAAATTCCTCAAACCATGCAGGACGCAGTCTTAGCTACCGAAGATAATCGGTTTTATAAGCATAATGGGATTGACTTAATCCGTCTGGGCGGGGCTGTTATTGCCAATATTACAGGCGGATTTGGTTCAGAAGGTGCCTCCACCATAACCCAGCAGGTAATCAAGGGGTCATTCCTCAGCCCTGATAAGACGCTTAAGAGGAAAGCCCAGGAAGCATGGCTGGCACTTAAACTTGAACAGGAATATACCAAAGAAGAGATTTTCGAAATGTATTTCAATAAAGTATATATGTCTGCAGGTATCCATGGGATGGCAACTGCAGCTGACTATTATTACGGCAAGGAAATTAAAGATATTGAACTTCACGAAGCAGCTTTGATAGCAGGACTGCCTCAAAGTCCAAACAACTATAACCCTTTTAAACATCCTGAAAGTGCCGAGAAGAGACGAAATATCGTCCTTTCGCTGATGGCACAGCATGGAAAAATCAGCGAAAAAGAAAAAGAAGAAGCTCAAAAGATCCCAATCAAGGAAGGGTTGGTTTCTGAAGAAGAGCTGGAAGCAGAAAACGGAAATAAATACCCTGCGTATGTGGACGCAGTAATCGATGAAGTAGAAAAAATGGGCGACTTCAATCTATTCTCGGATGGTTTGAAAGTTTATACTACCCTCGATACGAATGCACAGAAGCGTGTTGAACAAATCCTTGCAGGAGAAGCCACAAGCTTCACTTACCCTGACCAGGAAGGTGGCATCATGCAGGCAGGTATCACACTTATGGACACTCAAACCGGTGAGATCCGCGCTATCGGCGGAGGCAGAAATACCGAGGAAGAAGTTCAACGCGGTTTCAACTATGCCATAGATACGAAACGACATCCTGGTTCTACGATCAAGCCGCTTCTTGACTATGGTCCGGCGGTCGAGTATCTGAAATGGTCCACGTATCATATCCTGAAGGATGAGCCATATAAGTACACAGATGGACCGGAAATAAATAACTATGATATGGAGCACAAAGGCGATATTACAATGAGAGAGGCTATATGGGATTCACGGAACGTCACAGCTTTGAAGGCTTTCCAGGAAGTCGGCCCTGAAAAAGCTGAAGAATTCGTGAACCGCCTCGGACTTGATTTCGATCATTATTACGAATCCGCCTCAATCGGAGCGGTTTCACCAGGTATGAACTCTGTTCAAATGGCCGGTGCCTATGCCCCATTTGGGAATGAAGGGATTTACAATAAACCGCATACAGTGAAAAAAGTCGTCCTTCGTGATGGTGAAACAGAAATCAAAAACGATAACAAACCTGAGCCTGCAATGAAGGAATATACGGCTTATATGATTTCTGATATGCTCAAAAGCGTGATCGACCATCCAAGAGGAACAGGTGCCCGTGCAAAAGTCTCAGGGCTCCCGATGGCAGGAAAATCAGGGACAACGAATTATAACGAAGATACACGGGAAGCAAATGGTATCCCTAAATCTCATGCTCCCGATTCATGGTTTGTCGGATATACAACAAACTACACCGCTGCAGTATGGACGGGATATGATAAACAAAATCAATTCTCGTTAAGTCCTACGGATAGACACGTTGCACAATATATCGTCAAAGACTTGATGAGCTATGTGCATGAAGGCGTCGACACAGCTGACTTTAAGAAACCAGGAAGCGTGGTTGAAGTTGAAGTTGAAGAAGGAAGCAACCCGGCAAAACTGCCGAGTGACTACACTCCGGATGACAAGATCATCACTGAACTGTTTGTAAAAGGAACGGAACCGACAAAGGTTTCTAAAGAATTCGATAAACTCGATGCACCAAAAGGCCTTAAAGGGAAATTCAATAAAAAAGACAAAACTATCACCCTGGCATGGGATTATGGTAAAAAGGAAAAAGACGTTCAATTCGAAGTATCCGTTTCAATTAATGGTGAGAATAAACAAGTCCTCACCACCACGGATAAAAAAGGCCTTAACGTTGAAAATATTACGTCCACAGGTACATTCACCTTTGAAGTTGTGGCCATCAAGGATGATCAGCGAAGCGATCCTGCTGCTGTGAATGTAAATGTGAAAGGCAATGAAGATGACGATGAACAAGAAAATGAAGATGACCGGGGTAATGGAAACGGTCAAGGTAATGGAAACGGTAATGGTGAAGGCAACACCGAAGAAGAAGAAGGAGATAACCCACCTTCAGATGATGAAGGAACCGGCGATGACGGTGACACTGGTGATGGCGGTACTGATGACGGCGGTACCGGTGATGGTGGTACTGGCGACGGTGGTACCGGTGACGGCGGTACTGGCGATGGCGGCACTGGCGACGGTGGTACTGGCGACGGTGGTACCGGTGATGGCGGTACTGGCGACGGCGGTACCGGCGACGGCGGTTCAGGTACTGATTCAAACTCGCCTGGTTTATTCAATCAATAGAAAAGTTAAAAAAGGCAGCTCGGGATTCTCCCGGCTGCCTTACTTTTTATCCTTTTTCAGTTTACTGATGGCCAAATGCTTCGAAAACTGCTTATGCTGCTCCTGGAATAATTCCCTCAGCTGAACAAAGGAATGATACAGTTTAGAGTTCTGCCTGATGAATGATAACCTCTCTTCTGCATTTATCGGTTTAAGAGAAAGAGTCGCGATATTATGCTGCCAATCACTTAATACCACCGGAGCTGAATTACTCCAGAACAGGAGCATATAGAATAAACAAAGCCCTCTTTTTACATACATATGTACATGTTTATTTCGGGATTTATGTAGTTCAGTAATCTTCTCTTTTTCCATTTCCCAGTATTCCATAACATCTTTGACGGCATTTTCACGATTACTCCAAGGTGAACCCTCCCCCTCTCCCCCATTGAAATACAGAATTTCATGAGAAAAGTAATAATCTTCTTCCAGGTATTTTTCAAGACATACCTGCACTTTTTTTTCTGTATAAAGATAAGGGTCATGAATTTGCTGAGGAACTACTTGGGATTCCAGTTTCATATCTTTTCCTTCTTTTTCATTCTTTTCTGACCTTCGCGGCACAAATCAAGCAGCGGGCAAATATCGCACTGCGGGGACTGGGCTTTACAATGGTATCTTCCAAAGAATATTAAACGATGGTGAGTTTCAGACCATTCATCTCTAGGAATCTTCCTCATCAATGTTTTTTCAACTTCAAGCACGTTATCCTTCCATCTGCAGATCCCCAGGCGCTTGCTTACCCTCTCCACATGCGTATCCACAGCCAGTGCAGGTTCCCCAAAAGCTACAGACACTACTACATTTGCCGTCTTTCTACCAACTCCAGGAAGTTTAACAAGTTCAGAATGCTGTTCAGGGACTTCTCCATCGTGCTCCTCCAAAATAATCTCACACAGCTTCTGGATATTCTTTGCTTTATTGCGGTATAGTCCAATGGAACGTATATCCTGCTGCAGTTCTTCTAAAGTGACATTTAAGTAATCCTGAGGCGTTTTGTACTTTTCGAATAAGCTCTTCGTTACTTTATTCACTAACGCATCTGTGCACTGTGCGGATAGCAATACTGCAATCACCAATTCAAATGGATTTTCATGGCGCAATTCACAATGTGCATCCGGGAACATCTTTCTCATTTCATCTAAGCAAATCTGTATTTGTTTTTTATTCAGCACTCTATCTACTCCTCACTCTGTTTACCTTTCGTATGTAGTATACACTATTAAAGGGACTGACCCTAAAGATGGGCGCAGTCCCCTTACACTTTCATTATTGTTCCAGCCAATTATAGAAAGGAACCGATTTCCTCTTAGCTATGGGAGTGTCATTTTGAGCAGCTGATTTTTGATGGGGTCTGAACTTTTGACTTTGGCTGCGTGCATCCTCAATCGTTTTCACACCATTCTTCTTCCATTCAAATAAAATCCGGTCAATGTACCTGAAATTCAACTTACCCGAAATAACCGCCTCCCGCAAAGCAGCTTTGATAATCGTGGAATTATGTTCATCCTGATCAAGCCACATGGAAAGAGTCTCACACTCAAGCGGTGAAAGAGGACGGCCGAATTCCTGCTCGAAAATCGAATAGATGTCGGCTTCTTCTTCCATGGATTTTTGCATTTGTTTCATCTTGGAAGATTGGATGACAAAGTCTGCAAGTTTCTCCCATAAAGGGGAAAGTGAGTATCTCTCGAATAATATCCCGTCTGGTGATGCACCTTCTTCAATGGTTAAAAATTGGTGCTGCATCAGCTTTCTTAAGATGGAAGAACAGTATTCCGGAGATATACTCATATGTTCAGAGAGTTCCTCTGGAGTCGGAAAATAGTTCCCTTTCTCTATCTTTCCATAGATTTGCAGCAGAAGGACAAATTCAGATTCATTTAACCCAAGCGTATGATAATTCGTTAATAATAATTGCGGAATGTTAAGCGTCCCTTCTTCAATCCAGGACACCATTAATTCTTTATAATCCATATTCGGCACACCTCACCATTTAGTATATCATGCTTATTATCTATGTCGATATGGATGTGTTCAGAAGAATTATTTAACACTTATTATCATGGAACATTGAATACCGCAGTTGATTTCCGTGGAAGACTTCGCTTTCCGCGGGCGGCCGGTGAGCCTCCTCGGCTTCGCCTGCGAGGTCTCACCTGTCTCGCTTTTCCCGCAGGAGTCTTCGTCTTCCACTCCAATCAACCGCTAGAGACAGTTCATGACAAAAACATTGTTTCTAACCCCTAAAATGAAAATTACAGGAAATAAAAAGCTGACTTTTCGATGCATTTCTGCAAATAAAGTCAGCTTTCTTGTTAAGACATTATGGGTATAGACGATTTAGCAGGCGTGGGAATGGGATTGTTTCTCTTACGTGTTCCACTCCGCTGATCCATGCAACTGTTCTTTCCAGACCAAGTCCAAAACCTGAGTGAGGGACAGAACCGTATTCTCTTAGTTCCAGATACCACTTATACGCATCAGATGCCAATTCATGTTCTTCGATACGCTTTTTCATGAGTTCTGCATCGTGGATACGCTCAGAACCCCCGATAATTTCACCGTAGCCTTCAGGAGCGATCAGGTCGGCACAAAGCACTACGTCATCGCGAACCGGATCAGGCTGCATATAGAATGGCTTCAAAGACGTTGGGTAATGAGTGATGAATACAGGTTTATCATATGTTTCAGCTATCGCTGTCTCATGTGGAGCCCCGAAGTCATCTCCCCATTCGATATCATCGAAGCCTTTTTCGTGTAGTAACTTAACCGCATCATCGTATGTGATTCTTGGGAATGGCGCTTTGATTTGTTCCAATTTAGAAGTATCTCTTCCCAAACGATCCAATTCAAGCTTACAGTTTTCAAGAACTGATTGGACGATATAAGAAACGTACTGTTCCTGAACCTCTAAATTCTCCTTGAATTCATAAAAAGCCATCTCGGGTTCAATCATCCAAAACTCGATCAGGTGGCGGCGTGTTTTGGATTTTTCTGCTCGGAACGTAGGTCCGAATGAAAATACTTTACCAAGAGCCATCGCTGCAGCTTCCATATATAGTTGTCCACTTTGAGAAAGATATGCATCTTCGTCAAAATACTTTGTTGCAAACAATTCTGTCGTTCCTTCAGGTGCACTGCCAGTAAGGATTGGCGGATCGACTTTAACGAATCCCTCTTGGTTGAAGAATTCATAAGTAGCTCGAATGATTTCATTACGAATCTTCATGACCGCATGCTGTTTACGGGAACGGAGCCATAAATGACGGTGGTCCATAAGAAATTCAGTACCGTGCTCCTTAGGAGTGATTGGATAATCAACTGCTTCATGTATGACTTCCACTGATTTCACTTGTAGTTCATATCCAAAAGGTGAACGTGAATCTTCTGAGACGACACCTGTCACATATAAAGAGGTTTCCTGTGTCAGCGATTTTGCTTTTTGAAAAATTTCTTCTTCGACTTCACTCTTGACTACAACTCCCTGAATGAATCCTGTTCCATCACGGAGCTGAAGAAATGCAATTTTACCACTTGAACGCTTGTTGGCAAGCCAGGCACCGATCGTAACCTCTTCACCAACAAACTTACTAACTTGAGAAATTGTTGTTTTCACGATTTTTTCCCTCCAAAAAAACTAAGACGCTATATGTATCGTACTATATTATACATTTCGAGTGTCATTGTCGCAATAGATAGAAAAGCGGAGGCGGCTCGTTCAGCCCCGACAAGCATAAGATGAATGGGCCGGGAAGGCGTTCTTTGCCTTCTTGGACCATTTAGCTTATGACCTCGAGGGGCTAGCCGCTGGAGCTGGACAATACCCTAAGAAAGGGCAGAACGTGAGATACGGCCTGCCCCCAGCTGTGTTATTGACTTTTCTTCACAACGAATTCATGTATTCTTTCTATTGCCTGCTCCATTGAATCAAGACTTGTCGCATAGGACAAGCGGATATTATCTTCTGAACCAAATCCTGATCCCGGAATCACGGCAACTTTTGCATCTTCTAATAGTGCTTGAACAAATATGTCAACATTTTCATAACCTGTCAGACGAGCCGCTTCTTTTACATTCGGGAACAGGTAAAATGCTCCTTGAGGTCTAATGCAATCAAAGCCTGGGATATTGTTTAATTTTTCAAAGACAATATTCAAGCGCTCCTCAAATGATTTCCTCATGTCTTCCACCGGTTGCTGATCCCCCATGTACGCGGCTACTGCACCGTATTGGGAGGTGGTTGTAGGGTTTGATGTGGAATGGCTTGCCAGGTTCGTCATCGCTTTGATGATCGTTTCGTTACCTGCCGCGTAGCCGATTCTCCATCCTGTCATCGAATGGGACTTCGATACTCCGTTAATGATGATTGTCTGTTTCTTAAGTTCTTCAGAAAGTTCAGCAATCGAAGTGTGACTATTCCCATCATAAACAAGCTTTTCATAGATTTCATCGGAAACGATCAAGATATTATTTTCCAAACACACTTGACCGATCGCCTTTAGCTCATCAGAAGAATAAATCATTCCCGTCGGATTGCTCGGGGAGTTGATGATGACAGCTTTTGTTTTCTCCGTAATGCAGTCGGCCAATTGTTCCGGTGTGATTTTATATGAATTCTCTTGTTTCCCCTCCACGATGACAGGATTGCCGCCTGCAAGTTTTACCTGTTCTGGGTAGCTTACCCAGTACGGGGTAGGAATGATCACTTCATCGCCTTCATCCAATAGCACTTGAAACAGGGTATAAAGAGCATGCTTTGCTCCGCTGGTCACGATGATTTCTGAAGGGCTATAAGCAAGGTTTTGATCTTGCTTAAATTTATTGATGACAGCATCTTTCAGCTGGGCAGTACCGCCTGAAGGTGTATATTTTGTGTGTCCTTCCACAAGTGAATCATATGCCGCCTGGATAATATGCTGCGGGGTATTAAAGTCCGGTTCTCCTGCTCCCAAAGCGATCACATCGATCCCCTGTGCTTTCATTTCCTTTGCTTTTGCTGTGATTGCCAAGGTTGTAGAAGGTGTTAATGCACTCACTCTTTTAGATAAAGATAAATTCATCGATGGGTTCCTCCTAATAACTTATAGGTTTTCGATTTTCTTCCACCATTCCCCGTTGGAGAAAAGAAGATAAAAATAATTTAAATTTCTTTGTTTATCCAAGTAGGTGATTTCCCAAACAGGACCTACTGATTCATGCCCTAATCTCACTGATAATATTTTATCGGGCTGCTTTTCATCTTTTAGTTTATTAATTGCCTGCTCTTTCGAAATACCATCTGCCCATTTTTTGACGATTATACCTTCTTTTTTCTCAGGCACGAAGGCAACTACCTTTTCATTGTTATCGTCCTTGCCGGTAATCACTGTATAAGCTTTGGCTCCGTGGTACATGGTTGTGTTCTCTATTTCTTTCATAGGGGTCTCATCCATCACACGTTTGGACGCCTGATCAAATTCTTCTTTCACCGGCCCTCTTGCAGTTTGATAGAGAAGAACAGAAGCTGTACCCATCACAATGACAGCTGCCACTATAATAATTGTAATCCACTTTTTCATAATGATCCTCTTTATGTACGATAAATGGTCAGTACAGCCTGACTTTGATCCTCGGGATCAAGGGCTAAACCAAACATGTAATCATCTTTTTTTAATGTTCTATTTAAGGCATCCACTATTTTGTACAAATCATCTGTATAAGAAATTCGAACAGTGGAAAGAATTTCAATTTTGCTCTCCAATTCAGCTTCCTCCTCCAACTTCTGACTGTTTTCCATGATGCACGCAGTTTCTTTATAATACGCGACATCATTCACCGCTGTCCTTCAAGAAACACTACACACATTATAACAACATTCCCCTCGGATATGGTAGACAGAAACTTAAAAAACTTTATCATTGTTTCTCATTTCATAAAGGCATGATGTAACGGAACTGTTAATCACTAACACGTGATAAATTCATCTGCACAAACTTTCAAGAGAGGAGAACAAATGAAGCTTTCATTATTCCGGTTGTTCATTAAAAGCACCGTCGTCTTGTTCGAATGTAAGTACTTCATAGTTATTTTTGTTGAATTTTATCGATATCAATCCATGCTGGCCAGTTAAGTAAAGGTCGATCCACGCTTCATTTATCGCTTCAAGCAAGTCTCCATTTAATAATTTCTCTTTAGACCGGTAAAGGAGTGCCGTCTGAGGATCGATATGTTTGATTAAGGGATCTGAAATACACTCTGTCCTTGAATGCAGGGGGATTTTCACAATGTTCACATTTTTTAAAGGCTTAGTCAGGAATACATCTTCTGCATGCTTGGATTGTGAGCTCAGCCAAAGAAAACGATGCTGGAAAAATGTAAGAGAAAAATCCAATCCCTCCTGCTTTTCATTTCCTTCATGAATGACTTCCATTGCAAGTTCTGAGGATAAAGGATAGGTGTCTCCTTCTTTCAGCCTCTCTACTTTTGCTTCTTTATTCTTTACAAGCATGCCGGTAAATGAATCGCCGGATATGAGATGGTCTGTCGAATATTTCTTCATAAGTTCAGTAAGTGTATCTGTATATATTTCAGCTTCCTCCGTGAGGATGATTGCTCTGATTTCTTTGATATTTATTTGATTTAAATAATAGAACAACTCTTCAATTTGGGAAAGAGGTCCAGTGTTGATGAGAAAGTTCTCACCAGAGGGCAAATGAAGAACTGCCACTTCTCCTCTCTTAAG
Source organism: Rossellomorea oryzaecorticis (assembly GCF_038405515.1). GTDB lineage: Bacteria > Bacillota > Bacilli > Bacillales > Bacillaceae_B > Rossellomorea > Rossellomorea oryzaecorticis_A. The sequence continues at coordinate 34,702 of NZ_JBBYAF010000017.1, read as the reverse complement.
AGGCAGAAAGCTGATGGCATATTCATTTTGTGATAAATTAAGATCCAGATCGGGTACCTTCACCCCGTAACTAACCGGAATAACTAAAATAAACAACAGTATAGCCCAGATTACCACTCTCATATTCCTTGCCTCCAGTTTTCATCTATCCTTTATCTTGTGTTAAAGAATGAAAAATAACCAGAACTGAGGAAGTGGTTTTTGCTGACTCAGAGAGTAAAAGTTGACTACTTCGTCTGTTGGGATGAGGGAGCTTTTCTTGGGAAGTTGAGGTGAAGGAGAATTGGCCAATACACTCCATAGATGTAGAGGAAATTCGACAAGAGGCGCAATAATTAGGATAGTGGCTTAATTATCAGGAAAGTGGAGCAATTATTTGGACTCCGGCGCAATTATTAAAAAAGTGGCTCATTTATGGGGGAATCTGACGCAATTATCCCTTCAGAGCTGCTGCTTCTCATTTAAGAAGGCCCTTCCATCTGCTTTAGCCTCTAATTTTTTACAAAACATCCCCAATTTAAAGAATTAATTGTTATTTTCTCTTTAATTCAATATATATCACAGCTTTTTTGACCAAATTTATGATTCACCACACACCTTTATACAAAAACCTTAAAATACTTCTTTGCCATCTTATATTTATAATTACTAACTCATAGAGATAGACGTAAAAAAGACGAACCGGCATCATTCATACGCATAGCCTGGTTCGTCCCATAGATTTTCTTACAACCAATCTTCTATCCACTCGATCAAATCGAAGAGGTCTCCTTCTTTTACGTTCATGGACGGAATGGATTGTATGAAAGCATTGCCGTAGCGAGTTGTTTTAATCCGTCTGTCGTATACAATCACAATGCCTCGGTCACTGCTTCTTCTGATCAATCTCCCGACACCTTGTTTGAAGCGGATAATCGCTTCCGGTAATGAATGACTAGAAAAAGGATTCTTGCCCTGCGCTTTGAGAATTTCAGATTTAGCCTGAGTCACCGGTTCGTCAGGCGGGGAAAAAGGTAATCTGACTAACGCTAGGCACGACAAGTCTTCACCTGGTATATCCACGCCTTCCCAGAAACTGCTTGTGCCAAAAAGGATGGCTTTATCAAATCGTTGAAAGTTTTTCGTCAATCGCGTCCTGCTGCCCGAGGTGATTCCTTGTGCCATCAGAACATAATCTTCAAGCAGTCCGCTTTCTTTCATCAATTCATAGGTTTTTCGCAGCATATCATATGAAGTGAACAAAATCAGCATTCTTCCTTTAGTCGCCTGAGCCACTCCGATCAGATGAGAACTTATTGCTTCTATATACTCCTCATTCGAAACATGCCCTATCTCCGGTACATCATTCGGGATGAATAAAGTAGCTGACTGATCATAATCAAAAGGTGAAGAAAGTTGAAGCTCTTTTATCTCGTCCCTGGCTAAGCCGACTTCGTTCAAGAAGTAATTGAATGAATCACTGACAGTCAACGTTGCTGACGTAAGGACGACGCCCTTCTTCTTTGCGAACAGTTCTTCTTTAAGATTTTGTGCGACAGCGACTGGCTGTGCCTGAATGACCAGACTATTTGGCAATGACCGGGTATCACCATCCAGCCACAGGACAAAATCGTTCATCTCCTTAAGAAACACTGCCCGGAACTGCTCATTTAGTTCATTCCATTCAACTAAAAAACTGTAGAATTCTTCGACAAGCGCTTTCTCACTGTCTTCCAGTTTTAGTTTCTTCGATTTAATCGTATCCAGGATCGCTTGAAATTCCTTATCGATTAATTTCATTCCTGATATGACTCGTTCCATTGCCATCTGAACAGGCTGCCAGCTTCTGCTTTTTCTCATCTCTTCGGATATTCTGAGTTGTATTTTCTGTGCACCCGTCCTTTTTTTGGCATTTTTAAAAAATGCATTTGTAAGGACATTCATCGCCTCTTCCAGGTCGATGTAAAATTGCTGCACATGAGTATCAAGTTCAAATGAATGGAGATTTCCCTCGACTCCATAACGATTCATGAGCCCATACAAACGGTTGTAAAGCTGTTTTTGATCAAGAGTCCCCAATTGGGAAGCAGTGAACTTAATTGAGAGATAATCGAGTACGATTCCTAGGTGCTGCCTTGCGGATTTTTCCAAGTGATGAGCTTCATCTATCACTAAATAGTCGAAGGCAGGGATTAAATTTCCTTTATTGATGATATCTGAAAGCAGCATCGAATGGTTTGTTATGATGATATCCGCGGATTGTGCACGTTTTCTGGCATGCAGGTAGAAATCCTTAGACACCCACGGATCCTTACTGTGAGGCAGGTGCCAGCCATCGTGGCGCAGACGGTTCCAAAACAATTGGCCGCCTGACGTAAGATTCAGTTCATCCACGTCACCAGTTTCAGTTCTTGTTAACCATACTAAGATTTGCATTTTCGTCAATACGACATCATATTGAGATTCTGCCTCACGCAGGGACTGCTCAAACTTAAATAGGTTTATGTAGTGATTTTTCCCTTTTAATAATACTGTCTGAAAAGGGACCGGACAGATATTTTCAAGCAGCTTGATTTCCTTTTGCAATAATTGTTCCTGAAGCTGGGTAGTAAAAGTGCTTATCACTACTCGTTCCTTGTGCTGTTTAGCAAATTGCAGCGACGGCCATAAGTACCCGAGTGATTTCCCAACACCTGTACCCGCTTCTATCACAAGGTGGCTGCCCGTCAGAAATGATTCCAGAACTTCATCCATCATCTGAATTTGTGCATCTCTTTTTTCATATGTGGAAATGTGCAATTCCAAGTTTTTTGAAATGTCTAATTCAATCTCATCACCTATGGATGGTAATGGGGCGTCATCCGTTTTCTTACGCAGTGCAATCCCTCTGTATACTTCCAGATCAAAGGAAAGATCTTCAACATGCCTTTGTTTTTGTGAAACAATCTCATCAAAAAGTAAAGATAAGTCACTTTTCAGATGTCCAGAGAGGATTTGAAGTTTCTCCAGAGTAACGAGCGGCAGAACTCTAAGCTTATTAATGAAATGAAGCAGAAGCTCCGCAGTAACATAGGCATCACTATCAGCCTGGTGGGGTCTGACATGACTCAACGACAGCGTATTAGAAAGCTCCGTCAGCTTAAAGCTATCTGCAGAAGGCATCGCAATTTTTGCTAATTCGACTGTATCGAAAGCCGGACCGTTAAATGGGTTATAGCCTGCTTCTTCAAGTTCCGCCTGTAAGAAAGAAAGGTCGAACGTTACATTGTGAGCAACAAACACACCATTATCCAATATTTCAAGTATTTTAGGAGCGATCTCATGGAACTCAGGAGCATCCTTGACCATCTCATCATTGATCCCCGTTAATTCTTCAATGAAAGGAGGAATGGGCTTTCCCGGAGACACAAATGAGGTGAATTGATCGATAATTTCTCCATTTTCTATAATGACTGCTGAAATTTGAATGATTTTTTCTCCTTTTCTAGGAGAATTCCCTGTTGTTTCCAAGTCCACAACTATTATTTTAAATGGTAACATTATTCTCACTGCCTTTATCTATCCATCTGATTCGCTTATACAAAATTATTTCTAAATAAGTGTACCATAATTTAAATTAGAAGGCTCATAATCTCATTACTCGCATTAATGCTTCTAGTCCAGTCGATCCGTCACACCAAATAATGATAGGCTATGTTAAACACCGCAGTTGATTTCCGTGCAAGACTTCGCTTTCCGCGGGCGGTTGGTGAGCCTCCTCGTCGCAGATGCTCCTGCGGGGTCTCACCTAACACGCTTCTCCCGCAGGAGTCTTCGTCTTGCACTCCAATCAACTGCTAGAACAAGTTAAAAACAAAAATAATCTACTAATAAAACGGCTATTTTATAATAAAATGTCAATGCCAAGAGTCAACACAGGTCCTTCCCTTCCGCTGAATCCACTCTCTGTATTCACATTTGATCGAAGAAAAAAATTTACGAAAAGAACATAAAAAAGAACGACCCTCAAAGAGTCGTTCGTCCACTAGTCATTAATAGATAGTCGCTTCCGGCTCGGTTCCGAGCATTTCCACGATTTGATTGTGTTCATTCATGATTGCCACTTTTGGTATATGCCTGCTGAGCATTTCCTCGGCCACCAGTTTATATGAGATGATAATGACGACATCTCCTTTTTGCACGAGCCTTGCTGCGGCTCCATTAAGACAGATCACACCGCTCCCTCTTTCACCCGGTATGATGTAAGTTTCGAGTCTTGCTCCATTGTTATTATTTACAATCTGTACTTTTTCGTTTGCCATCATATCCACCCGGTCAAGGATATCCTGGTCTATTGTAATACTGCCTACATAATCCAGATTTGCCTCTGTGACACGGGCTCTGTGAATTTTACCATTCATCATTGTTCTATACATGCTGATTCTCCTTTATGTCCAATGAAATGATTATATTATCGATTAACCTTGCTTTTTGGAATTGGACGGCAATGGCTAATATAATTTCACCTTTTAGGTCTGCTAAAGGGGTCAACTCTGGAAAAGAATAAATTTCCACATACTCAACCCTCCCTGAAGTTTCCCTGTGAATGAAGTCTGTGACTTCTGAAATGATAGAATCCCCGTTCAAATCCCCTGACTCTATCTTTTTCTTCGCATCTTTCAGACTCTTATAAAGAGCAGGCGCTTCAATTCTTTCTTTTTCGGATAAGTAAACATTTCGAGAGCTTTTTGCCAGACCGTCTTCTTCCCTTACAGTAGGCACTCTCACAATTTCCACCGGAAAGAAATAATCTTCTACGAGCCCTTCCACTACTGCTATTTGCTGTGCATCCTTCATCCCGAAATAAGCTCTTTCAGGCTGCACTAAATGAAATAGCTTAGTCAATACAGTAACGACACCGTCAAAGTGTCCCTCCCGTTTTTTTCCACAGAGTACATGTACCCTTTCCTTTACATTCAACACAACCGATAACGGTCCCTGATACATTTCTTCAGCATCCGGCATAAATAAGATGTCGACTTCAGCATTTTCTGCCAGTTTCCTGTCACGTTCCAGGTCTCTTGGGTAACGATCGAAATCTTCATCCGGTCCGAACTGCAACGGGTTCACAAAAATGCTCATAACGACGATATCATTATGTGTCCGTGCTTCCTTTATCAAAGAAAGATGCCCTTCATGCAGATATCCCATCGTAGGGACAAATCCTATTGAGTCACCTGATTGTTTATGATGATGTATCTCTTCATGGAGTGTTTTCAGCTTCGTTATGATTTTCACTTTTTACTTCCTCCATAAAGCATTTGTAATTCCTCTTCACGCATAGTAAATGAGTGCTTATCTTCTGGAAAGCTTCCTCTTTTTACCTCTTCAATATAGTTCCCTATGCTGGAAGTGATGGTTTCAGAGATGTTGCTGTATTGTTTGACAAACTTCGGCACTCTGCCGACTCCGTATGTGACAAGGTCATGGAAGACGAGCACCTGACCGTCGGTTTCATTGCCGGCTCCGATTCCGATTACAGGGATGCTGACCGCTTCCGCCACCTCTTTAGCCAGTTGTTTAGGCACACATTCCAGCACGATTGAGAATGCTCCCGCTTTTTCACATTTTATCGCATCGTCAAGCAGAGTTTGCGCTGATAGGGCAGTCTTCCCCTGTACTTTGTAACCTCCTAAAACGCCTACGGATTGCGGGGTCAATCCCAGATGAGCCATCACAGGAATACCTGCGTTCGTCATCGAATGGATACCCTCGATCACGATTCCGGCTCCTTCTACTTTAACTGCATTTGCACCGCTTTCCTGCATGATTCTTGCGGCCGTTTTTAATGTTTCTTCACGGGAAAGGTGATAGGTCATAAAAGGCATGTCGGTGACGATAAAAGTATGGGGTGCGCCTCTTTTGACTGCTTTCGTATGATGAATCATATCTTCTACCGTCACAGGAACAGTTGAATCGTAACCGAGAACTACCATACCCAGCGAATCACCGACCAATATGAGATCGATTCCGGCTTCTTCCGCTAACTTCGCACTAGGATAATCATATGCCGTCAGCATCGTCAGCTTTTCATTTTCTTTTTTCATCTTTGAAAAATCAGTTGTCTGTTTCATGGTTTCCTCCTTCTTTGCAGTCAGAGGTGACGAAACAAAATGTAAGCACTTACATTTAGGTAAAAGGCTGGTAGTTAATAGATCACTGACGCCTAATAAAAAAACCTTCTGAAAAATTGACAGAAGGATCCTAAGTGTCTGAATATGATTGTTTCGACCCTCTGTCCCAGTCCATTATGGATCAAGGCAGATTATTTGGTATTCATCTGATTTGTTACTAAAGGGGTGCAGTTCATACGATACTGCCCACTCAAAATTATAACACAAAAAAACGAGATGGAATAAAGAATATCTTTATTTCACATCTCGCTTACAATACCTAAATATTCACTTCGATATCTGCAGAATAGATTTGATGTACGATTCCCTCTTGATCCTCTATCTTCAAGACCCCATCAGCTGTAATTCCCAGCGCTGTACCCTCTATTGTACCATTTATCGTCCGTGCCCGTATTCTCTTTCCGATTGAAACAGCATAGCTTTCCCACAGAAGTTTAATAGGGGTGAATCCTTCTTTCATATAGAGAGTATACAGTGATTCCATTCTTTCCAATATGGTTTGTACAACTTCCGCCCTCGACAGCTGCGCTCCCTGTTCAATCGCAAGGGAGGTAGCAATGGATTGAATGTCATCCGGAAAATGTTCAATCGAATGATTCACATTCATCCCTATCCCAATTATGATGGAATTGATCTTGTCTGATTCCGCCTGCAATTCAGTCAGAATCCCGGTAACTTTCTTTCCGTTAATCAGGATGTCATTCGGCCACTTTATTTGAGGTTGGAGCTCAGTGACTTCCTCGATTGCCTGGACGACCGCTACTGCAGTGATCAAAGTGAATTGCGGTGCTTTCTGCGGCGGCAAATGCGGTTTTAATATTAGACTCATCCAAACCCCATTCCCTAATGAAGAATGCCATTCTCTCATCAGCCTGCCTCTTCCTGCAGTCTGTTCGTCTGCAATGACCAGGGTGCCTTCAACTGCTCCATTTCCTGCTAAGTCGTGGGCGATTTTTTGAGTGCTTGGTACAGATTCTTCATAATGGATAACTTGTCCCAATGTTGAAGTTTGCAAGCCCAGGCGGATTTTATTTTCGGTGACGATGTCAGGTGTATTGACGATTCGATAACCTTTCTTCCGAACAGCCTCCAATACAAAGCCTTCTTTGCGGAGCTCCTCGATATGCTTCCAAATTGCTGTTCGTGAACACCCTGCAATATCCGCCAGCGCCTGCCCTGATAAAAATTCACCTTTGGATTCTGAAAAAGCCTGAATCAGTTTTTTTCTGATCGACTGCATTTTTCAAGCCACCTCCTTATCGTTTCTTGATCGTTTATTATCTCTCCATTTAAAATGGCCTTCTCCACATACTCGAGAGTTACTTTGACCCATGGCCCTCCCTTGCGTCCTGTCCACTTCATAAGGTCATTGCCTGTCACCGTTAATTCCTGCCGGTTCTTAATAGGTAAAGCCTTATAATCCTTAGTTAATTCGTCAATTGCCGAAGATGAAATAGAATGAATGCATTCATATACTTTTTCAACATTACACACTCTTTGCAAACCTGAGTAGTAGAGTAGTTCCTTACTCCAGCCGCCTTTTGTTCGGAACGATAATATCTGCTTTTCTTTCGTTCGCTCTTTGATCATCTTTGAAGGCAGTTTCCACAATCTTAAGAATTCTGCAGGACTGTCATTTATATATGTTAATAATAGGAGCCAGGTTTGATCGGTATTTAACCGCTTCAACATAGGAAGGCCGGCGATTTCCTGGATCGCTTCCTTCTGCTCGGCAAGCCCTGGGAGCTGCTTGAATAATGTGGAATGCAGAAGCAGCTGCATGGCTTTCTCCCTGAAATCTCCACCTATCATTTTTTCGAATTCCATCGCTTTCCGTTCAACTGCTATATGAGAAAGCAGACTTGAATGCGATTTCAGTGACATTAAAGTCGAAGGTTCAAGCTCAAATCCCAGCTGACTGACAAACCGGATCCCTCTCAGCATTCTTAATGCATCCTCGGAAAAACGATCGGATGGTTTCCCTACTGTTCTAATGATCTTATGTTTGATATCTGCCTGTCCTTCAAATGGATCATAAATGACACCTTCTGCATCCATTGCCAAGCTGTTCATGGTGAAATCCCTTCTCCTGAGATCATCTTCCAACGAACGAATGAATTCCACTTTATCAGGCCGCCGGTAATCGCCATATCCTGATTCTGTCCTGAAGGTGGTGATTTCATATTCACCAGTCTCCTCGATAACCAGTACGGTGCCGTGCTCGATACCGATATCGGCTGTTCTGGGGAAAATGTCCTTTATTTCGCCAGGATAAGCTGAAGTTGCTATATCAACATCATTTATTGGTCTCCCTAGCAGGTAATCCCTTACAGACCCTCCTACGAAATAAGCTTGAAATCCTGCTTGTTCGATTCTTTTTAAAAGAGGAATCGCATCCTGGAAGATCGTTGGCAACATATAAAACACCTTCTCCTCTATAAATCGAAAGTATATACCCTACATTAATTCTCTGTATATCAGTTCATATTGCTCGAGAATTTTCTTTGAATGGAATTTCGTTCTGGCTGTCTCAAAGGCATTCGCGGCAAGGGTGCTGTGAAGTTTCTCATCCCCCAACAAGGTGATCGCTCTTGATGAAACAGCTTCTATATCACCAACCTTGCAGATATACCCGTTGAAGCCTTCTTGGATCACTTCGGGTATTCCTCCGATATCCGTTCCAATCGCCGGTACTCCGCATGCCATGGCTTCAAGGGCGACTAATCCGAAGCTTTCTTTCTCTGACAAAAGTAATTTCAGGTCGCTGATCGAATAAAGTTCTTCAAGATTATCCTGCTTTCCTAGAAACAACACACGGTCCTTCAATCCTAAATCCTTCACCTGCCTGCATACAACAGTCATTTCGGGGCCGTCACCTACTAGGAGAAGTTTTGCCGGTATTTCTTTTTGTATCAAGTTAAAAGAAGAAATAACATCCTTCACCCTTTTTACTCCCCGGAAGTTGGATACATGAATGACAACTTTTTCATCTTCATGTATACCGTATTCTTTTCGCAAGTGACTGGAATCAACATGGCGATACACTCGTTCGTCGATGAAATTATATACCGTTTTTATCTCCTTATCCGGACGGATCAATTCAGTCGTCTGGTCTGCCAGTGCTTTTGAGACAGCTGTTACCACATCCGATTTTTCAATACCGAACCGAATTGCACCTGTCAGTGACGGGTCATAGCCTAGAACGGTTATGTCCGTCCCATGAAGAGTGGTCACGATCTTCACGTCCCTATCAGCCATCTGCTTTCCTAATATCGCACATACTGCGTGAGGAATCGCATAATGCACGTGCAGGATATCCAGATTCTCGCGTTCGATGATTTCAGCCATTTTATTAGCAAGAGCAATATCATATGGAGGATATTGAAATACTGAATATTGATTGACTTCTACTTGATGAAAATATATATTATGATACATTTTGTTAATCCTGAAAGGGATACTGGACGTTATAAAATGAATTTCATGGCCATTTTCAGCCAGCAGTTTTCCAAGCTCTGTTGCGACTACCCCAGACCCCCCCACTGTTGGATAACATGTTATTCCTATTCTTAGTTTCATTTGTCATTCTCCTAACAAGTCTTGATTCAGAATGAGCGTGTTATAGGAGAAGAACCCTTCAGCAAAACGAACTCCAGCGTCTTTTCCCATCATTCTTTCCCTTGCTTCCACTGCCTCTATGTAATCTTCGGTCAGCGGTGTCGAAACACCGTCTTTTCCTTGTTCAAATTGACTTTCATAAGCACGCAAGCTAAGCAGCTTAGCTTCTATAAAATTTTCGATATTCACGACAAAATGAGGTCTATGAAAGCCGTTAATGATATAAAAATATAATTTCCCCGCTTTATGAACGGGTGATGAAGGGTTGAATTTTCGTATTCCAGAAGAAAAATAAGCTTCTTTCACAAGCCTCGAAGCATTTCCGTGATCAGGATGCCGATCCTGCTCAAAAGGGGCAAATACTGCTTTAGGCTTGTATTTTCTAATGACCTCCACCACTTTTGTTATATTTTCATCACTGAGGTAAACACCACGGTCCGGGATATCAAGTGTCACTCGTTCTATAACACCCAGATGCCTTGCTGCTTTCATGGCTTCATGTTTCCTTATTGAGACAGAGCCGTTCGATGAAAGCTCTGCTTCAGTCAGGTCGCATATGACAATCTTCTTCCCTGCCTCTGCATATTTAGCCAGTGTCCCCCCCATACCAATTTCCACATCATCGGCATGCGCACCAAAGGCAAGGATATCTACATGCTCTTCTGCCACTTTAATACTCCCTTTCTTTTTTGACGCTTCTCCAATGAATATCGCCTCTTTCCAACCCTTTCACCAATACTTCTGCTGTTCCCATGTTAGTCGCCAAAGGGACAGAATATACATCACATAGTCTTATCAGGGCCGATACATCCGGCTCGTGGGGCTGAGCGGTTAATGGATCTCTGAAAAAAAGGACAAGGTCCATTTTATCATTTGCGATATAGGAACCGATTTCCTGATCCCCTCCTAATGGACCTGAGCGGAAACGATGAACTGACAACCCGGTTTCTTCGGAAATTCTCTTTCCAGTTGTACCTGTGGCAAATAGAGAGTGTTTCTCAATTATCGGCTGATAGGCCAAAACGAAGCGGATTAAGTCATCCTTTTTTTTATCATGAGCAATCAATGCGATATTCATCAGGTTCACCCTCTAATCCAAAATATTTTCCAATCCATATACTAACGTATCAAGCTTCATGACCGTCTCAACCGATACCTTGACTCCTGACATGAAGCTTGCTCTGTTATAGGAATCATGCCGCACGGTCAGCGTCTGCCCCTCGGCTCCGAACATTACCTGTTGATGTGCAATCAAACCCGGAAGTCTGACACTATGAATATGCATTCCGTCAATAGTGGCTCCTCTTGCCCCTGAATGGGTTTCCTTTTCATTCGGATGTCCCTGTGTTTTTGCTTCTCTTACTTCTTTGATCATTTCAGCTGTCTTTACCGCAGTCCCTGAAGGCGCATCGAGTTTTTGGTCATGATGCAATTCGATAATTTCAATATCATCAAAGTATTTAGCCGCCATCTGCGAAAATTTCATCATCAATACCGCTCCGATGGCAAAATTCGGTGCAATGATGCAGCCGAGTTTCGTCGATTCAGCGAGGTCCTTGAGCTCATTCAGTTCCTCTGGTGTAAAGCCGGTGGTTCCCACAACCGGTCTTACACCATATTCCAATGCTGTCTTCGTATGCAGGTAACCGACTTCAGGTGTCGTCAGATCGATCAATACATGTGGTGTTTCAGTTCGGAAGCATTCTTCTATATCTTTATACACCGGAACGTCCAGACTTGCTTCCCCTTTATGATCAATGACACTTATCAATGTGAAATGCGGAGTATTTTGAACCAGTTCAACTGCTTCTTTCCCCATTCTTCCCCTTGGTCCTGCAATGGTGACCTTAATTTGTTCCATTACTTTCACCGCCTTCTTTTCTTGTCCAACGATCTTTATCCCGGGTATTAAATTTATGCATAACCCGCTCATGCGCTTCCTCTAGACTGATTCCCAAGGAATTAGCCAGGCAGATGAGCACAAATAAGACATCACCAAGTTCTTCTTCAACCGTTTTTTCTTTTTCTGTATTTTTCTTCGGCTTTTCACCATAATAATGGTTAATTTCGCGGGCAAGCTCACCCAACTCCTCGGTTAACCTTGCCATCATTGCCAGCGGGCTGAAATACCCTTCTTTGAATTGGCTTATGTATTCATCAACTTCAGACTGCAGTTGATTCATGGATTTTTCGTTCGCCATACTGAAAGACACACTCCTTCATCATCTTTTATCATGTTAGCTAAATCTTATCACATTTACAAATATTACGTTTAAAGGATTGCCACTTTAAAACACTTCCTATATAATGTCTCTGTCAATGAGACATCACTCATCAAAGGAGGGACATCATCAATGCGGGAATTACGTATAAAAAATATCTTTTTTATTCTTTTAGGTTCAGCTATCTTTGCCTTCGGCCTTGTTCACTTCAATATGCAGAACGAGCTTGCAGAAGGCGGATTCACAGGCATTACTTTAATTCTTTATTTCCTTTTGAATATCGATCCTTCCTATTCTAACCTTGTCCTCAATATACCGCTGTTTTTTGTGGGTTGGAAACTCCTCGGAAAGAAAGCTTTTTATTACACGATTATAGGAACGGTAAGTTTATCTGTATTTCTATGGATCTTCCAACGTTATCAAATGAAAATACACTTGGAGGATGACTTGTTTCTCGTAGCGCTATTTGCCGGTGTCTTCATCGGAATCGGCTTAGGGATCATTTTCAGGTACGGGGGCACAACTGGCGGTGTGGATATTATCGCCAGATTGGTACATAAGTACGCAGGCTGGAGTATGGGAAGAACGATGTTTATGTTCGATGCAGTTGTTATCATCGCATCTCTTATCACCTATTTGGAATATCGAGAAGCCATGTACACATTAGTAGCGGTATTTGTCGCTGCTAAAGTAATAGATTTCATGCAAGAAGGTGCATATTCTGCACGTGGTGCCATGATCATTTCTGATCATCATGAAGAAATCGCCGCAGTGATTAATGAAAAGATGGACCGTGGAGTAACTGTTTTAAGAGGTCACGGCTCCTTTACAAAACAGAATCGTGAAGTGCTCTACTGTGTGGTTGGCAAAAATGAAATTGTACGCCTGAAAAATATCATTACAGGAGTAGATCCCCATGCCTTTGTTTCGGTCACGGTCGTACATGATGTACTCGGGGAAGGATTCACTTTGGATGCAGACAAAAACCCGCTGCATGATTAATGAAGGATGAACGGTATATACTAATATTTCATGAAAAAGAGGCTGGGACAAAAGTGTTTTAGTCTAAGTAAAACCCGAACTAATTTGCATTCTAGGAAGCAAATTAGTTCGGGTTTTTAATTTATTCAAATGTACAGTTAGATTTAGCTCTTTCCAGCGGTTGATTGGAGTGCAAGACGAAGACTCCTGCGGGAAGAGTAGCTTATGTGAGACCCCGCAGGAACGAAGTGCCGAGGAGGCTCACGGGCTACCCGCGGAAAGCGAAGTCTTGCACGGAAATCATTAGCGGTATTAAGAGTCTACAATGAAATTGTTTCTCTTTATATGGTGTTTTTTCAGTTTTGTCCCAAGCTCTTTTTAGTATATAAATGAGAAAAGCCAGGCAAACAGCCTGGCTTTATGAAAGTTATATGAATGATTAATCTTCTCCCTGCATACCAGTAAAGATTAATACAAGTCTTAACAATTCAATTACCGCTACCGCAGCTGCTGCTACATATGTCATTGCGGCTGCATTTAATACTTTCTTCGCATGACGCTCTTCTTCATTGCGGATCAGACCCAGTGAAACGATCTGATTCATTGCACGGGATGATGCATTAAATTCAACAGGAAGAGTGATTAATTGGAAGACCACACCTGCTGCCATCAAAATGATACCTAGAAGGAACATCCCTGTCATTTGGGTAAACATACCGATCAGCAGGAAGATCCAAGACATGTTGGAACCAATATTTGCAACCGGCACCAAAGCATGGCGGAAACGGAGGAATGCATAGCTTTCAGCATCCTGTATCGCATGACCCACCTCATGGGCTGCCACTGCTGCACCAGCTACTGAATGACCATGATAATTATCCGGTGATAAAGCCACAGTTTTTGACATCGGATTGTAGTGATCACTCAGGAATCCTCTTCCCTCCACTACTTTCACATCAAACAGGCCATTTTCATCGAGTATTTTTCTTGCCATTTCCCTGCCGGTCATACCCGAGGTCGTAGCCACTCTCGAGTACTTTTTAAACGTACTTTTCACACGCATTTGAGCCCAGATCGGTATAAGGGCAATGAGTAAAAAGTATATAATAAAACTCATCATTATCACAAAAACCTCCAGCTGTTCAGATACTTAAATTTTATATTGCAATAAAGATTCTGTCAATTTTTTTGCCGCTCTGAGGTACGAGCTTCTCCCTGTCCCCTATATTTTCTCCAACCTACATAAGATAATGTAGAAACAATGATACTGCCGGTTGAAATTATCACCCACCATAATGATGGATCTGCTTCATCTTCCTTTTTATTTTCAAAAAGATGTTCAAGATCGGTTTGAAGGGTTGATAACTCAGCCATTGCCTCAGTGCTTTCCAGAACTTGATGCCTATAGTGATCCAGATATGAAATTCTTGCATCCAGTGCCTGAGCCTGTTCTACAGGTATATCCAGCTTGATGCTGGGCTGGATGATGTTGTATTTGGCTAAGAACATATTCAGCTCCATATGATACTGTTTGCTATTCCCGCTCTCTGCTGCTGTTTTCACACCTTTAAAAGCTTCCATGATGGGATCTTCCATTTCGACCCACAAAGGCTGGTAATGACTGGATAACGCATCCATTACTAACCGAAACCTTGTGACAGCATTCACTTTTTGCTCAATACCGGCACTCGCTTGGTTAATGGTTTCCAATGCAAGATTATGTGAGATCGTCAGGATCCTCAATTCATCCATAGAAAACGATTGGTGCATACTTTGCGCAGTAAACTCTTCTGAAAAGTAATTCAGTAACTGCTTTGCTTCTTCGTATTTACCGGCTTTAGTCAATTGAAGTGCCTGATCGGCTATATCATCAAGTTCATTCACTGGAGACGGAGCGTGTTCTGCTAGAGAAAGTTGCGGTACGGATAATAAAAAGAATACGATAAGCACTGCTTTCAAGAATTTCATACTTGTCCCCCCTAAAACTACTAATAAAGTGTATGAAAGGGTGGACAAGAGTAGACCAAAAAAAGGTCTACACGTTTGGATTCAAACCGAAACGCGGCGTTTTTTGGGTGAAATAATACGCAAGTGCAATAGAAAGGATGCTTAGCCAGAATGTGAAATATCCTATATTCTGTATGTACAGAAATAGTTTTGAATAAACAGGGAATTGCATATATACATAATCAATAAAATCATTATGTAAAGTCCATAAAGCCCCTGCAGCCAGATGCCATAATTTCACCCGGTAAAATGATGAATACAAGATACCCTGTATCGCCATTGCACCATGGGAAACCATTAACATATATCCTTCCCATGGCAGATCACCGCTAACCCATAGCGTAAGCAGATTCATGACGACTGCCCAGACTCCATATTTAAATAGAGTGATGATTGCCAGCACTTCCAAGAGCGGCCAATTTCTATTCATTAAAAATGCAATCAAGACAAAACAAAAAAACAAGCTTGCCGTAGGACTGTCTGGTACAAAAACCATAAAATGCTCCGGGGTATTCCTTAGTTGGGGGATGTACCAGATATAACCGTAAATGGTTCCTAATAGATTGACGATGAGCAGCATCCATAAAAATGTTTTATTTACCAATATGGAGAAAAGCCAAGAAATCATGTTTCTTGCCCCTTTCTTGAGTGGATAATTGTAGAAAAAAAGAGCCAACGGATGCTGGCTCTTTTTTCATATTATTCTGCTTTTAAGCCGGAAATGAATTCAGCCAGTTTATCCAGCTCTTCATCCGTTCCTTTGAATAAACCTGCCGGCATGCCAGGAGGCTTACCATTTTTAGCGATGTCTTTAACTTCTTCAGGCGTTAATCCTGTTCCAACTAAAGATGGCGCTGCTGCTCCACCTGTCATGTTTTCACCGTGACAAGTGATACAGCTGTTTTTCGCATCAGCGTATATTTTGTAGCCTTCAGCTTCTTTATCGATCTCTGCTTCAGCAACGATCTTACCCTGCTCTTTCGCTGCTTCCCAGTCATGGTGGGCAACAGATTCCCAAGTCAGGAAGTAAGTAGCTGCAAGTGCTAACAACATAAACCCTGTAGCAAATGGACGTCTAGTAGGACGGCGTTCAGGTCCTCTGTCAATGAAAGGTGCAAGAAGAAGCGCACCAAAAGCAATTCCTGGTATGATGAATGCTCCAATCACGTTATAAGGTCCAGATGCATATGTGTATTTAAGTAATTGGTATAAGAATAAGAAATACCAGTCAGGTAATGGAATGTATCCAGTATCTGTGGGATCGGCAACACGTTCTAACGGCGATGGATGCGCAATCGTTAAACATAGATAACCGATAAGGAAAACAGCTCCCACCAGCCATTCTTTTAATAAGAAGTTTGGCCAGAAAGCTTCTGTTTTTCCAGGGAACTCCGAATAGTCTTTAGGAATATTCGGTTTTCTGTCTGCAGGTACACGAGAATCACCAACAAACTTCATCCCTTTTCCTCGATGCATAGTGTCCCCCTCCTTCTAATTTAGGTTTATTAAGGTTAAATCGTATCTTATAGAGGCCCTGAAATCCCCTGCTTACGGATCATCAGGAAGTGAGCTCCCATTAATCCAAGTAGTGCTGCAGGCAGGAAGAAAACATGGATAGCGAAGAAACGTGTCAGCGTCTGTGCACCAACAATAGAAGAATCCCCTGCTAATAAGATCTTCACTTGCTCACCGATAAATGGTGTAGCAGCTGCGATTTCAATACCAACCTTCGTTGCGAAAAGCGCTTTCATATCCCATGGTAATAGGTATCCAGTGAATCCAAGCCCTAACATAACGAAGAAAATAAGTACTCCTACAACCCAGTTTAATTCACGAGGTTTCTTGTATGCACCTTGGAAGAATACACGCAAAGTATGTAAGAACATCATTACAATAACCAAGCTCGCTCCCCAGTGATGCATCCCGCGGACAATTTGTCCAAATGCAACTTCATTTTGTAAATAATAAACCGATTCCCAAGCGTTTTTAATATCAGGTACATAGTACATTGTCAGGAACATCCCTGATAAGATTTGAATCACGGTTACGAAGAATGTCAAACCTCCGAAACAGTAAACAAACGCAGAAAAATGATGCGCAGGGTTTACGTGTTCAGGAACTTCGTGATCCGCAATATCGCGCCACATAGGCGTAATGTCCAAACGCTCGTCAACCCAGTCATAGATTTTGTTCAGCACAGATTACGCCCCCTTACTTAACATATTTATTTGGTTCAGGTTGTCCAAGGTATAAAATACCGTCTTTCTCTTTTGTCGGATATGTATCCAACGGTGCTGTCGGTGGTGTACCAGGAACATTTTTACCGCTTTTTTCGTACAGACCACCATGACAAGGGCAATAGAACATATTCGGGTTATTCTTGTCTCCGGCCCAGTTGACTGTACATCCAAGATGCTTACATACTGGTGAAAGAGCAATGATTTTACCTTCCTTGTTCTTATAGACCCAAGCAGTTTGAGTTACTTCTGATGTGTACCACGCATCTTTTTGTTCATAAGAATAGTCGACACGAACAGGTTCATTTGTTATCTCTGAAACTTTTTGCTTCGTCGCTATAAAGTCACCGGCTGCTGAAGTTTTCAACACTGGATCTACAGCAAAACGAACCATTGGCATTAGCATTCCTGCTGCCATGAAACCGCCTACACCCGTAAGTGTATAGTTAAGGAATTGACGTCTCGATACACGATGCTTGCTCATCCTTTTCCCCCCTCTATCGTAAGGTAAGTCCATCGGACATATTTCGCACAAATATAAAACTAGGACATAACTATGATATATTAAAGTTATTACAAGGTCAATAACTCAATAAACTAAAAGATGGATACAATGTGAAGTTTTTATGAATTTTTTTGCCATTTTTGTACAATGACATTTAAGAGCTGTTTCACCTGATCTTCCATGATCGAATGTTTGTATTGTTCTTCTAAATGATCAAGTGGTATTGATGGAATCCAGATTAGTTGATCTTTTAAAGCCTGTTCTGATTTTTTCCACCCGCTATCGGAAGTAAGAAAGAAAACATGCTTTACACCGCTCTCCTTCATACTGCTATCCCACTCCTGCAATTCTCCGATTTTATCTTCACTTTTCCCCATCAGATACGTAAATGGAGGAGTAATGATCATTCGTCCCTTGAATTGTCTTTCCAAATGGAAGGTCAGTAATGAAATGAATTCACTCTGGGCCGCCGAGGATTTGATTTCCTTTTTGAAATCTATCGGAATAATGGGTATCACCGCGGTATCTATGTATTCTTTCTCAGTCTCAAAAACTTCAATGTCTTTTACATTCCAATTCATCTTTTTCCCTCACTTTTTTCTATCTTTTCACACCTCCCATCATATCATTTATTCCTCTTTCATTAAATGATAATTCACTTATTCTGTAGTATGTACAAAATAATGGAAGGTATGAACGGCAAAAAAAAAAGAATGAAGGAATCCTCATTCTTTTTTCTCGAGCTTATTCAATTCTTTCGTTAATTTCTTGAAGGTATTTTTATCACCTTTATCCAAAGCACGATCAATCGCTTCTAATAGTCGATTTCTTTGAAAGGAGTGCAGACTTTCTTTTAAGAACTGTTCTGCAACGATGCGGTCCTTTTCATTTATCAACAGGTATTTCGGCATAAATGGATTTTCTTCGAGTACCGCGGCGAATTGATAGCTTGAGTTGGATTTACTGAAGTTTAATTGAATATAGATATCTTCATCTTTATTTAAACGTATATCATGAAATGATTTTTCAGCATCAGTCGTCATGATGTTTTCTTTATAGAAGCGGAACGGCACATCTTCAACACAATGGGTCGACATGACTAAGCCTCTCGGACAGTATTGGGATTCTTCCACAAAATGCACTTTTTTCATTAGCTGATCGTGGCTCATTAAATAATTTAATATCCAGACACATTCTCTTCTTTTTAGTTGATAGCGATTTAAAAACCAGCGGATAAATTCTTTCTTCTCGTTGACAGAAACAGGGGTGGTCATAGGTTTCCCTCCTCTGCGAAATCCATTTTATTTAATATACGGAGTCTCATGCTCGATTTCCAACATTCATTTTCAGCTTTTACCGGCAATCATCACATTCATCGTAGTCAGTCTTGCAATCTTTCGATCAAGTCCTGCCATTCGTCATTTGAAGGATCCATATCAAGGAGCTGTTTATATATTTCTATTGCGTCTGCCCTAAGTCCTTCTTCCACCAGGATTTGACCATACTCTGTCAGGAACTCTTCGTGATTCTTAAAATAAGTATATGCAGCCCGGTATTGTTTTAATGCATGATTATATTGTTCAAGTCCTTCGTATGCTTTTGCCAGATCCCAGGTCAACTGAGGTTCCTCTTCACCCTCTGCTGTCAGCATCTGGGCGATTTCATGGACATCTTCATAACGATCCTGGGTAAAGAACAGTTTATTGATGAGGAGAGCCGCTTCAACATAGCCTGGGTCAAGCGCCAATGCATCCCTTAGGAATTTTTCTGCTTCTTTATCCAACCCCAGCTTCAGAGAGATTTTCCCTCCGAACAAGCTTAATTCCTTGTTGAATTCATCTTGCTTAATCCCTTCACGAATCACGTTCAAGCTTTCATCCAGCTCTTCTTCATGCTCATAAGCCTTGGCTAGCAATAAATATACGGAATGATAATCAGGGTCAAGTTCTTTTACAGAAACTAGTTTTTCGATTGCCGTCTCATAATAGCCGGCCTGATACGCTGTAAATGCATAACCGAATAACGTATTGATTTCCAGGTGTTCTTCGAGTGCTTTCTCATAGTGTGCTAAAGCTTCTTCAAACGAACCTCCCACACTATAAGCTTCGGCGAGCCGCTGATGAATATAGGTACCGCCGATTTCAGTGGTGCCGTTTTCTATTAATTGTTGATAAAATCTGATTGCTTCCAAAAATCTGCCTGTTTCGGAGTAGAGCTCGCCCAAACCGAACTGAATGACTGGCTCGTCAGGAAGCAGGTTCTTTGCCTTCAGTAGTTTCTGTTCACTGACCTCGAACAAACCCTGCATTTGATACAAATCTGCCATCAATAATAAGGCACGCGGAAAGGAAATGTCATTTTCTTCTATATGAGAAAGCTGTTCAATGGCTTCTTCCTCCAAATCCATTTCCACCAGCACCTCGGCCAGTTCGATGATCAATTCTCCTTCGCCTGGGTAATACATAAGCAAGTTTTCATATAACTCCCTTGCTTCCTCTAGAAAACCCAAATGATGAAGCTCTTCTGCCAAACTGAATTTTTCTTCATGACTTCCGAACTTCAACGATTCATTAAAGTGTTTTTTTGCTTCTTCTAAATGACCTTCTTGTAAAGAAGTTAACATTCTTTCACCGTGTGACATGCCTAATTCCTTTCTATACTGCGTAGTTTTCTATCTGATCCTATGAGGTAAAAAAGCCTGGGGTTTGTATTCTGAGCTCTTTACCTGCTCCAGGATAAAAGTAGCTTTGATCGTTTAAATAGTTATACTTCCCTCTATTCATTGTACATTTTAGAACATGACTTTCATAATGAAATGAACTGCCGTCTGATAACGGGTAGTCATCATTTTTCATATAGAGGTTATAACTTATTTCTCCACCCGACAGAAAATTCCCTCTATGAGGATAGATTCCAATTTTTTTCAATTGATCTAAAGGTAATGGAACTTTTTGCTGGATTTCTTCGGAAAAGTGGGGAATTTTCTCGGTTTTCATCGTTTTTTGCCAAATCTTAAGATGCTTTATTTTCTCCTTTTTGTCCAGTTTTGTCGTAAAAAAGGGGACAAAAGTAATGGGATAATCATATAACAATCCTTTTATCCATCCCCACTTTACAGATTTAAATACAGTTATATCATCCATTGAAATCCATATGACCGGCACTTTATTACGTTTACAAATCCGAATGACCTCCGGCTTGATCAAATGCGCAGGAGACATCAATCCTAACGTATAATCAAGGGGGCTGCATAAGAGAGACGTTTTTCGTTCTTCCAATTTTTCCATGAATTCAAATTCGTACGTAATCTTGAAGGAGGTCAGAATGGTTGTACATCCTTTTGAAATAAAATGGTTCAAAAAATAGGCTTTAAACGAGGAAAATTCATGATTGAATGGAAGGTCAATGTCACACATGACATGAGTCGGGGTCATGATGAAAGGTGTGACATTTAATCGAATGTAATTGTAATAGGAAAAACTCTTCCGAATTGCCGCTATTCGATTATCTTCAACTAACAATGATATCTTGTTCATGGAATTATGCCTGGCAATGTCTGCATTTTCTATTATATATTTACTCATCTCTTCACCTTCCTTTATAGACAAGCTATGAAAAAAGGCAAAGAGAAATGACTTAATAGCATAATTTAACGGAGGAAGAGCTATCCTCCCTCCGTTAAAGAGCAGTAATTATTCCACTAACTTCCTAAGATCTTCGAAGAAACGCGGATAAGAAATTTTTATGGCATCTGCATCCTCAACATAAACAGGCGAATCGGTAATTAAAGACGCGACAGCAAGAGTCATACCAATTCTGTGATCTCCCCACGAATGGACCTCGGCACCTCGAAGGGACTTCTTGCCTTTAATAATCATTCCGTCGTCTGTAGCTTCTATATCTGCACCTAGCTTCTTCAATTCCCGTACCACTGCATCAATTCTATTTGTTTCTTTTACTTTTAATTCTTCTGCATCTTTTATGACGGTTGTACCTTCTGCTTGGGTTGCCAATAGTGCAATGACGGGTATTTCATCAATAAGGGAGGGAATCAGATCGCCGCCTATCTCGATGGCTTGAAGTTCGGAGGTTTCGAGCATGATATTACCGATTCTTTCTCCAGAACCCGGTGTTTCCATAACTTCCATGCTTGCACCCATCCTCTTCATGACCTCGATGATGCCGGTTCTTGTGGCATTTAATCCAACATTCTTTAACGTAATCCTGCTATCCGGAACAATCGCGGCAGCTGTCATAAAGAATGCCGCACTGGAGATATCACCGGGCACATACACTTCGGCCCCTCTAAGAACTTGCCGGCCACGAACTTTGATGGTGTCGTCTTCCCTTTCTATTTCTCCTCCAAATTCAAGGATCATCTTTTCAGTATGATCTCTTGTTCGCTGCGGCTCGATGACTTCTGTCATGCCGTCTGCCTGCAGTCCCGCAAGCAGGATGGCGGATTTCACTTGTGCGCTTGCGACAGGAAGTTTATATCGGATCGCTTTTAAGCTTCCTCCGCGTATGGACAACGGAGTAAAATTACCTTCATCACGTCCATCAATGGCTGTTCCAAAAAGCTTTAAAGGATCAGTGACTCTTTTCATTGGACGTTTTGCAATGGATTCATCACCAATCAAGACAGAATGAAAGGGCCTTCCTGACAATATTCCCATCATCAGTCTGGTGGTGGTTCCTGAATTACCTGTATCCAATACTTCAGTAGGTTCTTTCAAAGAGTCCCACCCATTTCCTTCCACAGTGACTTTATCTGTATGTATGTCGATATTCACACCTAACTTACGGAAACAGGAAATAGTGCTTAAACAATCCTCCCCCATTAGAAAGTTATGTATCGTTGTTCTTCCTACTGCTACGGATCCGAACATGACTGCCCGATGAGAAATGGATTTATCTCCGGGCACTTGAAGTTCCCCTTTTAATCCTTGTTCGGGTTTTGATAATTTCAATTTATTCCCCATTGTTCTCCTCCTTATTCAAAGATTTATTTATGATCAGTACCTATTCTAAGAACAGATCATAGTCAGTCTTCTCTTTAAGACATTCTGCAGCCTTTTCACGATCTTCCATCGTTTGAAAGCTAATGACTAAAACTCCATACAGATCTTCACGCGTTTCAAGGATACGGATATTCGTCAAGCTTATACGCTCTTCTGCTAAATAGGCTGTCACTTCAGAAATGACACCAGGATAGTCAGGAACATCGATATATAAATCATAAAATGCCGGAATGGCTCCTTTCTCGAGGACTGGAAGCTCATCACGGAATATTTTTGCTTCATTGAAATAATTGTAAATTCTCTCTGAATCATTGTCACTGATCATGCTTATTACTTCTTCCATTTCTACTTTCCACTTTACCATAATGTCCATTAATACTTTTTTATTCTGCAGAGTAATATCTTTCCACATCACTGGATTGGATGAGGCAATTCTGGTTATATCACGGAATCCTCCGGCTGCAAGCCTTCTTAAATATGGATGATCCCGGGATGAACCCTTTGCTTGATGGACAAGTGAAGCTGCGATGACGTGCGGAAAGTGGCTGATCATGCCCGTTAACTCATCATGTTCTTCAGGACGAACAATCAAAAACTTCGCACGTGTTCCTTTCAGCCATTTCTTAAGTATTTCAATATCGTGGTCATCACCGCCATCCAGGGGTGTGAGCATGTAAAAAGCATTTTCAAATAATATCTTCTTCGCAGCAGTAACACCGCTCTTATGTGATCCAGCCATAGGATGACCGCCAATGAACCTGAGCCCTTTGGCCTTTAAGGGCATAGAGGCCTCCATTATTTGTTCTTTGGTGCTTCCGGTGTCTGTAATGATAACATTCGATTTTAGATCTGCATTATTTAATATTTCAAGTATTTTTTCAGTTTGGGTAACCGGGGTCGATAGAATGATGAGATCTGCCTTTTCGGCTCCTTGCTCAAGTGTCATCGACATTTCATCAATCACACCAAGGGTTTTCGCAAGCCTTAACTCTTTATGATTCACATCGAACCCGATAATGGCTGCTTCAGGATGTTCATCTTTTATACAAAGAGCAAGTGAACCGCCTATAAGTCCCAACCCAATAATCAATACATTGCCTTCCATATCATTTCTCTCCCTTACTTGCGACTCACTATGTCATTCCGAAAATACTACTTTGAGTTAGGGTATTTTGAAAAAAGCCGGACAGGCTCATCAACTTTGTGATACCTTCCGGCTGTTTATCATTCATTTTTCAAATCTATCATCAAAATTGTTTGGGAAGTGCAAGAAACTCTTTCATTAATGAGATTAATTCTTCGTTTTGTTCAGGGGAGCCGACCGTTATTCTTACTGATTCGGGATATCCAAGTGCCTGCCCGGAACGAACAATGTATCCCTTACTCATTAGGTATTGGAAGACTTCGTCACCGCTTATTCCAAAATCAATCAGGATAAAATTCGCTTGGGACTTCATATACTTTAGCCCGCTGCTTTCACAAAACTCATAAAACTGCTGAAGTCCTTTCCGGTTCTGCTCTCTGCATTCGTCAATGAATGCCTGATCATCAATTGCAGCAGAAGCAGCTCCCTGACCTAAAGAATTATTGTTGAAAGGTTCTCTGATCGGCTCCAATTTACTGATTACATCGATGCTTCCAACCCCATAACCAACCCGGAAGCCTGCTAATCCATATGCTTTAGAAAAGGTCCTGGTCACTACTAACTGCGGGTAGGTTTTGAGCAATTCTATAGAATCATAATAATCTTCTGCGGTGACATACTCATAATAAGCTTCATCCAAAACGACCAATACATGAGAAGGGACATCGTCAAGAAAGTGCAATAGTTCATCTTTACGGATGTATTCTCCAGTAGGGTTATTGGGAGAACACAGCCAGACAACTGCAGTGGTCTCATCTATGCTGTCAAGCATTTCGGAGAGCTGATGCCTCCCTTTCCCGTCGAGGGGTATCTCCCTTACTTCTGCTCCTTCGACAATCGCATTATGTTTATATTGAGGAAAAGTAGGTGCAGCCATCACAGTGCTTTTTGTACGATCGAGCAATGCTCGGGAAATCATTTGAATCACTTCATCAGAACCATTTCCAAAGATCAGCTGCTGAGGTTCCACCGCTAATTGACCGGCAACTTTCATTCGCAATTGCTTTGCATAACCGTCAGGATAGATAGCATGTGAAAGAGCTTCAGAAGAAATAAATGATTGTACGTTGGATGAACATCCAAAAGGATTTTCATTCGAAGCAAGCTTCACTACCTTTTCAAGATTAAACTGTTCTTTTACATCTTCCATCGTCTTACCTGGTTGATATGCTTTAAGATTGTGTAATTGGGATTTCCATTGCATATACAAAACTTCCTTTCAATCCGCCGTGTATCAGCTAAACTTATAGATATACTTATTCCTCATTGATCAAATCGGGTCTTAATGAGACTGCATTTTTCAAATAAATGTGTTGGATATCTTTTTGAGAGGCTGTTGTATTATAATGCATCATCACTCTAATGCAGCATTCCAGCCCTCCGGGAACATCGAGTTCCTGCATACACATGACCGGGACAAACTTCCATTCTTTAAATCCCCTCAATGCTCTGGCAGGAAATGCTTCTGTAATATCTCCAGTAGTGGATATGAAGACGGATGCCACTCTATCCGGTTCAATCTGGTTATGTAAAATCATCTGATTCAGCAGTTCATGAGTTGCAAGGAGAATTTCCTTTTCGCTATTCTCTTCAACGGTAATCGCTCCTCGGATTCCCCTTATCATCTTCTTCACTCTCCCTTTGTTTATTTCTAAATATGACCGGTCCATTTAGGGATTTCACGAATAAACAGGTCGGCCTCGGCAAGTCCTTCTTCAGGCACAACCATTAGGACGGGGTCACCTATATCTTTTAACAGTACAAAGACCGGCATTTGATCTTTTGATTTTTTATCGCTTCTCATCTTTTTCAATAAATGATCGAATGTAAGATCTTCAGGGATAGTCAAGTCGTATCCTAATGAAATCACCCAGTCGGCAAACTCTTTAATGTTAAATGAAAGTCCGCAGTATTTTTTACTGAGATATAGAGCGTATACCATCCCGATCATGACCGATTCACCGTGTGTTCTCATTCCATACCCGCAGCCACTTTCAACAGCATGACCATACGTATGCCCGAAATTCAAAAATGCCCGGATGCCTTGTTCTTTTTCGTCTTTAGACACAATTTCCCCTTTGACTTTGATTCCTTTGAGCAAACAATCCAGGACAAAGTCCTCTTGCAGACCGCTTACAGATACGAAATTCATTTTTAAGTACTCCAGGAATGAAGCATCTGACAAAAAAGCATGCTTGATCACTTCTGCATAACCTGAGAGAATTTCTTTAGCTGGTAAACTGTTAAGATAGTCCAGGTCAAAAAAGACGCCTTCTGGCTGATAGAATTGGCCGACCATATTTTTCCCTAAAGGATGATTGATTGCAACCTTCCCCCCCACTGCACTATCGTGGGCAAGTATGGTAGTAGGTACACCGATGAAAGGAATGCCTCTCATAAATGTTGATGCCACAAAACCTGCAAGGTCCCCGATTGCACCACCGCCGAAAGCGATCACAATAGACTTTCGATCAACTTGGTTACTGAGTCCATGTGTTATTGCCTCGTGATAAACATCAAAGCTCTTTGCACGCTCTCCTGAAGGAGCCGTATAGACCTTTACAGGAAAAGATTGCTTAAGTTCTTCAGCAAACGGCTTTCCGTAAATAGAAAAGACTTTTTCATCTGCAATGATCCAGACAGTAGAAACATTCGGAAATTCAGCGGAAATAAACGCGATGATTTCCTTTGTCATCTCCTTCCCAAGCAGCACTTCATATGACTTCGAGGAAGTGTTCACACTGATTCTTTCCATTTAATATTCCATCGTTTCTTTTCGAAGGGTTTCAATATCATGATGGAGCTTATCAAATTGGTCGCTGTGAAATTGATCTGTTATCGCTGACGCCAGCTCCCATGCCACTACAGCTTCCGCGACTACACTCGCCGAAGGAACAGCACAGCTGTCAGACCGTTCAATACTTGCTTTAAATGGCTCCTTTGTATCAATATCGACGCTTTGAAGCGGCTTATACAGTGTAGGAATAGGCTTCATTACACCTTTAATATGAATTGGCATTCCTGTTGTCATTCCGCCTTCAAATCCACCGAGTCTGTTTGTTTTTCTGTAATATCCTTTATCCTCGTTCCACATGATTTCATCATGCACTTCACTGCCTGGTTTTCGGGCCATTTCAAATCCAAGTCCGAATTCCACCCCTTTAAATGCATTTATGCTCATGATTGCCATTGCCAGTTTTGCATCGAGTTTTCTATCATAATGCACATAACTCCCGACACCGGCAGGCATTCCTTCTACAATCACTTCTACGACTCCGCCAATCGAGTCACCGTTCTTCTTTGCCTCATCTATTAAATTCATCATTTTACCCGCTGCTTCTTCATCCAGACAGCGCACCGGCGACTCTTCTGTTCTCTCTTTTACATCATCTATCGATTCATAGTGGACATTTTCAGCTTTTATACCGCCGATTTCAAGTACATGCCCTACTACTTCTATGCCTAAAAGCCTTAATAATTTCTTGGCAACCGACCCTGCTGCAACCCGCACAGTCGTCTCTCTTGCAGACGATCGTTCCAGGACATTCCTAAGATCACGGTGACCATACTTCATACCGCCAACCAAGTCAGCGTGACCAGGTCTGGGACGCGAAATTTTCCTTTTCACTTCCTCTTCCTCTCCGGGGGATAAAGGCTCGATTCCCATCACTTTAGTCCAATGAGTCCAATCTTTATTCTCCACTACAAGTCCCACAGGAGAACCAAGCGTATATCCATGTCTGACTCCTCCGACGATGGAAACGCGGTCTTTTTCTATTTGCATTCTCCTGCCGCGGCCATAGCCTTTTTGTCTTCTTGCCAGGTCCTCGTTGATGTCTTCTGCTTTAATCGGCATTCCAGCCGGCAGCCCTTCAATGATTGTGGTCAATTGAGGACCATGAGACTCACCTGATGTTAAATATCTCATAACACTTTCCCCCTTCAACTCGTTAAAGAATTATGTACCAATATAACATAAGTTTTATATCCATTCCTAGTACTATGTTAAAAAATTTAGAAGATACCGTCTATAATAACACTGAACGCTACTACAGCCATAAATTAAAAACGATGAAACAACAGCTTCTCAGGCTGACCCTGAAAAACTACTATTTCATCGTTCATTCAATCAATTTTTCTATAGAAAAAAGTATCCTCAGACTGGAATCCGTATTGACCAGGATTGAAAATCTGCTCCGTACTGCCAACGAAAAATACCCCTTCCGTTTTCAGGGATGCATTGAATTTTTTGTACAAGAGATCTTTTGCTTGTTCTGTAAAGTAAATCAATACATTTCTGCATACGATTAGATCAAAATCTTTGTTAAATGAGTCGGCCAGCAGATTTTGCTGCTTGAAGGTCACAGTATTCTTAATCTCTTCATTCACTCTGTAAAGAGAGCCTTCAACAGTGAATAACGTATCCTTGATCTCAGGAGGGACTTCAGCTAATGAACGTTCCGGATAAACCGCATGCTTCGCTCGTTGAAGTGCGTTTTCATCCAAATCAGTCGCCAGGATGTTAAACTGGGCTAATGGAAGGTGTTTTGAAAGCATCATGGCTAAAGTGTAAGGTTCTTCCCCAGTTGAACAAGCTGCACTCCAAACCTTCAAGGGCCGATTCTCCTTCAATAACCTCGGCAGGATCCGGGTCTCGAGCACCTCCCACCTTTTATAATTCCGGTAGAATTCAGAAACATTGATCGTCATCCTGTCCAGGAATTCAGCCATTTGCCCACCATCCGAGCTGATGATCTTATAGTATTCGTGGAAGCTTTTATACCCCTTTTTTTCATACAGCGACGTTAGTCTTCTTTTCATCTGAGCTTCTTTATAAAGAGATAAATCAATTCCTGTCTTCCTTTTTATTCCATTAATAAAATCACCATAATCATTTATCATTCTTACTCACTCTCTCTGCAACTTAAATGACTTATTTATGTATATAAGATATATCGAACGGAGATGGAAATTGTTAATATCAAAGACAGTTTTCAAATAAATTTTATGCAATTATAGAGAGTAGCAAATGACTGTTAAAATCTATTTGTTTATTACCACTTGTTCTAGCTGTTTATTGGAGTGCAAGACGAAGACTCCTGCGGGAGAAGTGACTTATGTGAGACCCCGCAGGAGCGCATGCGACGAGGAGGCTCACGGGTCACCCGCGGAAAGCGAAGTCTTGCACGGAAATCAACAGCGGTGTTCCAAGCCTCGATTAGCCATACAAAAAGACAAGCCATTTCTGGCTTGTCTTTTTATCCTTATATAGGAAGTGCGGATTAGTAGATCCACTCGTTCATTAGTTTTGAATATTCGACAAGCTCTTCTTCTTTGAAGAATAAGCCGATTTCTCTTACAGCGCTTTCAGGAGAATCAGAACCGTGGATGATGTTCTTCCCGACTGTCAGACCAAAGTCACCGCGGATTGTACCTGTAGCAGCATCTTTAGGATTTGTAGCACCCATCATGCCACGCGCTGTAGAAATGACATTTTCTCCTTGCCATACCATTGCAAAAACAGGACCAGAAGTAATAAAGTCGACAAGTTCCCCAAAGAAAGGTCTTTCTTTATGCTCACCGTAGTGCTCTTCAGCAAGCTCATTGGAGATGCTCATAAGCTTAGCTCCGACTAATTGGAAGCCCTTTTTCTCAAAACGTGATACGATATCACCGATTAACCCTCTTTGTACGCCGTCTGGCTTTACCATTAAAAACGTTTTTTCCATCTTCCCCACTCCTAATTATGTATGTATAGTCTGTCCGAGGACGTCCCACGAAAATATTAACACTGTTTAGGGGTTTTGGCAACGTTTCCATTTTAAATTTTCTTAATATTTTCTCTTGCCGATAAAGTTTGCGATATTCTTCAGAGTCTTCTTGACCCTGTTCTGAGGTAAGAACTCTAAATCTCTTAAGGCTTTATCAAGATACATCCTACTGACTCGATGAGAGCGTTCAATCGCCTCGGAAGATAGTATAGATGATATCACCGATTTCATTTCTTGGGCGGACGTGTTTTCCGAAACACGTTCTATTTCTGC
The DNA here is from genome assembly GCF_038405515.1 of Rossellomorea oryzaecorticis. Classification (GTDB taxonomy): domain Bacteria; phylum Bacillota; class Bacilli; order Bacillales; family Bacillaceae_B; genus Rossellomorea; species Rossellomorea oryzaecorticis_A. The sequence continues at coordinate 4,771 of NZ_JBBYAF010000017.1, read as the reverse complement.
CCTGAGCTTAGGGTTTTCCATCGCATACAAAATCGGTAGCGTGATATTACCCTGCGATAAATCACTGCCCGCAGGCTTTCCTAATTCTTCTTCGCTTGCTGTCAGATCTAAAATGTCATCCGTAATTTGAAAACTCATTCCAACGTTATATCCAAAGCGGAACAATCTTCTATGTACTTCTTCCGGGGCACCTGAAGAAATTGCACCCAATTGACAACTAACGGCTATCAATAAAGCAGTCTTCCGTTTAATTCTCAATAGATAATCCCTCAGGTTTTGATCGTACCGGTACTTATCTTTGATTTGGGCAATTTCACCCTTGCAAAGTTCGACGATGGTACGGGAAAGGATTTGATGTGCTTCAGGATTTTGTATATGCGTCATATATTCCAGTCCGCGTGCAAAAATATAATCACCGGTATACATGGCAATCCGGTTATCCCATTGCGCCTTTATCGTCGGTTTTCCTCTTCTTAATTCTGCATCATCAATCACATCATCATGTACCAGGGAGGCCATATGAATCAGCTCCAGGGCAACAGCTGCATTTTTCACGGAGTCGATATTATAATCACCGAATCTCGCTGAAAGCAAGACAAAAACGGGCCGGATGCGTTTTCCACCCGCTTGTAAAAGGTGCAGGGATGCTTGATTCAAGAGTCTTGAATCCGATTCGATGGCTGATTCAAGTTCCTTTTCAATCTGGTCTATGTCTGTTTTTAGAAAGGAATAAATCCTGTTTAGCTTCATAGTTAATCCACCCAGTTTACTGATTTACGATTTTTCTATTGCTTATACCCAACATGCATTGCAGCTACTCCGCCGCTATATGGCTTAAAATATATATCTTTGAAGCCAGCTTCTTTAAACAAATCTGCAAGTTCCTTCATTCCAGGGAAATCCCGTGCAGATTCCTGCAGCCAGGAATACTCCGAAAAGCTCTTTGCAAAGATCCTTCCGAACACCGGCATGATAAATCTGAAGTACATATAGTAAAGCTGTCTGAATCCAAACATGGTTGGCTGTGACGTTTCAAGGCAAACAGCCATTCCACCCGGTTTCAACACACGATTCATTTCCTTTAAGACTTGTAGGTAATCCGGCACATTCCTTAATCCGAATCCGATCGTGACATAATCAAATGTACCATCTTCAAAAGGCAGTTCCATTGCATTCCCGTGAATTAGCTCGATATTGTTTAAGGGTGATTCTTTTACTTTCTCTTCTCCAATTGACAGCATATTCTGACTGAAATCCAAGCCGAATACTTTTCCTTCCTCCCCTACTTCTTCACCTAGGGCAAGTGTCCAGTCCGCCGTTCCGCAGCATACATCCAAAGCTTTGGCGTTTTCTTTCACACTCATATGCTTCATCGTTTCTTTGCGCCATTTTTTATGCTGTTGGAAACTGATAACAGAGTTCATTTTGTCATAGTTAGAGTAGATCTTTTCGAAAACGCCATGAACCTTTTGTTCTTTCGACTGTTGCATAACATTTACCCTTCTTCCGCATATAATTTCGTAGTAGTAAGAGGCTCAGTGAAAGGAAGGAATTCCATAAATAATTCTCTGACAGCAGGCGGTACCGGCTTTATCCTGTCTAACTGAACTTCGATGTTTTTTTGAATCTTTTCCAATGTAGTGTCAATGGCAGACAATATGAGATGCTCATCCGCCGGCTCTTCCGATTGTTTCAAAATAGAAGCTAAGGCATTGATGAAAATGGTGTCCTGCGTATTCTTCAGTGCAAGGCGCTCTTGTAAAAGTCTATTATATAAAAATGTGTCCGAAAGAAGAGGAACCCACTCTTTCTGATGAAAAAATTCATAGAAATGGGCAGCGATTGACGTTTCGATGATTCTTACATCCTCCATCAATTCTTCAATAGAAGTGTATTCTTCTTTATACATCGATATCTTACACTCGTTAATTTTTTTGATTGCACTCGATAATACTTCGATGAGTCCTACATCTTCTGACTCCGCAAGGGTTTTATAATAAAGGCTGCTAAAGTATACTCCTGCAAGCACAGTTAACTGTCTCTCCTTTAGAGAATCCTGTTCAGAAATCGTTACCTTCTCGTGGGTCTCAAGGGCAACATGTAAAAACATAGCAGTAGAAATCCACTTCATTTCCTGTTGTGTAACCATTCGCTGTCCATTCATGAATGGAAGGAGAAGAAAGTTGATCCGATTACGATCAATATAAGGCTGATCAATAAACTCCTTTAAATACGAATGATGAAGCTGTTCTTCTATGTAATGATGAATGATATTCGCTTGATGATTGTAATCAGTGAATTTCATACCCTATTTCCCCATTTCTACTATGTTTCACACGATAAATTTCAGCAATAAATATTATACCATAAAACTCTGATGAATAGGGAATGAACGACCATCCCCCTATCTCATCCTGTGTATGTTTGTAACCAGCCAGTTTTTTTTGAGACTGTGGGCTCTCCACTCTCATATAACAAAGGGGACGACTAAGAGTGAAAGTTCTTGGTTCGTCCCGCGTGTCGCATCCTATTTTTTGTTTTCACTTTCCATTTCCCCAAAACTGGTCAGTATCGTAGCTTTCCCTCTCACCTTGATGGCAGAAGTGTGATCAGTGAATTGAGCAATCATGACTTCCCCTTTATCAAGCTTTTCCGAATGGTGAAAGCGTGTATCCGTACCTCTTGTTAGACCAATTACGTTAACGCCGTCTTCTGCTGCCTTAATGACCACATAATCATTTGAATTCATAAGAACCACTCCTGTACTTTTACTTTTTAATAAATGAAAGCACTTCGTTGCGGGCTTGAGCATCCTCTTTGAAGGTACCGCGCACTGCAGTCGTCACTGTGCTTGAACCGGGTTTCTTTACCCCTCTCATCGTCATGCACATATGTTCCGCCTCCACAACCACCATGACACCATAAGGTTCAAGAGTCTCCATAATGGATTCAGCTACGGTTGAAGTGATTCTTTCTTGCAGCTGAGGTCTTCTGGCTACAGATTCGACCGCTCTTGCCAGTTTACTAAGACCGGTAACCCTTCCGTTCCGGGGAATATACGCAACATGTGCACGGCCGTAGAAAGGAACTAAGTGATGCTCACACATTGAATAAAAAGGTATATCTTTAACAAGGACCAGCTCTTCGTGGTCTTCACTGAAAATGGTTTCAAAATATTCTTTAGGGTCATGATCTATTCCCGAGAAAACTTCTGCATACATCTTAGCGACTCGCTTGGGTGTATCCAACAGTCCTTCTCTATTAGGATTTTCTCCTATTGCCTCAAGTATTAAACGCACTGCTTCTTCTATTTGGCTATGATTGACTTCTGCCATTGTGGTGTCCTCCTACTATCTCTTAAAGAAATAAACTAACATTGTTAATATTAGCATAAGCCAATAATCTCATCAAAGCCTAGTGTTTTAGAAGTTCATAAAAAATCCTGAAACACCGCTGTTGATTTCCGTGTAAGACTTCGCTTTCCGCGGGTAGCCCGTGAGCCTCATCGGTCGTACCTCCCTGTGGGGTCTCACATGTCTAGCTGCAGGGCTTAGAGGCACAGGTCATAAGCCTCTGAGCAAAGCCCCCTCCGCTTTTCTTATTAGCTGCTCTTCCCGCAGGAGTCTTCGTCTTGCACTCCAATCAACAGCTGGAGCCTTTAAAATTGAAACATGCATTTTAATAAAGTGAAAATCAATTAAGTTTATCAACATAATGTTAATGATTATGAACATACTAGTTTAAGACTAGTTTTACAACAAAGAAAAAAAGACCGCATAGAAATGCGGCCTTTCTTAACGCTCAAAGTATGTAATTATTTTACAGCTTCTTTAAGCGCTTTACCTGGTTTGAAAGCAGGTACTTTGCTTGCTGAGATTTCGATCTCTTCACCTGTTTGTGGGTTGCGACCTTTACGGGCTGCGCGCTCACGTACTTCGAAGTTACCGAATCCGATTAATTGTACTTTATCACCGTTTGCAAGTGAATCTTGAATTGTATCGAAAACAGCGTCAACCGCTTTAGTAGCGTCCTTCTTAGATAGCTCAGCAGCTTCTGCAACAGCATTGATTAATTCTGTCTTGTTCATGCCATTCACCTCCTCCCAAGGAAATGTCTCAGTCATGATTCATTTACTTTAATATCATTAGTAAACAACTTTAGCGTTTTCTATACATGAAGTAAAGAAAAATCGCTTGAAAACGTTGCTGAATCAATATTCAACAACAATTCTGTTAAAAGATTATCACAATAGAATGGGCTTAGCAAGAATAAATCAAGAAATAATGGGAATCTTTTCTTATTTGATACATAAATGTAATAGAATCTCCTCTTTTTCCCTTTAAATTGCTATTTCTTCAATATTCTTTAGCGCTGCCGTCATCCATTGCTCTTAAACAGTTCCCATTCTTATAAGTAGTTAAACATGGCGAGTGAAAAAGTTTATCAACTTTAAGTGCGTACTTTGATCACCGCTATTGATTTCCGTGCAAAACTGCGCTTTCCGCGGGCGGTTGGTGAGCCTCCTCAGTCGTACCTGTGCTGCACCCCTATTGTTGGACACCTAACCAACAATAGGAGGTGCCCGCACCAATGGCTAAGTTTCCCCAAGAATTTAAGCTTCAAGTTGCCAAGCGTTATCTTAATGAATTAGTCAGTTATCGAGATCTAGCGAATCAAGTAGGTGTTCATGATTCCATTCTCCGTTACTGGGTGATGTTAGTTCGTCACCACGGGGATCAAGCTTTTACCTTTCCCTATACAAACTATCCTT
>NZ_JBBYAF010000016.1:0-84846 GCF_038405515.1 Rossellomorea oryzaecorticis | reverse complement strand
ACCGCTGTTGATTTCCGTGCAAGACTTCGCTTTCCGCGGGCGGCCGGTGAGCCTCCTCGTCGCTGCGCTCCTGTGGGGTCTCACCTGTCTCGCTTCTCCCGCAGGAGTCTTCGTCTTGCACTCCAATCAACAGCTGGATAGCACTAAATTCTACAATAGTCTATCTAAAGTTTTATATGTACTTTCACATTCCTACCATCAAAGCTTTCACTATTTCAATAAATTGAAAGAACAAAAAAAGAAAAGGCACTCGCACCTTTTCTTTTTTTATGGATCCTATTCTCTTCTGTTGCGGCCGTCGATGTGGACGGGTTTCGCAAGGTATTTTATTCTTTCCATGATTCTGGCAGCCTTCAGTTTCTCTTCTTCGCCGCGTTGTGTGTAGGTCAAATGGTGCGTTAATTCATCGAAGTTAAAGTTTGATGTAAAGAATGTCGGGAGATTCTCAAGCATTCTGTACTGCAGGATGGTCCCGAGGATTTCATCCCTTCCCCAGCTGGACATGGTTTCCGCCCCTATATCATCGAGCATCAATACAGGTGCTGTCTTAACCGCATCAAGCTTTTCGTTAAGTGAGTTGTCACCAAGAGATTGCTTGATTTCCCGGAAGAACTCAGGAACATATACAATCATGGAGGCCACTTTATTCTCTGCGAGTTCATTCGCAATCGCCCCAAGGATATAGGACTTTCCTACACCGAACTTCCCGTAAAAATAAAATCCTTTCATCCGTTCTTCAGCCGCGTAATTTTCCACAAAATTCTTTGCCAGTCGCACGGCTTCCAAACGGCTCTTCGAATCAAGTTCAAGAGTGGAGAAAGATGCTTGGAGAATATCTTTCGGTACATAGAGGCTCTTTATCAGCTTTTGGGAACTTGATCTTTCATCGTGTACCACTTTACGGGGGCATCGATGATATTCGATATCAATCGTGTTCCCGCGGATGACCAAATGGGGATCATATCCCTGCATCATATTTTTACACTCCTGAAGAGATGGGCAATCCCTGCATTGCTTGCTTTGAGAAATATATTCGTAGAGCTTCATCAGGCTTTCATTCACCATGTCAGAAGTGACTTGATCACGATGTTTACTGATGAAATCCCTCACATCCTGATTTTCAAGGATTTCTTTTTTCATTTTTTCATAGCGCTGCTGAAATGAATTCGAGGCCGCCAGTTTCTTTAGCGTATTGTTGATTCTTTCCACCTTTTCATTCACCTACTTCCTGAAATTTTTCAGTTCTTCTTCAAGCTTTTTCTTTTCGGCTTCAAAGTCATAATCATCACTCTCCGAAGAAGGGGTTTTCTCCTCCGTACTCCCTCCCTCTTTGAACCACTCTGGAAGCTTTTCTGTCCTGATCGGTTTTCTTCTTTTCGATTTGTTTTCTTTTTTCCCTTGTGCCCATTCTAGGTATTGCTGATGTTCTTTCTTTGCAAGCTCCATTGCTTGTCCAGCTGTCGTGACTTTCTTGCGAGACCAGTGAGAAGCAATCTTCTCCATATACCCTTTGGTGAGTTTCATATCCGTTTTCAGCAGAACGTACTGAATAAGTACATTCATCACCCCGATGGGAAGTTTTTGTGACATCAGGATTTCTTCGACAGCTTGAAGATCGGACTTGGAAGGATTGCTGCCGTTCGAAATATCAGCCAAGACATCCTTAGGTGAGGTCGTTTCGAGATACTCCAGCAGCTCATCTTCCTTCGTAAGCGGCTTGTCCGTTCTTTTCACTTCCCTTTTTGAGGAGATACGGGCTGCCAAATCAGGCAGCTGCTCGCCGGTCTGAAGCTGATACCAGTCCCTTGCTGCTTTTCTGAGCATTTCAAGGTCAATTTCATCTTCCGAATCCACAGCACTTAACACAAGATTTTTCATTTGAAGGGGGTTGATGCCGTACAAATAACTCAGCTTAGTAACCGTTTCTCTTACCTTCACTGTGAAAGCCTTTCTCGGTACCATTGCCTCTGAAAGTCCTGAGAGCAATAATTGAAAATCAAAGTCCACTTCATCCAGCGGCAGGCCTGAACCGTCCTGATATTGAATAAACTGCCTGCCGGAGTCAGCTTCAGAATCTGCATTGGCATCATGCTGCAGGAAGTTGATGTTCTGTTCCGAAGTGAATACATCCTGAAAGGAACGGGTTATTTCACTGTATCGTTCCTTTTCTACAGCCTCATCGGTAAAGAAATTCTTTAAACGCATATAATGGGTCCTGCCGATTTTCTGATACAGATATACATTCAACATCCCATCGTGAAAGAACTCCTGCGGTGAGAGCGGCCGCTGCAATTCATACACAAATCTGCGCTCTCCTTCGCTTTTTTTCTCATATACTTTTAAAAGGCCTATGCCTTCGAGCTTCAATCTTGCTTCATATACTTCCTGCAGATTCACGGAAAGAACGTTCATTAAATGATAATGTGCAGATTCTATTGCCCATAGTCGATTTTCTTCCACCTCACCCCATAAACTCATGAACAAACTATAAGGGGCTGCACCAATTAGCGGCTGATAAAGAAACGTGACGATCTTTCGGTCATAATCCTGAAGCATTCCATTTGTCGCTACGGTATAGTGATCGATCGGCTGTATTTCATTCCAATGCTTCTTCATTGTCTGATTCTACCTTTCAACATAGTAGCTGTTTTCTAGTACTAAAAAGTATGGGGAAAGAGTCAAATAATAAAGAGAAAAAGAGCTAAAGAATGTCTCTTCAGCTCACCGCTTTACTCTTTTTTTATTAACTCTTTTAATTCATCTATAAAGACATTGATATCTTTAAATTGTCGATAGACAGATGCAAAACGTACATACGCCACTTCATCGACTTTTGCAAGCTCATCCATAACCATCTCTCCGATTTTGACAGATTCCACTTCGGATGTTCCCTGGCTTCTGAGCTCCTTTTCGATATTCATTGAGATTTTCTCCAAGATTTCCAGCGGGACGGGCCTCTTTTCACACGCCTTGATAAGGCCCCTCAGAATCTTGTCGCGGCTGAACTCCTCACGAACGCCTTCCTTTTTTACGACAATCAATGGAAGCTCCTCCACTTTTTCGAATGTCGTGAATCGGAAGTTGCACTCTTCGCATTCTCTTCGCCTTCTGATCGAGCGTCCTTCATCAGCGGGACGGGAATCGACTACACGGGTCCCATTATGCTGGCATGACGGGCATTTCATAATATCAGCTCCGTTTTAACAAACTATTACTTTCATCATATTAAAAAGCTGTCATATAAACAAGCTAAATACGGAATTACCGTTATTTTACCTTGGCCAATTGAGTGTTCAGTTTCTGATAGTAATGCCTGATTTGTGCTTTTAATACTGTATATGTACCAAAAATTTTCCCTTTATCCGCACTTACCTTGAAGTCGACCGCTGTTTCAAGGGGGCGGACAGTGATTACGGTTGCGACGATAAAAAGTCGGGGAGTCCCGTTTTTACGGACCGTGATTTCTCCTCGTTCCTTTGATTCTGAAATGACCTCATACTCTGAAGATGAGAACAATTCAAGAACAGCATTATATGCAGCTCCATGCATCGATTTATAATAATGTGAACGCAGTTCCGGATCTTCATGTTGATCGGATGTTTCACATTCTGATTGAAATCTTTTTAACAGGGTTTTTAATCCACTCATTTTACTGCCTCCCTTTATTAATCCTTATTTTACACGAAAAATGGTGAGATGGAAATTGGCGAAGGTGGATGGCGGGGGCTAATGGAGTTTTGAAGTGTGTTTAAGGGAAGAGCAGGTTCGACTTATGGAAATCAATTCGCGAAAATTGTCGTTTTTTGAAAAATGGCAGATATATTGAATTTTTGGCAGATAAAAATTAAAAATGGCAGATAAAATAAAAAAACGACAGATATCCTATCTAAACAAAGCTCCTGCATTTAACAAAGCCCCATCTTTTCCATCCAAGCAGCTCTCAGCCCGCAATCAAGACTGCTTTCAAGGTCATTCCGCTGAAAAAACACATCAAAAAAGAGATGCACCATCATGCATCTCTTTACGATATCACTATTAAAGTGCTTGAGCCTGTGTTTTTTTCACTTGAACAGGACCCATTCCCCTAGGCAGCTCGATTGTTTCACGAGTATCTGCACCAAGAGCATCTGCAATATATTCAGCAGCAATATTAGGATCTAAATCACCGCACGTATATACATCAATACTTGCATAACCATGTTCAGGAAAACTGTGAATAGTTAAATGTGATTCAGAAATGATCACAACACCGCTCACACCTTGAGGAGCAAATTTATGAAAGGCTACCTCACGGACTTCAGCACCTGATTTAAGTGCAGCATCCACAAACGTTTTTTCTATTCCATCAACATCGTTAAGCTTTTCAAAATCGCAGCCCCATAGTTCTGAGATTACATGACGACCCATTGTTTCCATTGATCGTTTCCCCCTTTGACATAATTTTTTTCGTCAAAATGAACAAGTCCCTTCGCAAAATCTTAACTACCACGGGGGAAAGTTAGTCCGAAGAGGTCCTAACCCTTTAAGTAGCTAAATCAGTATTCATTTGCTATTAAGAAGTTCACGAAAAATAGTATACTTTGTTTAAAACCCTTTTGCAATAAATTTATTAAAACTTTTTTTGGAACCTATTACGCCGCTGTTGATTTCCGTGCAAGACTTCGCTTTCCGCGGGTGACCCGTGAGCCTCCTCGTCGCTGCGCTCCTGTGGGGTCTCCCCAACTTCGCTTTTCCCGCAGGAGTCTTCGACTTGTGCTCCAACCAACAGCTGGAACAACTACATCCATGAACCTTTAATAAATGCTACCGCTTGATATTTTGGCCATTTCTACACATTAATGGAAATAGCTAATCAAAAGAAAAGAACGCCCCCGGGAGGACGTTCGAGTGATTTTGCTTATTGTTTTTCTTGGTTCTTTCAAGCGTTCACTTTAGTTTTGACTTCCATTTTTGAGGCTACATATTTCGCGAGGTCGACTACGCGGCAGGAATAGCCCCATTCGTTGTCATACCATGCAAGCACCTTCACTTTGCGGTCGCCCATTACCATGGTCGATAATCCATCAATGATGGCAGAGTGAGGGTTTGTATTGAAATCAATTGAAACTAAAGGTTCGGTCGTATACTCCACAATTCCTTGAAGGGACCCAAGTGATGCCGTGATAAACGCTTCATTGATTTCTTCAGCTGTCACGTCTCTTTTCACATCGACAACAAGGTCAACGAGTGACACATTCGGAGTCGGAACACGCAGAGCCATCCCGTGCAGTTTCCCTTGTAATTGAGGAAGAACGAGTGATAATGCTTTCGCTGCTCCTGTAGTTGTAGGGATGATCGACTGGCCGCAGGCTCTTGCTCTGCGCAGGTCTTTATGTGGATTATCGATATTTTTTTGATCATTGGTGTACGCATGCACAGTCGTCATCAAGCCATTCTCAATGCCAAACTGTTCATCCAGAACCTTGGCAACAGGCGCAAGGCAGTTAGTTGTGCAAGAAGCATTTGAAATAATTGAATGTTCTTCAATATTTAATGCGCTTTCATTTACTCCCATCACAATCGTAACATCTTCGTTTTTACCTGGAGCTGTGAGGATTACTTTTTTAGCGCCGGCTTCCAGGTGAAGACTCGCTTTGTCCTTGGAATTGAATTTCCCTGTTGCTTCGATGACAATATCAATGTCCAGTTCGTTCCAAGGTAATGCTTTTGGATCACGATCACTTAATAATTGAACTCTTTTCCCATTGACGATGATGGCATTTTCTTCAGTAAGTACTTCCGCATCAAATGTTCCATGATTTGTGTCATACTTAATTAAGTGTGCGAGTGTCGTTGCCGGGTAACTTGCGTTAATCGCTACAACCTCTAAGTTATCTTCCAGTATTGCTTTTCTGAAAACCATTCTCCCAATTCGTCCAAAACCGTTAATCGCAATTTTCGCCTTCATAAATCCGGCTCCCCTCTATATTAATGTTATACTTATATGTTTATTAACTAAAAATAGTATAACATATTTGGAGAAATAGTTAATAAGTAATTTGCGGATTTTAAATGTTTTATTATTCTGACAAATGTATATTCTTTTGACTTTCAGAAAATGAGTAGGTAAATAAATAAATCACATAAATTACCGCAGTTGATTTCCGTGGAAGACTTCGCTTTCCGCGGGTGACCAGTGAGCCTCCTTGGCTTCGCCTGCGGGGTCTCACATTGGCCACTTCTCCCGCAGGAGTCTTCGTCTTCCACTCCAACCAACTGCTAGAACCAGTCAAACTTAAAACCGCCACTCTAAAAATATAAAAACCGACAGGAAAGTCCCTGCCGGCTTACGTTAAGTATTATGGTCTCAAGTCCCAATCTTTCAAGATCTTTTCTAGCTGCTTTTCGGTTTCTTCTATTGTTCCGTTGTTGTCGATGACTGCGTCGGCGAGTCCGACTTTGTCTTTGAGCGGGAATTGGGAAGCGATGCGTGATGCTGCTTCTTGTTTGGTGAATTGATTCCGTTTCATCAGACGGGATAGTTGGGTTTCTTCGTTTACATATACGACGATGGTCCGGTCGACCATCCAGGTCAGGTCGCTTTCATATAGAAGCGGGATGTCCATGATGATTGTGTTTTTTCCCGTTTCTATTGCCTGATCTTTCTCTGAAAGCATCAGACCCCGTACAGCAGGGTGAACGATGCCGTTCAATTTCTTTCTCATCTCATCATTATGAAAGACAATATTGCCGAGTTTTGCCCGGTCGATCGTTTCGTCTTCCTTATGAAGTATGCCTTTACCGAACTCCTCTACAATCGCGAGGTAAGCCGGCTGCCCGACCTCGACCACTTTGCGTGCCGCCAGATCGGCATCTATTATTGTGTAGCCTTTTTGGTCAAGCATATTCGATACGGTACTCTTGCCGCTTGCGATACCGCCTGTTAATCCTAGAATAATTGCCATGATCTCTACACTTCCTATTCTCTTAAAAACGCAAAATCCCTATAAGTATCAATAACACCCCCGGCAGGAAAGAAACCCGTTGGACCCATTTCAAATGGGAAAAGAACTGCCCCATCCGCAAGCCCGAAGATAAGAAAATAAAGCTCATGCAAAGAATGGCCACTGCTAATAGAAGAGGGGAAAAATCCAATAGCGCAGCTCCGATCCCAGCTCCGAATGCATCCAGCGACAGTGCGATACCGAGCATGAATGCTTCGATTCCAGTAATCGTCCCTGAACGGTCAAAGTCCGCTGTCAGTGGTCTCCTCAGAATTTGAATGACCAAACCGATCGACTTAATCTCAAAGTTAATAAGCGTCTTTTCTTCTGAAGGTTGCTGTTCCGTCCCTTTTTCCGGCCTGAAAAACTGATACAGGACAGCGGCACCAATCGCGACCAGGATGAGCCCGCCGATTCTGCCGGCCCAAACCGGGGTTATGAGTGATTGAATGGCCCCGCCGACCATCATGGCAGCTAAAAGGGAACTTGCCGAACAGATAGAGATGATACTGATTGATTTTAAAGGAATTTTTACTTTTCTTAATCCGTAAGTTAAACCGGTGCTGAAGCTATCAAGACTTACAGCAAATGCAAGAAGTAACAAGGAGAATGTTTCAGTCATCTATAAGCCCTCCCAAAAATCATTACAATACTATATGGCAAGGGCTTATCAGATGTTAAATGTCTTCAGGCTTATTCAGCTTTTTTGGCAGCGGGGGCAATAATGTGTCCCTCTCCCTGCTGACACCTTCTTTTCAATGGGAGTGCCGCAAATTCTGCAGTCTTCGTCTTTTCGACTGTACACAAACAGATTTTGCTGGAACATACCCATTTGTCCCTGTGAATTGACATACGACCTGATCGTGCTTCCACCCATCTCGACGGCTTCCTTTAATGTCTCGATGATGCAGCGGTGCAATTCGTTGATTTCTTTCCTTGTTAGTGATTTTGCTTTTCGGTCTGGATGAATGCCTGCTCTGAACAATGCCTCATCTACATAAATGTTTCCGAGGCCCACCAAAACCGCTTGATCCAATAAGGCAGCTTTTACAATTCGATCCGTTTTCTTTAATTTCTGCTGAAGATATTGAACGGTAAAGTTTTTGTCAAAAGGCTCAGCACCCAATTGAATCAGGGGGCGATGCAGAAGTTCTTCGCCTTTTTTATAAAGGTGCATCGTTCCGAATTTACGGACATCCCGATATCTCAGCTCTGTCCCATCGGTAAAATGAAAAATGACATGGGTATGTTTTTCAATTGGATCACGCTCATCAAACAGGCCATATTTTCCTTCCATCCTTAAGTGCGATACAAGGGAAACCTCATTCAAATAGAAAATCAAGAATTTCCCTCTCCGCCCCATTTCAAGTATTTCCTGTCCCTTTAGACTGTGAATGAATTCATCGGTCTCTTGAGGATGTTTGATCATCTTAGGCCAGAAGACAGAAACTTCCTTTATCTTTTTTCCTATAACGAGCAGCTCCAATGTCTTTCTGACAGTTTCGACTTCAGGAAGCTCAGGCATATTGGGCACCTCCTAAAACTTGATTATTTGGCATCGTACCAGGTAGGCCCATAAGAATAATCCACCTTGAGGGGGACTTCCAGCTCCATTGCGTTTTCCATCACTTCAGGCACAATTTTCTTCAGTGTTTCAATCTCTTCTTCAGGGCACTCAAAAATCAATTCATCATGCACCTGTAATAATAAACGGGATTGAAGGTTTTCTTCTTTCAGGCGGAGCGCCATATCAATCATCGCTTTCTTGATGATGTCAGCTGCACTGCCCTGGATCGGTGTATTCATGGCGGTACGTTCGGCAAAACTTCTCAGATTGAAGTTTCTGCTCGTGATTTCCGGGAGATAGCGGCGGCGGTTCAGCAAAGTCGTCACAAACCCCTTCTGCTTCGCTTCTTGAACGATATCGTCCATATACTCTTTGACTCCCGGGAAGCTTTCTAAGTATTTCTTAATGAACTCGCCGGCTTCCTTACGCGTAATATCAAGACTCTGCGATAGTCCGTAGTCACTGATTCCATATACAATACCGAAGTTGACCGCTTTCGCATGTCGTCTCATATTGGAAGTCACTTCATCCTTTGCTTTACCGAAAACATCCATCGCTGTTTTCGTGTGAATGTCCATGTCATTCCGGAACGCTTCGATGAGTTTCTCGTCTCCCGCGATATGAGCAAGCACCCTCAGCTCGATTTGAGAGTAGTCAGCTGCAAACATCACCCATCCTTTTTCAGATGGAATGAAAGCCTGACGTATCTTTCTTCCTTCTTCAAGCCTGATCGGAATGTTTTGCAGATTCGGATCAGTCGAACTTAAACGGCCTGTTTGAGTCAATGCCTGGTTGAATCTTGTATGAATTTTCCCTGAGTCCTCATGTACCACTTTCAAGAGTCCTTCTAAATAAGTGGACTGAAGCTTTCCTAATTGACGGTAATGCAGAATATAATCAATGATTTCATGCTTGGATTGAAGCTTTTCAAGTACATCAGCGGAGGTTGAATACCCGGTCTTGGTTTTCTTCACGACGGGCAGTTCCAGTTTCTCAAACAGGATGACCCCAAGTTGTTTTGGAGAATTGATATTAAAGCTTTCCCCAGCCAATTCGTGTATTCTCTTCTCGAGCTCTTCAATCCGGTTCCCGAGTTCCTCTCTCATATCGATTAAGCGCTGCTGATCGACTTTTACCCCTGTGTGCTCCATTTCTGCCAGGATCAGGGCTAAAGGAAGCTCCAGCTCATTAATCAACTCTAGTTGCTCATTATCCTCCAGTTCTTTTGTGCAGACAGATTTTAGTTCATGCAGGGCAGCCGCTTTTCTCGCCAAGTGCTCTGATAGAACATCTCCTGCAGGTACCTTTTGTTTGGCCCCTTTGCCGTATACCGATTCATCGGTGTCCACGACAGGAAGTCCGTGCGCTTTCGCGATTGCAGCAAAATCATCACCTGAAGCGGATGGGTTCAGAATATAGGAGGTCAATAATAAGTCAAATTTGATTCCTTTTATGTCAATGCCGTGCCTTTTTAAAGAGACGACGGTCTGTTTCGAATCATATACGTACTTGCTCTTGTTATCATTCTCTGCCCATTTTTTAAAGTCTTCCGATGCCAGTGCGGTTTCCAGTGTAAAGAAAAATGTACCTTTATCGTTGTGAAGGCTCAATCCAATGATCGACCCGAGATGATAGTTGTCTTCAAGCATCTCGATATATAAAGAACTCTCATTTGCAAGATGCTTTTCCTCCACTTTTTTAAGTATTTCATAAGAGATTTCTTCCAGATCCTGTGTTTCTTCCTGAGGTGTTTCACCCATTTTTTCGAGCAGGGAATTGAATCCCAGATCTTTGAATACTTCTTTCAGCTTTGATGTATCCATTCCGTCATAGCCGAGCTCTTCCACTTTGACCTCAATCGGAGCTTCTCTGAGAATGGTGGCGAGTTCCTTGCTCATAACGGCTGATTCTTTGTTTTCCTCAAGCTTTTCCTTCAATTTTTTACCGCTTACTTGATCAATTGATTCAAGAAGCTCTTCAACCGAGCCGAATTCTTTCAGGAGTTTAATCGCTGTTTTTTCCCCGACACCCGGAACACCTGGGATATTATCGGAACTGTCCCCCATCAATCCCTTCATATCAATGATTTGATCCGGGGAAATCTCCCATTTTTCCTTGATGTGGTCAGGAGTATAAACTTCCAGGTCCGTGATTCCTTTTCTTGTGATGCATACGGTCGTTTTATCCGTACTGAGCTGAGTCAAGTCTTTATCTCCCGAAAAGATTTTCACTTCATAGCCTTCTGATTCCGCTTGAAGGGAAAGCGTCCCGATGATGTCATCAGCTTCGTAGTTTTCCTTTTCGTAGCGTTTAATGCCATAAGCATCAAGAAGCTCCCTGATATATGGAAATTGTTCTGACAGCTCAGGAGGCGTCTTCTGTCTCCCTCCTTTGTATTCCTTGAAGGTCTTATGTCTGAAGGTGGTCTTACCTGCATCGAAGGCAACCAGGATGTGAGTAGGTTTTTCGTCTTCCAAAACCTTCTGCAGCATAGTGGTAAAACCGTACACTGCATTTGTATGTACACCTTTATCATTATTCAGTAAGGGCAGGGCAAAAAATGCTCGATAAGCAATACTGTTCCCATCAATTAAAACTAACTTTTTCGTCATAAAAGGACCTCCTCTAAAAGGGTAGAGTACATTTTCACTTTTTATTTATGCCAGCCTGGAATGGCCAGCTATTTTCTATGTCATCCTCTTTTATTCTATCATGCCAAAGGGAGAAAGGAAAAAGAGGGAAACGGCAAGAAAAAAATAAGCCCTTCCGGGGGAGGAATCTCCTTGCCGGAAGAACTAATGATTATTCTGTATAACCCATTAACAATCTGGCATACGGCGAATCTGAAGGTAAAATGATCACGGTTTTCTCATCTACCGTCTTCTTGTACGTCTCTAACGTTTTAAATAAATCATAGAAATCAGGATCTTTCGAGAATGAATTATTGTATATCTTCGCTGCCTCGGATTCTCCTTCAGCACGAATGACATTTGCATCGGCACTTGCTTTTGCTAGAAGTTCTTTCACTTCCCTGTCCGTATCGGCTGTGATCCTCTGTTTCTCTGCATCACCCATCGATAGATATTCCTGGGATTTCGATTCACGTTCAGAAATCATACGGGTATAAACAGAGTTTTCATTTGCTTGGGGCAGGTCGGTCCTCTTCATCCGGACATCTTTTACGACGATTCCGTATCCATCCTTTGCGAGCAGTTCATTTACTTTCTTGGTGATTTGATCATTGAGGCTCCCCCGGGAGGACTTTTCATCATCGATGATCTGATCATATTTCAAACGGCCAAGCTCTGAGCGGACAACCGAGTAAATAAACTCTTCCATCTTTGTTTCAGCATTCACGACTGTTCTCGCATTCTTGATCATCTTCAGCGGGTCTTCTATTCTCCAAACTGCAAAATTATCAATCAGAATCCTTTTTTTATCCTTCGTATTGATTTCTGCTTCAGTGACATCGTAGGTCATTTGATGTTTTGGCAGCGTGGTAACTGATTGAATGAACGGAATCTTCACCTTCAATCCGGGATCCTTATCGATTCTGACAACCTCACCGAATTGTCTCACCACTTTGTATTCACTTTCTTTCACAACATAAAGGCTTGTGAAAAGAAGAAGGATAGCCGCTAAGATAATGATGAGGAAAATCCCCAGTTTCCGGTACCTTTTCCATTCAACCGGATCTTTCTGGTGTGATTTAATATCAAAGACGTTTTGATCAGCCATTACTCCTCACTCCCTTCCTGCTTTACCGGCG
Source organism: Rossellomorea oryzaecorticis (assembly GCF_038405515.1). Lineage (GTDB taxonomy): Bacteria > Bacillota > Bacilli > Bacillales > Bacillaceae_B > Rossellomorea > Rossellomorea oryzaecorticis_A. The sequence continues at coordinate 72,527 of NZ_JBBYAF010000016.1, read as the reverse complement.
GTGTTTGATTTTCAAGCTGTCTGATAGGGAAATACTTAAGTGTATCGCCATTATCCTTCATGATATAGATTTCAGCATCAGGCAGCACATTTTCAAGCGTTTCGAGGACCAGACGCTTTCTGGTTATCTCCGGATTGCTTTTGTATTCCGTATAAAGCTTATCAAAGACAGCCACATCACCGCGGGCTTGCTCAACGCGGGCAATTTTATCACCTTTCGCTCTATAGATGATGGCATCTTTTTCACCCTTCGCTTCATTCGTCCGCTGATTGCGGTATTTTTTCGCTTCGTTTATTTTGGTATTCATTGTTTCACGTGCGTCGGTAACAGCTGTAAAAGCACTTCGCACCTCTTCATTAGGCAGTTCAACGTCCTGCAATTTGACTGCAAGGATGGAGATTCCGATATCATATTCATCAATCAAATCCGTTAACAGATCTCTTACATTCGCTTCGATTTCTGCTTTACCCGATGTCAGGGCATCATCGATAAGCGAACTTCCGATTATACTTCTTAAGGACGCTGAAGTCGCATCATACAGGATTTCTTTTGGGTCATCTGCATTATATAAGTAATTTTTCGGATCAGTGATTTTCCATTGAACAACGAGGTCGGCAAGGACGATATATTCATCACCCGTAATCATTTTTGTCTCTTTCGGGAATTCCTTTATTTTTCCATCTTTCTCCTCATATCCAAACTGAAGACTGAACGTTTCTTTAGAAAGCACTTCTACAGATTGCATGGGCCAAGGCATTTTAAAATGGAGACCTGGTTCAACCACTGGTTCTCCCGCTTCTCCGAATGTCAATACGAGCGCTTGCTCAGATTCATCCACCGTGTACCAGGATGTCACTAATACAAGAATTAATATAAGAGCGGCAATTACCATTCCGGTAATCATATAAATACGTTTCAGGCTCATAATACTCCCTCCCCTTTCTATTACAATCAACCTTTCTCTATACTATTGGCCGACTAGTAATATATACGGGCAGGATACAAAAAAGTTTCAAGAATATGACAATATGATGAGAGAATGGGTGAGAGGTCGGGAATATTTTTCCAATACGAAAAGACGAGAACGGGGTTGGTTCTCGTCTTTTCTTCACTCCTTGGATGAAGGGGTTTCATCTATTATAGTAGCACCTGTTTATTAATACTGGTTTAACCTTTTGTAAATAGAATGTAAAAAATGAGTAAGAGTATGGTTTATTTTCTACTTTTTTCCCCGAATGTGTGTTCAGGAAACTTTTTGTGAAGGCAGACCGTGAATGTTGTCCCCTTGTTCACTTCACTTTCCACTTCGATTTTCCCTTCATGAGCTTCAATTATATGCTTTACAATGGCAAGACCTAGCCCGGTTCCTCCTGAATTACGGCTTCTTGCTTTGTCTACCCGATAAAAGCGCTCAAAAATTCTAGGCAGTTCCTCTCCGCTTATTCCAATCCCATTGTCCTTAATGGAAACGTGCACGTTTTCTCTATCCTCCGTAATGGATATTGTGACGTCTCCCCCCTGTGGTGTGTAAACAATGGCATTTGAAATCAGGTTGATGAATACCTGCTTCAATCGATAAGGATCAATTTCAGCTTCTCCGCGAGATTCAAACTGGGTGTGGATAGTGATGTCCTTCTTTTCAGCCCTGTCCTTTAAAATGGGCAGGACGTCTCCGACAAGCTCAGACACCTCTTGTTTTTCCAAAGAAAGCTCAAATCCATGTTTTTCAATCTTCGAAAGCTCCAATAAATCCTGGATGAGGGATTGTAAGCGGTCACTCTCTGTCAGGATGATTTCCAGGAAAGACTTCAACGCATCCTCGTCCTTCATGGCACCGTCTAACAACGTTTCAGAAAACCCTTTAATAGAAGTGATCGGTGTTTTTAATTCATGAGAGACATTGGCTACAAAGTCTTTTCTCATCTGCTCCAGGTTCTTCAGTTCGGTAATATCATGAAAAACGACGACAATCCCTTTCCACTCATCGTTTTGGCCGATGATCGGCGCACCGTACACTTCATAATGTTTCCTTTCAATCCTATGAGGAAGGAGAATCTGTCTTCTCACGCGATCTTCCGTCATAAAGATTTCTTCCACGAGCTTGTTCACCTGTTGATAGTGAATCACTTCATGATAGCGAACTTTCTTTAATTCGCTTTCTTTCAAATTAAAGAACTCCCTGAATGTGCGGTTCGTCAATACCACAAACCCGCGCTGATCGATTAGCAGCAGGGCACTTCCCATATTTTCAATCAAAGTGGTAAGCCGGTCCTGCTGCATCTCTTGGGAAGTGACCATTTCTTGCAGATTTCGAGCCAATATATTTATCGATGTACTCAGCATGCTGGTCTCATCTAATCGATCTTCATAAGTCCTTGCCCTGTAATTTCCTTTAGCAAGCTCAATTGCCACTTTCGTCGCAGATTCTATCGGCCTTGTATAGCGCACCGTGATTCTTGAACCAAGAATGATGATGAGGATGAGTGCCAGAACAAGGGAAACTGTCAGGACAAGCCAGATCTGTCCTGTACCTTTTTCCAATGCGTCTACTTCAGCACTCATGATCAGGAGTCCATTGATCGTATTGTCCTGTTTTCTCAGCGGGTACCAATAGTAACGGTATTCCTTTCCGGATAACACAAGTTTTTTATTCTTATCTTTCACATCCCAGTTCTCACCGATTTCATTGATCATCCGTTTCTGATGGACGTCCAGCAGTGAATCTGCCGACTCTGTATCATGAATGACATTGCCGGTATCATTGAGGATCGTAATCCGGACATCCAAAATATCGCTGAGTTCTTCAATCATGGAAGGGTTGATGTCTCTTAAGCTTCCGTTCTCTTCGATAGAGCTTGCCAGTAACCTGGATTCCTTTTGTATTCTTGAATTAAAGGTATCAAGATAAAAATTTTTGAATATCTGGCCCAATACGAGACCTAGACCGATCAAAACAAGGATGATTAACGTAATCAGAGCAAAAAGGAGCTTTGTTCTGAACTTCGTCATTGAACCTTTGGCTCCTCCAGCTTATAACCGAGTCCCCGGATGGTTTTGATATAAACAGGTTTTTTTGTATTGGATTCAATTTTTTCACGCAGGTGGCTGATATGAACATCGACAATTCTTGTATCTCCTGCGAAATCATAATTCCAGACGGCACTGAGAAGCTGATCCCGTGTCAATACTCTTCCTTTGTTGTTCGTCAAATAGAGAAGGAGCTCAAATTCCTTTGGAGTCAATTCTAATAGTTCACCTTGAAAATAAGCTTCATATTGCTCGGGATACACTTTCAATTCGCCGACTTCTTTATAGTCAGCCGTTTCCTCCACTGCTTCTCCGGCATCCTTGATCGTTTGGCTGCGCCGCAGAATTGCTTTTACCCTCGCGACGACTTCTCTGGGGCTGAATGGCTTTGTCATATAATCATCTGCTCCGAGCTCCAAACCAAGGACTTTATCGAATTCATCATCCTTGGCTGTCAGCATCAGAATGGGGATATTAACTTTCTTCTGCCTTAATTCCTTACATACTTCAATACCATCCATTTTTGGAAGCATAAGATCAAGAATCATCAAATCCGGGAGCTGGTCGATAGCCATGTTTCTCCCCTCTTCACCATCATTTGCGGTGATGACTGAATAACCTGACTGTTCCAAGTTGTACTTTAACAAAGTGGCGATTGATTGTTCATCTTCTACTACTAAGATTTTTTTACTCATTTAAAGTGCCTCCATACAAAAGAAATTAACCCCATCATCCAACGATATTATGTAATGATACTTTCATTATAATACAATTGTATGTCTTGACCATACCAAAAGGTAGTATTAGTATATGCATATAAAAAAAAGCTATAAAATCCTAATGGATTTCATAGCTTCATCCCTATTGATTATTAGAAGTTTTCCAATGCGTGACTATTCATCTTTTCAAGTTTATGTGGCGGACAAACCTTGATCAATCCGTCTATGACTTTTTCATCGTCTTCATTTACTGCTGTTACTCTGATTGTGACGATGTGGGATGCCGGTTCGACTTCAATCACTTCAAACAGGAATTGAATTGTTGCATAGTGATAAACTGGTTTTAGAAACTCAATATTCTGTTGGATGATGTGTGAACCGGGTCCAGGTAAATATTTTGAGACGGCAGATGTAATGATACCTGTCAGCATGATGGATGGAACAATTGGTTTTTTAAAAGGAGTCTGAGACGCATAGTCATGCTGGATGTATAAAGGATTGGCATCATTGGTCAATCCCAGATACAAAAGCAGATTATTATCTTCAATTTTTTCAGTTAACGTTAATTTTTCTCCGATCGACATTTCCTCAATTTTTCTACCAAGTTTTCTTTTTTTACCTAATAGCATAAGGTGCACCTCCATATGTAAACGCATACATTTTAAAATAATAGAAATAATCTTTATTATCTGTATATTACTATAATATCACTTATAGGCTTTCCATACAAAGGGATTTTACGCGGTTATTGGGATAATTTTTATTAGCCTTCTAATACCACTGTTGATTTCCGTGCAAGACTTCGCTTTCCGCGGGCGGTTGGTGAGCCTCCTAAAGGGGGAATAACTGTCTAGCTTCAGGGCTTAGAGGCACATGTCATAAGCCAAACCGACCCAGAAGGCAAAAAACGCCTTCGTGACCGATTCGTCTTATGCCACACACCTCTGAGCAAAGCCCTTACGCTTTTCTATTAAGAGTCTTCGTCTTGCACTCCAATCAACAGCTGGGTTCACCCAATCATATCTTTTTGATATTGAACTTCTTTTCATAAAAAGCATAAAAAAAGCCAGTTCCATCTTTAACGGGCGGAACTGGCTATTATTATTCACTTATGCCAATGATGACATGACGTTTTTTACGGAGTCGGCTGATTTTGCCAGTGCGGCCTGCTCTTCTTCTGTTAGTTCTAGTTCGATGATTTTTTCAAGGCCGCTGCCTCCGAGAATGGTTGGGACTCCGAGATAGATTCCTTCGAAGCCATATTCGCCTTCCAGGTACGCGATGGCAGGAATGACGCGGCGCTGGTCTTTTAAGATGGCTTCAACCATTTGCACGAGTGAAGCAGCTGGAGCATAGTAAGCAGATCCATTGCCTAATAGACCGACAATTTCCCCTCCGCCTTTACGGGTACGTTCAACAATTGCCTCCAGGCGGTCTTTAGGTATCAATGTTTCTAAAGGTATCCCTCCCGCGTAGGAGTATCGGATCAATGGAACCATGTCATCACCGTGTCCCCCAAGTACAAATCCAGTCACATCTTTGACTGACAGGTTCAATTCCTGAGCAACGAACGTACGGAAACGGGCAGTATCAAGGACACCTGATTGACCGATTACACGTTCTTTAGGGAATCCCGATTCTTTAAAAACAGTGTATGTCATTGCATCAACCGGATTCGTCAGTACGATGATATAACTGTTCGGAGAATACTTGACAATTTGTTCTGTTACAGATTTCATGATTTTTTGGTTTGTCTGCACCAAATCGTCACGGCTCATTCCAGGCTTGCGTGCGATTCCTGCTGTAATCACGACGATATCAGAATCCTTTGTATCTTCATAGTTTGAAGTACCGGTGATGTTTGCATCGAACCCTTGAACGGGACTTGCTTCAAGCATATCCAATGCTTTACCTTTTGTTGGATCTTCCATTTGAGGAATATCAACGAGTACGACATCACCAAGTTCTTTTTGCGCCAGCATGAGTGCAGTTGTTGCACCCGTAAAACCTCCACCGATCACTGAAACTTTTCTGCGTTTAATTGTCATCATGGTTCCCCCTGTCCAGGTAAATATATAAGACAGAAGCACTCCTTAAGGAATGCTTCTGCTGTAATAATTTATTCCATATTTTCGATTAATGCAGTACCGAATTCAGAACATTTCACTTCAGTTGCTCCATCCATCAGACGGGCAAAGTCATATGTCACGACTTTAGAAGCGATGGTCTTTTCCATTGATTTAGAAATCAAATTTGCAGCCTCGGTCCAGCCAAGGTGCTCAAGCATAAGCACTCCTGAAAGGATGACTGAAGATGGGTTTACTTTATCCATACCTGCATATTTAGGAGCAGTACCATGAGTTGCTTCGAAAATCGCATGTCCAGACTCATAGTTGATGTTCGCTCCCGGTGCGATTCCGATACCGCCTACTTGCGCAGCAAGAGCATCTGAAATGTAGTCACCGTTTAAGTTCATAGTTGCAACAACATCGAACTCAGCCGGACGAGTAAGGATTTGCTGTAAGAAGATATCAGCGATTGAATCTTTTACAATGATCTTGCCTGCAGCTTCTGCTTCAGATTGAGCTTTGTTAGCTGCGTCCATGCCTTCAGCTTCTTTGATTTTATCGTATTGAGCCCAAGTGAATACTTTATCGCCAAACTCTTTCTCAGCAAGCTCATAACCCCAGTTCTTGAAAGCACCTTCAGTGAATTTCATGATGTTTCCTTTGTGTACAAGGGTAACTGATTTACGTCCTTCAGTGATGGCATAATTAATGGCCGCACGAACTAAGCGGGATGTACCTTCTTCAGAAACGGGCTTGATACCGATACCTGAAGTTTCAGGAAAGCGGATTTTGTTTACTCCCATTTCATCTTGAAGGAAGCTGATCAGTTTCTTCACTTCATCAGAGCCTTTTGCATATTCGATACCAGCGTAGATATCCTCAGTGTTTTCACGGAAGATCACCATGTCAGTATCTTCAGGACGCTTAACCGGAGATGGAACACCTTCGAAGTAGCGTACCGGACGAAGACAAGTGAACAGGTCAAGTTCTTGGCGCAGAGCAACGTTCAATGAACGGATTCCCCCGCCCACTGGAGTTGTTAGAGGTCCTTTAATGGCGATGAAATATTCGCGGATTGCTTCAAGTGTTTCATTTGGAAGCCACTCACCCGTTTTGTTGAATGCTTTTTCACCTGCATAAACTTCTTTCCACTCGATTTTACGCTCACCTTTATATGCTTTTTCCACTGATGCATCTAATACACGCTGAGCAGAAGCCCAGATATCAGGACCAGTACCGTCACCTTCGATAAATGGAACGATTGGATTGTTCGGCACATTAAGCTGGCCGTTTTGGTTTGTAATTTTTTCACCTTGTGTCATTATGTAACCTCCGTTTTCATTCATTATCAAAGGGGATGACCTATATATTCAAAGTCATTCCCCTTCTTATTTATTACACCAATATTTTTACTATTTGTAAATATTGATGATTAACCTCTTTGATCAACCGGCACGTATTTCTGCTTGCCAGGTCCAATATAATCTGCACGAGGGCGGATTAGACGGTTATTTGAATATTGTTCTAAGATATGAGCCAGCCAGCCGGATACACGGCTTACAGCAAAGATCGGTGTAAATAGGTCATGATCGATGCCAAGGCTGTGATACACAGATGCCGAATAGAAATCAACATTTGGCGGCAATCCTTTATTCGCTGTGAATACTTCTTCGACCTTCACAGACATTTCGTAATATTTACTTTCTCCTCGAAGCTCAGTCAGCTTTTTGGACATTTCTTTAAGATGCTTGGCACGGGGATCTCCTTGGCGGTAAACGCGGTGGCCGAATCCCATTATCTTTTCTTTCTTCTCAAGCTTATCCAAAATGTAAGATTCAGCTTTATCAACAGATCCGATTTCGGTAAGCATCTTCATAACCTGTTCATTGGCTCCACCGTGAAGCGGTCCTTTCAGTGCTCCGATTGCCGCTGTAACACCAGAGTAAACATCTGAAAGTGTTGCTACGCATACTCTTGCAGTGAAAGTGGAAGCGTTTAATTCATGATCCGCATGAAGGACAAGTGCCTTGTTGAACGCTTCGATTTCGATAGGCTCCGGATCTTTACCTGTCAGCATGTATAGGAAGTTAGCTGCAAATCCAAGGTCCTTACGCGGAGCAATTGGCTCCTGTCCGTTACGAATTCTCGCGAAACTAGTCACGATTGTAGGGATCTTCGCCTGAAGACGAACAGCTTTCATGTAATTAGCTTCCTCTTCCATTACGTCCGCTTCCTCATCATATAGGCCAAGCAAAGACACGGCTGAACGCAATGCAGCCATCGGATGCACTTCTTTAATATTGTACATCTTGAAGTGATCAAGGACTTCCTGTGGAAGAGCCATGTTTTCCGCTAACTGATCTGTCAGTTCCTGAAGCTCTGATTGGGTAGGCAATTTCAGATGCCATAGTAAATAAATTACCTCTTCGAATGTAGCATTGTTTGTTAAATCATCAATGTTATAACCGACATATGTAAGAGTGTCATCAATGATTGAACTGATGGATGATGTAGTAGCTACAACTCCTTCTAGTCCGCGAGTCGCTGTCATAATAATCTCTCCTCCTGAATATATTTCCCTTTTACCCATTTTCATATGAGCATAAAACCCTATAAGAAAATATGTAGCGGGCTTGTTTGATTAAAGTAAATTAATTACCTGTTGAGGTGATTCATTCCGTTTCCGCATGTTGAGCGATTGCTCAATCCCTGCACAAAAAATGATTCCCTGTGCGATTAGATAACCAGCAGGGAAAAAGAGCTTGGGATGCGCTTACATTTTCTATTATAAACAATTATCTGACATTTGTGAACGGAAACGCTCGAATTTGTCTAAAATTATTTTACTAGAAAAATAAAGCTTTCGAACTGCACTGAGCTAAAACATAGTGTTTTCTATCATTCCGCTACTAAACTACCGCTACAAAAATAACGAATTTCATGGAATTTAGAACTTTCTTTCATTTCCAGTCTCTTATAAAATAGGTAGTAATAGACAGGTCAGGGGGAACTCAGTTGAACTTGGAATATGTGTATAGAACCATTCGCTTTCTTATCGTGATCGCCGTCGTCATCCTTTCTTTATTTGCCATGTACTACATATGGAAACTCGCATACCCTTTTGTCATTGCAGTCGGGATCGCTTTACTTATCAACCCTTTAGTTAATTGGCTTGAATCGAAGGGCAGGCTTCCGAGGGTGTGGGCCGTAGTCGTTTCACTGTTCCTGATCGTGGGGATCTTTGCCGGCCTGATCACACTTCTGATTGCGGAAATAGTGTCTGGAGCAGACTATTTATCGGAAGTGCTGCCTGAACACGTCCGCACTCTGGTAACCTATGCCGAAAACTTCATTGTCGGGCAAGTGATACCTTTTTATCACCAGATTGCCGGCCTGTTTAAAAATCTCGATGCAGGACAGCAGAGTACCATTCTGGACAACATTGAAACAGCCGGCAGCAAGATCGCACAATCGGCAGGTGATTTTCTTCAGAACTTCTTCCAGAGGCTTCCTCAACTCATATCCTGGATACCGAATGCTGCATCCGTACTCATATTTGCAGCGCTGGCGACTTTTTTCATCAGCAAAGACTGGTATAAATTATCTGCAAGAGCAGAAAGAATCGTACCAGGGAGAGCAATGACAAGCGGAAGAACTGTGTTCATCGATTTAAAGAAAGCCTTATTCGGTTTTATCAGGGCTCAATTTACGTTAATTTCGATTACAGCCATCATCGTATTAATAGGTTTAATCATTCTGCGCGTTGATTATGCAATAACCATCGCCCTTGTAAGCGGTTTGGTGGATATACTTCCTTATTTGGGGACAGGAGCGGTATTTGTTCCGTGGATTGCTTACGAATTCATTACTGGAAATGTCGGACTAGGCATTGGATTATCCGTATTATATTTAGTCGTTGTCGTTCAACGCCAGATCATGGAACCGAAAGTGTTATCTTCAAGCATAGGCCTGGATCCCCTCGCCACATTGATCGCTCTCTTCGTAGGGTTCAAATTGATCGGTTTCCTCGGCTTGATCGTGGGACCGGTAGTGCTTGTTATTCTTTCTACACTAAGGCGTGCTGGGGTATTCGAAGACACTTGGAAGTTTATAAAGGGTCAATGAGAAAAGCGGAGGCGGCTCTTTCTGCTCCGACAAGCATTAATGATTGGAACTGCAAGCGCTTTTTGCCTTCTTGAACCATTTAGCTTATGACCTCGAGGAGAGCTGGCTGCGGGAGCTGGACAAATAAAAAAGCACTGCTTCGTGTTCATTTGAACCGATGCGGTGCTTTTTCATTTTATCGATAAATAATAAGGTTCCCTTTATTGAACCACCTTTTAAATAACTTGTAGATGAATGGTTTAAAAAGTTTCCGTGTCGGAGGCAGCAGCAACAAAAAGCCGGTTGCATCAGTAATGAAGCCCGGGGTCAATAACAGCACGCCGCCAACCAGTATGCATAACCCGTCGATGATGACATCCCCTGGGAACTGAGCATATTGCATGTCCTGCTGAGCCCTCCTGATTGCTTCGAGACCTTGCCTCTTCGCCAAATATGCGCCGGCAACCCCGGTAGCTATGATCATCAACACGGTCGGTACCACGCCGATTACTTGTCCAGCAAGAACAAGGATCCCGATTTCCAAAGCAGGTATTACAATTAAAAACGGCAGTATATATCTCACGAGGAATTCCTCCTGTAGTTTATGACTTGCTTCTATTATTATAACATATCAGGGTTGGACGGGGGTTATTCCCGGTTTTTTCATAAATGAGTAATCATTGAACTTCTATTATTGGGGTGGTTAAATTAGCGAGGAATTCCGCAATTTAGATTGTTTATTAAAAGATCATAAATCGCTGAACAGGATCATATTTTTGGAATTGAGATCATAAATTTCCATGTAGGATCATAAATCTCCGTATTGGATCATAAATCCCCAATCAGGATCATAAATCTCCGCACAGGATCACAAATCCCCAATCAGGATCATAAATCTCCGCACAGGATCACAAATCCAATAACGAACTCATATAACAATCCTACACTCCCTTAAACAAGGACCATATCGAAGAATCTATTCCGTATTTCATCCAAAGAACGTCAATCTAGCTAAAAACCAGCCCTTCTTCCGGCAAAACTTGCAATAACCTCTATCAATAAAGCCCCAATCGCTTAAATCCTCATAAAGCCATCCCTAAATCCTAAAAAATAAAAAACCGAAGCCCCCATACAGAGGGCTCCGGTCTGTTTCTTAACAATTATAGTACGCTCGCATGACCATTATAGATCACACCGCGAGTGGCATCCACTGTAATTTCCTGTCCGTTTTCGAACATGGATGTAGCATTGTCCACTCCCACTACGACCGGGATACCAAGGTTGATTCCTACTACAGCCGCGTGGCTTGTCAATCCGCCTTCTTCCACGATCAGCGCCGAGCATTTTTCCAGTGCAGGCATCATTTCCTTGTCTGTACCGATTGTGACGAGTACTGAACCGGGCTGAACGTTTTTAACAGCTTCTTCTGCGTTTGCAGCCACGACTGCTTTTCCATAAGCAGATTTACGTCCGATCCCTTGGCCTTTTGCGACAATGTCCCCTACTACATGGATCTTCATCAGATTCGTTGTTCCGGACTCACCAATTGGAACACCAGCCGTGATCACAATCAGGTCTCCATGTTTTGTAAGCCCTGAATTCATGCTTTCTTCCACAGCCATATCAAGCATTTCATCCGTTGTGGATACCCGGCGTCCGACAGTCGGATAAACGCCCCATACAAGAGCTAATCTTCTTGATACGGATTCCGTGCCAGTTACCGCAACGATTGGTGCTTTAGGTCGATATTTAGAAATCATGCGGGCTGTATGACCGCTTTCCGTCGGTGCGACGATTGCATTGACATCCAGGTTGATTGCAGTATGAGCCACGGACTGACCGATGGCATCTGTCATGTTATGATCGCTTTCTTTACTGCGTGCTGAAAGGATTTCATCGAAGTCCAGTGCAGTTTCCGCTCTTGAAGCAATATTGTGCATCGTTTGAACAGCTTCTACAGGATACGTACCTGCAGCGGTTTCACCTGAAAGCATGATGGCATCCGTACCGTCAAATATGGCATTGGCAACGTCACTTGCTTCGGCCCTTGTCGGTCTTGGGTTGCGCTGCATGGAGTCAAGCATTTGTGTAGCAGTGATGACAGGCTTCCCTTGTGAATTACATTTCTTGATCAATCGCTTTTGTACAAGAGGTACTTCTTCTGCAGGGATTTCAACACCAAGGTCTCCACGAGCAACCATCAATCCGTCAGAAACTTCAAGGATTTCATCGATATTATCAACGCCCTCTTGGTTTTCAATCTTAGGGATGATTTGAATATGCGGTGCATTATGCTCTTCCAATAACTGACGGATTTCGAGTACATCAGTTGCTCGGCGTACGAATGAAGCTGCAATGAAATCCACTTCCTGCTCGATACCGAAAATGATATCTTTCGCATCCTTATCCGTGATTCCAGGAAGATTGACAGAAACACCCGGTACGTTTACACCCTTTTTATTTTTCAGCATACCGGTATTTGCAACTGTGGTATGAATTTCGCCGTTTGCTTTGTCGATATCCGTTACTTCCAGTCCAACCAGACCATCGTCCAACAGGATCTTTGAACCAACATGTACGTCATCGATCAATCCTTCGTATGTAACGGAGAATTTCTCGGGAGTACCCAATACTTCTTTCATGGATATGATGACAGATGCTCCCTGCTGCAGTTCAAATCCATCATTCTCCATATTATTAGTGCGGATTTCAGGTCCTTTTGTGTCAAGAAGGATTCCTACATTTTTACCAGCTTTTGAGGCTGCTTCACGAATATTTTTAATTCGCTCACCATGCTCCTGATGATCACCATGCGAGAAGTTCAAACGGGCAACATTCATTCCCGCATCAATCAATTGAGATAATTTTTCTACACTTTCACTGGCAGGGCCAATGGTACATACAATTTTTGTTTTTCTCATTATTTATTTACCTCCTGAATCTTTCACCAATTATTAAATAGAAAGCTCTTTAGAAAGTCGATACATATCAAGGTCAATTTTGTGAGGCTTGGCAAGTGCTTCGATGATGTCATAATCAACCATTGCATTCTTTTCTATTCCTACAGCTCTTCCGCCTTTTCCATCCATCAAGAGTTCAACGGCACGCGCCCCCAATCGACTGGCTAACACACGGTCAGAAGCTGTCGGGGTTCCTCCGCGCTGAATGTGGCCGAGAACCGATACTCGTGTATCCATCCCTGTCGCTTCTGTGAAGCGATTTGCAAATTCGTTACCGGACATTACGCCTTCTGCGACGATGATAACGCTGTGCTTCTTGCCGCGTTCCTGACCTTTATTCAAGCGGCTGACGATGTCGTCCATGTCGAATTTCTCTTCAGGGATGATGACAGTCTCAGCACCGCCTGCGAGTCCTGCCCACAGTGCGATATCCCCTGCGTTACGGCCCATTACTTCAATAATGAATGTTCTTTCATGGGAAGTCGCAGTATCACGGATTTTGTCAATCGCATCAATAACTGTGTTCAGTGCTGTGTCAAAGCCGATCGTAAACTCTGTACCCGGGATGTCATTATCAATCGTACCAGGTACGCCCACACAAGGGTAACCCCACTCAGTAAGCGCTTTGGCACCTTGATAAGATCCGTCTCCCCCGATTACGACAAGCCCTTCGATACCGTGTTCTTCAAGCTGCTGAATCCCTTTTTGCTGGCCTTCTTTTGTTTTGAATTCTTCGCAGCGGGCAGTATACAGCATTGTTCCGCCGCGGTGGATGATATCCCCTACAGAACCAAGCTCAAGCTTCTTGATGTTACCGTTGATCAAACCGTTATATCCCTGGTAAATACCATACACTTCAACACCATGAAAAATAGCCTTACGAACGACCGCACGTACAGCGGCGTTCATTCCTGGAGAGTCACCGCCACTTGTTAATACTCCTATTTTTTTCACTTTCATCACCTCATGAAGATAAATTAATATGTAAAGGAATAAATCGCCAAATTGTTAATGGTTTCACATATCATCCGTTAACATTATGATGGAATATCATTATTCCCATTTATTATGGACCAATAGACTATTGATTATTTCTAAAATAACACGAAGAGTCAAGCTTCTCAACAAGTTCCCCTCTGTACATCCAATAGACGAAATAATCTATTAACTGAAAGCGTTTTAATTGTTAAAACTTTCAAAAAATCAACAGATATACTGTTTTTGTTATGATTAAACACTAATTTTATATTAAGAGTCTTTCAAAGTGCCCTTTAAACAAAAGGACTGACAAAAGGCAGGTTCCTAATTGTCAGTCCAGTGGTTTCATTATGATTGTACCCCAATATATTCATTTAAAACAGAATAATCACCCATTGCTTTGAATTTCTCATATCGATGCTGAATCAATTCTTCTTTACTCATGGGGATAAGTTCTCTAAGAGACTGTTTTAAAACGCCTTTCATGAAGTGAGCCTGTTCCTCCACATTCTTGTGTGCTCCACCGGTCACTTCGGTGATGATTTCATCAATAATTCCAAGTTCTTTCAGGTCGGGTGCAGTAATTCTCATGGATTCTGCCGCTCTCTTCGCTTGAGTGGAGTCTTTCCATAAAAGGGCAGCAGCCCCTTCCGGTGAAATAACGGAATAAGTAGAGTTTTCAAGCATATGGATATGGTTTCCGACACCCAATGCCAATGCTCCTCCGCTTCCGCCTTCCCCGATGACGATACAAACGACAGGGACGGTCAGTCCTGCCATTTCAACCAGATTTCTGGCAATGGCCTCACTCTGCCCTCTTTCTTCTGCCGCCTTTCCGGGGTATGCGCCTTTTGTATCAATGAAACAAACAATCGGGCGGTTAAACTTTTCCGCTTGTTTCATTAATCTTAATGCTTTACGATACCCTTCAGGATGAGGCATCCCGAAGTTTCTTCGGATATTCTCTTTGGTATCTTTACCTCGTTGATGGCCGATTATGGTTACAGGCACACCATCGAATTTGGCAAGTCCAGAGACAATCGCTTCGTCATCGCCGTATAAACGGTCACCGTGCATCTCCATAAAATCAGTGAATAGATAGCGGATATAGTCCAGGGTCGTCGGGCGATTCGGATGACGTGCAACCTGTACTCTTTCCCATGGTTTCATGTTTTCATAGATATCATTTTCAAGCTTCTGTAACCGCGTTTCCAATTTTTCAATTTCCTTTGATAAATCTACTTCCGAATTCTGAGTGAATTCTTTAAGCTCCGCTATTTTCTTTTTCAATTCTACAACAGGCTTTTCAAACTCCAGCTCATTTACCATGGCAGATCACCGTCCCACTGATGTATATCAAGTACTAATCCTATCTTTTCTTTCATTTCCATTCGGGAAATGACTTCATCAAGCTGCCCATGCTTGAGTAGGAATTCTGCTGTTTGAAAATCTTCCGGAAGATCTTCCCGTATCGTTTGTTCAATGATTCTTCTGCCCGCAAAACCAATCAAAGCACCCGGCTCAGCAAAATTATAATCTCCTACAGAAGCGAAGCTTGCCGATACTCCTCCTGTCGTCGGATGAGTCATGACTGAAATGAAGAGACCTCCGTTTTCGCTGAAGCGTTTAAGAGCGACACTTGTTTTGGCCATCTGCATAAGAGACAGCACACCTTCCTGCATTCTGGCACCGCCTGATGCTGTGAAAATGATGAACGGGACGTGTCGTTTGTCTGCTTCCTCTATGGCTCTCGTAATTTTCTCTCCGACCACTGATCCCATGCTTCCCATTCTGAATCTGGAATCCATGATCGCCACTATTACTTCGATCCCATTCACTTTCCCTGAGCCTGTAAGAACCGCTTCGTTTAAGCCGGTTTTCTTTCGATCCTTTTCCACTTTCTCAAGGTAATCAGGAAAGCCGAGCGGATTGACAGATACAAGGTCCGCATTGATCTCTTCAAATGTGCCTTCATCAATGAAACAGTCGACTCTCTCCGTCGAGCTCATCCCATGATGGTATCCACAATGAAGGCATACTTTTAAGTTTTTCTGTAATTCTTTTGTATACATGATTTTTTTACACTCGGGACATTTGGTCATGATCCCTTCAGGAACATCCTGTTTGGCTGCTTCAGAAGGAATGGTTGCATATTTTTTCTTTTTGGGTTTATTGGATTTATTGAAAAGTTCCTTAAGCAAGGTTGAAACCTCCTTAACTAATTACAGTCGCTTTTGTATTCGTATTCTTTGGATGATAGAAAGTTATAAGTGCAAGGTGCAGGTAAATTAAACCTGGCCTGAGAGAGGCTTTGTTACACCGCAGTTGAATTCCGTGCAAGACTTCGCTTTCCGCGGGTGACCTGTGAGCCTCCTCGGCTTCGCCTGCGGGGTCTCACATGTCTAGCTGCAGGGCTTAGAGGCACATGTCATAAGTCAAACCGTCCAAGAAGGCAAAGGGCGCCTTCTAGGTCGGTTCGCCTTATGCCAACCGCCTCTGAGCAAAGCCCTTCCGCTTTTCGAATTGGCCACTTCTCCCGCAGGAGTCTTCGTCTTGCACTCCAATCAACTGCTGGAACCTGTTTAAAAGTTACTTATCTTCTAACAGAATCCTTAATGTTTATCCCCTTTCAAATACACACCATTATTCATTAAGACTGCTTGTTTACCAGTTTAACGGAAAATGTTATAGAAAGATGTTGGAATTTGTCAGCTCGCGGTCGCTGATTTCGCTAATCTGTTTATAGGCAGTCTGCACGGTTTCTTTATCTTGTTTTTCTAATCCTTGAAGCAGGTTTAAAAGCTTTTCTTTTATCTCAGGGGTTATTTTTTTTTCACCGATGATTAAAGTTTCGTAATCATTCAGGACGTTCCAGATTCTATGAGACAAATAATTGTTGCTTACGAGAATGATGTCTTCAACTATTTCTCTCCAAGTAAGAGTGCCCTTATTCTCGGCAACCTTTGTTATGAGCCCGGACACATCAAGTTTTTGACAGAAAATTGTACGAAGCGCCTCTTTTTCAATCATCGTTTTCGTACATTTAACATCGTCCTGGGCCTTTTGATCCTGTAGAATGAACATCCCGAGAAGGTCGATCAGATGATGATCCCTAAAGTCTCTCAAGAATGTTCCTTCTCCTCTTCTGGTTTCGATCAACCCTAATAGTTCGAGGGCCCTGAATGCTTCTCTGACAGAAGAGCGCCCGACATTCAGCCTTTCAGAAAGTTCCCTTTCAGAAGGGATTTTATCTCCCTGCTTGAGGCCATCTTTCGATATCATATCTCTAAGTTGGTGAACAATTCCAATATATACTTTGGATTGAGAATGGAGAGAGTTCACTTTAGACATTATTCACTCTTCCCGATGACTGCTAACTCTTCGGTTTTTTTACGGATTTCTTCAGGATCTATCTTTATACGGGCAACCCCCGTTTCCATTGCCGTTTTGGCTACCGCAGCTGCAACAGCAGGTGCTACGCGCTTATCAAACGGTCCAGGGATGACATAGTCAGCGTTCAACTCGGTTTCACTGATCAAATCTGCAATCGCTTCAACGGCTGCCTGTTTCATCTTCTCATTGATATGAGTGGCGCGCACATCCAAAGCACCGCGGAATATACCAGGGAAAGCAAGTACGTTATTCACTTGATTAGGGAAATCAGAGCGGCCGGTACCTACCACTTTTGCTCCTGCGGCTTTTGCCAGTTCCGGCATGATTTCAGGGACTGGGTTCGCCATTGCAAAGATGATCGGGTCCTCTTTCATTGATGAGACCATTTCCTCGGTCAATGCCCCTGCAACAGAAACTCCGATGAATACGTCCGCATCCTTCAGTACATCGCTGAGTCCGCCTTCAATGCGTTCACGATTCGTGAATTTTGCCACTTCATCTTTAATCGCGTTCATTCCTTGTGAGCGTCCCTCATAGATCGCTCCTTTAGAATCACACATAATGATATCTCTTACACCATAACGATAAAGAAGTTTGATGATGGCAATGCCGGCAGCTCCGGCACCATTGGCTACCACTTTGATTTCGGACATTTTCTTGCCGACGATCTTCAATGCATTCACCAATCCCGCAACTGTAACAATTGCAGTACCATGCTGGTCATCGTGGAATACAGGGATGTTCGTTTCTTTTTTTAGGCGTTCTTCGATTTCAAAGCAATTCGGAGCGGCAATATCCTCTAAATTCACTCCGCCGAATGTCGGTTCAAGAAGCTTTACCGTCTCAACGATCTTGTCCACATCCGTTGTATTCAAACAGATCGGAAATGCATCGACACCTGCAAAGCTCTTAAACAGAACAGCTTTCCCTTCCATAACTGGAAGAGAGGCTTCCGGACCTATATTCCCAAGACCAAGTACAGCAGTCCCATCTGACACGACAGCTACCATATTGCCCTTCATCGTATAATCATAGACTGTTTCGGGTTTGTCATAGATCACTTTACATGGCTCTGCAACTCCAGGTGAATATGCCAGACTTAAATCTTCGGCATTTCTTACCTCTACCTTTGATTTGGATTCAAGTTTTCCTTTATTTACTCGATGCATATGCAAAGCTTCTTCGCGTAATGACAATATTCATTCACTCCTTCTCAAATTCCGTATTATATATTCTTTTTTATCGATTCTTTAATGATTGTGTCATCTAATTGCATATAGAATCCAAGTGGTCAGACCACCTTTTTCTATTAAACAATAATATAAATGTTGATTGAAGTAAAGCATGTTATTTTAAAACGACATTTGCTTTTCCTAAAAAAGCTTCCAATTCATTCAGCGCATCCTGAGTAGGGTCGATTCTATAAAAATCAGACAGTTTTATACTCGTTTTGTCTTGTTCAATATAAACAATCACAGGCTGCGTTCCTCTGTTTCGCTGAATGATTTGCTGTATGTCCTTCATGGAGCTATCCTGTTCCTTGTATAAAGGGATTTTTAAAAATAATTTCGTTTCCCGCTTTTCCATTCGTTCTTTGATTTCTTCGATGGTTTGCACTTTATTGATGATGAGCTGCAGTTTACTGTTTCGTTCTTCCGTTTTCCCCTCAAACCATAACACATTGCCTTCTTTTAAATGTGTCATAATTTGACGATAGACTGCCGGAAATACGACAGCTTCCACATCACCTGTTTCATCACTGATTTCCAGAAAGGCCATGACTTCCCCTTTTTTCGTCCGGATCGAGCGTATCGAGGTAATATATCCCCCTATCGCCGTCCTTGATCCTTGTGTGGAATCTGAAATCAGTATAGCACCAAGGTCCTCGAAAAGAGCTCTGTATGAAGATACTGGATGATTGGACAAGTACAGACCGAGAACCTGTTTTTCAAAGCTTAATTTCGTTTCCACATTCATATCTTCCACTTCTACATATTTCGGTTTAAGCAGGAAAGCTTCTTCTTCCTTAAACAAATCATGATCATCTTCAGGGTTAACGAGTTCTGCATGCTGAATCGCCACGTCCAGACTGGCGAGAAGCGTTGCCCGGTCGACATTGAATTCATCAAATGCACCGGCCAGGACCAGGTTCTCCAATATCTTCCGGTTTATGATCTTCGATGAAACCCTCATGCAGAAATCGAACAGATCATCAAATGGCTTCTCGTTTCTTACCGCGATGATTTCTTTGAGAGCCTGGGCCCCGATCCCTTTGATCGCCCCTAAACTATAGCGGATTCCACCTTTCCCCTCTACCGAAAAAACAAATTGGCTGCTATTGACGGATGGGGGCAGGATATCTATCTCATATTGTTTGGCTTCTCTTATATACTGAGAGATTTTCGTTTCATTGCCAACGACCGATGTAAGAAGGGCTGATAAGAAGTAAGCGGGATAATGTGTTTTCAAGTAGGCTAACTGATAAGCGATCATACTATATGCAACAGCATGTGATCTGTTAAATCCATAATCCGCAAACCGGACGATAAGGTCATAGATGCCATTCGCCACACTGGTCGTGTATCCTTTCTGAATGGACCCTTTTACAAAATGCTCTCTTTCCTGATCAAGCACATCTTTTTTCTTTTTCGAAACGGCCCTTCTTAACAAATCGGCTTCCCCGAGGGAGAATCCTGCCATTTTTGAAGCGATTTGCATGATCTGCTCCTGATACACGATGACTCCATACGTCATTTCAAGAATCGTCTTTAAGTCCGGATGAGGATATTCCATGCTTTCCTTTCCGTGCTTCCGATTAATATAGGTCGGGATGTTTTCCATCGGGCCCGGTCTGTAAAGGGCGTTTACGGCTACGATATCTTCAAAAGAAGAAGGCTTCAGTCTCGTCAATACATTGCGCATCCCCTCCGATTCCAGCTGAAAAATGCCGTTGGTCTGACCTTTACTCAGCAGCTCGAAGGTTTTGCCGTCGTTGGCCGGAATGCCTTCCAGGGAAAAGCGTTTATCCCTACCCCTCCTGATGTTCTTTACGATTCTTTCTAAGATGCTTAAATTCCGGAGTCCGAGAAAATCCATTTTCAGCAAGCCGATTTCTTCAAGGATATCCATCGAATACTGGGTCAGATGAATCCCCGAGGCACTTCCCTGTATAGGGATCCACTGCACCAGCGGGTCTTCGCTGATCACAACACCGGCCGCATGAGTAGAAGTATGCCGCGGAAGACCTTCAAGCTTAAGGGCCGTATCAAAAAGCCTGCTATACAATTCATTAGTCTCGATGAATTCACGAAGCTCTCTTGATTTTCCGTATGCTTCTTTCAAGGTAATGCCCAGTTGATTCGGAATCAGCTTCGAAAGCTGCTCCTGTTCCTTCATATTCAAGCCGAAGACTCTTCCTGTATCCCTCAAGGCAGCCTTCGCTGCAAACGTACCGAAAGTGATGATCTGGGCGACATGAAGAGATCCGTATTTAGCCTCTACATATTCAATCACTTCATCCCGGCGGTGATCCGGAAAATCGATATCGATATCAGGCATCGAAACTCTTTCAGGATTGAGAAAACGCTCAAAGAGTAAATGATGCTTGATCGGATCGACATCGGTTATACGGAGTGCGTAGGAAACGAGAGAGCCCGCTGCAGAGCCCCTTCCCGGACCGGTGAGAATATCTCTTTCCCTTGCAAACTTCATAAAATCCCAGACGATAAGGAAGTAATCACTGAACCCCATCCTCCCGATGACTTCCAGTTCATAGTCCAGTCTTTCAAGATATTCAGGCGTCACTTCATCAAGTCTTTCACTCAACCCTTTTTCACAAAGATGGGTAAGTTCATGCTGAGCAGTGACTCCTTCAGGCAGAGGATACTTCGGCAGGAGCTGCTGATGAAACGGGATCCTGACATTGCATTCGTCCGCAATCTTCAATGTATTCTCAAGTACATTCACTTCTTCTGAGAATAACTCGACCATTTGCTCTCTTGACTTGAAGTAGTACTCCTGCGACTCCAGTACCACCCGCTCATCTTCTGAAAGCTTGACTCCATCCCGGATCGCATTCATGCATTCATGTGCAAAGTGATCCTCCTGGTTTAAATATTGAACATTATTTGCCGCGACCATATTAGCACCGGTTTCCCCGGCTGTTTTTTTAAGAAGAGGAATGATTGTTTCTTCTGCCTTCAACCCGTGTTTTTGAAGACTTATATAAAAGGAACCTCGTCCAAACATCCTTTGGTACGTATGTATGGCTTCCTTCGCCTTATCAACTTCATCATTCAATAGATGGGTTTCTATTTCACCGTGAGGACCCGGGGTGATGGCAATCAGTCCTTCACTGTAAGAACTGAGCCATTTAAGGGGAATTCCGTCCGAGGACTTGGCTCCGATAGCACTCGATATTTTTAATAGATTCTGATATCCCCTATTATTCTTGCTTAACAGCACCAAGGGAAAGGAATGATCGTCACTGACTGCGACATCTGCCGTCAAACCGATGATCGGCTTGATTCCTTCCTTCATGCACGCCTTATAAAAAGGAATGGCGGCATACATCATATTTCTATCAGTCAATGCCAAAGCCTTATATCCGAGCGTTTTTGCCTTATGTACAAGTCCATTAATGGAGATTGTGCTGGAAAGTAAACTATAAGCGCTTGCTACTTGTAAATGAACAAACGACATATTATGCACACCCTTTTAGTTTCAATATACTTTTATTATAGGTAAGAAAAGCAAAAAAAGAAAATATGTTCTCCCTCATATCTCGTCCCGGGAATCATATAGTTATCGTAAGAGAGATTTGCAGATGGAGATGATAAAATGGCTGAAGCCTTTTTTCCTGAATTGATTAAAAGTTTCTTTATCGCCCTGGGCGTATTACTGGGAGGGTCTTTGATGGGTGGTTTGGCTTCGTTTGCGATGGGTCAGCCGCTGTTCATCGAGATGTGGCGCCTCTCCAATTTTTTGCGGATATGGGCGATCATCGCTGCAATCGGAGGGACGTTTGATACAGTTTACAATGTTGAAAAAGGATTTTTGAATGGGGAAACGAAAGAAGTCTTCAAACAGTTTTTATTAATTCTTTCTGCCTTGGGAGGAGCCAACACCGGTGCCATGATCATTTCATGGCTGACTCAGGAGCATATTTCATCATGAGGATCCCGCCCTTTTACAGACTTCCTTCCTGGCAGCGCTTTTTCGCCGGCATGGTTGTAGGGGGAGTCATCAGCTGGATGATTTTCATTTATATGTTCGGGGTCATGCATGAAAACCAGACCAAGCTGATTGAAGAGCAAAAAAATGAAATCAGCAAATATAAAAATACCCTCTCCTATCTGCAGGAAGAATACAAACAACTGAATGAAGAAAACGAAGAACAGCTTACCATCCAAGAAGTGAAGATTAAAATCCAAAATCCGACCAAAACAAAAATCGAGCTGCTCAGCATCCATGAAACCGAAGACCGGCTCAGTGAGGACCTTAGGAGTTTGATCAATAAGGATCTTGAATCCGCTTATGGAACCCGTGATCTGATTAAGAAGATCATCGAAAATAAAACCGTGGAGTTAAATGACAAGTCGTTCACCTTTAAAGTGCGTGAGATTTATTTCTGGACAACCACGCAGATCACATTGGAGCTAAAGTACGAAGAATAAAAAAGCTCCCGGTAATAGGGAGCTTTAAATATACTAATCTGTCTCAAACTCTTAATGATCTCGGCACACCTCACGCAAATCCCGCAGCACTTCTTCCTTCTCTTCCCATGAATAAATCGAAGCTCCGGCTGCCAGCGGATGTCCGCCGCCATTGTATTTTTTTGCGATTGTATTTATTACTGGACCTTTCGAACGCAGGCGGACGCGGATCTGGTCATCTTCTTCGATAAAGAATACCCATGCTTTGATTCCTTTTACATTCCCTAGTGTACTTACCAGCAGGGAAGCCTCCGCCGGAACCACTCCATACTGTTCAAGGATTTCTTTGGACAAGATCATCTGGCCGCACCCGTCTTCATCCATTTGGAAGTTTTGGAGGACGAATCCATGAAGCTTCAGTACATTCTGATCGACTTCATACATTCTATTGAAAAGTTCATTTCGGTCAAAGTCGAAACGGATCAATTCTCCTGCACTATCAAATGTTTTCTGCGTGGTGCTCGGATAAAGGAATCTTCCTGTGTCTCCCACGATGCCGGCAAACAGCAGGCGGGCAGCGCTGTCAGGAAGAACCAGCCCTTTGTCCTTGCCGTATTGGTAGAATTCATAAATCATCTCACTGACAGAGCTGGCAGCCGTATCAATCCATAAATGATCACCATACGCATCTTCGTTTGGATGATGATCGATTTTCACCAGCTTATCCCCCAGTTTGTAGCGGGTGTCACAGATCCGTTCTTCATTGGCAGTGTCACAAACAATGATCAGAGCTCCTTCAAAGACTTCATCCTCAATAGGATCAAGGCGGTTCAGATAATGAAGTGTTTCTTCTTCAAGCCCGACCGCATATATATTTTTATCTGGAAATGAAGCTTTAAGCATTTCGGCTAGACCGCCCTGTGAACCATATGCATCGGGATCGGGACGGACATGTCTGTGGATGATGATCGTTTTATATTGTTTGATTAAATCCAAGATCTGTTCTTTCATAAGTATCTCCTTTTTTCACGAAATTTTCATTTGGCAATCTGTTCTCTTACCTGTAAAATAGTAGCGAGTAAGCCAACACTGGAGGACAATGATTATGTATTTTCTCGCTTTTTTCATTACATTAGCTTTTACATTTTATATTTTTTATAAAGTGAAGCAAGTCAGAAGCAACCGCCCGATGGAGAAGAAATGGCTGTCTGCAAAGGCCAGTATGGCGCTCGGCTTGTTTGTTGCTTTATTCGGTGTCAATCAGCTTGTATTGTTCCCTGGTACCATCACGTATATCGTAGGTGCCCTGTTCATCTTGATTGGTTTAGGGAGCTGCTGGGCAGGCTTCAAGCTTTATAAGCATGTCCTTCCCTACGCAGAACGTGAAGCAAAGGAACTGAACGGCAACTAGTGCCAAGAAGACCGGAATCATCATTCCCGGTCTTTTTTTAATGCCTGTCAATCAACTGACAGATCATCAGAGACTTCCCAACCAGGATTCCATCACTGTATACTTCCACATCCACTTTACCGAACTTTCTCCCTACATCGAGGACCTTCGGGTGTATTTCAAGCATACTTTCCATCTGCACCGGCTTGATAAAATAAATTGTCATGTTCTCGACAACGAGATCTCCTTTTTTATAAGGTTTCAACACCCGGTTGGCCGCTTCTGTCATCAGTGTGGTGAATACCCCGTAGGACATGGTGCCTAGTCCGGTCGTCATTTGAGGGGTGACCGCAAAATGATAGATTTCTCTATCCCCTTTTTTCTCACCCGCTTCGACTCCATTGCTGATCAGGTCATCGATCGTTTCTCCCACCTGGGGCTGTCTTTGGATCATTTGGAGCGCCTTCAAGACATCCTGACGTGAAATGATTCCTTGCAGCTTGTTCTGTTCATTTACCACTGGCAGGACCTCGATGCCTTCCCAGATCATCATGTGCGCTGCTGAAGCAACACTTGTCTTTGCACTGACTGTGATCGGCTGTTTGGTCATGATCTTATCAATGCCGATATGCTTTTCCTGCCCCATTACATCTTTGGAGGTCACCATTCCATGCACTTTCAGGTTTTGATCGACGACCGGAAACCTGCTGTGGAAGGTGTATTGATTTTTTTCGTACCAATCTTCAAGTGTATCGTTCACATATAAATAAGCCGTGTTATCCACTTTCGTCAGAATATCTTCTACGAGGACGATTTCTTTTTTGATCAACTGATCATAAATCGCCCTGTTGATCATTGCCGCTACGGTAAAAGTATCGTAAGAGGTGGAAATGATCGGAAGTTCCAGTTCATCAGCAAGCTTCTTTACTTCATCTTCGGTATCGAAGCCGCCTGTGATCAGGACGGCAGCTCCCGCTCTTAACGCATGTTCATGCGCTTTTGTCCGGTTTCCGACGATCAGCAGGTTGCCCGCTTCGGTATACCGCATCATCGCTTCGAGCTTCATCGCACCGATGACAAATTTATTGAGCATCTTGTGAAGACCTGTTCTTCCGCCTAGAACTTGTCCATCAATGATATTTACCACTTCGGCGTATGTCAGCTTTTCGATATTTTCTTTTTTCTTCTGTTCGATCCGGATCGTTCCGACACGTTCGATCGTACTGACATAGCCTTTTATTTCCGCGTCTTTAATCGCTCTATAAGCTGTTCCTTCACTGACGCTCAGTGCTTTTGCGATTTGGCGGACGGATATTTTTTCTCCGACAGGGAGGGAATCTATGTATTCTAAAATTTGTTCGTGTTTGGTTGCCAAGCTTTTCACCCTTCTTTTATACGTCCTGCTTAATAGTTTCATTATAATGTGAAAAGCTTGGGGTTTCAATTTTATCAGGGGGTTTAATGGCTTTAGCCTTTATGCCTCCCCTGAATACCGCTTTTGATTTCCGTGGAAGACTTCGCTTTCCGCGGGCGGCCGGCGAGCCTCCTCGGCGTTCCTTTGGGGTCTCACCAGACTCGCTTTTCCCGCAGGAGTCTTCGCCTTCCACTCCAATCAACAGCTAGAACAATATGAAAGAAATTTTCAGCCTGTTTCACCATCATCCAAAGGATCGCAGCTTCTTTTTTCGTAACGTAGAAGTCTTTCCCTTAGTACCTTTAATACCTTTAGATGCTTTGGCAGGGCTGAAAAGCAGTGCGGCAAGGTTGCCGGCAATCACGAATGTGGCCAGGACAAGCCATCCGATTGCGAATGCACCCTCGAGTCCCCCGGCTTCAATTGATAATCGCGGAGCTGCATAATACAGTAAGGCACCTGTCAGTAACAGGCAAAGAATATACCGTTGTTTTTTCACAATATTCCTCCTCTCTGAGCATGTTTCATATATATGCAAAGAAGGACAAGATATTGTGTAAAAACTGAAAAGAGAGTGACGCATAGGTCACATCGAACTTCTATACATCACTCTCTTCTTTCATCAATATTCGATTATGTCGCCTGCGGACATGACCTGTCCGTCAGATTCATCGAGCATCTGCACAAATTGATGCGGATCCTGTTTGATCGGCGGGAAAGTATTGTAATGAATCGGGACGACCTTCTTCGGTTTCAGGAAGCGTGCAGCTTCAGCCGCATCCTCAGGCCCCATCGTAAAGTTATCCCCGATCGGCAGGAATGCCAGGTCAATCGGATGACGTTCGCCGATCAGTTTCATATCTGAAAATAGGGCGGTATCCCCTGCATGATAGATTGTTTTCCCTTCGATGAATAGTAGAAGGCCTGCGGGCATGCCCATATAGATGATTTCATTTCCATCTGTAATGAGTCCGGAGCCGTGGAAAGCCTGCGTCATCTTTACTTTTCCAAAGTCAAACTCGTACGCTCCGCCAATATGCATAGGATGGGTTTTAACCAGCTGCCAGCTGAGGTATGTCGCAAGTTCATGGTTGGCAATGACAAGTGAATCATTTTTCTTAGCCAGTTCCACCGTATCCCCGACGTGATCATTATGTCCGTGTGTCAGGATGATCACGTCCGGCTTTTCCTCTTCAACCTTAAGATCTGTCAGTTCATTTCCTGTAATGAAGGGATCGATTAATATCGTCTTCCCATCCGTTTCAATTTTCACTACTGAATGTCCGTGGTAAGAAATCTTCATTGTATCTCCTCCTGCATGATCTATTATTGTATATAGTTTGATATACCCTGATTTTCAGTTTTTTAAAAGTAAATCTCCTTTAATACCGCTGTTGATTTCCGTGGAAGACTTCGCTTTCCGCGGGCGGCCGGTAAGCCTCCTCGTCGCATGCGCTCCTGCGGGGTCTCACCTGTCTCGCTTTTCCCGCAGGAGTCTTCGTCTTCCACTCCAATCAACAGCTGGAACCACTAAATACTTAACAATAGTCTTTATCATAGTAAAAAAAACAAAAGCCAGCCCAGAGAGTTTCATCTGCGGCCGGCTTGGGTGTATTAAAGCTGTTGTTGAAGTTGTGTTCTTGTATCTGAATAATCTAGACCGTGTGCTTCTGCAACAGCCTGATACGTTACGTATCCGTTTAGAGTATTGATTCCTTTAAGCAGTGCTTCATTGTCAAGGCATGCTTTCTTATAGCCTTTAGAAGCGATTTGGATTGCATAAGGCACGGTTACATTCGTTAAAGCAATCGTAGACGTACGCGGTACAGCTCCCGGCATATTCGCAACTGCATAGTGAACAACGCCATGTTTTTCATACGTTGGATCATCATGAGTTGTAATGCGGTCAGTTGTTTCAAAGATACCGCCCTGATCAATGGCAATATCGACTACAACCGATCCAGGAGTCATTGATTTGATCATGTCTTCTGTTACCAGTTTAGGTGCTTTAGCTCCAGGGATCAGAACCGCCCCGATAACCAGGTCTGCTTCTTTTACTGCTTGTTCAATATTTAATGGGTTAGACATAAGCGTAGTAACATCGCTGCCGAAAATATCATCAAGCTGACGCAAACGGTCCGGATTCAAGTCAAGGATGGTCACATTCGCCCCTAATCCAACAGCCATTTTCGCTGCATTCGTTCCTGCAACGCCGCCTCCGATGATCGTTACTTTACTGCGGCGCACTCCAGGAACACCTGATAGAAGCACTCCTTTTCCTCCATGAATTTTCTCAAGGAATTGAGCACCGATTTGAGTAGCCATGCGTCCTGCCACTTCACTCATTGGAGTAAGCAATGGAAGCGCACGATTCACTTCAACTGTTTCGTAAGCAATCGCCACGACTTTATTTTCAATAAGAGCTTTTGTAAGCTCA
The DNA here is from genome assembly GCF_038405515.1 of Rossellomorea oryzaecorticis. GTDB lineage: Bacteria > Bacillota > Bacilli > Bacillales > Bacillaceae_B > Rossellomorea > Rossellomorea oryzaecorticis_A. The sequence continues at coordinate 44,382 of NZ_JBBYAF010000016.1, read as the reverse complement.
GGCTCAGGCGCAAGATGTAAATATGTAAATAAAATCAGCCCTTCACGGAAATATGAATATTCGCTTGATAGAGGTTCTTTTACCTTCATGACCATATCCATCGACCATGCTTCTGTTGCAGAATCAACAATATGTCCACCTGCAGCAATATAATCTTCATCTGTAAAACCTGATCCTAATCCTGCTCCGGACTCAATGTAAACCTCATGTCCGAATTGCACCAGATTTACAACACCTGCAGGAGTCATTGCTACACGGTTTTCATTGTTTTTAATTTCCATTGGCACACCAATACGCATAAATGCCTACCTCCTAATTCCACTATTGCTCTTTTAGAGCATCACTTCATTAATATAACATCATTCTTATCTAATAGCTAAGAGAATCGCCGTCTCTGTAAGCACTTACATTTTAACAAATAAATATAAAAATATCTCTATTTTCTTGTAAAATTATTAATGTTTATTTCTTCGCTTTTTTGCAAAAATTCTTTAAAATAAACCTTGTTACACAACGCTGTTGATTTCCGTGCAAGACTTCGCTTTCCACGGGCGGCCGGTGAGCCTCCACGTCGCTGCGCTCCTGCGGGTAAGAAAAGCGGAAGGGCTTTGTCCAGAGGCGGGTGGCATAAGGCGAATCGGCCACGAAGGCGTTCTTTGCCTTCTTGGACGAGTTGACTTATGACATGTGCCTCTAAGCCCTGCAGCGAGACAAGTCTCACCTGTCTCGCTTTTCCCGCAGGAGTCTTCGCCTTGCACTCCAATCAACAGCTGAACCTCCTAAAACAACAATATAATTAACCGCAATAAATGTGCAAAGGAGAACATTATGACAAAACAACCTTTGATTGAACGGCTCGGTCTGGAGCCGGTCCCAACAGACCAAAAAACAACAACTTGGAAAGAATATTTCATCATCCAGCTTGCCTTTTCGGTCAATGCGGGCAACTTTCTGATTCCCGCATTAGCGGTGCTCGAGGGCGGCCTTTCTTTTGCAGCTGCATTCACTTGCACCCTTTTAGGGGCAATCGCGGCATTTCTATTTGTATCCTTATTTTCGCTGCCCGGAGCAAGATACGGGCTGCCGGCACAATATGTTCTCAGGACCCTGCTCGGTACAAAGCTTTCGATGAGGATCGCTTCACCGATCAGGTCACTGACTTCTCTATACTGGTTCAGTGTGCAGACGATTGGCGGAACGTATGTCTTTTTATCGATCGTTAAGAAGATCACTGGCGTGTCATTGCCTTTTATCCCTATCGCGGCAGGGCTGGCACTTATCATGACGCTGCTTGCTTTAGTCGGATTTCATGCGGTGAAAAAAGCGACAAAATATTTCATTCCTGTCCTTGTTGTCGGACAGCTGGCCATTCTTTATTTATTTATCACCAAGGGACTGTCCCAGGTACCCCTGACTACTTTAGCAGAAGGAACAAAAGACGCTGGAGCCGCTTCATTCTTCTTTTATTCCAGTTTGGTATTCGTTCAATATGTATCAGGTGTCAGCGCATCTTCCGATATTACACGATATAGTAAGAGCAGTGCCCACGGATTTTGGGGACTGTATGGCGGGAATGTGGTCGGTTTCATGATGACGGCTTTATTAGGCGGGTTGAGTGCAAGCTTATTCGGAGAGCTGAATCCATTTGTCATAGCAAGTGAACTCACTTCGTCGCTTATTCTCTTATTCATCATTACTGCATGCGCGATGGTTTCCATGATTTCAATCAACCTCAGCAATGCCTATACAGGAGGCTACAGCTTACTGAATGCACTGCCGGGGCTTTCCCGTATTCAAAGTGCCGCTGTCTTTGGAGCAGCAGGAATCCTGCTTAGCTGTATCCCATCGCTCGTCCTGAATGCCAAAGAATATATCTCATTTCTGGGTATTCTGATCATACCCATTTCAGCGATTGTGACAGCAGATTATCTGTTCGTACAAAAAGGGAAGTTGACCGAAAACTCTTTGCTTCAACTACTGAGTGGGACATCTACTTATAACAAAGAAGCTTTATGGGTGCTAGTCATGGGGATGATTTCGTATGTACTGATCCCTGAAGCTTTTTCGCCCGGCTTTCTTTCCTTCATTTTGACATGTGCTGTCTATACGATAACAAAACAGCGTTCGGTTTCCAGAGAACAGCCGACTCCACTTAAAAATATGCTCGGATAGAAAGAAGGCTGATCCTTCGAATGGATCAGCCTTCTTTCGCTCGTTATTGATTAGTTTCCCCGTGATCTTCATACGTGTCGTAATGACCATTTTCAGTATCGATGACACCGCTCGTATAAGAATTCATAATCTGCTGGCTCACTTGCTCGCTGCCCTGCTCATCGTACGTAAACTGTTCTTTAGGATCTTTTTTCTTCATAGGAAATCCCCCTATTATGAAATTTTCATCACCTTTATTGTTCGATTATTCGCCACAAGCTATGAGTGGAAAAATGTAGTATAATAAAGGTAAGGAGGGGATAACAATGAGTTTAAAATATCAGAACATATTAGTAGCCGTAGATGGATCTAAAGAAGCGGAATGGGCTTTCGAAAAAGCGATTGCCATTGCGAAGCGGAATGATGCAACACTTTCCTTGATTCATGTGATTGATACCCGTTCTTTTGCAGCAATTGAATCATATGACCGCACAGTGGGTGAAAGAGCGATCAATTATGCTGAAGAACTTCTTCAGGAATATAAAGCAGAAGCGGCCGAAGCAGGTGTGTCAAAGGTAAAAACGTATGTTGAATATGGTTCTCCAAAAGTTATCATCCCCAGAGAAGCGAACAAGAACATATCAGCTGACTTGATCATTTGCGGGGCAACAGGATTAAATGCCGTGGAACGCTTTCTTATCGGAAGCGTCTCAGAGCATATTACCCGTGCTGCGCATTGCGATGTCCTTGTTGTACGGACAGAAGATAAAGAAGATTAAAATCACTTTGGAAACAATCCAATAATGAAGAGAGGCAAGGATCATCAAATCCCGCCTCTCTTTCTTTATTGGCTATTTACCATTACATTTTCACTTAAAAGAGTTTTGCCTTTTTTGATTTGTTTTTTCACTTGTTCAAACCCTGTTCCGCCGTAGGAATTCCTTCTTTCAACTGCTGCATAAGGGGCTAAAATGGAGTAAATATCCTCTTCGATAAGCGGCGAATATTGCTGATACCGCTCCAGAGAGACGTCTTTTAAATAGCAGCCTTCCTCGATGCAATGCAGGACAAGCTTTCCGACGATCTCATGGGCTTGTCGGAAAGGAACACCCTTAGCTGCCAAATAATCGGCGAGCTCCGTTGCATTTGAAAAGTCATTCGACACGGTTTCTTTCATTTTTTGTTGTTTAACCGTCATCGTACGAACCATCCCGTTGAAGATTTTCAAAGACCCGACGACTGTTTTGACTGTATCAAACATTCCTTCTTTATCTTCCTGCATGTCTTTGTTATAAGCGAGCGGAAGTCCTTTTAGCACCGTTAGTAACGAGACGAGGTTTCCGTTCACTCTTCCCGTTTTCCCTCTGACCAATTCAGCCATGTCGGGATTCTTCTTCTGAGGCATGATACTGCTTCCGGTCGTAAAACTGTCATCCAGTTCAATGAATTGAAATTCCTCCGTCGACCAGAGGATAAACTCTTCAGCCAGCCGGGATAGATGCGTCATCAAAAGGGAGCTGTTGCTTAAAAACTCCACGATGAAATCGCGGTCGCTCACGGCATCAAGGCTGTTTTCGTAATACGACCCGAAACCAAGCTGTTCTGCGGAATACGATCTGTCAATCGGGAATGTAGTACCTGCAAGCGCACCTGCCCCTAGCGGTGAAATATCGATACGCTTAAGCGAGTCTATTAACCGCTCTTTATCACGCTGAAGCATCCAGAAATAGCACATTAAATGATGGGCGAAAGAAATCGGCTGTGCACGCTGCAGATGAGTATAACCGGGACTGATCGTTTCAATGTTCTCTTCGGATTGAAGGATGATTCCCTCCTGCAGTTCTGTAATCAGTTCTATGATTTCCTGCACTCTCCGTTTTAAAAACAAATGCATATCAGTAGCAATTTGATCATTCCGGCTTCTGCCAGTGTGAAGTTTACCGCCCACTTCACCGATTTCATCAATTAATAGTTTCTCAAGATTCAAATGAATATCTTCATACTCAACAGAGAATTCGAGTTCCTGATCACTAGCTTTTTGATAAAGTGTTTGGAGCCCGTGAAGAATTTGATCGGCTTCTGTTGCAGAAAGAATGTCACACTTTTTCAACATGGTCACATGGGCAATGCTGCCTTCAATATCCTCAAAGACCAATTCCTGATCGAATGAGATGGATGCGTTGAACTCATCCACCCATTCTTCTGGCTTCTTCGTGAATCTTCCGCCCCAAAGCTTACTCATACAGTCACTTTCTCCTTTTTCTCTTTGTTGATGACAGAAGATACCTTGGTCGGCAGACCCCAAAGTTTAATGAAACCAACAGCTGCGTCATGATCGAACTCATCCGCTTTTGTGTACGTAGCCAGATTTTCATCATACAAGGAGTTCGGAGATTTTCTTCCTTCGACGATGGCATGGCCTTTGAACAGCTTCACGCGCACGACTCCATTTACATACACCTGAGTTTGATCAAGAAAAGCTTTTAATGCTTTATTTAGCGGCGAGAACCATAAACCTTCATAAATTAATTCAGTCATTTTTTTCTCGATAACCGGCTTATAATGTGCTAATTCCTTCACTAATGTCAGATCTTCCAGTTCTTTATGTGCTTTTAACAATGTAACAGCACCCGGGCATTCATACACTTCACGGGACTTGATGCCGATCAAACGATTTTCTACGTGGTCGATACGCCCTACTCCGTGTTTTCCTGCAATGACATTTAATTCAGAAATCAGCTGATCCAACGGGTACGCCTGACCATTTAATTCAACCGGCACACCGTGTGAGAAAGTAATTTCCACTACATCTGCCTTGTCCGGTGCATTTTCTATGCTGCTTGTGAGATCATATGCATCCTCCGGCGGAGCGGTCCAAGGGTTTTCCAATACTCCGCACTCATTGCTTCTGCCCCACAAGTTCTGATCAATGGAATACGGCGAATCAAGATTGATCGGAATCGGAATGCCTTTGTCTTTTGCATACTCTATTTCTTCTTCACGGGACCATTTCCATTCACGGACAGGGGCAATCACTTCAAGATCAGGATTCAGAGCCTGGATGGAAACTTCAAAACGCACTTGATCATTTCCTTTGCCGGTACATCCGTGCGCCACTGCCGATGCTCCTTCTTTTTCAGCTACTTCAACAAGCTTACTTGCAATCAAAGGTCTTGAAAGAGCTGAGACCAAAGGATATTTCCCTTCATATAAAGCATGACTTTGTAAAGCGAGTAATGCATAGTCCTTTGCAAATTCTTCCTTTGCATCGATGACATAGCTTTTCGCTGCGCCGACCGTCAACGCTTTTTCTTTTACAAAATCTAAGTCCTTTCCTTCGCCGACATCTAAACAGCAGGCGATGACTTCATACCCTTTTTCCTTTAGCCATTGCACTGCCACTGACGTATCTAACCCACCTGAATAAGCCAAAACCACTTTTTTGTTCAATCGTATTCCCTCCAGTTGTAGTTTATATAAATTGTACCTAGAATCTTTTAGTGTGAATAATTATTCTTTTGAATGAATTTATATTAACAACTTACCGCATTTTTATCAATACTTATTCATGAATTTGTATAAATATTTTATACGATTGTGGTGGAGATGCTGAGATGAATGGATTTAAGAAAAAGTTTGGTGTAGGATTTATGGTAAAAGATAACCTGAAAAGGAGTACTTTCGTTACTATGTGCACAGTAGATAAATTTTTTACATTTGATCCACGTTTAAAAATAGATGTGCCTTGCCTGCTAAAAGAATGGTTTACTTACTCTCCTCAAACTCAGGAACTCATTCTCCTAGAATGGGAAAAAATCAGAGGAGCCATTCCAGACCGCATAGGGGAAATCGAAAAAGAAATAGAGGATTTACAAGCCTCTCTTGCACAAGAGGAGGATTTCGAGGAATCGTGCAGGCTGAATAGCGAGATTTCCGAGAGAGCTTCCGAGATCAATGATTTGTGGATATGGTATCGAACGGCGCCTGACATTCAATCTTCCACCAGGTAGAAGGCAAAGTCACAGGACACGCTCCTGAAAGAGTAAAAAGCGATAGAACCCCTCAGGCCCTATCGCTTTCCAATATTTATTGGTTCTTTTTTAATCTTAAGTAACGGTATTGATAGTATTTTTCCGCAAAGTCGGTAATCTTTCTTGAAAGCTGATAATTCACCCCGGCACCGATCGCCATACTGACAAGCGGCAAGCCGGACCATTTCTTCCCTTTGAACATCGTAATGGCCAAACCTTTCAACGCATGCTTCATCGGTCCTTCCAGCCACGTATAATCAGTCAGCTGCTCCGAGCCGTCATAGAAATAATTCGAATCCTTCTTATTTAAATCTTCCATCAAATCCTCCCAGGCGAGAGCTCGGAGTCTTGAAGGCAGCGTGGATGCATGGAACACTTTCAACGCCGTCATCATTTCAAATGGAGTCTGGACGTCAAATCCATACGTGATGGCGATCAGCTGAACCGAACGGAGGTTGATGACGGCCATCGCCGGCAAATCAGAACCGAGTGCTACGATGCCGCCTGTACCCGTGATCCCGCCTTGGAATAATGAATAGATGCGGTGGCGCCCAGCATGCTGCTCTGCGATATAGTGTAGCTGATCGATCGTGAGGTATTGAAGATCATCAATCGTCTGAATATCCTGATTGAATGCGCGTGCTGTGACAAGGATCCTTTCACGAGCATCATTTTGCATCTGCGATCCCTGGATGAGGGAGTGCATATGAAACAGCCAGCCGTCCAGAAGCTGAAAGAACTGTTCCTGAACATCCGGCGGTACGGATTCAAAAGCGTAATCTAACCACTTAACATATGTATGTTCCAAATCATTTGCTTCATATTCATACAAGTCTTCTTTCCAAGCTTTGATTGACTGCCAAACTTGTTTATCCCGATCTGACCAGCTCATGACTTCCCACTCCTTACAGTTATAAAATTAATTTTAGTATATCATAAATAATTGCTGACATTCTGCTCTTCAACAATGGAATTTGAATTTTCTGTTATCGGACTCTAATCATATTTATCATTCCTGACATAAAAAAACAGGATCACCAATAAGGCAATCCTGTTTTGATATGTTTGGGAGAGAGACCATCCTTTATCATGCTAAAGGCCCGTCCCTCGGTGCTTTAAAGCGTTAAATATTTCCTTTTGCCATTACGTCGCGTGCAATCATGACTTCTTCGTTTGTCGGGATGATCATGACTTTTACCGGTGAATGCGGATAGTTGATGAATGTTTCTTCACCGCGCACGTTGTTGCGTGCAGGATCCCAGTATACGCCCATGAATTCGAGACCTTGCAGTACTTTTTCACGTACAAGGGTGCTGTTTTCACCGATACCCGCAGTGAAGACGATCGCATCCACACCGTACATGCGGGAAGCATAAGATCCGATATATTTGTGGATACGATTTGCGAATACTTCCAGTGCAAGCTCTGCACGTTCGTTTCCTTCAGAAGCCTGCTGCTCGATATCCCGAAGGTCGCTTGAGAATCCGGATACACCAAGCATACCTGATTTTTTATTAAGGATGTTCAGTACTTCTTCAGCCGTTGAACCTGTCTTCTCCATGATGAATGGAATCAAAGCAGGGTCGATGTTTCCTGAACGTGTACCCATCGCTACCCCAGCAAGCGGTGTGAAGCCCATGGATGTGTCGATCGATTTTCCACCTTCAATGGCAGCGATACTCGCACCGTTACCCAAGTGACAAGAGATCAGGCGTACTTGCTCTTTAGGACGTCCAAGCATTTCAGCCGCTCTTTCAGATACGTATTTATGCGAAGTACCATGGAATCCGTATTTACGGATGCCGAAATCTTCATAATACTCATATGGAAGGCTGTATAAGAATGAGCTTTCCGGCATGGATTGGTGGAAAGCCGTATCGAATACTGCTACTGCAGGAACATTCGGAAGCACATTTTTGAATGCTTTGATACCTGTTAAATTCGCTGGGTTATGAAGTGGAGCCAAGTCTGAAAGCTCGTCGATCTTTTCGATCACTTCATCCGTAATCAGTACAGATTCATTAAATAATTCTCCTCCGTGAACTACACGGTGGCCGATCCCCTGGATTTCATCAAGAGAGTCGATGATACCGAAGCCAGTCAGTTTCTCAAGGAGCATTTTGACCGCTACTTCATGATCCGGGATATCTGTTGTTTCCTCTTTCTTTTCACCGTTCACTGATATATTGAAGATCGCATTATCCAGTCCAATACGTTCAATAAGTCCCTTTGTAATAACTGTTTCTTCCGGCATATCAAATAACTGAAACTTCAAGGATGAGCTTCCAGCATTGATCGCAATAATTTTGTTTGCCACGTTGTATCGCTCCTTTAAGTTATAGGATCTTTACTATCTATATTGTGTTCATTGAATCACATTTTATCTCTCAATTTCCCATTTAATCACTGTACACCCTCTATTTCAAGAAAAAGCTTGAAATGACATCGTTTTCATGATAAATTAAATATTTTCACAAAATTCGAAAAGGCATTACTTTCTCTTATTACCGCATTTTTATGGCTGCTAAACAGAAATCAGAGCAATAATAAACTGGGACAAAACGATAAAACCTCCCCATTAATACGAAAAATTTCAGTGTAGGCTCTTTAATACCGCTAATGATTTCCGTGCAAGACTTCGCTTTCCGCGGGTAGCCCGTGAGCCTCCTCGGAGCTGCGCTCCTGTGGGTTAGAAAAGCGGGGGGGGCTTTGTTTAGAGGCGGGTGGCATAAGGCGAATCGGCCATGAAGGCGTTCTTTGCCTTCTTGGCAGAGTTGACTTATGACATGTGCCTCTAAGCCCCAGAGCTGGACATGTCTCACATAAGCTACTCTTCCCGCAGGAGTCTTCGTCTTGCACTCCAATCAACCGCTTGAACAAGCTATAAATTAAATGGACATTTGAACATAGCTAATAAAAAACCCGAACTTACTTGAATTCTGGAATTCAAGTAAGTTCGGGTTTTACTTAGACTAAAACACTTTTGTCCCAGCCACTTTGGTGATGATATTATTTATTTTCAAGCAGCCATTGATCGATTTTACCTAGGATATCTTCAAGTGCCCGTTGATTTGAAAGGCTTGGAAGATTGGCAAGCAGGACTTCTTTTGGTGCTTTCAGACCTTCCTTCTTCTTTTGAAGGATCAGGATGCTTTTCGCAGAGTTTTTATTCTTAAATAGTGAAAGCGGCAGCTGCAGGAATCCCTGTATGTTGACTTTTTCTTTTAAGAATAAGTGCAGCTGGCTGCTCAGCGGTGACTCGAACAGCGCATTTGGGACGATAAAGAACAGATAACCGCCTTCTTTCGTATGTTTCAAGCTTTGTTCGATAAATAAGTGATGCGCGTAAGAATAACCTTCCTCAGCTTTCAGCTCATAATCCTGAGCTCTCAGATCATTCGGATAATAACCTACCGGCAGATCGCTCAACACGATATCAACAGGATCGATGAATAAAGGCTCCAGGGCGTCTTGATTGAATAGATCCAGCGGGTGCTTTTGCAGATTGGCACCCACATAAGCTAATTTAATCAACACTTCATCGATTTCCACCCCGATTGATTGGGACTCGATGTGAGGCATCTGATTCAATACGGTTGTAAGCAGATTCCCCGTACCGATGGCAGGGTCTAAAACGGTCAGATTCTCTTTTCCCTGTGTGAATTTATTGACAAGGAAACTGATAAATAACCCGAGCGAATCCGGAGTCATCTGATGATTCGGCTGAACATTTTCTTTCATGCCCTTCAAAATGGCAAATTGAAATGCTTTACGAATATCTTCGTTTTCAATGCTGCCAACCTTTATTTCTTCATATTTTTTATGTAGACGCTTTTTTGTCAGTTCACTCAATTCATCCTGCAGAATATCATCCTGAAAAAGGTTCTCCCCTGTTTCGGCAACTGCTTCTAGATAGCTGCATGCCAACTCTTCTTTAAGAAGCTGTGCTGTTTCGTCAATGATTTCGAAGAGGGTTTCGACTGGCGAATTCATCATATGCATTCATTCCTTTACCTGCTTTTTCTGTGTCCTCTATTTTACCCGTGAACGGGCACTTTGTAAAAGTCTCTATTAACACCGCTGTTGATTTCCATGCAAGACTTCGCTTTCCGCGGGTGACCCGTGAGCCTCCTCGTCGCTGTGCTCCTGCGGGGTCTCACATTGGCCACTTCTCCCGAAGGAGTCTTCGTCTTGCACTCCAATCATCAGCTAGAACGACTTTAAAATTGTAATAGGCTTTTACACACTTTATAAAAATAACAATGCTGACCATACAGCAGTGGTAGGTCAGCAAGTCTCTTGTTCTAATAATAGGTTATATTATTTTGCATCTTTCACTGCTTCTACAGCAGCTTCATAGTCAGGGTGGTCAGTTGCTTCGCTTACGTATTCCACGTACGTGACTTCATCGCTGCTGTTTACAACAAATACAGCACGAGCGAGTAAGCGCAGTTCCTGGATGTGGACACCGTATGCTTCACCGAATGAAAGGTCGCGGTGATCGGAAAGTGTTTGGACATTTTCGATTCCGTTCGCTCCGCACCAGCGCTTTTGGGCAAATGGGAGATCGACAGAAACAGTAAGCACTTCAACATTATCGAACTTAGTAGCTTCTTCGTTGAATTTTCTAGTTTGTGCATCACAAACGCCTGTATCAATTGAAGGAACGACACTGATCAAACGAACCTTACCCTTTGAATCATTCAGAGTGACTTCTGATAAATCATTTGCCAGTACCGTGAAATCAGGTGCCTTATCTCCTACCTTCACTTCATTACCAAGCAGCGTTACAGGGTTATTCTTAAATGTAATGTTTGCCATCATTTGTTCCTCCTCTATGAATAATATGTACAACTTTATAGTACAGAAAATCGGATAGTCAACGCAAATGATAAGGGTTGAAATGATTAGCCTGGGTTTTGATTTCCGCAGTTGATTTCCGTGCAAGACTTCGCTTTCCGGGGGCGAGCAGGGAGCCTCCTCGGCTTTCGCCTGCGGGGTCTCCCCAGCTTCGCTTTTCCCGCAGGAGTCTTCGGCTTACACTCCAATCAACTGCTGGGACAGCCTAATTCCTCATCAAATAACTTTAACATAGCTACAATAAAAGAAGAGCTGACAATAGGAGTCAGCTCCTTTTATGTTCTTAGAAGTCCATATTCTGTTTTTGGGCGTTCCCTTGGTTTCCTTGGTTGTTGTTGCCCTGGTCATTTTTTTTCATCATGCCCTGGATCTTCTCGATTGCGCCTGGTGCCAGGTCAAGCAGACGGTCTAGAAGATGAGTGCTTTCATCCAGGTGAAGCATCTTGATTCCTCTTGAACTTACGATCAGGAACGCAATCGGTGTGATGGATACCCCTCCACCGCTACCGCCGCCAAACGGCTGCTTCTTGGATGAGCCTCCGCCATCGCTGCCGCTTTTGCCGCCTTCACTTTCGCTGTTCTTGCTTTTGCCATCAATGCTGAATTCACTACCGCCAGCAGCAAATCCAAAGCCTACCTTGGATACGGTCAGGATGACACTCCCATCAGGTGTCTCCACAGGATCTCCGATGATGGTATTTACATCGATCATTTCTTTTAAGTTTTCCATTGCAGTGGTCATGAGACCTTCAATAGGATGTTCAGACATGATTAGTCCTCCTCATTAAACGGATTGTTGTTCTTCTTCGGAGAAACGGGAAAGAGGCTTAGTCTTAAAGTCCGCTTTACCGCCTCTCCAGTACCGAAGTATCTTGAAACCTACTAGGATAGCATTCCCTATCCGAAACTGGATAATACATGAAAAATGAGTCTGTATGATGGCTTTCTGGAAGGAAGGAATCACTTCAATCGAAGGCTGTGACTGCAGTCTCATATAACCGCTGATCAGCCCGATGATGCTTCCCTTCATTCCCCAGATCGCCCCGGTCATTGTCCCTGTTGAAGCGGCATCCCCTGTTCCGAATAACGTCTTCCAATGAATATGATCGATTTTCACTTTGTTCAAAAACCTGCGGATGATTTTATGCAATTCCTTCACATGGGTAAGAATTTCTTTCGTGTCATTTAAACTGTTGATAAAATCTTTAGGTGTAATCTTCTTTTTAGACTCTGTTTCACTGGAAGGCTCGTTTTCATCCCCGCGTATATTTTTTTCTTCGACCACAATATTTGGCCCATCGTCATCAAGCTTGACCAATGGAACATCAATCGTATACCTTAACAACCCGAACCAAGCCCTCAGCTTCACTTTGAAATGATCATTGTCATTTCCATGATATAAAGATAGGGTAATGGTTAATTTCGTTATGAGAATAAGAATAATCATGACTATTATAAATGCTAAAAGAATGAGTAAAGCCCATATCCAACCACTCATTTTTTCACAACCCTTCAACTTTTCAGTATGGCCGAAGCAGGGAAAAATAAACGATACCGTGCAAATTATCTATCAGATTTCCCCTGGATGCGGTGGATGGCTGGAATTTGAAGCTCAAAGCAAAAAAAGGAACCCGCCCTATTGATAGAGCGGATTCCTGATACCTAAACGGCAGGTGCAAATTCGAGTTTCTTCTTTTCCTGAACAACAGTCGTATCTGCAAACAAGTCATGGACTCCCTGCTTTTTAGTGGTGAACGCCACCACGATATACAAAATGAAGATGGTTGACGAGATGAAGCGGCCGATCAACTCCCTGAAGATGACAGTTCCCCAGGTTGGACGGCGACCTTTCAAATCGATCACCTTGATACCGAGTACCATCTTGCCGATCGTTTGACTAAAGAACTTCGTCATCAAGACGAAATATCCGTAAAAGACGATGGCAGAAAGAATCGAAATCGGAGCAAACATCGATCCTTCCACCAGCGAAATATCCAACACTTTGAAAACCGGCTTGACGATCAGGCGTGTGATACTGCCAATGACGATTAAATCAATCAGATAAGCCCATACTCTCAGCCAGAAACCCGCCAGAAAAAATCCTCTTGTCTCTCTGTAAGGAGGCGGCAGAACATTGGAGTGCTGCATAGTCATATCTTTATCGTCTGTCTCGTGTTTCTCTATTACTTCCTCGTTTATTCGAGGGGCATCTTGATTTTCACTCACTTCATTCACCTTCCTTACTCAGAATATAGATACATCAATCGCGGTGAATTCGGCTTAGACAGAAGCTTCACGAGAGCTGCCGCTTCAAAGTCCTTGCCGATCACCTTCTTGGCACTCATACTGAAAAACTCTGAGAAAGGATCGCCGCTCGTATATTCAAATACTTGTGCACCTTTCAGTTTCTGGTCTTTTTTCAGAGCAGCAATGACATCTTCCACGTATCCGAAATCATCGATTAAGTTTACTTCTTTTGCTTGTTGTCCGTCATAGATCCTGCCATCAGCAATTTTCTTCACTTGCGTCTCGGACATGTCACGGCCGCTTGCGATGACATCGACGAAACCTTCATATGAATTATCGATCATCGTTTGAAGGATTTTTCTTTCTTCTTCTGTCATCTTTCTCGTCGGACTCATAATATCCTTATAAGGGCCGCTCTTGATCGTGACGAAGTCGACACCATACTTTTCAGCAAGCTCGGAGTAATTGATGCTTTGCATGATCACCCCGAGTGAACCGGTCAATGTCTCTTTGCTTGCAAAGATCTTTGTTGCCGGTGCTGATATGTAATATCCTCCTGAAGCCGCCATGCTTCCCATTGACACATAAACAGGCTTTTTGGACTTCTCTATGATTTCAACCAGCTTGGAATGGATTTGAGCACTCTCCACCACTCCTCCGCCAGGGGAATTGACTTTAAGGACAATCCCTTTTACCGAGTCATCTTCCTGAACGGCATCAAGCTTTTCCATGAAAAGTTCATGATTATATCCCGGACTTTGGAACATGGATGCTGCGTCACCCGTATCCTGGATGACCCCATCCACCTCAAGGACCGCAATTCTCTTCTGCATATTTCCATCCTCGATGATTTCTTCCCCGAAAGCCTGCTCCGTACTCCCAAGCACTTCATCGAATGCCTTGTTAAAATCGCCTGTCAATGCAGAAGTGGCAAAGTTCACCACGACAGAGACAAAAAATAAACCTGCGGCAATCGCCAGTGCAATCCATCTTTTCGCATTCATCTGTATATTCCTCCCTCGTTTATCCTATCTTATGTAAGGATATGAATATCATTCTCGTGTCAAAACATGATAGAATATTCACAAAGTTATTTTAGCAGACTTTTGATGGAATGGGAAAAATTATCCTACTAATTTTTGGGAGGTACATAGAATGAACAATCGCCGAAACATTTATTTTTACGTATTAAAAGATGAGACCATTCAGCCCAAGCTTGAAAAATTATATGATCTTGCAAAGCGCTACGACTTTACCATTGTAAATTCACCAAAAGATGCGAACATCATCGTAAGTGTCGGCGGTGACGGCACATTCCTGCAGGCTGTCCGTAAAACCGGTTTCAGACAGGATTGCCTGTACGCCGGAATTTCCACAGGCGGAACATTGAGCATGTATTGCGATTTCCATATCGACGACACGTCCAAAATGATCGATGCGATGACGAAGGAACAAATCGAAGTAAGGAAATACCCTACCATCGAATTAACGGTGGACGAGCAGACATCTTTCCTCTGTTTGAATGAATTCAGCATCCGTTCAGGAATCATAAAGACGTTCGTAATGGATGTCTTCATTGATGATATTCACTTTGAAACATTCAGGGGAGACGGAATGATCATTGCTACACCGACTGGAAGCACAGCTTATAACAAATCTGTTAACGGGGCTGTTGTCGATCCGATGATTCCATGTCTTCAAGTCAGCGAGATGGCTTCTCTCAACAACAACCGCTATCGTACACTCGGATCGTCCTTCATCCTCAGTGATAAACGCCGCCTGGAATTAAAGATCGTCCAGGATGGGAACGACTATCCTGCCATGGGAATGGACAATGAGGCACTGAGCATCCAGCACGTCGAAAAAGTGGAAGCCAAGTTAAGTGATAAAGTAATCAAAACAGTAAAACTGAAGGACAATTCTTTCTGGGAAAAAGTCAAACGTTCGTTCTTATAATCTAAAAAAGAAAAACTCCGGCGCACCCAGCGCCGGAGCTTTTTTATTATTATGCAGTCAATTTTGCTTCCCTTCTTCTTTTTCGGGCGAACTGGATTCGTGACGCTGTAAAGATCGCCAGCGCAATCCAGATGAAGATAAAGGAAACCAAGTGAGTAGTAGAGAATGTTTCCCCATATACCATGACACCGAGGATCAATGTTATGGTAGGCGCAATATATTGCAGGAATCCAACCATATAGAGCGGAATCTGCTGTGCACCTTTCGAGAAGAACAGCAATGGAATGGCCGTTGCCGCTCCTGCTCCCATTAACAGAAGATCCGTCCCCCATGAAACGGTGAATAATGAAGGAGATCCGGCTCCGTACATATATCCCATATAAATCAGGGAAACCGGCGCTATCGTCATGGTCTCCAGCGTCAATCCGATCGCTGAATCCACTTTGATCAACTTTTTCGCAAGACCATATAATCCGAATGAAAATGCGAGCCCTATCGCAATCCACGGAAATTCGCCGTAAGAGAATGTGAGGATCAATACCCCAGCACCTGCCAGAATGAAGGACAAAATCTGCTCTTTTGACAAGCTTTCTTTTAATATGAATACCCCTAACAGGACACTCACAAGAGGATTAATATAATAGCCCAGACTCGCTTCCACCATTTGGTCGGTGTTCACTGCCCATATATAAATGAACCAGTTGGCACTGATCAATATCGAGGCAAGCAGTAAAGCAAATAGCTGTTTTTTCTTGGTAAAAGAAGACTTAATGTAGGAAGTGAATGCCTTCCATCTCTTCGTGAAAAATAAGAATAATAGCATAAACCAGAAAGACCAAAAAATCCGGTTGGCTAAGATTTCATCAGCTGCCACATGGTTTAACCATTTCCAGTAAATCGGGAGTATTCCCCATAGAAAATAGGAAAAAGCTGTGTAAAGTATTCCTGTCTGTTCATTTTGCTTCAAAAAAACACCCCCAAAACTATTTCTGTTTCCGAAATAACTTCATTATATCGGGGAAACGTTTTGGGGGCAATCTTTTTATTTTTTTTGAAATACGATCGTATCATCCACCACTGTCATGAAAACGATTCTCTCAAGAAGTTCATCCGGATCCGATTCGAACGGATCTTTTTCCAGCACGGTGAAGTCAGCCGTATATCCTTCTTGGATCATTCCGCGGTCATCTTCATGGTGACATGCATACGCACTGCCTTTTGTGAAGAGAGAAATGGCTTCGTACATCGACAGCTTTTCTTCAGGAATATGCACGGTTTTCTGCGGATCCAGTGGATTGGTCCTTGTTACCGCGGCATGGATCCCCCATAATGGATTGATTGGCTCAATCGGTGCATCCGATCCCCCCGCACATGGAATACCTCTGTCCAACAGAGTCTTCCATGCATAGTTGAACTTCATATTTTCCTCACCGAGCCGATCAATCACCCATGGGAAATCAGAAGCTACAAACCGCGGCTGGATATCCAAAATCAGCGGCAGGTCGTTGATACTCTCTATTAATTCTTCACGCAAAATTTGTGCATGAATCAAGCGGTCGCGCCTTGATTGCTGGGATGGGTGCACCTTGATCGCATTCACTACATTTTCGAATGCCTGATCCCCGATCGTATGTACCGCAATCGGTAAATCAAAGCTCCTTGCTTTTTCGACAAGCTTGAGAAGTTTTTCTTGAGCATGAATGCTGACACCTTCTGTGCTTGGATCATCTGCATAAGGATAGCTAAGCAAAGCAGTTCTCCCGCCTAGCGCACCATCTGCAAAAATCTTCATGGCCCCAAATTCGATAAATTCATTTCCTCCAAGGAAATGGTGACCTTCTTCGCTCCAATCATTGATCACTGCATGATGGACGAGAAGATGTGCCCTGAATTTCTTTTGTTGATCATTAATCGTGTGTTTGAACGCATTATAAGTTTTATTGAAATTACCGTAATAGCTTAAGTCTTCCGTATGCCCTCCGACCAAACCGTTTTCCCAGCAGCTCTCTATTCCCTTAGAGAGGGCTTCTTCTAAATAGTGAGATGAAATTGGCGGCAAAGCATCGACCATAAGATCCTGTGCTTTATCCTTCAAAAGGCCGTTCAGCTTTCCTTCTTCATCCTTTTCTATTAATCCGCCTTCAGGGTTAGATGTACTTTCATCGATGTTTGCCTGTTTCAATGCAAGAGAATTCACGACCATGGCATGACGACAGATTCGTTTTAGCAGGACAGGATGGTTAGGAACGGCGTCATCTAATTCTTTTTTAGTGAGGACCTCTGCATCCGCCCAAAGATTTTCATTCCATCCTTCACCAAAAATCCACTGTCCTTCAGGAAGCTTTTCCGCTTTTTCAGCCACTGCTTTCAACACTTCCTCTTTACTCGTCATTTGAGACAAATCGAGGCGGAGCAATGTCTCCCCGTGACCGATCAAGTGCATATGGCTGTCCACAAAACCGGGGAACATGACACCATGTTTTAAATCCACAGTTTCTTCTATTGTGTATTTCTTCCGTATTTCTTCTGCGGAACCCAATTCCTTAATGAACCCGTTTTCTGTATATACTGCTTCAACCGTATGGCCTTCAGACTGCATTGTATAGATCTTTCCGTTCGTCCATAATGTACCCATCTCAGAAGCTTCCTTTCTACTTAAAAAATTCTGTTTCAAATGTACCATATAATAGGAGGAATCGGGAAGTGGGAGGTGTTTAGATAGTTCTATTAATCACCGCTTTTGATTTCCGTGCAACGCTGGACCCAACTCGCACCAAATATTCCTAATATTATCTGGTATCTAATTCACAAAAATACAGAGAACCCATATAAGGCTCTCTGTATCTTACTTACATAAATTCAGTTCTTAATCGAGCTCATTTCTTTTTGACGCAATTCGATTCTTCTGATTTTACCTGAAGTTGTTTTCGGCAGTTCCGCAACGAATTCGATTTTGCGCGGGTATTTGTATGGTGCAGTTAATTCTTTCACGTGCTCCTGAAGCTGAGGTACAAGCTCCGGATCATTTTGGTCGACGCCTTCACGCAAAACGACGAAGGCTTTTACGATAAGTCCTCGGACTTCATCAGGACTTCCCACTACCGCACACTCTTGAACGAGTGGATGCTTAACAAGGGCATCTTCTACTTCGAACGGACCGATTGTGTATCCGGAAGAGATGATGATGTCGTCTCCCCTTCCTTCAAACCAGAAATAACCGTCTTCATCCTTTTTCGCTTTGTCACCGGTGATATAGTAGTCCCCTCTGAACTGCATAGCCGTTCTTTCCGGATCTTTATAATAATTTTTGAATAATGCAGGTGTTTCTATGTGAACAGCTATGTCTCCTACTTCCCCGACTTCACACGGAATGCCTTCTTCATTGATTACTTCCACCCGGTTGCCAGGTGTCGGCTTCCCCATTGAACCAGGCTTCAGTTCCATGCCTTTCATGATTCCGACAAGCAGTGTATTTTCAGTTTGACCGTATCCATCACGCACTTCAATGCCATGGTGCTTCTTGAATGCATCAATCACTTCCCGGTTCAATGGTTCACCCGCCGAGACTGCACTATGTAATGGAGAAAGGTTATAGTCACCAAGATTTTCCACCTTGGCCATTAGTCGATATTCAGTCGGTGTACAGCAAAGGACGTTTACACCGTTATCCTGAAGTAATTCCAAATATTTAGCCGGTTCGAATTTCCCTTGATAGACAAGACCCGTAGCACCGGAACCAAGAACGGACATGAACGGACTCCAAATCCATTTTTGCCAGCCCGGACCAGCCGTTGCCCAAACCGTATCTCCTTCTTCAATTCCCAGCCAGCCTTTAGCGGCCGTTCTCAGGTGGGCAAATGCCCATCCGTGTGTATGTACTACCCCTTTAGGATTTCCTGTCGTGCCGGAAGTATAGGATAAGAAAGCCATATCATCCCTTGCCGTTTCGGCAAATGCCATTTCATCAGAGACATTCTTCATTTCTTCCTCTACTGTTATCCAGCCATCTTGTTGATCGCCTATGACAAACTTTTTCAGCTTGTCCATTCCGCGGACATTTTCAAATTGCTCTATGAACGGAGAGTAAGCGACGATCCCTTTTACATCCCCGTGTTCAATTCTATATTCAAGGTCTTTCGTACGAAGCATTTCAGAACTTGGAATGACGATCATCCCTGATTTTAGGGCAGCTAAGTAAACTGCATATGCTTCGACCAATCTTGGAACCATCACCAGGATGACATCACCTTGTTCAAGGCCGGAATTCAAGTAAACGTTTCCAATTTTATTTGCGTTTTTAATAAGGTTTCTGTAAGAGATTTCTTTCTTTTCTCCCGCTTCATTCTCCCATTTGATCGCGAGTTTGGTTTCATCACTTGCAAACTTTTCTACTTCCTCAACCAAGTTGTACTTTTCAGGTGCGATTAGTTCTTGTCTGTTCATCCGAATTCCCCCTTGTTTGTTCTTACTCCTCCATTATACAAAATAATTTAAATTTTTTAAATTATTCATTTTTAATAATCTAATTACAGGGAATTTAAGAGCGTGTTTTGGATGTAGAAGTAGACCGTTCCTTTCCGGTGCAGGCATTTGCTTTCCGCGGGGAGGAAGTCGAGCCTCCTCGTCGCTAAAGCTCCTGCGGGGTCTCGACCTTTCCTCTACATCCCGCCGGAGTCAAATGCCTTCCGCTCCAATCCACTCTGTGCTTTCAACGTACTACTAAAATCATCTCTCAAATGATATTTTTAATATTTTTAATGGGGTTGTGAACAGTTATTAACATTAAAATAAGGAGTGGAATATAAGAGTAAAGTGGATCCAGCAGTTGATTGGAGTGGAAGACGAAGACTCCTGCGGGAAAAGTAGCTAATGTGAGACCCCGCAGGCTCGCCGAGGAGGCTCACGGGCTACCCGCGGAAAGCGAAGTCTTCCACGGAAATCAACTGCGGCGTGGAATGCCCGGACAAAATTAAAAGGAGCGGGTTTGCCCCGCTCCTTGTAGCCATTGTATTTAATTATTTTTGGTATCCGCCACCGATTTGTTGTTCAGCCATTTGGACTAAACGCTTAGTGATTTCACCACCTACAGATCCGTTAGCGCGTGCAGTTGCATCTGGACCAAGTTGAACTCCGAATTCAGAAGCGATTTCGTATTTCATTTGGTCGATTGCTTGTTGAGCTCCAGGAGCTACTAGTTGGTTAGAACTTCTGTTATCTGCCATGTGTTTTCACCTCCTTGTGAGTATAGATTGTGCGAAAACACATGGCTTCATGCAACCAATTTCATTGGTAAATGTTCCTATTTAAAGGAGCTCATCAAAGCTTTCTTCCAGTGCGGAATCTTCTGCTCCATTAATGGTAATTGTCTCTGTATCATTGACTGCTTCATTTATTAATGCATCAAAATCAACAAAGCTTTCATAATACTCAACTTTTTCTTTTTTAGGCCTTGTTTTAGGTGCCGGCGGTGTAAAGATCGTGCAGCAATCCTCATACGGAAGGATCGAGATATCATGGGTATCGATCTTTTGGGCGATATCGATGATTTCCAGTTTATCCATAGCGATGAGCGGTCTCAATACTGGGGTATTCGTTACATCGTTGATTGCCTGCATGCTTTCGAGCGTCTGGCTTGCTACCTGTCCAAGGCTTTCACCTGTCACAAGGGCAAGGCCTTCATTTTTCTGACGGATCTTATCAGCGATCTTGAGCATCATCCGCCTTGTTGAAGTCATGGTGTAGTTCTCAGGCACCTGATCGTGAATCGTCTGCTGGATTTTAGTGAAAGGGACTACATGTAATGTAATGCTGCCGCTAAAAGCGGAAAGCTTCCTGGAAAGGTCGATTACTTTCTGTTTTGCCCGTTCGCTTGTGAAAGGAGGGCTGTGAAAATGGACCGCTTCCACTTCGACTCCGCGCTTCATTGTTAAGTAGCCTGCGACCGGGCTGTCAATTCCTCCAGAAAGCATCAGCATCGCCTTTCCACTTGTCCCAACGGGCATACCAGTTGAACCAGGATAAATTTCAGAAGAAAGATACACGCCTTCTTTTCTTACTTCCACATTTAATTTTATATCCGGATTTTTCACATCCACAGACAGTCCTTCTGTATTTCTTAAAACGTATGAACCAACTTCATAGTTAATTTCATTTGTTTCAAGAGGGAAGTGCTTATCTGCGCGGCGGGCTGAAACCTTAAATGTTTTACCTGGTTCAAAGCTCTTATGGACCAAAGAGGCTCCAGCTTTGCAGATTTCGTCTATATCGCGTTCAACCTTTACTACAGGACTGAATGATTGAATACCGAAGATACTCTGGAGCCGGGGAATGATCTCATCTCCGTTCTCTTCTCCCAATAGGATATGCAGCCGGTCACGGCTCGCAGACACTGATACCCCGGGAAAATCCTTTAATGCCTGAACGATATTCTCTCTTAGTTTTGATGTGAATTTTTTACGGTTTCTTCCTTTTGTAGAAATCTCACCGTATCTGACTAGAATTCGATTGTATTTCATCTCGATCTCCTCATTGTTTTCTGTAATTGGGCTGTTTCTTTTATCAGCAGTTGAACAAATCGTTCTGCTTCTTCCATTGTATTTCGAAAGGATAAGCTAATTCTGATGGACCGGTCAGCAAGGTCTTCACCCACCCCCATGGAAAGGAGGGTTTGACTCGGCTTGCTCTTCTTTGATGAACATGCGCTTGTTGTGGAGACATATACCTCATGCTGATCGAGCGCATGAACGACTACTTCACTCTTGAAATCTTCGATGGTGAAGTTCAGTATGTGCGGGGCACTATCCAATTGAGGGGTATGAATTCTCACACCAGCTATTGTTACCAGTTTCTCGCGTAAATAGCGTTGAATATCCTTCATTTTCTCTAGGTGATCCCGGCTTTCCTCCATATACATCCTCATCGCCTTCGCAAAAGAAACGATTCCGCCCGTGTTCTCCGTACCGCTTCTTACATTTCCTTCCTGCTCACCCCCGGAAAGAAGGGGAGAGATGTTCACACCATCTCTGACAAAAAGCATACCTGCGCCCTTAAGTCCGTGGATCTTATGGGCTGAAATACTATATAAATCAATATGATCATCCGGAAGGGATAAAGAAATTTTCCCGAAAGCCTGCACACCATCTACATGAAAAAGGATCTTGGAATGATCCTTTAAAATGGAGCCGATTTCTTTGATCGGCTGGATCGCACCCGCTTCATTGTTCACGTGCATGATGGAAACGAGGATCGTCTCTTCCTGGATCGCTTTTTCTACATCAAGGGGATCCACTCTTCCAGTCTCATCGACATCAAGATAGGTAATAGAATAACCGAGTGATTCCAGTTGCTTCATTGTATTCGAAACAGAAGGATGCTCGATTTTGGATGTAATAATGTGCTTCCCTCTGCTTCCATATTGTATAGCCGTTCCCTTAATCGCTAGATTATTGGATTCTGTTCCACCCGAAGTGAAAAATATTTCTCTTTCCTTTACTTTCAGGAGGCCCGCAATTTGTTTCCTTGACTGAGCGATTAATTTTTCCACCCGTCCGCCAAAGGAGTGAATGGAGGAGGGGTTGGCATAATAGACTTCATTTACTTTCACAAATGAATCTAAAGCTTCCCTGTATGGCCTTGTGGTTGCTGCGTTATCAAAATAGATCACGATATACACCTTCTTTAGTTCTATCCAATCATTAATCTTATCACAAAATCATTTTTTCCCAAATGAAATTAAAAAAATGTACTTTCAATATTATTATGGCAATAATGTTATCAGAAAAAAATTTTTCAAATTTTAATCAATTTTTAAAAATAATCATTGCTAACTCCCACAAAATTTGCGACAATCATTTAGGTAATCAAGAGTCGAAGTTATTCAAATATACTAAATTGTTAGACTATTTAGTTTTTCGACATTTTTCTACATCATTATGATAAGATAGATTTGCTCATGATAACGTTTACAAACGGAGGGGTTTATATGAACGGGAAAGCGCTGTCATTTAGTGGCATTTTAACAGTAGGGCTTATGCTCTTCGCTCTTTTCCTCGGAGCTGGAAATATGATTTTCCCGCCATTCCTTGGTCAGCAGGCAGGCGAACTAGTGTGGACAGGGATCATCGGATTTTTGATTACAGGGGTAGGTCTTCCTTTAATGGGTGTCATCGCCATCGCAAAATCAGGAGGAGACCTTCAAACCCTGGCAAACCGTGTCCATCCACTATACGGATTGATTTTTACTATTATTATGTATCTTGCAATCGGCCCGTTTTTCGGAATTCCAAGAACCGGCACTGTTGCATATGAAATTGGCATTATTCCTTTCTTATCAGAAGATGCCGCAAAATACGGGGTTTCTCTTCTGATTTATTCGATTGTCTTTTTCGGGCTTACTGCTTGGCTGGCGATGAATCCTTCCAAGCTTGTTGACAGGATCGGAAAGATTTTGACACCTTCACTGCTTGTCATTCTAACAATATTAGTAGTGAAAAGCATTGTGACTCCAATGGGAAGCTTTGGGGAACCGAACCCTGCTTACCAGGATGGTGCACTCTTCAAAGGATTTATTGAAGGCTATCTGACGATGGATACAATCGCGGCTCTAGTCTTCGGGATTGTCGTCATCAATGCAATTAAAGAACGCGGTATTACAAGTAAGGCATCATTGACAAAAATCACCATCATTGCAGGCGTCATCGCAGCAACGGGATTGGCTCTTGTGTATTTATCACTTAGCTATATCGGTGCCACCAGTACTGATTCAATCGGAGCGCAGGCTAACGGAGGAGCGATTCTTTCTGCAGCTGCAAATCACTTATTTGGTTCTTTAGGCGCTGTGATTCTAGGACTGGCCATCACATTTGCGTGTATCACCACTTCTGTCGGATTGGTCTCTGCTTGTGCACAGTACTTTGTGAAGATAGTACCAATTTCATACGGAAAGCTTGTCATTATTTTATCTGCTTTCAGCATGCTGATTGCCAATATCGGATTAACTCAGCTTATTACCGTATCACTGCCGGTACTCATTATCATATATCCATTGGCAATCGTACTGATTCTGCTTTCATTCATGCATAATTGGTTCAACGGATACTCGATGGTTTATGTTGGCGCATTACTGCCTACCGGATTGATCAGTTTGATTGACGGGCTTAAAACGGCAGGGTTGGATGTAAGTGCAGTAAGCAGCACTCTGAGCTTCCTCCCTTTCTATGCTGAAGGAATCGGCTGGATCGTACCTGCACTAATCGGAGCTGTCATCGGCTATATCATTGCCCTTATTGTAGGGGAATCGAAACGGATTATTGAGGCTTGATTCAATTTTAAAAAGGACCCATGGAGAAGATCACTCTTCTGCATGGGTCCTTTTGGTATGATTAATGTTCTTCGAGGTTGATCATCTTTTCGATTTTCTTGAGTGCACCCGGCTCTACTTTTTCAATCGTTGTTGCGGCTTCTTCCAGAGCTTTGCGGTAGTCATATTGCCTGAAGGCTTCTTCTGCCGCCTGCAGCCCTTCACGCACCGTGCTATACCTGCTTCTGTAACGATTTCCGTATTGGATGATTTTCTCCGACAACACTACATTTTCTATCAGCTCTCGCGTTTTGTTATAGAAGTGATCGACTGTATCAGCCGCTTCTAACAGCGTTTCCTGAATGAATTTCATATTTAACGGTTTTTCGGTTAAGCTGGCATTCACTTGTTCAATCTTCCGGTGAACTTCATTCAGAAGATCATCATAATCCGCAGGAAGACCCGGCACATTGCTTTTTGCGATCATCCGGCTTGCTTCTGCCGTTTTTTTCTTGAGTTCTGCAATTTTTTCACGGGTCGTTAATTCATCTTTTCTTAAATTCTGCAGGAATAAGGCGAATTCCGATTGTTCTCCATTAAGTACTTCGAGCGCATTTCTTATTTCTTTCAGTTCGTCGCTCAAGGTCGTGTAAGCCGTCTTATTGTTTTCAACTTTATTCATTACCAATTCATGGCGTTTCGAAAGTTGGATGATATTCTTCTGAAGCTCCTGTGGTGCCTTAAGATCGGATTCATGTAAATGGTAACCCTGCTGCACAAGGTTCACTTCATACTGAATATCATCGTTTTCTTCTTTTGCCTTAATCAGCCCTTCAGTGGTTTCATCTTTGTATTGAAGGACAAAATGTCTTGCATGCACTTCTTTTTCCAGTAAATCGTAAAGCATTTCAACTTTACTCTTGATTTCCTGCAAGCCTTCCTCAACTTCTTCCACTTCCAAGGACTGAAGATGTGCAGTGAAACCGGCAAGAGTTTCATTCAACGCGTTCACTTCTTTTTCCACTTCGATATGCTCGAGTATGTACCCTTGCTCTTTCATTTCCGTAAAACCGGCTTCTAGTTCAGATAACTGTGAAGGAAGTATATTCTCGCAGTCTGCGGTCAGCTTAGGAATGCTTTCCATCTTGTAGGCGATCGCCTTCATTTCCTGACCAAGATTTAAAACAATTTCACGTGCATCCAGATAGTTCCCCTGATCGGTCAATTCGTTGAATTGTTCAATTTCTTTCGCGAGAGTGTCCAATACAGCTTCAATTTTCTTAGCCGCCTGCCCATATGTATGACGATATGCAAGCAGCTGCTTTTTGCTGCCGCGATATTCTTCTTGTAAAAATTCGATTTCTTCCCGGTTCTTTTCTTCACTGCCGACAAGTTCGTTCAGTTCTTGAAGGATTTTATCAATCTTGGTTTCTGTTTCGGTAAGGACCCGATCAATTTTAGCCAGAGTCTCTTTCGTTTTCTTGAAACGAAACTTGTCTGTGAACTCTTCTGCATCAAATAGCAATTCTTCAATATCAGGAAGCTGCACAGCTACGATTTCGTCCCATCCTTGTCTCCAGCCTTCAAAAAGCTTTTCCGTCTGTCCAGTCATGTTAAGCTGTTTGACTTTTGACAGTTCCTCTGGAATCGGCCGGTTCATAATATCTACCTTCCATGCTTCGTAACGGTCAATTTCCGTATAGTATTTCTTTCTGGATAAGACTCCAATAAGGAATAAAATCAAGATTAGTATGATTCCAGCGATGACATATTGCATCTTAAGCCCCCTGTTCAACTATTCAGTAGACATCTATATCAATTTGAAAGTTTCATTAATAAATTCTCATTGTTATAATGATACCATGAGAACGACAATTTTTGACTAATAAATTCTATTTTTTCAACAGTAAAAAGTTAAATTTTAGTGTTTTCTATGAAAAAAGCTAAATTTTCATAGAAAAGCGTAGATGATCTCTGAAGAAGGAAGTGTTTTTTGATGAAAAAGGTCGATGGACATATCCATACTCCTTTCTGTCCTCATGGAAGTTCGGATTCATTCCGTGAATATATCGAAAGGGCCATTTCCCTTGACTATACCCACCTGACATTTACGGAGCACGCCCCCCTTCCCGCCGGCTTTAAGGACACAACACCTGATCAGGACAGCGGGATGTCTGAAGAAGATGTTTCAATATACTTCGATACAATAGAGGAACTGAAAGAAATATATAAACATCGGATTACCATTCGTGCCGGGCTGGAAGTCGATTATATCGAAGGATTCGAAGAAGAATCGTCCGATTTTCTTAATAGCTGGGGTGAACGATTGGATGACAGCATCCTTTCAGTTCACTTTTTACAGTATAAAAATAAGTGGGACTGCCTTGATTTCAGTCATGAAGTTTTTCACAGCATGATTGACCGCTATGGTTCGGTCGACTCTGTCCATGCCCATTACTACCGGACAGTATTAAAATCCATCGAGGCAGATCTCGGCAGATTCAAGCCAAACCGCATCGGACATATCACACTCGTCAAAAAGTTTCAGAAACTCTACCCTGCTTCACAGCCATTCACTAAAGAAATCCAGAGAATCCTTGAGGCTGTGGCAGCCAGGGAGCTCGAACTGGATTATAACGGGGCAGGAGTCATCAAGCCACACTGCGGAGAGTCATACCCTCCTAAGGTTATAATTGAACATGCCCGTTCACTCGGCATCAAAACCGTATATGGTTCCGATGCACATTCAGCGAGCGGTCTTGATCAGGGAAGACATGCCATGAATCTTCTATAGCAGCCAAAAGAGATTGTCCACATCATTCGGACAATCTCTTATTTTGATTTTTAAATAAGCTATTTAAAATAGTATTAATGTTATAAGGGTGGTTACAGCTGTTGATTGGAGTGGAAGACGAAGACTCCTGCGGGAAAAGTAGCTAATGTGAGACCCCGCAGGCAAAGCCGAGGAGGCTCACGGGCTACCCGCGGAAAGCGAAGTCTTCCACGGAAATCAACAGCGGTGTTTAAAAGTTTTTCACATTCAAATGATCAGTTCCTTCTTGTAATCCGTTGAACCATCGGAAGCCATCAGCAGATTGATCCACTGATCGATATTCTGATAATACTGATCGACAAAATAATATTCCTGCGGAAACATCTGCCACACTTCCCTCAAATGCTGGCTGTTCAAGAACGGCATCGTCAGCATCGATTTCAATTGAATGACGAGGAAACTGATCGGCTGTTTTTTAAAGGATCGGTCAATCATCCCCTGCTCAAATAAACATTTCATGTAAAATCTTTCCTTCATGAGATAAGAAGAAATGATTTCACGCACTACTTGAGAGTCAATGGATACTTCCCGCCAGATGAAGCGGGATAATTGATGATTTTCACTCTGGAATTTCAGAATCTTAAATACTGCACGCTTCAGGCATAAATCTGCACGGATATATTTAAGTGCATCCACTTCTTCTTGCAGAAACTGCAGATATTGTTCAAAGAAGCGGGTAAAACATGCCTCCAACAGCCCCTGTTTGCCTTTGAAATAATATGAAATGGTGGCCGGATTCACTTTCGCCTTTCCGGCTATATCCCTTACAGAGGTCCCGTCATATCCATGGTCATAAAACAATGAAACAGCTGCTTGAAAAATCGCTTCCTTCGGCGAAGTAGAGGTTTGTCCCTTTTTCATATTCTCCCTCTTTTCTCTTCTATTAAAGTACTTTACACCCTGATTGCAACTTACTCGGATCGAACTTGATCAAATCGAATCTATTGAAGCTTCCATGAAAGTATGCTAAAAATATTCTAATAGACTTTTCACATAGTATTTAACAATGATTTCGGCTTTCACCGGATGAATCCCTTTAAGTATTTCTCGACAGTTTTTCCATCAATGAAGCGATACTGCAAGGAATTCACACTGATTTTGTAGAATTGGGGGAAATAATGATGTTTCAAGCAGAAAAATATCAAGGAACAAAGAAAGATAAATACGGTCTTGTCACGAAGCAGCTCAGCGCACTGCTTGAAGGTGAACCGAATAAGATTGCTAACTTAAGCAATGCCTCTTCCCTGTTAAATCAATTTTTAGACCGCATCAATTGGGTTGGGTTTTATTTATATGAAGAAGAAAGCAATCAACTCGTTTTGGGGCCATTCCAAGGACTTCCCGCTTGTGTGCGCATTCCATTGGGACGAGGTGTGTGCGGCACTTCCGCCAGTGAAAGAAAAACACTTGTCGTAGAAGACGTCCACAGTTTCCCCGGCCATATCGCCTGTGACGCTGCATCCCAGTCAGAAATCGTCATCCCTCTGGTCAAGCATGGAGAACTCTTGGGAGTACTGGATATCGACAGCCCTGAAAAAGCCCGCTTTGATGAAGAAGACCAGAAGTATCTTGAAGCATTTACCGAAGAATTACTGAAGCATCTGTAATTGACCAATGACAGAAACACGTAAAAAAGCGTGGAGAACACTATGTTCTTCACGCTTTTTTAATATATTTATATGACATCACTTGGAAACTTCACTTTATTCAATGATTGTTCGAGATCATCCCAAATATCCTCTGTAGATTCAAGACCGACAGACAGTCTGAGCAGAGTATCCGTAATACCCATTTTTGCTCTAGCTTCTTCAGGGACTACTGCATGTGTCATTGTAGCTGGATGCTGAATCAATGTCTCTGCATCACCCAGGCTGACTGCTATCTTGATCATATGCAAATCATCCATCAACCTTTGGGCATCCTCTTTCGACCCTTTGATGGTGAAAGAAATCATGCCGCCGGGCTTTTTCATCTGCTTCTTCATGATCGCATGCTGCGGATGATCGGTTCGCCCGGGATAAATCACCTGGTCCACTGCAGGGTGTGTAGCTAAGAGCCCGGCAATCTTGTCGGCACTTTCACAGTGTCGATCCAGACGCACAGCCAGCGTCTTTAAACCTCTTAATAATAACCAGGCATCAAATGGAGAAATGATCCCGCCGATATCCTTTTGCGTCGTCATTCTGATTTCGGCCATTTTCTCCTGTGTACCGACCACTATACCTGCAATGACATCACCGTGGCCGCCGATGTATTTCGTCGCACTATGAATCACAATGTCACAGCCGAGTTCCAGAGGTCTTTGCAAATAAGGGGAGCAGAAAGTATTGTCCACAACCACAGGGATCCCCTTTTCTTGCGCCACCTTGGCCACAATCTGTAAATCTATCAATTGCATCGTGGGATTAATCGGAGTTTCTACATAAATGCATGTTGTATTATCCTTAATCATTGCCCGAATTTCTTCTTCCGTGTCCATAGCAGAGAAATCATGCTGAATTGAAAATTTATCCTGCAATAACTCTAACAGCCCGAATGTACAGCCATATACTCCTTGAGAACAAAGAATATGATCCCCTGATTTAGTCAGTGAGAAGAGGACCGCCGAAACAGCAGCCATCCCGGAACCGAATGCGAGTGCTGCTTCTCCACCTTCAAGTGATGCCATTCGATCTTCAAGGATTCCTACGGTCGGGTTGCCGAGCCTGGAATAGATATATCCTTCTTCTTCCCCTGCAAAGCGGTTCTCTCCCTGCTTTGCATTGGCAAAAGTATAAGTGGAAGTTTGATATAAAGGGGGTGCTAAACTATCAAAATGCTGAGAAGACTTATACCCCTCATGAATCACACGTGTTTCGAAATGTTTCTCATCTTTCATCCAGTATTCCTCCCAAAAATGTTTCCTCTAAGTTCTGTTACTCTTCTATTCTAGAATATGATAATATCCTCAAAAAAGAAAGCGTTTACACTAACGTGTTAAAGTATCTCCCTTAAAAAAACGGCGTAAAAGGGTTTAAAAACACCCGGCAGCTCTATATGCTGCCGGGTTGATAGGAGATCACTTTATTAGTAAGCGGGTATCCAGGTCTTCAACCACCTGGTTTTTGCCATGATTTTTTGCAATATAAAGAGCTTCATCCGCTTTCTTGACTAATTCCTTTACCGATTGGGGACCGGTGCTTTCATATTTTCCCCATGATGAAAGCCCGCATGAGAGCGTAACCCTTGGCTCTGTTTTACATGCGATCTCTTCCACGATGGTTTCAGCAATGACAAGCGCCTCTTTTCGTTCAAGGCGGGGCAGATAAACAGCCATTTCTTCTCCGCCCCAGCGCGCTGCAAACCCATTCTCACCAATAATATCCTTAAGCAGGCCGGCTACCTGGATGAGGACTTCATCCCCTATTTGATGACCATAACTATCATTCACCGATTTAAAGTCGTCAATATCGATCAGCAGCACCGTGCCCAGTCTGTCTTCTTTCATAGCAGTTTCCATTTTGTCATCGAGGTAATGCCGGGCATACAGTTTCGTCATATGATCAGTGATGACCAAATGCTCCAGTTCTTCACGAAGGGTCGCATTCGTGATTGCAAGCGCTGAATGATGGATAAATGATTGCAAGAGCTTGTACATATCAAATGAAAACATATATGCCTCTGTATGAAGAACGACGCAGAAACCAATAAGCGCTTCATTTTGGGTCATGGGCACAGCCATAAGAGATAAAAAATCAGGTGCAGCAATCCGGTCACTGACGTCTCCCAGAAAGATCGAATCCCGATCCTTTGTGATTCGTTCATTTACATAGGAAATGTATTTTTGTCCTTCATCTGTAAAAAACACCGAAGAGCTTTGCTCCAGAGTTGCTGATTCATCCTTTTCAATTAATACGAATCCAATCGCGCTGGGAAGAAATGACCGCTGAATCTGTTTTTTCAAAAATAATAAGGTATCGGATAAACGGGACTCCAGATTCAGCTGATGAGAAGTTTCGTTAATAAGCTGTAAATCACTTATCAACCTTTTCGACTGCTCATACAGTTTGGCATTCTCGAGCGCACTTCCTGCTGTATAAGCCAGTAATTTGATAAACTCGATTTTTTGTTCTGTAAACAGCATATGAGAAGCTGTGCCCACTTCCAAAACGCCATAAATCCCCTGTTTCCCCCTTAATGGGGCATAGAGCATCGATCCTTCATCCAACTCAATATCGCCATTTACAAAAGCCTGCATGGCAAAAGGATTAGCCTTTTCAAAATCAAAGCTTTTTATCGGAAGAGAACCAAAATCATAGCGGTCATTAGAAAGAAGGATCTGGAACGTATCCTGCGGAAAAACCTCACGAAGCGTCTCGATAATTTGCACCAATAACGCCTGTACATCCCTGTTTGAATGAAAGACTTCCGTCACCTTAAACAATTCACGGTAACGCCTTTCTTCTTCAAACACGTTCCCTATCTTCCATGCATGTTTCATGAACTGATCGCTCGCTTTCCAGAAAGAAGAAAGCCAATCCGCTTCAGCTGTTTCCATGGCATCCCGCCCCTGGATCAATAACACGTAAGACTCTTCGTCATCCGTTTGAAAGCGGAAGCCTGCATGGAAGACAGAATCACGGCAGTTCCTAACAAAGTGGGAGGCGTCTCTAAAGCATGAAGCGATGCAGCTTCTACTCAATGGCGGAGGAGCAGGAGCCTCTCTTTCTTCAGTGCTTTGAAGCAGGCGGAAATCTTCCTTTCTGCTCCTATATAAAAAAGCCTCTTCAATTCCCAGGCATTCCTTTAACAGTTCCAGCCAATTATGCAGATGTTCTGATTGCAGCCCGATGGACATATCATCATGAATCAAATCGAATAATTTAGACTTATAAGCATGTAATTTATCAGTTAAATTGATCATTTTCTCACCCGTACCTTAATAGGTTTGTGAATATAAGATTAACGCGATTGTGCCAGGACCAGATCGTCCTCATATACAATAAGCCATAAAGTATCATCAGCAGACAGCTGATGTATTTCCAATGGCTTGGTTTCTTTAGACAACTCTATTTCTATCTCCTTTTGATCGATCACCAAACTGGCTTTATGATTTCTTTTATCATATTGAAATGTCTGCGTGGTTGAATGGACGTCTGCCGGGTTTTCTGTTTGGTTCAGCACTTCCAAACCATTTGAAAAAAGATACCACCGGTCTTTTTCTCCTTTTGCCCAGAGGCCTTCCCCGTGACCATCGATTTTTATTTCTTCGACATGTTCTTTCAGTTCGACACTCTGAAGCACATTAAAGTAGTACTTATTTTCTTTTTCCACTTCATATAGTACAAGAACCGGCTTATCACCGGCCATCTTGGAGACCGCTGCAATGGCATTTTGTCCGCCGTCCTGTTTTTGTAGTACCTGCACAGAAACGAGCGGCTCACGATGACGTTCCATTTCCCGGGAGGATCCAGAATAAATAAATCCTTATAACCACCGCCATTAAGCACGATGCAATCAATAAAAATCGTATGTATTTTTCACGCTTCGTTTCTTTCAAATGCATTCACCTGACTAACTTTTTTTCCACTCTTTATTATAGCATATGAAGAAACGTTATGAACGAAATTATTTGGCATTATTTAGGTAAAAAAACAGTTTAGAAATCCTGCAGCAAACGAGTGAATCATCATGTCCTCCACAGTCAAATCACCTCGCCCGGAAACTATCGGCGTATTACAATAGATTAGACGTTTGGTGATCGATTAATGTTTTGGATTTTAATAAAATAAGAAGTCATCATTTATTGCTTACTTTGTGATAATGATCATTCTTCTTTCTATACGAAACTCAAATACTTCCTTGACTTCTATTCTTCTACGTCATATAATGTTCTTTGTGTAAAATAATGCAGCTTCAGTGAAATCCTTTATGCTCGTATTTTGTTCCTCTACACTTGAGGTGTATCTTGTAACCCTCTGCTGCTAGGGCGAAGGTACATGAAAACAAAATACACATAATTGTTATTCACAGGTGTTTTTATTTTACAACAAAATAAAAACAATAAAGGAGGAGTCTCTCATGGCTCGTTATACTGGTCCAAGTTGGAAATTATCTCGTCGTCTTGGAATCTCTCTAAGCGGTACGGGTAAAGAATTAGAAAAGCGTCCTTACGCTCCAGGTCCTCATGGTCCTAACCAACGCAAGAAAATCTCTGAATACGGTTTACAACTTCAAGAAAAGCAAAAACTTCGTCACATGTACGGAGTAACTGAACGTCAATTCCGTAACCTATTTGACCAAGCTGGCAAATTACAAGGTAAACACGGTGAAAACTTCATGGCTTTACTTGAGTGCCGTCTTGATAACGTTGTTTATCGTTTAGGTCTTGCACGTACTCGCCGTCAAGCTCGTCAGCTTGTTAACCACGGCCACGTAACGGTTAATGGGTCTCGCGTAGATATCCCATCTTTCCGCGTACAACCTGGACAAACAATCTCAGTTCGTGAAAAGTCACGCAACCTTGACATCATCAAAGAAGCTCTTGAAGTGAACAGCTTTGTTCCTGAGTTCTTAACTTTCGATGCTGACAAGCTTGAAGGTACTTTCACTCGCGTTCCTGAGCGTTCTGAATTACCAGCTGAAATTAACGAAGCTCTTATCGTTGAGTTCTACTCTCGTTAATCTTTGTGAAGAAGAAATCCCGTCCGATTGGGCGGGGTTTTTTTGTTTGTCTTTTTTCAGTTATGGTGTTGGGCAAATTGGGGGGATACGATCGGGCTCGTTCCGACGGTATCGAAGAAAATTCGGGAAGTGGAGCAATTATGGGGAAAGTGGCGCAAATATTTAAAAAGTGGCTTAATTATTGGGATTCCGGCGCAATTAATCAAAAAGTGGCTTAATTATCCTGAGTCTGGCGCAATTAATATTAATATATTTATATTTTTCCGATTGGACCTGATTTTCGGCTGAGTTAAGAGCTGAACGACCTGACTAAGCATCCATTTTTCATCTAAAATCACACAAATGCCTCTTTTTTCATGTGTCTGGATAAATCTCGAGACGATTTTATGTTGCAGAGTCTTTTTTATAATAAATTTGCTCATAAAATCATCCGTATTTCTTTCAAATTTCCCAGTTTTTTTTTCAACTTTGACTACTTTATTTTCAACTTCCTCCAAGTTATTTTCAACTTTCCATCTTTTATTTTCAACTCCTCCCGATTTATTTTCAACTTCCACCACACGATCAACCATCCTCCTTTCTCTCTCAACAAAACCAAACTAAAAAACAGCATGGTCCCCGCTTTTAAATCAAGCGGTTCCCATGCTGTTTTTCCATCTAAACATATTATACGTACTGAATCTTAAAGTACTTCTTCTTCCCGCGTCGGATGATCGTAAATTGCCCTTCGATCATATCCTTCTCATCGATCACATGCTGAAGATCTGTCACACGTTCACCGTTAATGTAGATTGCACCATTGCCTACATCTTCACGCGCCTGGCGTTTAGAAGGTGAAATTTTCGCATTTACGATCAGATCAACAAGACCGATTGCGTCTCCTTTCGGCTGCTCAAATGATGGGACATCCTTGAAGCCTTCCAGAATTTCAGAAGCTGAAAGTGACTTGATGTCTCCGCTGAACAGTGCCCCGGTAATCCTGATTGCCTGTTCTAATGCTTCTTCACCGTGGATCATTTTTGTCATTTCCTCGGCAAGTGCTTTTTGTGCTTTGCGTAAATGAGGTTCCGTCTCTACTGACCCGGCAAGGGCCTCGATCTCTTCTTGAGACAGGAATGTAAAGTATTTCAGGTATTTCACGACATCGGCATCAGCCGTATTGATCCAGAACTGGTAGAACTCGTAAGGAGATGTCTTCTCTGGATCCAGCCAGATCGCGCCGCTTTCCGTTTTACCAAATTTTGTACCGTCCGCTTTCGTTACAAGCGGAATCGTAAAGCCGAATGCTTTAGTTTCTTCTTCATGAGTTCTGCGAATCAGTTCAAGGCCGGTAGTGATATTCCCCCACTGGTCGCTTCCGCCTATTTGAAGCTTACAATTGTAGTTGTCGTATAAGTGATTGAAATCAAGCGCCTGAAGAATCGTGTATGTGAACTCAGTGAATGAAATCCCTGATTCCAGGCGGGATGAGATTGTATCTTTTGCCAGCATGTAGTTGACGCCGACATGCTTACCGAAGTCTCTCAGGAATGTCACGACATCCATCGCGCCGATCCAGTCGTAGTTATTCACCATGACCGCTCCGTTTTCCCCATCGAAATCGAAAATACTTTCCAGCTGATTCTTGATGCTTGCTGCGTTGTGCCGGATTGCATCGATTGTCTGAAGTTTACGCTCTTCGTTTTTACCGCTTGGATCACCGATCAAACCAGTGGCTCCTCCGACTAAAACCAGCGGACGGTGTCCTTCATTCTGAAAACGGCGAAGAGTTAAAAATGGCAGTAAGTGACCGATATGCATGCTGTCTGCCGTAGGGTCGATTCCGCAGTAAATGGAGATGCTTTCTTTATCTAAAAGGCTCTTTAGCCCTTCAGCGTCTGTTTGCTGGTACGTGATTCCACGCCACTCTAAATCCTTCAATAATTCCATATCCAATCTTCCTCCTTCTTCTCTTCGATTCACTTAACACGCATAAAAACAAAAAAGCCCCTGCATATATGCAGGGACGCTGTCGCGCGGTACCACCCAAATTAAGGAATCTATACATCCTTCACTCTAAAAAGATAACGGCTTTAACCGTCTGCTGCTACTAAAGGGTTCACAGCAAAAGCTCCAGGATGTAATTCATCTGCATTTTGTGTCAGTTTTCAGCGGCCACTGACTCTCTGGGTAACAGGGAATGCAAAACTACTTGATCCTCTCATTGCGGTAAGGTCTATATGAAAGTGAATTGAAAAATCATAACTAATCTATATAAGGTTTTTACCATATTGCACTATAATAGTCAATGAAGTCAAGAATTTTTTAAGTAAAAATACCCTTTTTATTTGACTTATTACGACAGTGTTCTTCCAGATATGCTATAATAGGAATGTTCTAGGGGGAATGAAAATATGAGAGAAAAATGGAACAAATTACTTGAAAAATTAGATCCTGTCATAAGGTTCTTTACAAATACCAGAGTTCAAAAACGAGCAAGAATTACATACGGGGTATTTTGGAACCTCGCACTAATTACCGTTATTGTATTGGTCCTCGGGACGGCATTCGCCGGTGGTGTGGGCGCCGGTTATTTCGCCTCACTCGTCAAAGAAGAGCCGATACGCACTTATGATCAAATGAAAAAGGACATCTACAATTATGAAGAAACTTCGCAGCTTTATTTTGCTGACGATGTCTACCTTGGAAAATTAAGGACAGACCTCGAACGTGAAGAAGTGAAGCTTGAGAATGTTTCGGAACATTTAAGAAATGCTGTCATCGCCACTGAAGATGAATATTTCAAAGAGCATAATGGAGTAGTACCTAAAGCGATTATGCGTGCGGTACTCCAGGAATTCACCAATTCCGCGACTCAATCGGGCGGAAGTACCCTTACCCAGCAGCTGATCAAGAATCAGATCCTGACAAATGAAGTATCGTTCGAAAGAAAAGCGAAGGAAATCCTTCTTGCTTTACGACTGGAAAGATTTTTTGAGAAGGACGAAATCCTTGAAGCCTATCTCAACGTTGCAACATTGGGAAGAAATTCATCAGGCCGTAATATCGGGGGTGTCCAATCTGCTGCCCAGGGAATTTTTGGCGTGGATGCAAAAGACCTGACCCTCCCACAGTCAGCATTCATAGCAGGATTGCCGCAGGCTCCATTCAGTTACACGCCGTTCATGAACAATGGACAACTGAAAGAAAACCTGGAGCCGGGTATGTCACGTAAAAACACCGTCCTTTACCGGATGCATAGAGAAGGCTACATTACGGACAAAGAATATGAAGATGCTGTCGCTTATGATCTGTCAAAGGATTTCATTGAACCAAAAGCTTCTCCAAATGAAAAGTATCCTTGGCTGACAGCCGAGCTTGAAAGCAGGGCCATCGATATCATGAAGGTGGTTCTTGCCAAGAAAGACGGCTATTCAAAGCAGGACCTTGAAAACAACGATGAATTGGAAGAGAAGTATCATACTTTGGCTGACCGCAATGTACGCCAAAGCGGTTATGAAATCCATTCAACCATCGATAAGAAAATCTATGATCAAATGCAAAAGACAAAAAATGCCTACAACATGTACGGGCCGTCAAAAACGGTCACTACTACAGACCCTGAAACCAATGAAGAAGTCCAAATTGAGGAACCGGTTCAAGTCGGTGCCATCATGATAGAAAACAAGACTGGCAGAATCATAAGCTTCATCGGAGGACGTGATTTCAAAACCGAGCAGTTGAATCATGCAACATCATCCTACCGCTCGAACGGTTCGACGATGAAACCGCTGCTTGCTTACGCGCCGGCGCTTGAGTACGGCTATATTTCTCCGGGATCGCCTCTTCCAGATGTAGCCGTCAATATCAATGGATGGACACCGGAAAACTACTCATTAAAAGAACGCGGACTATACCCTGCCAGATTGGCACTGGCCGAGTCATTGAACCTGACGGCGGTAAGAACGTATGCAAACATATATGACCGCAACCCATTTAATGAGTTCCTCATGAAAATGGATTTTGCCAAACTGGGCAGAGTGGATAACAACTTATCCCTTGCACTCGGAGCGACCACAGAGGGTGTGACAGTCGAAGAAAACGTCAATGCTTATACAGCCTTCGCCAATGAAGGAAAATTTGCAGACGCCTACATGATTGACAAAATCGTTGATCAAGACGGAAATGTTGTGTTTGAACATAAAACGGAACCTGTGCAAGTATACAGTCCGCAAACAGCATACTTGACGCTCGATATGATGAGAGACACACTTGATCACTCACTCGGAACAGGCCGCTATGCGAAGAGATTCCTGAACTTCTCATCGGATTGGGCAGGGAAATCAGGTACTTCACAAGATTATAAGGACCATTGGTTTGTAGCATCGAATCCGAGCATTACTTTTGGTACTTGGTTTGGCTATGATACACCGTCAGATTTGAATACTGCAGCTTCCCGCGCGCAGTATGGCCACTACGGATTAAGAAACATTCGTCTCTGGTCTTACCTGCTCAATGACACACGGGACCTTGCACCGGATCTGATCGATCCCGGGGGCTCCTTTAAAGAGCCGGGCGGAATCGTACGCCGTTCATTCTGTTCCATCTCCGGACTGCTTCCTTCAGAGGCGTGTACAAAAGCCGGACTGGTCAAGAGTGATCTGTTCAACGCCAAATATGTACCAACCAAAACGGATGACAGCTTACTTATGAGCCGTTACGTAATGGTCAATGGAAAGAAATATCTGGCACTGCCAAATACACCTGAAGAATTTTCACAGCCGGGAGTCATCCTGAACCCTGATTTCGTGAAAAATGTCTTCGGTAAAGTCCCTGGGGATGCTTCCAAACTGATCCCTCAAGACGACGAACGATACAAAAATGTACTGATTGCAGAAAATAAAATTTCTGATGATGGAGCTGCACCTGGTACGGTAAAAGCTTCTGTGAACGGAAATAAAATAACATGGACTCCTTCTGGAAGCGGGGATGTCGTTGGTTACCGTGTATTCTCTAAATCAGGCAGTAAAGTCGCAAGTGTCAAATCCGGTGATAATTATACGGTGTCAGTCGGAAACGGAGAATATTTTGTCGTTGCAGTCGATGTAGCCGGCAAACAATCCTCTGCTTCCAATACGGTTCAAGTCGGAAAACCAGAACCGAAACCTGAGAAGCCGAAGCCAAAGCCGGAACCAAAGCCTCCCGGCGGTGATAAGCCC
This sequence comes from Rossellomorea oryzaecorticis, assembly GCF_038405515.1. Taxonomy (GTDB): domain Bacteria; phylum Bacillota; class Bacilli; order Bacillales; family Bacillaceae_B; genus Rossellomorea; species Rossellomorea oryzaecorticis_A. Next base: position 5,145 of record NZ_JBBYAF010000016.1, on the reverse strand, counting down.
ACCGACCCTAAGCCGCCGGAGCCTGATAAACCGGAACCCCCTCCAGCTGACGATGGTGGTGGAGACGGCGGCGGTGATGGCGGCACCGAGCCTCCTGCCGAACCAGATCCAGAACCAGATCCAGAATCACCATCTGAATAAGTCACTATCTAAGAAAGCCGGGCACTTTTTGCCCGGCTTTCTTGATGATAGAGCATGGAACCCTTATTTAGTCCAAAGATTCATTAGAATGAAGCTGTCTCAAAAGATAAATTTCTAGTATTCTCGCCGAAACTATAGGCAATTTAGCTTTTTAACATTAAATACCATTTCGTTCGGGAAGCAACAAATTTTTTAGATAACGGCTATCATAAGAAAAACCCCCGTTCCAATCAAGGAGCGGGGGTTTTTCTATTCATCTATTAATCTTCCATCGTACTCAAATCACCTGTCGGCAAATCAAGTTCCCATGCTTTTAACACACGGCGCATGATTTTACCGCTTCGTGTCTTCGGCAGTTTGTCGCGGAATTCGATTTCTCGAGGAGCCGCGTGTGCAGCCAATCCTTTTTTAACAAACTGGCGTATCTCTTCCTTCAGTTCATCCGTCACTTCATAACCATCACGCAGTGCGATAAAGGCCTTGATGATTTCACCGCGTACAGGGTCAGGTTTCCCGATCACCCCTGCTTCAGCTACAGCAGGATGCTCGACAAGCTTACTCTCTACCTCGAACGGGCCGACACGTTCTCCGGATGTCATGATGACATCATCCACTCGTCCTTGGAACCAGAAGTATCCTTCTTCGTCCATATAAGCAGAATCCCCAGACACATACCAGTCACCCGGCATGAAGTAAGACTCGTATTTCTGAGGGTTGTTCCAAATCTGACTCATCATGGATGGCCAGCCTTTTTTAATGGCAAGATTCCCCATGCGGTTCGGAGGCAGTTCATTTCCCTGATCATCGACGATTGCCGCTTTCACTCCAGGGAAAGGTTTCCCCATAGATCCAGGCTTAATTTCCATACAAGGGTAGTTACAGATCAACTGCCCCCCTGTTTCAGTCATCCACCACGTATCATGGATGCGCAAATTAAAGACCTTCATTCCCCAGCGCACCACTTCAGGGTTGAGCGGCTCACCTACACTTAGGATATGGCGAAGCGAGCTTAGGTCAAACTGTTTAACGACCTCGTCTCCTGCACCCATCAGCATTCTGAAAGCGGTTGGAGCACTGTACCAGACGCTCACACCGTAATCTTCTATCGTTTTGTACCAATTCTCAGGCTTGAAACGTCCCCCTACAATCACGTTTGAGGTACCTGTCAGCCATGGACCGAAGATTCCGTATGAAGTTCCGGTTACCCAGCCAGGGTCTGCTGTACACCAGTATACATCTTCTTCTTGCAGATCCAGCACCCATTTAGATGTCTGGTAGTGCTGCAACATTGCATTGTGAACATGAAGGACACCCTTAGGCTTACCTGTCGAACCTGACGTATAATGCAGGATCAGCCCATCATTGCGGTCGACCCACTCGATTGCAAGCTTATCACTTGCCTCTTTGAATTTTGCATTGAAATCAACGTAGACATCATCTTCTTTCACGTCATCCCCGATCAGGAATACATGTTTAAGATGAGGCAGTTCACTTACAGGTACACGATCCAGCAATTCAGGAGTCGTGATAAGCACCTTAGCTTCGCTGTCCTCCAGGCGGTCCCGTACTGCGCCTTCCATGAATGCTTCGAATAATGGGCCTACGATCGCACCCAGTTTCACCGCTCCGAGGACGGAGAAATACAGTTCCGGCGATCTTGGCATAAAGATGAACACCCGGTCTCCTTTTTCCACATCACCGTATTGTTTCAGCACGTTTCCTGCTTTGTTGGATAATTTCTTCATATCAGTGAACGTGTATTTTTCATCACGTTCAGGATCCCGATAATAAAGGGCAACTTTATTTTTTCTGAATGATTCAGCATGTCGGTCAATCGCTTCATACGCTAAATTCAACCGTCCTGTTTCATGCCATGAAAATTCTTTTTCGACTTCCTTCCAATCAAAAGACTCACTCGCATTTTCATAGCTTTCCAGATTATAATTCCCCTTCGTGACTGGTAACGCTTCCACTTTCATATACCGAATCCCCCTTATGTAAGAATTTACATCCTTATTATAGTATATAAATTATATTTTCTCAATTTTTTAAAAAATCAGTTGGTTCAATCAACCTTAATAGATAAGGGGTTAATACCTTTTAAACTGCTGACTTATAGGTATTTCACAATAATGTTCTGAGCTGAAAATTTATTTTAAACGTCTGAAAATTTCGTGAAAGCGCTCTACTTTTTTCTAATTCATGTATAATAGATTGTGAGGAATATCTTTAGGTGGTGTCCAGATGAAATTGAAGAAAACCTATAATGCAACTGAGTTAAAAACAACAAAAGGAAATGTGATCATTGAAGGCCCGATTCATGCAGAGGAGCTAGCCCGCCTTGACTTTCATGAAGATTTGGTTGCTTTCAGGCCTCCTGCACAGCAGCATAAAGCCCTGGTGGAAATTGCCGATTTACCTGAAGGCAGAATTATTATCGCAAGGGACAATCATACAATTGTAGGTTATGTTACATATCTATATCCGGATCCGCTTGAGCGGTGGTCTCAGGGGAAAATGGAGAATCTGATCGAGCTTGGTGCGATTGAGGTCATACCAAAGTACCGCGGGGCATCAGTCGGAAAGCACCTGTTAAGAGTTTCCATGATGGATGATCATATGGAAGATTACATTGTCATTACGACTGAATATTACTGGCATTGGGACTTGAAAGGAACAGGTCTGAACGTATGGGAATACCGGAAAATCATGGAGAAGATGATGAATGCGGGCGGCCTGGAATATTACGCGACAGACGATCCTGAAATCAGCTCCCACCCTGCCAATTGCCTGATGGCAAGAATCGGGAAACGAGTCGATTCTGACTCCATTCAAAGATTTGATCAACTTCGTTTTATGAACCGCTTTATGTATTAATCTATTAGTTTTCTAAAAGCTCGCCATTTGCGAAAAGCCTGTGCGTACACCAATAATCATGGCGAAAACAGTTTTTCTAAAAAGAGGTGGAAAACGTGATAGTAGAAGAAATTATGAAAACGGACGTGGCTTCCTTACAGCCAGAAGATACAATCGAATCAGCCATCCAATTAATGAGGGAAAAGAAAATCAAGCATATCCCGATCACAAATGAGAAATCAGAAGTCATCGGGATTGTAAGTGACCGCGATGTAAAAGACGGCACACCTTCCATCTTCGATAAGGATTCTTCAGCTCCTGAGCTTAAGAATCCCCTTAAATATATCATGAAAACAGATGTGATAACGGGACATCCGCTCGACTTCGTGGAAGAAGTCGCCGCTTTATTCTACGAACACCATATCAGCTGCCTCCCGATTGTAAGGGAAAACAAGCTGATTGGAATCATTACGGAAACCGACCTCCTGCACACATTGATACAATTGACCGGAGCCAATCAGCCCGGATCACAGATCGAGGTGAAGGTTCCTCATCGTGCAGGGATATTATATGATGTTGCGGGCATCATCCGCCGTCATAACAGCAATATATTGAGTGTTCTTGTCTACCCTGATAAAAATGATGAAGCCTATAAAATACTTGTTTTCCGGGTAAGGACGATGAATCCCATGAACGTGATCGAAGATTTGAAGAAAGAAGGATATGACGTGTTATGGCCAAACATGCCAGGAATGTCTTCATGATGAAAGATGCAATATTCATTTACTCCGACGAACTTCTGGGGTACCGCTTTAATGATCAGCACCCTTTCAATCAAACCCGGTTGACGCTGACGATCGATTTATTGAAAGAAGTCCAGGCTCTCCATCCTCAGGAAATCATACCTGCAAGGATGGCAACGGATGAGGAGTTGTTCCTGAATCACGACCCTAACTATGTAAACGCTGTCAAGAGGGCAAGTGCAGGCCAGCTTCCTCCTGAACAGGCAGAAGGTTACGGAATCGGTACAGAAGATACCCCCATGTTCGATGGAATGCACGAAGCAAGTGCCTATTTAGTCGGAGGGACACTTACAGCAGTGGATTATGTGATGACGGGAAAAGCAAGGCATGCCCTTCACCTCGGCGGCGGTCTTCATCATGGTTTTAAAGGAAAGGCGTCCGGCTTCTGCATATACAATGACAGTGCAGTTGCCATCCGATATTTACAAGAGAAATATCACGCAAGAGTATTGTACGTTGATACCGATGCCCATCACGGGGACGGTGTTCAGTGGTCCTTTTATGATGATCCCGACGTCTGTACATTGTCCATCCATGAAACCGGCCGATATTTATTCCCGGGTACAGGGAACATCAATGAACGCGGCCATGGAAAAGGGTATGGATTCTCGTTCAACATTCCATTGGATGCATTTACTGAGGATGAATCCTGGCTCGAAGCATATGAGACCAGCTTCAGAGAGGTAGTTGAATTCTTTAAACCCGATGTCATCCTCACTCAAAATGGCGCAGATGCCCACTACTATGATCCATTGACACACCTTTCTGCTACGATGAACATATACAAAGAGATTCCCCGCATTGCCCACGAACTCGCGGAGAAGTATTGTGATGGTAAGTGGATTGCTGTAGGCGGCGGCGGCTACGATATTTGGCGGGTCGTTCCGAGGGCCTGGTCCCTGATTTGGCTGGAAATGACCGGACGCATGAATGCAGCCGGTACATTTCCCGAAGCTTGGGTAAACCGTTGGAAAAGCAAAGCAGGTATCCCTTTACCCACTGAATGGACAGACACTCCAGATATCTATCCAGCCATACCGCGTAAAGGTGAAATTACCGAAAAGAACAGGCATACTCTTGAAAAAGCTCTCTACCCCATCCGCCAGCAGCTTAGGCAGAAACCAGGGAGTTAAGAAGAAGAGACTGGGACAAAAGTATTTTAGTCTAAGTAAAACCCGAACTAATTTGCCTTTCAGTAGGCAAGTAAGTTCGGGTTTTCAGTTTATTTTTATTTACATTGAAATTGTAGTACTTTCCAGCGGTTGATTGGAGTGCAAGACGAAGACTCCTGCGGGAAGAGTAGCTTATGTGAGACCTGTCTAGCTCTGGGGCTTAGAGGCACATG
>NZ_JBBYAF010000015.1:0-87479 GCF_038405515.1 Rossellomorea oryzaecorticis | reverse complement strand
GTAGCTTATGTGAGACCCCGCAGGCAAAGCCGAGGAGGCTCACGGGCTACCCGCGGAAAGCGAAGTCTTGCACGGAAATCATTAGCGGTATTAAGAGACTACCCTGAAATTGTTCGTCTTTATGTGGTTGTTTTTTAGTATTGTCCCAGCCTCATCATAGTCCACTATTTTAAGAGAAAGATTCCATCGGATACGGGACGTTCACCATTAGGATCTGAAGGTTTATTCACTAGTTTGTCATCCACGACCATCGCTGACGATCCCCCGCCATCAAGGTTCAATCCTTTAACCGCTCCAAGTGACTGAAGTATTTGAGCACTTTCCAAGAAGCTGACTCCGATGCTTTCTTCAGGGTTTCGGCCTTCAACAGTGACAAGTAAGATATTTCCGTTTTCTTTAATGCCTGCCAAGGATCTTGGGTGACGATATTGTGCAAAATGATAGTAGAAATCATTGCTCCATGCAAAGCCCTCTTCTTTTGCGTGTATATCGATTTTTCCTTCATCTACAAGTTGAGGTGCTCCGCCGATGATATCTAAACTCGATGGAGTCTTAATCTGCTTTCCATCAGCCGTAATGTTTTTGGTGATCGTCAATGATTCTCCTTTTGAAACATTTTCTTTCAACCACTCTGCCTGGTCACCAGTTGCTGATAGGACGATTCCGCTCTCCGGGATGCTGTGGCCTCGCTGGGAATAGGTTTCAACAACCTCTCCATTTGCATTAAGTACCGCCTCGAAGCCGTCTCCATTTGGAGTAGTATTTCCAAAATAAGCGTTATATTCAATGATTTCGTCTTGATCGGTACAGGTTACATCATGCTTTGGTTGAGTGGTTTCCATGTCATCGACCCCGCCGCAGCTCCTGGTCAATCCAGGTTTTCGGTTGATTCCGTCAATCACTGCCGTTGCACCGTTTTTAGTTTTTACTTGTAATGCAGTCGACGTCTCTGTAATCTTTCCATCGTTACCTGAAAGGAGAAGGCTTGTGCGCTCTCCAATCGCTTCGCTAACGAGTTGTCCATTGACTACTGAAATGCCGGCCGGGTCCCCTGGTACACCATCGCTTGAACCTACGACAAAGTAGCCTCCATTCATTCCAGCTAAAGCTTGAGTGCGGCCGGCCATAGAAGAAACCGTTTCACGCCCGGTGATTTTATCCTTGGCCAGGACATTGGTCAGATCACCTTGAAATTTTCCTGGATCGATTTCAAGCACATCAATCTCCCATGGTCCTGTTGTTTTCGTAGTCCCGTCATATTCAGAAAAAGTGACCTTTGCTTCTTCATAACCATCGGCTTTTAGTTGCTCTGCTAGAGCCTTCGCTTGTTTCTCTTCTTCAAATTCCCCGGATCGAACGACATATCCTATTTTTTTCTCATCAACATCAGTATCACCCACATGCTTATTCTCCACTTTATGAAGTGTTGGTTTATAGCCTTTTTCCCTTAGTTCTTTTATAAGTGCCGTGGCTTGTTCCTTAGAATCATAAAATGCTGCATCTACTGTGTAATAGGCTTTCTCTGAATGGTACCCTCTAGTGATTTCTGTATGAGTAACTCCTTTGGTCAATTGTGTTGTGTGTCGTGATTCTGGTAAATGGTTTTTTCCTATTGAGAGAGTTTCTTGAGAGTCGGCAGCCTCTGCTTTTTCATCAGGCACTCCCATTGAAAGAACAGTGGAGAGTGATAATGTGGATATTAATGCGGTTTTCATAAATGAACGGTACATGATGGGAAACCTCCAATATTATTTTATATGCACTCCCAGACTAGCGGGGGATTAATAATTGCAAGTTACAGGAGAATAAAGATTTTATTAATTATTGAGAGATTTAATGAGCATATTTATTTGAAATCTAATTTACACTGGAACCTTACACTGGCTTAATATTAAATTCATAATTCTTTAAAACTTCTATGTTTTAATAGGTACTGTAAGTGATAAAACCCTAGGAGGTATAAAGATGAAGAGAAAATTAACAATCGGATTATCTATGGTATTGCTGGCTTCTTCAACCATGTCAGCCATGGCCAGCTCAGATAACGGACACCAATATGGGAAAGAATCACATAAAAAAATACAAGATGTCCAATTCAGCTCTATGGATGCACCCTCAACAATTGAAAATATGGTAAAAACGTATACTGAGTCTACTGTTAAGGTAACTTTTGAAGATGATACCCAGAAAGAAATCCCTCTTTCATACGACCAGTTATACCTTACGAAAGACAAAATTGTCGAAAATAATAAGGAAATGATTCCGGCGGGTACACCGATTGATGTGAACGGCGACCCGATCATCGATAACAGTATTCCTGAAGACCCTTCATACTATATATCTGATGCCCCGGATTCTAATAGTTTAATAAAGAAGGGCAATAAAACATATATGATTTCCCACTTCGAGTATGATTCTCAAAATAATGCAGGAGAAGAAGTTTCAGGCCTCCCGGCTTCGATGACACTCACAGAAGTGAAGCGTGATAAGAAAACTGGAAAGCTTTCAATTGTAAAAGATGCTAAGAAAATTGACTTTGCCAATGTAAATGGCCTTTGGATCCCTTGTAATGGATCTACAACTGACTGGGGAACACATTTGGGATCTGAAGAGTATGAACCTGATGCACGTTCTTTCGAAAACAAAGACAGTGATGCGTATAAAGAAGTTCGCAACTACGCAGAACACTACTTCCATGATGCGTCAAAAGCGAATCCTTACTTCTATGGATGGATTCCTGAAATCTCAATCACCAAGCAAGGTGAAGCATCAGTTGAAAAACATTATAGTACTGGACGTTTCTCTCATGAAATGATGAAGGTGCTGCCGGATAATAAAACGGCACTGTTTGGTGATGACGGTGGAAATACGATGTCATTCATGTATGTAGCCGATAAAGCGGAAGACTTCTCTTCTGGTACTCTATATGCTGCAAAATTCGAACAGACCGGTACTGAAAAAGGCGGTTCCGGTGATTTGAAATGGATCAAACTTGGACATGCATCAGATCAAGAGGTCTTGGATATCATCAACAGTGGTGTGAAATTCAGTGATATTTTCGAAACAGCGGAAGAACCAACTGAAGGATTTACGGCTGTGAAGACGAACGCAAGTGATGAAGTCGAGTACCTTAAAGTGAAACCAGGAATGGAAAAAGCAGCTGCATTCTTGGAATCAAGACGCTACGGGGCGATCAAAGGAGCGACATCCGAGTTTAACAAAATGGAAGGAATTGCAGTGAACAAAGAAGATAAGAAAGCGTATATGGCCATTTCTTATCAAGAGGGCAGCATGGAAAAAGAAGAGAATGCCGTACAGGACGATATTCAACTTCCGAAACTGGAGTCCGGGGTAACCTACGAGCTTAATCTTCAAGGAAATCAGGCAGATGCTTTCGGCAGTCAGATTGCGAGTGAATATGTACCTTCCAGCATGCAAGGATTCATCATCGGGAAGGACTTGGAGACTCCTGACGCTTTAGGGAATACAGCGGACCCGGACCAAGTGGCCAATCCAGATAACCTAAGTTATTCAGAGGACCTGAATACCCTGTTCATCGGTGAGGACAGCGGTATGCATACGAATAATTTTGTGTGGGCTTATAATTTGGACGATGAAAAGCTTTCTCGTATTCTATCAGTTCCAGTCGGTGCAGAAGCTACTGGATTAAGTGCAGCGAACAATGTTGGAGATTCTCAATACGTTCTAAGTAACTACCAGCATCCGGGAGCTGATCTCGATGAAAAAGAGATCACAGCGGTAGACAAAGAGGAATTGGAAAAAGCGATGAAGGAAACAATCGGAATCATGGAAACGGGCGGAGTCGGCTACATTTCAGGCATTCCTACATTAGATGATGAAGATGAAAAAGAAGAAGAATAAAACCATATAATCCGCAGACTCAAGAGATAGGGCACTTTCAATAGTGTCCTATCTTGTTTTTTTAAGTGTGATTAGAAAAGATGTTGACATTGGAAGTAACTTACAATAATATAATGATTGATTGATCAATCAATTTTTAAAAGGGAGAGAATTCACATGTCTGCATCACTTTCACTTGAAGAAAAAAAGAAACGGAAAAGGGCGGTGATCCTGCAGGCTGCAGTTAAACTGTTCAGCGAAAATGGATTTGCGGAGACGCCGATTGCTGCGGTCGCAAAGGAAGCAGGCGTCAGCTTCGGTACCGTTTTTACGTATTTTGAAACAAAAGAAGTCTTATTTCAGGCTTCCGTGCTGGAGCCTCTTGAAGAAATAAAGCCTTATTTTTATGAAATAGAAGAACGTTACAGCGGCAGCCCGATGGAGAAAATAAAAGACATGATTCATTGCCAAGTGGATCTGTTTGCGAAGAGCATGGATTATTTACGTCTTATCCAGCAGGTGCTTGCGAGACCTGACAGATATCCTGCATTGTTCAAAGAACTTGATGATTTTGTAAACGTGTTTATCGATAAGATTTATCCGGTCATTGCAGAAGGGCAGGAGATGGGGCTCTTTTATAAGGATTCACCGCCTTTAATTGCCCAGTCGTATTTATCTCTCATAAACGGGATGAGATTGACGTTTGTCGATGACTATACAAACCTGGTTTGGAACGATATGAAAATCCAGGCACTGAGGCTGTTTGGTCCGGTACCTAATGCAAGGGAGGAAATGCAATGAAATTGAGGGACATCCATCCCAACATCAAATTAAGGCTTGGGATGCAGTTCCTGGGCGGGCTTGTGTCCATGGCCGTCATTCCGTTCCTGGCCATCTATTTTTCAAAAAAAATCGGGGCCGCCGAAACGGGGGTCATTCTCATATTGACCGTCATTAGCGGGGTGATCGGCGGATTCATCGGCGGGCATGTCTCCGATAAAATCGGGCGGCGGAATATCATGATTTATTCAGAAATCGGAGTGTTGGTCACTTATCTGCTTATCGCTTTTTGCAATTCCCCATGGTATGATCTGCCGTATGTATCCGCCGTCTTATTTCTCTTCAATATGTTTGCTGGCGGGATGTTTCAGCCCGCTGCGCAGGCGATGATCATCGATGTGACGGATTCAGAATCGAGAAAGCTCGTGTTTACGATCAGCTATTGGCTCGGTAATCTGGCCACTGCACTAGGGGGAATCATTGGTGCCTTCTTGTTCAAGAGCTATTTATTTGAACTGTTCATCGGGATATCGGCCATCTCTCTTTTATCTGTACTCATTACTATTTTCTTCATCTCAGAAACCTACACGCCAGAAAAACCTTCATCTGAATCATCATCAAAGCAAACCAAATCTTCACCTTTAGAATTCCTGGAAAGCTACTCTGCTGTCCTGAAAGATAAACTATTTATGTTTTATATAGTAGGTGCTGTATTCATTTTCACATTAGAGCAGTCTTTGACCAATTATGTTGGTATACGGCTGGAAAAGGATATCCCTGAGCAATCCGCTTCAGTGTTCGGAATGGAATTTATGCTCGATGGCACCAAGATGCTCGGGTTTCTGAAAACAGAAAACACGATGCTGGTCGTTCTATTATCCACAGTCGTTTTGTTTTTATTTAAAAAATGGAAGGATCGCTGGACCCTCGTTACGGGGATGTTCATTTTCACTGTCAGTTTCAGTGCACTTGCTTTTACCAACAGTATTTTCCTTCTCTTTATCATCATCTTTGCAGGAACGATCGGTGAACTTATGTATGTTCCGGTCAAACAGGCAATGATCGGAGACCTTGCACCTTCCAATGCCCGCAGTACGTACATGGCGTTTTACAGTCTGACGTTTTATGGGGCGATGATCATCGCATCACTGCTGATCATCATCGGCGAGTGGATCAGTCCGGTGATGATGGGGGGCATCCTGCTGATTCTTGGTCTTACAGGGACTTTCCTTTATTATTTGATCACCAAATCATTGGTATCTGACGTTGCGGATGCTAAAGAAGTGAAAGCATCCGTTTCGTAAAAAGGGAGCACGGTCCAGGTCAAATAAGAAAGGGACGCGGAATCCCGCGTCCACCTTAATTAGTGAGGCATATTCCCCGGCTGCTGAGGGACAGTTGCGTAGCTTTGCAGCATTTGCGCCATATCCTGATCGTTCAGCTGCGGTACTTGGTAGTATCCGTGCTTGTTTTGGTACAGGAAAATTTCGTAGCTCATCTCGATGAAGTTTGGTACGCTGTCCGCTACGACACGGCGCAGGACAGGGTTCGTCATTTCAAGTGCGGTCATCGCAAGCAGGGAAGCGAGTGACTTCGTTTGCCCGAGCATATAGGCAGACAATCCTTTATCGGACAGTTCATTGACTGATTGATTCGGCTTCTTCGGCTGGCCGGGCTTGATTCCATATACCGCGTCATTGTTTTGCGTCATTTTATACTGCTGTGTCGGTACTTGGGGATCGCTGCCTGTTGAAAAGCTTCCGACGATCGTATTGTACATCGTTGTCACAAAAGCCGTCTGGCGTTTGACGATATCCTTCAGTTCAGGATCCTGGATATGCTGATCATACATTTGATACTGATCGAGCATGCTGATGATGCCTGCAATCACCTCGTGGGCATCGAATAATTCATGTCCGCCGTGATTTTTATTCGTTTGATTCATTCCCGGCTGGGGTGTGTTTTGAGTTTGATTTTGCTGATTATTTTGTTGATTGAACATGATGTTTCCCTCCTAAGTCGTTGACATCGGTGTTAGAATTCCCTTATCATCCGGAATCATGTATGGAAAATCTTTTGCCGTCTTGAAAAAAACCAGTCAATATCATCAGGGGCTAATACATGTAAGCCCGTCCGAATATAATATGGAGAAGTAACCTAGAGGTGGTTTTGAAGAATGAGTATTTTCATCAGTTATATTGCATTGGGATTATCGCTGTCAGCGCCGATGGGCCCGATCAATGCACTTCAATTGGACAAGGGGATCCGGTTCGGGTTCTGGCATGCATGGCTTGTCGGAGTAGGCGGCATGGCGGCCGATGTCATATTCATGCTGCTCATCTATTTCGGTCTCGCCCAGTTTGCGGACACGCCCATCGTTCAATTATTTTTATGGCTGTTCGGTTTCTTTGTGCTCGTTTATACGGGAATTGAAAGTGTGGTGAAGGCTGGCGAACCCGCTCAGCAGCATCAACACAGGGAAAGGGAAACAAAAGCGAAGGCGTTTCGTACCGGCTTTTTAATGGCGATTTCAAATCCCTTGAGTATTTTGTTCTGGCTTGGGATTTATGGGTCGATCCTGGCTGAAACCTCAAGTAAATACCAAGGCGGACAAATATTGATCTACAGCATGGGAATCTTTCTCGGGATCACGCTTTGGGATTTTGCTATGGCCTCTGTCGCAGCTGGGACCAGAAAATGGTTCAATCAAAGCATCACGCGCTGGATATCCATCATTTCCGGCATTGTGCTGATCGGATTCGGGATCTATTTCGGAGTGAAGGCTGCCGGAGTCATACTCGGATAATAGACAGACACCCAATCGTCTCCCTCCTAATAGGATAGTGTGTAGTCTTTTAGGAGGGATTTGTCCGATGTTACTTTCAAAAAGCTGGATCGATAAACATATAGATGAGCTTAGCCCATGGCAGCAGTCTGCTTACAACGATTTCTCAGACATGATGTGTGATGAACAGCATCCGTATCCATGTGTTCCGGGGAAACAGGGGTTTCAAAAAGACATGCTGCGCTTTGGTTTTGCGGATGATCCGAGAACCTCCGGATCCATTGAGCAGCTCGCCTCGCTGCTTAGTGATTATGGGAAAATTTCAAGGGAAACAGGGAATTATGCCTCACTCGTAGTCTTCTTTCAATCAGAAGAGTTGGAAGGGACTGGAATTGATGACTATCAGGACTTGTTCTGGTCATTGTTAAATAAGGTCCATGATATCGATGAAACACCTTGGCCGGAAGGGATCGCTGAAGACCCCCATCATCCCAGCTGGGAATTTTGTTTCGATGGGGAGCCGTACTTTGCATTTTGTGCGACGCCGGCGCATTCAATACGAAAAAGCAGGCATTTTCCGTATTTCCTCCTAGCCTTTCAGCCGCGCTGGGTATTTGATGAAATTAATTCTTCCACTGCCTTCGGCCAGAAATTGAAAAAAGTGATCCGGAAACGACTTGTGGAATACGATGAAATCGAAGTGCATCCGAGCCTTAAATGGTACGGCGAGGAAGATAATCATGAATGGAAGCAGTATTTTCTCAGTGATGATGATACATCACTTTCCAAGTGTCCATTTATGAATAGTCAAAAGAGAATCAAGAGTTGAAGCGTATTGCGCTTTAGCTCTTTTTTTAATCCCGAATGTTTTTCATAAAGAAAGGAGAAAGTAAAAGAGGAAACAAAAGGAGGTCCGCGAATGCTCAATATACACCCAAACTGCTGGAGTGAACACGAAGAATTACGAACGGTCGTTGTTTGCTCACCTGCCACATTAGATGTCCCCGATCAGCGCACCGCGGATTATGTCGGGTGGGAAAAGCCTGTTAAACAGGAAAAGGCACGTGAAAATCATGAAAAACTGGTATTGGCCATGGAACGTGCAGAAGTACAGGTAATCGATTATTCCGCCTATTTAAAAGGAGAACACGCTGAACTTAATCACCAGCTCATCAACCGGATATTTGTCCGTGACTACGCCTGCGTCTTCGGGAATACAGTCATCCCGGGAGTTGCGGGATCAACGATGAGAGCGCCGGAATATATTCATAGTCATCAGCTTTTCCAGCAGTGGTTTGACGATAAGACATTCTCCATCGAAGACAATAACCGGATCAAGGCATGGGAAAATGGCGACGTATTAGTTTTGAGTAAAGATGCTGTGTTCATCAATACTGGTCTCAGGACGAGCATCGAAAGTCTGGAAGTCATGAAAGAAAAGATTTTTAAAGCGGGGTTCTCAGAAATCGGAGTAATCGATCTCCCCCGAAAAACTGAGACGCTGCATCTTGATATGAACTGCAATGTGGCAGGAGCTGACCTAATGATCGCTAAAAGCTACTTGCGGCTGTTTCCTGTACAGATTATTACAGAAAATACCGATAAATATAAAATGACGGGGGATTTCCTGAACCGCCATGGTTTCGACGTGCTGTGGACAGACAAAGTAAGTCACACCGTTGCAGATATTAACTTTTTGAATCTGGACCCGGAAACACTCCTTGTCAGTACCGAAATGAACAAGAGAATCCTGCATGATCATCCTAAATTGAAGAACAAAAAATTGGTCGAAGTGGATGTGAATGAATTGGAAAAAGGGGGAGGCGGCATACGTTGTATGACCCTTCCGCTGGAGCGCAGGTAACTTCCAGGCTTCAAAAAAGGCTTGTCAAATTGACAAGTCCTTTTCTGTTACTTTTCCATAAAATTATAGGAAGTCCAGCACCGGTTCATCGCAATGCCTTTCTGTTCAGCATATTCGTCTCCCCATTTGCACATTTCAAATAATGTCGCCTGCAGCTTTTTTCCCATATCTGTCGTCGAGTATTCCACACGGGGAGGGACCTCTTGATAGACCTTTCTTGAAACGAGCCCGTGTTCCTCAAGTTCCCTAAGCTGCTGGGTCAGCATTTTCTGAGTGATGTTCGGGAGGGACCGTTTCAACTCATTGAACCTTTTTACCCCTTCATTCAGATTCCAGAGTATCAACACTTTCCACTTTCCACCGATGACATCGATCACAAGGTCGATGGCGCATTGATATTCACTGTTCAGGTCCTTCATATATATGAGCGCTCCTTTCTGTCATTAACCAATTTCGGGATTTTTTAAAAATCATCAAACGATCTATGATCATCCTAAGGTTCCCAAACGGTAACTAGGATACAAAATAGTGCCTACTTGTTATTCGATTCTACAGTATATATTATATACTATGTAAAAGATATATAAAGAACTTGTCAGGAGTGAAGATAAATGAAAGCATTGCTTCTTAAAGATAAAGGGTTATGGAAAGACATGAAAGTGGAAGAAACGGAAAAACCGGCACCTGGTGCTGGGGAATTAGTGGTTGAGGTTCATGCTGCCGGCTTGAATCCTGTCGATTATAAGACAGGGACAAATGGAAATCCGAACTGGACATATCCACATATTCTGGGACTAGATGTTGCAGGTGTAGTGGCAGAAGTCGGTGAGGGTGTGACCGGCTGGGAAAAAGGTGACCGTGTTGTTTATCACGGTGATTTGACAAGAAAAGGCGGCTTTGCAGAATTTACGCTGACCACCGCACATACAGCATCAAAATTGCCAGAGGGCATCTCGTTTGAAGATGCAGCTGCACTTCCGACAGCCGGATACACAGCCTATCAGGCACTTCACCGTAAACTGCCGTTGGATCAGGTCGGTACAATCCTCATCCACGGAGGTACAGGAGGAGTCGGCGGGTTCGGCGTCCAGCTTGCGAAACTTGCAGGGAAAACCGTCATTTCAACGGCTTCTTCACACAATCACGAGTATGTGAAATCGCTGGGTGCAGACTATGTCATTGATTACCGTGAAGAAAATGTGAAAGAGAAGGTGATGGAGATCACTAATGGACGCGGGGTGGATGCAGTCATCGATGCGGTAAGCAGACAGAGTGCCACGGAGGCCCTCGACATGCTCGCTTACATGGGACATATCGTCTACATCGCAGGTGCACCAGATTTCACAAAAATAAAACCGTTCACAAAAGTCCTTTCCTATCATGAAATCGCCCTGGGAGCGGGACATCAGGCCAATGACCTTCATGCCCAAAAAGATTTTGCCGTCATCGGTGATCACATGCTTTCCCTCCTTTCTGAAGGAAAACTGGACGCTATGCTGAAAGAAGTCATCGCACTGGAGGAAGTTCCAGATGCGCTCAACCGTTTGTCCGGACGCCATGTAAAAGGGAAGATAGTCGCGAAGCTTAAATAAATCGTTTGAAAAAGGTGCTCATCCAGGAAGGACGGGCACCTTTTGTATATTTATTGTTTTATTAAAAAATAGAGCTTGGATAAGTCGGTATCAGACAGGATCTTCGGCACCGGATAAAATGGATTCGCTTCCGTCAGTGCCCGCTTGACCATTAGCGGGATATCGCTTTCCGAGATGCCGTCCACCTTGGCCGGGATCTTCATGTCTATGTTGAGCTTCTTGACCGCGGCAATGAAGGCCGCCGCTTTTTCGCCGGCCGTATCCGATGGCGACCCGATCCCCGCTGCATCGGCCAATTCCGCAAGCGGCTGGTGAACCGACTCCCCGTAGTACTCGAGTACATAAGGGAGAATGACGGCATTCGCGAGCCCATGGGGAACCGAATAGAATCCGCCGAGGGTATGGGCGATGGCATGGACGTACCCTACATATGCCCGGGTAAATGCAACGCCTGCAAGATAGGAAGCTTTCTGCATATTGGTACGGGCTGTAATGTTTTCACCGTTGGAATAAGCTTCGTAAAGATTGTTGAATATCAGCTTCACAGCCTGCCTGCTGCACTCCATGGTCTCACGGGTCCTGCTCCTGCCGATATACGCCTCGACTGCATGCGTCAATGCATCCATTCCGGTCGTAGAGGTGATGTGTGGCGGAAGTTTTACCGTAAGCAGTGGATCGAGCACCGCAATTTGCGGAATCAGCGACAAGTCATTGATTGCATACTTTTCATGGGTATCCGGGTTTGAAATGACAGCGGCGATTGTCGCTTCGCTCCCCGTCCCGGCGGTCGTCGGCACGGCGGCAAGAAGAGGAAGCTTCCTTCTCACTTTCAGCTGTCCCTTCATTTCCGGTATGCTCTTATCGGGTCTTGCCACCCGCGCGCCCACCGCTTTGGCGCAGTCGATCGGCGATCCGCCGCCAAACGCGATGATCCCATCACACTTATTATCGTGGTACATTTCCAAGGCGTCTTCGATATTATCGATGGTCGGGTTCGGTACGGTTTTATCATAGACAGTGTACTGAATATTGGTATTTTTCAACCCCTCGAGGAGTCCGTTCATCAATCCGAGTGAAGAGATCCCTTCATCGGTAACGATCAGGACACTCGAGATCCCGCTTTCTTTCAAGTCAGCCGGCAATTGGACGAGGCTTTTTTCCCCCTCGAGCAGGCGGGGTTTCCGCCACGGCAGGAAATATAAAGCGCCCCGGTATGCGGTTTGGTAGGCCCTGCAATACATTTTGTACATGACAATCCCTCTCTTTTTTAAAAAATTGATATCATTTAAGGCTGTTCTAAGGGTGTCGATGTCTCTTTTAATATGTATTTGTGTTTTAACTCAATTATATGTTTCTCACAAAATTTTCTAATCTTTATCTATCATTTTATCAATCCTCCAAACATGATACTAGAGGGATTTTGTTTTATGCGTGAAGGTTGTTATAATGGTACTTCATCGTAATGCTAAAGAGGAGTTGAAAACCCTTGAGATATATACGTTCTCAAATGAAACGCCTGATGAAAGATGAAAAAGCACTGCAGGACCGGTTAAAAAAATTGATGGATGAACAAGGCTTGGAGAGAAGTTTTGCCCTGAAGGCCCTGTACCATTCGGAAGTGGCGGATGGCGGTAAGTATCAAGCTAAGTACCAGGCGCTGGATGAACCGGATAAGTAGAACTGACTGACCTGTATAAAGTGGTTTTTATACAGGTTTTTTGCTGCTTTATAAAGAGGTTAGGCATGGGATGCTCCGGGTAAACAAGGTAAAAAGGATGATACGATGCCATTCGATTATTCACTGGACTTTGACGATATCGATTTCAGGAAAAATCCTGAATTGTACCGGGTCGGAAGGGGAGAGCAGGGTGTCCTGCTCGTTGAACCGTATAAAAGTGAGATCCTTCCCCATTGGCGTTTTAAAACCCCGGACATTGCTGCTGAATCTTCCGATAAAATTTATGATATATTCCTTCAATATAAAGAGAAGGACGATTTTGTCGGGATGGACATGGCCCGGAAATTCCTTCAAATGGGCTATACTAGGGCCCGCCGCTATGCGAATTATAAAGGCGGCAGGAAATATGATGAAGACGGCGATGTGAAGGAGAGGCAAATCGATTCGGAGAAAGCAGAATCGGCCGCCATTTTTGAAGAGAAATGGAAGCTGGCAAGGGAAGATGAAGACTATCTCAAGATGAAGCGGGGGCATCAGAAGGAATATGGATGAAGAGCAAGGTGAAGGCCGGTCCTTATGAGAAGGCCCGGCCTTTGATATTATGACTTCCTGCTGTCGATCAGATGAATGACCCCTTTAAAAATGAGAATAATCGAGAATAATAGTATGGCCAACACACCGATGACATCTATAATCGGGTTAATCGGCGCCAAAAATCCTGTCAGCGGCACCCGGAGCAGCGCAAACCCCGAAAGAATGCCTAAGAAAAATAACCAAATTGAACTACCCATTTGAAATTCACTCCTTCCTTATGATTAATTTATTCGGGGAGGGGTTAAAGGGTTATAAAATGGGTGAATGGTCTGGAAAACATGGGCAAGTGAAAACAATTATTGTTATTATATGGAAAAATGGGAGGATATTTATGAAAACTCATAGAATAATGACTGAAACTCATAGATTGATAATCAAAACTCATTTAATAATGCCATAAACTCATAGATTATCGGCCAAAACTCATAGATTATCGGCCAAAACTCATAGAATAAAGAAAACCTCATTTTTATATTGTGTATTTAACCTTGTTTTTAGGTTAAAGACTTTCTATTGTGGCTTTTCACTATTAAAAAATAGGTATTTGATAAAGAAAATGGACTTTTATATGCATTAAAAGACTAAAGTCCACTACCTGAAAGATAGTAATGGTATTAATGACGAATAATGCTATAATATGGTATAATCATCCAAATCTTATGGAGAAAAGTTCCTCTTCCCATCAGTTCCCTCATTTTTAAAAAGTAAAAGGAGTGGTCAATTGTTAAAGAAACCCCATCTACCCCCAATAAAAATCCTCAAACTTTACGCTTTATTAAGGCGCATCATTCCAAACCATCCATTAAAAAAAGAGATTGAAACGGAATTAAGAAAACTAGAAGCTGGTTATAAGGGTGAACTTTCCCTTGATTATCATTTGAGTTTTTTACCTGACAAACCATACATCATCCTTCATGACATACGCCTTTCTTATAAAACCTTCTACTTTCAAATTGATACGCTAATTCTTCATACAAATTTTATTCTTATTCTTGAAGTGAAAAATATAGCCGGGGAGCTTTTTATAGACACAGAATTCAACCAAATGATTCGAACGAAAAATGATATTACAGACGTATTTCCAGATCCAATTCTGCAAGCGTATAAACAAAAGGTAGAATTGGGGAATTGGTTTTCATCAAAAAAATTAACGCAGATCCCGATTGAATATAGGGTGGTACTCACAAACTCAAATACTCTTATTAAAAATTCACAAGCTAATCCAGTAGTAGTGAAGCAGTTGATACGCAGTTCAAGGCTAACATTTGAAATTGATAAATTGAAAGACAGGCATAAAACTCAAATGGTGACCGAAAAGCAATTGATCAAAATTGCAAATCAACTTATAAAGTCACATGTACCTCAAGATGTAGACGTGTTATCACTATTCCAACTATCAAAGTCGGACGTTCTTCCTGGAGTGTATTGCAAGAATTGTGAGGCCTTGAAGATGGAGCGGATCAGCGGAACGTGGAAGTGTTCCCGTTGCTTGGCAGAAAACAAAGGTGCTCACATAGATGCTTTAATTGACTTTTCCCTGCTTGTAAGCCCGACGATCACAAATAGGGAAATGAGACACTTCATGAATTTGCCTTCAATATCTACTGCCACCAGACTACTTTCCCAGTTGAATCTCCCCACAACCGGAACCACAAAAAATAGAAGATATTCCCTCTCCCCGCTAATCACGAAACTCAATTAATCAAATTCAACACTTCAGTTCCAGCAGAGAGTACTTGATTATTTAACATCCTCATTTCGAGGAGGCTCCCCTCTATCGAAGGGTGTTAATCGGAACAGAATATAAAGTTTTTTTTACAAAAACGTTACTACCTTTATTCTTAAATAACAGTAACGTTCACCTCCTTTATGAAATAATTATTTCATGTTAGTATCTACAGTGAAATAATTATTAAACAACGGAGGTCTTACAGTTGCATCAAAAAAAGCTCAATCCTTTGTCGCAAAACACGAAGAAATCAGCGGAATTATTCGAGAGAGCCAAAAAGGTCATTCCCGGGGGAGTCACGGCCAATATTAAGTATATTGCACCTCATCCGATCATGATGGAGAGGGGAAACGGGAGCAAACTGTTCGATGTGGATGGAAATGAATACATTGATTATCTGCTCTGTTATGGAGCCCTGATACTTGGTCATGGTCATCCGCGGGTGTATGAAGCAGCGATGAATCAGATGAAGGATGCGGGAACGACCATTTTCGGGACCCCTCACAGACTGGAGACCGTCATGGCTGAAAAGTTGATTTCACTGTTCCCTGGAATTGACATGGTACGATATACGAATTCAGGGCTTGAGGCGACTTTGCTTGCGATCAGAACAGCGGCGGCTTATACAGGGAAACCAAAGATCGCGAAGTTTGAAGGCCATTATCACGGAGGGTATGATCAGGTTTTACTTAGCGTCAACCCTGATCTCGATCTGGCAGGGGTTGAAACCGAACCGAATGTGGTGCCTGAATCACCCGGTATTCCTGATTACTATCGAGAGAATACGGTCATACTCCCTTTTAATGATATCGAAGCGGCAGAAACGATTTTACGAGACAACGCTCATGAGATTTCTGCCATCATCATGGAGCCGGTACAGGGGGGATTCATTCCTGCTGAAGAGGCATTCATGACCCGTCTCAGGGAGATTACGGAAGAGCTTGGGATCCTATTGATTTTCGATGAAGTGAAAACCGGGTTCCGCCTCACCGTGGGAGGAGCGCAGAACCTTTATCATATTAAACCGGATCTCACGGCTCTCGGGAAGGTACTTGGCGGCGGATTTCCTGTCGGTGCAATCGGCGGAAAGAAAGAGATCATGGAAATCAGTGCGCCGGATGGAGGCAGGGACATCCTTACGGCCGGTGCTGAAAACGGCAGCAAAAAAGATCCGTTATTTCACAGCGGCACCTACAACGGTCACCCGACAGTATTGGCATCCGGACTTGCGACGATAGAGGTACTAGAAGAGCAAGGCACGATGGATCATCTTCTTGCCAATACCAACATACTGAGGGACGGACTTGAAGAAGTATATAAACGCCATGATATTCCGATGCAGACTGTGGGAAAAGGAAGCATCTTCAACGTCATCCTCGCGGAAGGAAGCATCAAGAACTATCGGGATATGGGTAAAGCCGACAGTGACTTAAGAAGTAAAATCGACTATGAGCTATTGAAACTTGGAATTTACACAAAACCGCTTAACAGGTATTCCATGTCTGCTGTCCACAGCGGGGAAGATATTGAACGCACCCTAACAGCGCACGAAAAAGCTATCAGAATCGTTCAGAAATAAGAAAGAGGTTAAACATGAACATTAATGTGTACAAAATCATCACTGAGAAAATGCCGGCAATGAGTAAGGCGCAGGAGAAAATTGCCCGATATATACTGGAAAATCCTAATCAAATCCCTTTTTTAACCGTCGGGAAGCTGTCGAAGATTGTAAAAGTCAGCGATGCTACAATCGTTCGCTTTGCCACTTTTTTAGGTTTTTCAGGTTATCCCGAGTTTCAACGTCACATCCAGTCTTCCGTTCAGCAGCAATTGACGGCTACTGAGAGGCTGAAGCTGTCAAAAGAAGTTTACGGTCAAGAAGATAAAGGCATTTCTCAAATCATCGGGGGAGACATTGAAAATATCCAGATGACCCTTAAAAATTTGGATGTTGAAAATTTCCGTGAAATGGTCGGGTACTTACTGAAGGCAAAAAGAGTCTACATCGTGGCTAATAGGAGTGCCGGAGCCCTCGGGGTTTTTCTCCACTATTATTTAAACATGATTCTCAACCATGTCGAAATGCTGGATTCAATCGAGAAGAATGCAGACCGTCTCTACGATCTGAGTGAGGATGATCTTGTCTTGGGCATCAGCTTCTCGAGATATACAAAAAGCACGGTCGATGTCCTCCGTTTTGCAAAAGAAAAGAAAGCAAAAACCGCCGCGTTGACCGACAATCTTTTATCTCCGCTCATTCAGCATGCAGATGTTTCATTGACGGCGGAAAGTAAAATGCCTGCCTTCATCGACAGCTTCACCGCACCGCTAAGTGTCATCAACGCACTCATCGTCTATGCCGCAAAGCAAAAGCAGGACGGTTTCGAAAAGCGGCTCGGCGAACTCGAAGAAGTGTGGGAAAGGTTCGATGTATTCTATTAAAAGCAAAAGGCCCGCCTTCACTGCTCTAAAGCAGTGAGGGACGGGCTTTTAGCGATTTAAAGAGATGAGGGACGGGCCTTCAAATCAGTATGCTGCTCGTTCTCTTTTTTTACGTCGGAATCGATCGAATACAAGGTAAAGCATCGGCACGATCATCAATGTCAAGATGACTGAGAATGCGATTCCGGAGATGATGGTGACCGCAAGCGGTGTGAAGAGGGCATCTCCGCTGACTGCCACCGGAATCAAAGCGACAATCGATGTTATGGCAGTCAGGACGATCGGGCGTAATCTTGCGCGCCCTGCTTCGACGACGGCCTCTTTAACGTGCATGCCATCCTTTAATCGCTGTTCGATGAATTCGATAAGTACAATCGAATTTCGTACCACAATCCCCGTTAAGGAAACCATCCCCATGACAGCAAGGAAGCTGATCGGGGTCTGTGTGACGAATAATCCAAGTATCGCACCGGCAATCGCTAAGTAAACGGCCACCAATACAAGGAAAGGCATCGACAATGAGTTGAATTGCAGTGCGATCAGCAGATAAACAAGGAAGATCACGATCGTGAACAGGATGATGATTTCCGAGAAGAAGCTGTCTTGAGCTTCGTTTTCACCGCCGAGAGTTACATTGTATTCAGGGCCAAGGTCTTTCTTGGTCTCATCTACTATTTCCTGTACATTCTGTTTATAGCCTTCTTCGTTCTCAGGGAATGCGCGAATCGTAATGGCGCGTTCACCGTCCACATGAGGGATCTGCTGGATTTCCTCTTTCTTTTCGACCGTCACCAGTTCATCCAACGAGACAAGTTTAGGTGGTCCTGCAGGGTTTTGCGCAGCAGCCGGTAATTCTAATGAAGAAAGATCGATTTCTCCTTCATTTCCAGCCAGCACTAGGTTCATGTCTCGCTTCGTGACGCCATTATCAAAAGCTTTGAGAGGGATTCCCTCGGTCGCCAGACGTATTTGTTCACTGATTTGGTTGACGGTGATGCCGTTTTCCTCGAGTGCTTCACGGTCAGGGACATATTCCTGAACAGGTGAGAGTTCCCCTACATTATCAACCACAAGATTCGTTTCAAGGTTTCCGATATCGTCCTTCAATGAATCCCTCAGCTCAAGCAGTTTCTCCATTTCAGGTCCGGACACGGTCACCGTTACAGGCGCCCCTGCTGGAGGTCCCTGCTCAATGGTCTCCATGAAAAGGACAGCATCTGGAAATTCACTGCGGAGCTTTTCGGTCCAGTCATCAATCAAGCCTTTGGCCGTTTGATTTTCCCGGTCAACGCGCGCCACGATCTGCCCTGTGTTTTCCCCTGCATTTTGCAGCGAGCTGTTGAATAGATTAGGCAGCCCTGTACCAGCGAAAACGCTCGTTTCATAGACTCCTTTATCGGTTTTCAATCTGTCTTCCATCTCAGCAAGCGTATCAGAAGTTTCCTCAAGCGTCGTTCCGATTGGAAGGGTGACGTCAATCGTCACTTCTTCGCGGTCTGCCGATGGGAAGAATTCAAACGGTGTAAAGGCGATCAGGCCGAAGATGGCTGTTGTGAAAATCAGTCCAAGAGCCGATGTGAGCAAAGGCTTCTTGGAAAAACGTTTCAGAATTCCGTCTGCGTAAAAATCTGCAAGCTTATCCAACGGCTTCCCAAGCAAGCCGGGTGAATCTGATATCTTTTTCTTCGTTTTACTGTAAAGCATGTAGCGGAGCACAGGTACAAATACCAATGCAGCCAGTGTCGACGCAAGTATCGTCGTAATCAATACGGTCGGAAGAGCCCGGATGAATGCTCCATTGCCGCCTGACAAAAAGACGAGCGGCAGGAACGTAAACACGATGGCAAGTGAAGAAGTTAAAATGGATACCCACATTTCCTTCACACCGTTCACTGCGCCTGTCAGGGCATTGTCACCGAGTTTATAGCGGCGCTGGATATTGTCATTCATGACGATCGAGTCATCAACAAGGATACCCAGTGCGATGATGGCCCCGATGACTGAAATCTGGTTAAGGTCGACTCCTGCATAAGGAAGCGGGATCAATCCTGCGAGAACTGAGATCGGTATAGCCAATGCGACTACGAAAACCCCGGATCCAGTCAGTCCTATGGCAGTGGTGACGATGACTGCCAACACGGAAATCGCCAGGGATGTGAACAACCCTTTGAATATGTCCGTC
Source organism: Rossellomorea oryzaecorticis (assembly GCF_038405515.1). GTDB lineage: Bacteria > Bacillota > Bacilli > Bacillales > Bacillaceae_B > Rossellomorea > Rossellomorea oryzaecorticis_A. The sequence continues at coordinate 67,972 of NZ_JBBYAF010000015.1, read as the reverse complement.
ACAAGGCTGGCCTGTGAATAATATGGGACCAGTGTTACGTCCTCCGGAAGATTATCGGAGAGTTCCTCCACTTTATCGCTCACCCGCTGATCGACTGAAGGGATATCTTCCCCTTGTTTTACAAAAGCAGTAAAGGATACAGCTGGTTTGCCTTCGAATGTAATGATATCTTCTGCGTCTTTGGGGGAAATCTTCACGTCCGCGATATCACCGAGTAAAACGGCTTCCCCGCTTGGGTTCTTTCCGACAAAGACTTCTTTCATTTCGTCAATGGTGGTGTAATGCTCTACAGATAGCTGGACGACTTCATCATCAATCGTCTCTTTTCCGAGAGGGGTGGGATAGTACTCATCATTGATGGACTTCATCACGTTCGAGACATTGAGTCCTGATTCTTTTAAGTCTTGAAGATTGAGCTCAATGAGAATTTGCTCTTCCGGCAGTCCTTTTACGGCGACGCCTGAAACACCGGATAACTCTTCTACCTCTGTTTTCCAGCGGTCTATCTCATCCTTCATGTCCTGCAGGCTTTCACGGTTTTCACTCGTGAGCTGATAAGAAACGATCGGCATTTTGACCGTGGATTCATTGATTTCAGGATCAAATGCCTCCTCCGGAAACGATGAGGAAGCATCGGACACGGCCTGCCGCACATCGCTGAACACTTCTTTTTTGTCTTTGCCATCTTCGACCTCTACAATGATAGTAGAGAATCCGGCAGCAGAAGATGAGCTCAGCTCCTTAATTCCGTCAATCGATTGAAGTGAATTCTCGATCGGATTCGTGACGGTACGTTCAACCGTCCCTACGGTTGCCCCTGGATAAACGGTCGAAACCGTTCCTATGTTCACTTCTGTTTCAGGAATTTCTCTTTGAGGCAGTTGAAAAAATGTAAAAATCCCGATAATGGCAAAGAGCAGTACAAAAATCAGAGTGATTTTTGATCGCTTTAAAATGGCTTGAATCATGAAAAAACCCTCCTTTTTAGATGGTGACTCATTGGTCAAATGATTTTCTTTTAAATGCTTTGATGCATTGATATAATGGCTTTAAATCGAATTGACTCATAAGTCATTTTTTCATGATTGGGATTTATAGTCAAGAATGAATGTGTTCTTGTGAAGAAATAAGGCAGGTGATATTAGTGAATAAACGAAAAGCGATATTAGAAGCAGCAGTCGACCTTTTTGCCGAACATGGCTACACCCAAACCTCGATGCAGCAGATTGCAGACAGTATCGGAATCTCCAAAGGATCTCTGTACTCATTTTTCCAGTCAAAGGAAGATTTAATCATCTCCATCTATGAGCATTATCAACAGCTCGTCTTTGAACGGGCGTTTGTCGTAGGGTTGGACGGGAATATGTCTCCCGAGGACCGGCTGGCCAAACAATTTCAGGTTCAGTTTGAAGGGATCCTGGAATACAAATCTTATATGAAGATGCATATGAGGGGGGAAACGGCCAAGAACAGTGAAAAGCTTGCCGCAATGGAACACAGGATGAGAGGGCGGTTATTCAGCTGGCTGCAGCATAATCTCCAGCGGTTATATGGAAATCGGATCGATCCGTACAAATGGGACCTGATGTGGATGACCCAATCCATCTACACTTCCTATATGATGCTCCTTATTTCAACGGAGAGTGATTTAAAGCCTGAAGATCTGGGTAAGCATGTCGTCAGGCAGATTATGATTCTTGCAGATGACTTCTTCGAAGGGAAGAGCGCTCCTCTCCTTGATGATGAAATGATGAAGCCATTCTCTGTCGACATGGATCGCGAAGGGGCATTTATTTCATTTGAAAAAAGGGAAGAAGCCTGGACAAATCTTTACAATAAGATTCATTCCATGAAAAGCGGGGAAGCCGGGGAATATGTAAACATTGCCGACAGGATTTCAGAAGAATGCCGGAAATCAAAACCAGATGAATTGATTATTAAAGGGATGCTTCGATTGCTCGCTGATGTTGACGGGTTAAAACTGGAAGTATCACAACTGGAAAAACAGCTGCTGCCATAGTCGATACTAGGGCAGCAGCTGTTTTTTATAAATTCATAAACCTATTCAGCCTTCAATTTCGTTAATACATTATATCCGAACAATAATACGGCAAGAGTCGTCAATAACCCGCCGGCAGCAATTACCGGAACGACTCCTTCGCTGCCGGAAATAAGGATGATCAAACCGATCATCATTAACGAAAGTCCGATGTTATGGAGCCAGAAATGTGCTTTTGCCAGTCTGGTTGCTGAAACTGAAGGGAATAAGTGATAAATAATACCTGCAAGCGTAAGGGACGTCCATCCTAATAGATTAATATGAACATGTACCGGAGTGAAGCTGTAATCATGCGTCATGGACATATAAAGCCCGAATAACACACCGATCATGAAATAAATGACTGAAATCTTGATCAACCTGATGCCCATTTTTCTCCCTCCTTTTCTACAAAAATATATGTAGAATACGCAGAAGGTAGAACATTGATAATGGGTCATAAGACTTAAAGATAAAGGGACGGCCCTTCTAAAAGGCCCGTCCCTTGAACTGTTTAATAGACCTTATCTCCATTAAAGATAGAATTCTTTACGACTACATAATCGACATGGCGGATTGCATCAAGATTTGTTCCTCCTGCATAAGAGATGGAGGATTGAAGATCCTGTTCCATTTCGATCAACGTATCTTGCAGCGACCCTTTATGTTCCACGAACATTTTCTTTCCTTCGACGTTTTTCTTTTCGCCTTTTTGGAATTCGGACGCTGAACCGAAGTATTCTTTAAAGAGCTTCCCGTCTTTTTCGAATGTTTCACCAGGAGACTCTTCGTGTCCTGCAAACAATGACCCGATCATGACCATTGTGGCGCCGAATCGGATGGACTTCGCCACATCTCCGTGCGTACGGATTCCGCCATCGGCGATGATCGGCTTGGATGCAGCTTTAGCGCACCAGCGAAGTGCTGCGAGCTGCCAGCCTCCAGTACCGAATCCTGTTTTTATTTTCGTAATGCATACTTTACCCGGACCGATGCCGACCTTGGTCGCGTCCGCACCCGCATGCTCAAGTTCTCTGACTGCTTCTGGAGTCCCGACATTCCCTGCGATCACAAAGCTTTCGGGAAGATGCTTTTTGATATGCTGAATCATATTGATGACAGCATTCGAATGGCCATGAGCGATATCGATTGTAATGTATTCAGGAATAAGCCCTTCTTCTGTGAGCTGTTCCACGAACGAGTACTCTTCTTCTTTCACGCCGACGCTGATGGAAGCGTATAAACCGCGTGCGTTCATATCTTTTATAAAATCTCTTCTTTTTTGAGGTTCAAAACGGTGCATGATATAGAAATAATTATTTTCTGCTAAGTAAATAGCGATCTTTTCATCAATGATCGTCTGCATATTGGCAGGAACGACAGGAAGTTTAAAAGAGCGGCCGCCAAGCGTTACGGTTGTATCACATTCTGAACGGCTGTTTACTACACATTTTGCAGGAATTAATTGAATATCTTCGTAATCAAATACGTTTTCCATGAATAACACTCCTAAAGACGAATATTAAAGTTATCTTTATTTAAAAATGTTCGTTCCTATCGTAATATACTACATTTTTTGCCAAGGTGTCAAAGATTTTTCTGGAATTTATTCTAATCAAAATAAATGCATGTTTACGCCGCTAATGATTTCCTTGCAAGACTTCGCTTTCCGCGGGTAGCCCGTGAGCCTCCTCGGCAAGCCTGCGGGGTCTCACATAAGCTACTTTTCCCGCAGGAGTCTTCGTCTTGCACTCCAATCAACCGCTGGAACAAGGTAAAACTAAACGCAAATTTAAACAAAACTTAAAAAACCCGAGTCAATTTAAATTCAGGATTCAAATTGATTCGGGTTTTACTTAGACTAGAAAATTTTTGGCCTAGTTCAAGATCTTTCAATATTTTCGTTCATTTTAATTAGGACACTCCGATAAACTTTCAGGTCTTCTTCAGAAATACCGGTGAGGATCTTCGCTTCCCATATCTCCTCGATAATGGGGGATAGTTCTTCTTTGAGCGCGATTCCTTTATCGGTAATGAAGAGGATGAACGAGCGGCGGTCATCTTTATTTTTTTTCTTGAGAATCAGCTCTTTCCGCTCAAGGATATCAAGGATTCTCGTTACGGTGGGCTGATCCTTTTCTGCTTTGATTGCCAATTCCTTTTGGTTGATGCCGTCATTCTCAGAAAGCCGTTTCAGAACGGTCCACTGTTCGGGGGTGATATCGAAGTTCTTAATGTTCGCAGATAAGAAACGGATGATGTTCTTAACCGTATTACTGGTAAAAAGACCGATTGATTCGTCACGTGTATCGAGCATGCTATATCACCTACTACTATTTTGTCTACTTCCATCATACTACAAAAGTCACTGGAAATGAGAACGATTTCAAATTAATTGTTATAACAAGTACATTTACTTTTTATCTTGTTATGTATATTATTAGTATAACAATTAATTAGTGAAACATACATGAAAGCTGTAAAGAAAGGGGATTTGCATGAAAGAAACATCCAACAGCATATGGACAAAGCCTTTTCTGATGGCTGTATCAAATAATTTTTTCGTTTTTTTAGTATTCTATTCGTTGCTGACCATTTTACCGGTCTACGTCATTAATGCACTTCAAGGCAGTGAAGCACAGGCAGGTCTGGTGACAACGGTGTTTTTAATTTCTGCGATAATCGTTCGTCCGTTTTCAGGGAAAATCATCGACATGATTGGGAAAAAGAAAACATTGGTGATCTCAGTATTTTTCTTTGGCGTTTCTTCCTTCTTTTACTTTATGATAAGCGATTTCCAGCTGTTGCTCGGATTACGGTTCTTTCACGGAATCTGGTTCAGTATCGCTTCGACCGTTTTAGTTTCGATCGCAGCGGACATGATTCCAGGTCATCGTAAGGGAGAAGGGCTTGGATACTTCGCGATGTCGATGAATCTTGCGGTTGTAGCCGGCCCATTCCTTTCATTGGCACTTATTCAATTCATCCCATACTCTGCGCTGTTTCTTCTTTTTGCGGGCATGATGGTGATTTCATTTATCTTGACGTTCGGGATTCAAACAGCTGAAGTTCCTGCTGCCGTTACAAAAGCTGTCAAACGGCTGACAATGAAGGACCTATTTGAAGTGAGAGCGATGCCGATTGCATTTGTAGGCTTTTTGACTGCGTTCGCTTATTCGGGTATCATGTCGTTCATTTCCGTCTATGCCAAATCAGTCGGTCTTTTTGAATCAGTCAGCTTCTTCTTCGTGGTCTTCGCTGCTGCCATGCTGTTATCAAGACCCTATACAGGAAGGTTATTTGACCAAAAAGGACCGGACTCGGTCATCTATCCTTCCTTATTTATCTTTGCTGCAGGACTCATCCTTTTGAGTATCACCCATTCAACCGTCATCCTGCTGTTTGCCGGTGCACTGATCGGGTTGGGATACGGTGCTTTGCTGCCGAGCTATCAGACGATGTCGATCCAGTCTGCACCGAGAGAAAGGACCAGCCACTCAACGGCGACATTCTTTATTTTCTATGATCTTGGAATTGCGGTTGGTTCCGTCTTACTCGGATTGATCTCGGCTGGACTCGGATTTACAAGTCTCTATCTGATATCGAGTGGAGTTGTGCTGTTGACCATCTTTATTTATAAACTTGTCTCAAAGCAATCATCCAGAACTCAGTCGCAGAATGTAGAAGTTTTGGAACAATAAAAAACTGCCCTTCATCGGTCATCGTGATCGATGGGGCAGCTTTTTTTATATAAGCTAGCTTGCCTGTTCAGCCAACACGGTATGTTTCAGCTGACGATACTTTGAATAAAAAAGACCGGTCATAATGAGAGATGCGCAGCCAAATAAAACAGTCATGATTTGCAATCCTACCAGGTCCAACAGTAAACCTGTAATGAGCAGTACCACCTGGAATATCAAACGGTCCAGCATGTTTCGGAATGAGAAGAAACGGCCATGGAATTCTTTTGGCATCCTGGTCTGGAATATGGTCGCTGCCGTCGGGAAGAAACACCCCACCGCAAAACCGAAGACGGCAAAAGAAACAACCGACATGACAGGATTGTCTGCAAAATAAAGCAGAAGCTGAGAGACACCGATGACAAAGGAAAAGAAGAACAGAATTCTATACGGCGACATCATTTCTCCCAGTCTCTTCACAAAAAAGGCACCCGTCATAAATGCAATTCCTTCAGCCGTATAAATCCACCCTTTGATCGCAGAGCTATCCTGAAGCTCACTGATATTGATAACCATGAGATTAAACCCGCCGATGAACAGCAGCGGAACGAGCGTCATGATCAGCGTCATCATCACTATCGGGAGCCCTTTGATGATAGGGAATACCTCTTTAAAACTTGTGCCCTTGGCTTTCTGTCCTTTGACAGCAGGTGAGGCAGCGTCTTCATCGATTGACAAGAACCAGGTTAGTATGAACAATGCAATATAAGCTGCCAGCGATAATACATAAAGCATCGACAAAGAAATGAGCACTAGGAGAATACCGGCAAGAGCAGTACCGAGAATCCTGGAAAGAGTAGCCACATTCATATGCACACCATTCATCTGCAATAAATCCTTTTCTTTAACCACCATGGGGATGGCAGCTTGAAGTGCGGGGAAATAAAAGGCTGCCGAGACTTGAATGCTCACAAGGAAAACAATCATCCAGAGAACGGAACCTGTTTCAATCGCAATCAGCATGAAAATGACGCTCAGTGCCCGTGTGAACCCCGAAATCAGCATCACTTTTTTCTTTCTCACCTGATCAGTCCACTTCCCAGCAAGCGGGCCAACAGCGAGACCGGCAAGAAGACCGGACCCCAGAATCAAGGACTTAAGAAAATCAGACGGGACCTTCTCCTGCATAAACTCCAGATTTCCTATAATCCCCAGCCAGAGACCGAGACCGGCTATAAATTCACCTATCAATAAAATCCAAACATTTTTGTTTTTCCACATATGGTGCAGCTCCTCATCACGTTCTAAACTATTTCGGTACCCTAAATATACTACGAAAATAGAGAGTTTGAAATAGTTTTATCACAGTAATATTATCGCTTTCTTCTCTATGGGTCGAATTTCCCTTTTACACAAAAGTGTATGGATGCAGTTATAAACTAGTCTGCCGGAATATTTTCACTAAATTTTTCCTCAAAAAGCTGCTGTCATAACCTTAGGAGGAATGTTGAATGCGTTGAAAGTACAGTATGCCAATTGAACCAATCTCCTCGAGAGTGTTGAGAACGGTTATCAATTAATTATTGACACTGATAATCATTATCAATTACTATGACGAAGAAAGCAAATACTGAAACTACCAATGAAAGGATGATGACGAATGACAGTTCAAACATTGACTTCAAATAAAGAATTACTAAGCCAGCAGGAGAAACGTGAATCGAATGCAAGATCCTATCCGAGGAGGATTCCTCTTGCGATCAGTGAAGCAGAGGGAATCCATGTAACCGATATGGAAGGCAGGAAATATTACGACTGCCTGGCAGGAGCCGGCACATTGGCGCTCGGGCACAACCACCCTGCGGTAATCGAAGCGATGGAAGGGGTCATCCGTGATAAACGCCCATTACATACATTAGATCTCACAACGCCGGTGAAGGAAGAATTCGTAAATGAGCTGTTCGCTTCCCTGCCTGAAGGATTCCGCGACCGTGCAAAAGTACAATTCTGCGGGCCGACCGGGGGAGATGCGATAGAAGCTGCCCTGAAGCTGGTCAAAACGGCAACGGGAAGACAAAGCATCCTGACCTTCCAGGGAGGTTACCATGGTGCCACGCACGGGACGATGGCAATCTCGGGGAACCTGAGTCCGAAGAAAAACGTCGGCGGTCTCATGCCTGACACGCATTTTCTGCCGTACCCTTACACGTACCGCTGTCCTTTCGGTGTGGGTGGAGAAGAAAGCCACCGCATCTCGGCGCGCTATATCGAGAACCTGCTAGATGATCCTGAAAGCGGGATCCTGCCGCCGGCTGCGATGATCTTCGAAACCGTACAAGGCGAAGGAGGCTCGGTTCCGGCACCGATCGAGTGGCTGCAGGAAATGAGAAGGATCACCGAAGAGAGAGGCATCCCGCTTATCATCGACGAAGTGCAGACGGGAATCGGACGGACAGGGAAACTATTTTCGTTCGAACATGCAGGAATCGTCCCTGATGTATTCGTTCTCTCGAAAGCGATCGGCGGCAGTCTTCCTTTATCAGTGGTCGTATATGACAAAGACCTGGACTGCTGGGAACCGGGAGCGCATATCGGGACGTTCCGGGGAAATCAGATGGCAATGGCAGCGGGAACGGCAACATTGAAATATATCAAAGAACATGACCTTGCTCAGCATGCTGACAAAATGGGACAAAGACTCCTCCAGTCGTTAGGCGTATTACAAAGCGAGTATCCCGAAATCGGGGACGTGAGGGGAAGAGGCTTGATGATCGGCGTCGAAATGGTTGACCCATCCCTGCCGCAGTCGACATCAGGCAGCCATCCGGCAAACCCTGAGCTTGCAAGCCGCATCCAGCAGGAGTGCTTCAAGCGAGGCTTGATCCTTGAAGTGGGGGGCAGACACGGAGCCGTTGTCCGCTTCCTTCCGCCACTCATCATTACGGGGGAGCAATTGGATGAAGTCTTCGCTATCTTCAAAGAAGCTGTCTCAGCTTCCGTTGTGAGGTAGTCCCTATGAGTACAGGCATAACGCTAAAAAATAAAAAGACGGCGTTTGACTCCTTCTTCCTTCATCAGGGGGGAGAAGGGCTCGCCGCTTTTGAAAAAGGAATGGAACAAGTCAGCAATAAACTTAAAGAAGTTTACAGCGATACCGGGCAGCCTTTCATCGGAAAGACCCCCTCTGAAATCGAGAAGGAAATCGCGGGGATCATGCATTTTTCCGGGGAAGGTCAATCGATTCAGGAAGTACTTGAGGAAATCGAAGGTCCTGTCTTAAGGAACAGCCTACATATTTCACATGAAAAGAGCATGGCTCATCTGCATTGTCCACCGCTTCTTCCGGGGATCATCGGTGAATGCATCATCGGCACATTGAATCAGTCGATGGATTCCTGGGATCAGAGCACAGCAGCTACGTATGTAGAAGAAGGAATGGTGGATTGGCTGAAGGAAACGGTGGGTTATCCTGAAACGTCAGACGGTGTGTTCACGAGCGGCGGTACACAATCGAACTACATGGGGCTGCTGCTTGCCAGGGATTCGTTCTGCGATAAGCATTGGGGCCACAACGTACAGAAGCAGGGGCTGCCGGCAGATTTTCAAAGACTGCGTATCCTTTGTTCAGAAGATGCCCATTTTACCGTGAAGAAGTCAGCCTCCCAGCTCGGTCTGGGAGAACAGGCTGTCATCACGGTGAAAACGGACGAGCACCATCGCATGTGCTTGAACGATGTACAAGCTGTACTGAAGAGGCTTGAGGAAGACGGCATGCTGCCGTTCGCCCTCGTCGCTACATGCGGGACCACTGATTTCGGAAGCATCGATCCATTGCCGGAACTCGATTCCATTGCAGAGAAGAAAGGGCTTTGGTTCCATGTCGACGCGGCTTTCGGTGGAGGATTGCTCCTGAGCCATTCTCACCGCGATAAGCTTGAAAACCTTGAAAAAGCAGACTCGATGACCATCGATTTTCATAAATTATTCTATCAGCCTGTCAGCTGCGGGGCGTTCATGGTGAAGGACCGCAGGCATTTCAGATTCCTGTCCCATCATGCGGATTATTTAAATCCCGAGAAAGATGAAGATGAGGGAATCGTGAATCTGGTGACGAAATCAACCTCAACAACCAGGAGGTTCGATGCATTGAAGCTGTATCTTTCGCTCAAGACAGTGGGACTCGAAACCTTTGGCAAAATGATCGACCGGACCATGGTGCTTGCCAGCTATGCGGCAGGATACCTTGCAGGACTGGACAATATCGAACTTAAAAATAAACATCCTGAAATCAATACCATCATCTTCAGGTATCAGGCGGAGACTGAAATCGGCATCGATTTTAACGAACTGAACAGGGCGATCCAGCAGACGCTCCTGCATGAAGGAAAAGGAGTCTTCGCAAAAACAAGCATAGATGGAGAAACCTTCTTGAAGCTGACTCTCCTGAATCCGAGAACAAGTGAAGAAGATATCCACGAGCTGATGGATGAAATAGAAAAGACTGCAATTCAACTAATGAACGGAGGTTTGGCCCGTGTATGACACAAAGCAATTATCAGAGAACGCGACGATACAAAGCTTTCTAAATTGTTATTTAAGGGAAACGGGGAATTTTGAAGAAGTGCCCGAGTATGTGGAACATCCTTTATTGATGGGCGAAAGAATAGAAAAAGTAATCGTCTCCAAACTGGTCCTTCAAAAAATCGAATTGATAGCGGGGCTGACATACTGGTCTGAAACTGACCGCCATTTATTCTCTTTCCCGATTTACTACTGCACCGCTGGCAGCCAAGACCTGCAGCCGCTTGACTATATCACGCTTACGTCACTCATAGTGAAGGAATTCTTATTGGATAAAAGCTTCAGGGGAGCAGAGGATGAACTCATTTACCGTGTGATCCTGAGCTGCCGCAGCATCAAAACATACCTGGATGACCGAGTGGAAGACGCAGAGTCTCTTGCACAGGAAGACTTTGAATTCATCGACGCGGAGCAATCCCTTTTATTCGGCCACCTGCTTCACCCGACCCCGAAAAGCAAACAGGGTCTGACGGAAACGGAGGATGCGGCGTATTCCCCCGAGCGTAAGGGAGAGTTCCAGCTTCATTATTTTGCAGCGGAGAAATCACTGGTTCTCCAGGATTCCAGCCGTCCGCAGTCTGCTGCTTCGATTATTTTCGAAGAATTGCAGAATGACAGAGAAGTCGATCAGAACTGGCTCGAAGAAATCAGGAAAAAAGATGAAAAGGTACTGATCCCGGTCCATCCGCTTCAAGTGAAGGAACTTATGGAGAAGCCGGAAGTGCAAGAGAGGCTCGCGAATGGTTCGCTTGACTATATAGGTCCCGTCGGCAAGACGTTTACGGGTACTTCATCATTCAGAAGCGTGTACAGCAAAGACTCTAAATATATGTATAAATTCTCTGTACCTGTCAAAATCACAAACTCCCTCCGAATCAACCAGGCAAAAGAGCTTGCAAGGGGAGTGGAGGTTTCAAGACTCCTGGAGACTGAGGTTGGGCAAAGGATCAAGAAGAATTTTCCCGACTTTCGGATATTAGAGGATCCGGCTTACCTGAATCTTGTGTCGGATACTGAACTCTCCGGCTTTGAAGTCGTCATCCGTGATAATCCTTTCTATGAAAATAGCAAACATGCCAGCCTGGTTGCAGGTCTGTGCCAGGATCATGCCTTCGGGGCAAAACCAAGGCTCTATTCGATCATCAAAGGAATCGCCGGCCGTGAATACCGTTCGGTGGAAGAAGTGAGCATCGAGTGGTTCAACCGTTATCTGGATCTGACACTCGACCCGATGATCTGGCTGTTTAACACCTATGGAATCGCGCTTGAGGCCCATCAGCAGAACTCGGTCATCAAGCTCGGGGGCGGCTACCCTGAAACCTTCTATTACCGCGACAACCAAGGGTACTACTACAGCGAATCGAAGGCGGACAAATTGATGGAGCTGCTGCCTGGACTCAATACCCTCAGCGACACGGTCTGTGCTGATGATGTAGCGGAGGAGCGCCTGAGATATTACTTCTTCTTCAATCACCTGTTCGGTCTGATCAACGGCTTTGGAGTCAGCGGACTGATCGAGGAAGGGGAGCTGATCCGCGCATTGAAGGAACGCCTGAAGCAACACGAAGAAACGATGCCTTCAGACCTTCTGAGCAGTCTGTTGTATCAGCCGGTGCTTCCGTGCAAAGCCAACCTGCTGACCCGTTTCTATGACATGGACGAGCTTGTCGGCCCGATGGAATCGCAGTCAGTCTATACGATGGTGAAGAACCCGATTGCGGGAGAGGTGGAAATCCTCCATGCACTATGAGTTTTATGATGAAGAGATCGGCAAGAAGATTTCTTTTATAGAAGTAGAGTTTGAGCAGGATGTGGACATGATCCATTCCTGGATGACGGAAGATCATGTACACCCATTCTGGAATCTCAACATTCCTATTGCGGAGTTCAGGGAACATTTGAAAAAAGCATTGAATGATGAGCATCATACTCTTTTTATCGGGTGTTTGGATGGTGTTCCGATGAGCTACTGGGAGGCCTACTGGGTCAAGGGGGATGTGCTGGAGAAAACGTATGATCCCGCTCCTCACGACCAAGGTGTCCATCTGTTGATCGGTGATAAAGAATTTTTAGGAAAAGGATATTCATTGCCGCTGTTAAGGGAGATGGTCCGGTTTCAATTCCAGGATGAACGCACTGAAAAAGTCATGGCGGAACCGGACATCCGGAATGAAAAAATGATCCATGTGTTTAAGAAATGCGGTTTCAAAAGAATCGGACCGATTGAACTGCCGGATAAAACCGGATTGCTCATGACATGTGAGCGTGGAGAATTCGAAAAGAGGTGGACCCCATGAATGAAAATGAAATCTATGACGTGATCGGCATCGGGATCGGTCCCTTCAATTTAGGGTTGGCGGCCTTGCTTGATGAAGTTGGCGATATGAAGGCACTGTTCCTGGAAAAGAAAAATGAATTCAATTGGCATCCCGGAATGCTGATCGCCGGGACGACCCTGCAGGTGCCGTTTTTCGCAGACCTCGTCTCGATGGCCGATGTCAGAAGCAAATACAGCTTCCTCAATTATCTTCAGGCTCACAACCGTTTGTATCATTTTTATTTTCTCGAGAAATTCCATATACCGAGAAAAGAATACAACCATTATTGCCGCTGGGTCTCCGATCAGCTGCCGCAATGCCGGTTTGGTATGGAAGTGGAACATGTTGAACCGACAGTGCTGGAAGACGGCGGGAACGGGTACGAGATTTCCGTATGGAATGACGCGACGGGTACTGAAGAGCGATTCGTGACGCGCCGCCTCGTGATGGGGATCGGTTCAGTCCCCGCTGTCCCGGAACACTTCAAGGAACATCTCGGAAGCAGCGTCTTCCATACTTCCGAGTATCTGGAGAAAAAAGATATCTGTAAAGGGGCACGATCGGTGACGGTCATCGGCTCTGGACAGAGCGCCGCCGAGGTATTCCTGGATGTGGCAAAAGCACAGGAGAATCACGGCTTTACCTTGAACTGGTTCACCCGTTCCAAAGGATTCTTCCCGATGGAGTATTCAAAGCTCGGACTTGAATACTTTTCACCCGACTATACGGACTTCTTTTACAGCCTCCCGCAGGGGATAAAGGATACTCTCCTGAAGGAACAGGACCTCCTTTACAAAGGGATCAGCGCCGACACGATCGCGGAAATTTATGACTATCTGTATGAGCGGTCGATCGGAAGTGACTACCCTCCGATTTCTCTTCAGGCGATGACGGAAATCACCGGGATTGAATCCAACGGCAGTGGTTACTCGCTCCGCGGGCATCACCGTGTAAAAGAAGAAACATTCACCCAAGAGAGCGATGTCGTCATCTTCGGGATAGGTTATAAAACAGCGGTGCCGTCGTTTCTGTCCGGGATGAAGGAGGTCCTGTCATATGATGACGCCGGCAGATTCAAGATCACGAAGGATTACCGGCTGGAGACATTCTTCGGGGATGCTGGCAGCATCTTCGTTCAAAACGGTGAGATGCACACCCATGGAGTCGGGGCACCGGACCTTGGACTCGGCGCACATCGGAATGCAGTCATCATCAATCAATTAGCCGGAAGGGAAGTATATCCCGTTCAGACGAAGAATGTGTTTCAGAGATTTGGAGTTGAAAAACGGGCCGCGACGGGCGTTCCAAGCGTGTAAGGGTGACGCCCGATATAAATGGCGGACTTGGTTTGTATAAGCTTTCTGCGTTTTTTGATAATAAACGTGTAGATTTGCTAATAAGTGTGCGTTTTCGATTGCAATGAAAATTTTTTAATAAAAGGCTTCGCCGTTTCGATAATTAAAAGTTGATTTTCAATAATAAATCGTTTTATTTCGATAATAAAATTTCCGTTTTCGATAATAAAGCCTTTTGAGTATAAGGTAGGTAAGTTCAAATTTGAAGATTTCAGTTGGAAATACGTTTTTATAGTGGAAAACGAATGAATTTTTTAGCGGTTAAGACGAAAAACAAGTTTTCCCTATGGAAAATACTCAAATTTCACTGTTTTTTGACGCTGGATTCTAAACTGGTTCCAACAAGACGCAGACTTCTGCGGAAAGCGAAGTCCTGCACGGAAACAAACAGCGGTAATAAATCTCCAATCTCACTTTTTAAACAGCAATTAAACAGACAGAAAGAAGGGATCCCATGCAATTTTCCAGCGAATTACAAAAAGTATTAAGCAAAGACAACTGGAAAGAGGTCAACCGCAAACTGATTGCCAAAATGTTATCCGAATACTTGTATGAAGATATGATTCAGCCTGACATTCTTAACGAAGATGGCAGGGAGATCACGTATTCCTTACAGATTACAAAGGATAAACTGTACCGCTACCAGGCAGAGAAACGATTCTTTGACAGCTTTGATGTGAAGTGGGAGACGATTGACATTGCAGAAGGAGAAGAAACAAAGCCGGCAGATAGCGCGATCGAGCTGCTGGTCGATCTTCAGGGGCTTATCCCGATGTCACCCGAGACAGTCGGACATCTGATCAAAGAATTGAACGCCACCTTGATTGCTGATGCCCACCTGCTTGAAAAAGGTTCGAAATCATCTGACGAACTCATCCATGTCGACTATGCCGAGCTTGAGGGCTTCATGACCGGACATCCGTGGATTACATATAACAAAGGCCGCATCGGCTTCGGATACGACGATTATCTCCGCTATGCACCCGAACATGGGAAGGAAATCCGCCTTTCCTGGATTGCCGTTGCGAAAGACATCGCTTCTTTCCAATCAATCGATGGGCTGAACTATGATGACCTGCTTGCTTCGGAACTGTCTGAAACAGAAAGAGTTTCCTTTGAAGAGATAGTGAAGGAGCAAGGCGCAGATCCGGCAGAGTATTTCCTCATGCCGGTGCACGAATGGCAGTGGAAGAATGTCCTCATACAGAACTTCCCGGAAGAGCTTGCCGAAAAGACGATCATTCCTTTGGGAGAAGGAATCGACAGCTATCTTCCGCAGCAGTCGATCCGGACATTCGTGAATATGACGAATAAACAGAAGCATCACGTCAAGCTTCCGATTAGCATCCTTAATACGCTGGTATACAGGGGGCTGCCGTCTGAACGGACCTTGATTGCCCCGCAGGTGACCCAGCTCATCAAAGGCATCGCTGACAACGATTCCTTCCTGAAAGACGAGTGCCGCGTCATCCTGCCGGGTGAGAATGCCAGCATGAATGTCGATCATCGTTATTATACGGGGATAAAACAGGCTCCTTATCAATATCTTGAAATGCTCGGGACGATTTGGAGGGAAAGCATCTATACGTATCTCGATGAAGGCGAGCAGGCCATCACGCTTGCAGCGCTTTTATATGAAGATCATGACAATAAACCATATATACAGAGTTTGATTGAAGACTCCGGACTTCAGGCGGACGAATGGATGAAGACATTCTTCAAGGTCGTCATGGAGCCCCTGCTTCACTACCTCTATCAGTATGGGACAGTGTTTTCGCCGCACGGTCAGAACACCATCGTCGTGCTGAAGGATTCCGTTCCGCACCGGTTAGCGATCAAAGACTTTGTCGATGATGTCAACATTTCAGATCAGGACTTCCCTGAACTGCGAGGTTTATCGAAAGAATTCAAAGAAGTGCTGAGAAGCGAACCGCCGGAAGGATTGACTCAATTCATCTTCACCGGATTGTTCATCTGTCATCTGCGCTACCTGAGCAACATTCTCGTCAACCATGAACTTATGGAGGAAGAGACATTCTGGGGTATGCTGGCACAGTCTATCCAGGATTATCAGGACCGATTCCCTGAGCTGAAGGAGCGATTCGAACTGTTTGACTTCTTCAAGCCGCAGCTGACGAAACTTTGCCTGAACCGCAACCGCATGGTGGATTACGGATATTCAGACGGCGATGATCGCCCGCATGCTTCAGAGTTCGGTAAAGTAAATAATGCACTTGCGCTATTCAAGGTGAAGGAAACGGTTTGAAAAACTCACTCACCTGAAGCCTGACGTAGACTAAGGCGTCGGATTCGGATATTAGGGACATTAAAACGGATCAGCACCAGATCCTCAAGAAAGCAGGTTTAGCATATGAGTATAATCGTACAAAAATTCGGAGGGACCTCTGTCGGTTCTCCTTCACATATCAAACGAATGGCTTCAAGGGTGATGGAGGAAAAAAACAGGGGAAATGCTGTCGTCGTGGTCGTTTCAGCCATGGGGGACACAACGGATACCCTCGCAAAGCTTGCAAGCGAAATAACCTCACAGCCGAAGCAAAGAGAAATGGATATGCTCCTCTCAACAGGGGAGCAGGTGACGATCGCCCTCCTTGCCATGGCCCTTCAGGAAAGGGGAGCGGAATCGATTTCTTTCACCGGCGGACAGGCAGGCATCCATACAGATTCAGTCCACGGCAATGCCAAAATCAAAACGATTGATGGGGAGCCGATTTTA
The DNA here is from genome assembly GCF_038405515.1 of Rossellomorea oryzaecorticis. Lineage (GTDB taxonomy): Bacteria > Bacillota > Bacilli > Bacillales > Bacillaceae_B > Rossellomorea > Rossellomorea oryzaecorticis_A. Next base: position 51,263 of record NZ_JBBYAF010000015.1, on the reverse strand, counting down.
AGAGAGCTCGATGCCGGGAAAATTGTCGTGGTGGCGGGTTTTCAAGGTATAACCGAAGAAGGGTATATCTCTACATTGGGAAGAGGTGGCTCCGACACCACAGCAGCAGCCCTCGCAGCCCAGCTGGAGGCGGAACGCTGTGATATCTATACGGACGTCGACGGTGTGTACACCTCGGATCCCCGATATATCAAGAAAGCTGCCAAAATTTCATCCCTCACGTACGATGATATGCTGAACCTGGCAGCAGGAGGAGCTGGTGTCCTGCACCCACGGTCCGTTAAACACGCGAAAAAGTACGGGATCCCGATGGTGGTGCGTTCCAGCCTGACGAAAGAAAGGGGGACATTCATCAATCACTCCTCCCAACGGTCAGACCGGTACCCAGTCATCGGAATCGTCTTTCAAGGCGAAAGGACAAGCATCACCCTCAGTGGATTGGAGGGCGGAAGCAAAGTTCAGTCAGCTATCAGAGCGGCCCTTGAAACCCGGAACATCGAGTGTGATTTTTTCAAGAATCATCCGGAATCCGAACTGACACTGCTCGTTCAACACAATGATGTGAAAGAATCAGTGGAGCTTCTTTCAGAAGGGTTCAAGTTTCCTCGGTTCACTACCCAGGGGAATCTGGCAAAAGTAGCGGTCATCGGAAGCAACATCCGCACCCACCCTGTCATCCAGGGAAAAGCCGCCAAAGTGCTGAATGCTGAACACATTGAATTCAAGCTCATCGAGGACTTGCCTGGAAGCGTCACCGCTGCCGTACCACAACATGATATGCACCTGGCAGCAGGGCTTCTGCATACTGCTTTTGGACTGGATGTCCCTGAAATGAGAAAGGTTGTCGCGGTTCAATGATAAAAAGGAACTTCCTGCCGGGAAGTTCCTTTTTATCATTTCTATTTCTTTAAATACTCCAAGCTTCTTTGGACACTTTCAAGGGGAGAAGTCCTGCACTCATCCTGCTCGACGATCCACCAATCTATGCCGCCTCCATTTCCGAACTCAAGCACCGTTTCAAGATCTACCCCGCCAGTTCCGAGTTCCGCAAAAAATCGTTCGCCATCCGTGGTCATATCTTTGAGGTGAACAAGAGGAGAGCGGTCCCTGTACCGTTCCAGCCATTCATCAGGTCTTTCCCCTGCAAAGGTCAACCAGTAAATATCAAATTCGGCTTTGACCCAATCGGGGTTTGTCTCATTCAGGATGGTCTCTAGTGCCGTGCGTCCATTACTCAATGTTATTAACTCAAAATCATGATTGTGATAACAAAGAGAGAGGCCTTCGCTTGCACATTTTTCACCGATTTCATTCAGATCATCAATCAACTGGAAATAACCCTTTTCCGTTCTTTCTTCAGACTCGAGATACGGGCATACCACAAAGCTCGAGCCTAATTCCCTTTGATCATCAATGACTTTGGCGGCATCTGACCTTAACTCAGAAAGCGCGATATGACTTGAAGCTGCTTTCAGACCGAGATCATCGAGTACCCGTCTTAGTTCTTTCACCGTTAAATCACCGTAACCAGCGAGCTCGACCCCATCGTAGCCAAGCTGGGCAACTTTTTCTAATGTACCTGTAAAATCGCTATTGGCTTCGTTACGCAGAGTGTACATCTGCAACGCTATGGGAATTTGCTTCATTTTATGTAACCTGCCTTCCTTATCTCTTTTAATAATACTTCTGAATGGAAGGCAGAAATCCTTTAATAAATGTAAAAAAACTGCCCAATACGGTTGATTGCAACCAGCTTGGGCAGGCTTTTTCATTTAACGGCCGTTGATTTGATTTTCAAACACGAAAGCTTCTTTTCATTTCGAAAAACAGAGTAATGAGCAGCCGCAATTTTTTCTTCCACATAATCCAGTGAAAACGTACCCGAAGGATCGGCCAGACTCCCGATCGCCCTCGATAAATGGTCGACGACATGCTTCAGATTAACCTTATCTTCCAGCTCGCTGCCGGTATTCATTTCATCCATGATTTCAAACGCAAGATTCTGCACATGATACAAACGTCTCTGCTCCAAACTTGACTCCCCCCTTGTCATCTTCGTATCTTTTCTGATTATATGGCGTGAAAGGGGTGGTTATGATAGCGAACAATGGGGTATAGGATTTTTAACACCTCAAGGTATGAACAGATCCAAAAAAGTGAACTCTAATGATAACTGAGGAGGTGAAGAAATATGGCACAAGATGTACTATGTGAAGTAAGCAACTGCAAATACAACAAAGAAGGCAAAAAATGCTCAGCCGACCAGATCTTCGTCGTGAGCCACAAGGGGAACAAAGCTCATAACAGTGAAGAAACGGATTGTAAGACATTTGAACCTGGTATGTAATAGATTTGATTATTGAAATCAGGAACTCATTTTGAATGAAGTTCCGGCAGGCAACCATTGGCGTGGTTGTCTTGTTTTTAGATAGTATTGATAATGATTGTCATTCTTATTCGTATGTTTGGTGATTTTTGTGAGAAAATGAGGTAAGGGGGGAGTAGTGTAGTGTGTCGATATTTGTCGGAGAATCGTTAGTTCGCACATATTTTAAAAATATCGCACATATATACAGTATTCCGCACATATATAGAAATTTTCGTACATATATCTAAAATTACGCACATAAAAAACCGCAAAAGGATAATATTTACAATTCCCATTCAGAAATAAAGGATTTTCACCTACCGACAGAGAAGTAAAAGAAGAAAAATCTGAATGGAGTGGTGAAATGATCATACAAGATCGCGATATACCCCGAGTTATACTAAAACTGCAAGCTTTGCTTCGAAGACTTCCTCTGAATCATCCAAAAATCCAAGTTATCGTAGACGAGCTTAACCGAAGATCAGCTGGACATAAGGGAGAAGAAGCACTTGATTACCCGCTTAGCCTTCTCGATCCTAAAAAATATCTGATTTTTCACGGACTTCGTTTACAAATTAACAATAACTTCTTCCAAATCGACACGTTGGTCATATCCAAGCATTTTATTCTCCTAACCGAGGTGAAAAACTTAGCTGGCAGTATTTACTTTGACCCTGTATTCAGTCAGTTGATTCAAATGAAAGATGATCAAAAAATAGCTTTCCCAGATCCTCAAATCCAACTTCAGAGACAAGAAATGCAATTTAAAAACTGGCTTCTACAAAATGGCTTTTCGGCTATCCCTATTTCCAGCCTAGTAGTTATCAGCAATGATAAAACAATTATTAAGACTTCTCCCGATAATAACAATCTTAACTCCAAGGTCATACACCGCCACCTTCTCCCAATGCAAATCCACAAATTTGAAAAATCTCACCAATATGAGAACATTAATGACAAAGAAATAAAAAAATTGGTTCGCTTGTTAAAGAAGAAACATGTGGTTGCAGACCATTCAATTTTAGAGAGATTTAATCTATCTCCAAGTGAAGTCAGAGAAGGGGTCATATGCGATACATGTAACCATAGTCCTCTTGTCAGGAAACATGGAGCCTGGTTCTGTATTAAATGCAAAAGTAAAAATACAGATGGTCATATTCAAGCTTTGATCGATTACCAGCTGCTAATTAAACCGACAATTTCGAATGGAGAAGCAAGAAAGTTTCTGAATATCGAATCAAGGTTTGTCGCCATAAGACTTCTGAAATCCCTTAATCTACCCGCCGATGGTTATAATAAAGGAACAACCTACGACCTCACCAAACTCACCAAGCAAAACCCTCACCCAAATCCAATCCAAAAACCCGCCACCACCAAGTGACGAGTCCATCATTCCTTCTCAATCCATTCCTGGGACCACTTCTCAATATTTTTCATCAACGGTTCCAATGAATACCCTTTTTCGGTAAGGGAATATTCAATCCTCACCGGGGTTTCCGGGTAGACTTTTCGCGCAACGATGCCTTCTTTTTCAAGCTCTTTCAGGCGCTGTGATAGAAGCCGGCCGCTGATGCCGGTTGCATCCTTTATTGTGCAGTTGCGCTGCGGTCCGGATAGTAGCTGATAGATGACTAGTGCGTTCCACCGCTGGCTTATGATACTGATGGCCTTTTCAAATCTGGGGCATATTTCTGAAGTATTCACCTGAATATCCCTCCTTTTGAAAGGATTATACCATATAAAATAATAAAATATAAATTAGTTACTTGACTATAATTAGTTATTAAAATACTATTAGTTACATAAAGTAACCATTTGAGCCAACAGACCACCTGCAGAGAAATAAATTAATTTAAAAAGGAGATCAAATAAATGAACTTCCACCAACCTCCAAATACTCACATAGATCAAGTCACCATTAAAGTCCAAGACATTCAAAGATCGACGAAATTTTATCAAGAAATCATCGGCTTCAAGGTCTTAGATCAATCACAAAACCAAGCACACTTGACTGCAGACGGCCAAACACCGCTGCTCACAATCGTGCAGCCTGAAAATGTCACTCCAAAGCAGCCCCGAACGACAGGGCTCTACCATTTTGCGATATTATTACCGGAGAGAGCGGACCTGGGACGAATCTTACATCATTTTGCTCAATTGAATATCCCTTTAGGCTCATCCGATCATCTAGTGAGTGAAGCACTTTACCTGAATGATCCGGATGGAAATGGAATTGAAGTCTATTCGGATAAGCCTTCTGCCGACTGGACGTGGAATGGCGGACAGGTGGAGATGGCGGTCGACCCGATTGATGCAAGGGCCATTTTAGCTGAAGGGGAAGGGGAACCATGGACAGGGCTGCCTTCGAAAACAGTGATGGGCCACCTTCATCTCCATGCTGCCGACCTCGATGAAACAGCTGATTTCTATACAAAAGGGCTTGGTTTCGAAGTCGTGTCCTCACTAGGGAATCAGGCGCTGTTCCTTTCCACCGGACGCTATCATCATCATATCGGTTTGAATACATGGAACGGCACCGGTGCACCGAAACCTGCGGAAAGCAGCGCGGGTTTAAAATCATTCAACGTGTGTTTTCCCAGTCAGGAAGAGAAGGATGCAGCAACGAACCGCTTAAAAACCCTCGGTCATCAAGTCAACATTGACCAGGATGGCAGCATCTCGACAGAAGACCCTTCTGGGAACAAGCTGTATTTAACGGTTTAATGTAAACGATGGTAACAAGTTGTTTTTACGGTTTAAAGTAAATGATGGTGCCATGTTGTACTTAACGGTTAAATCTAAAAGATGGCATCAAGCTGTGTTCATCCGTTTAATGATAAAGGCCGCCCCCATCGCCTGGGGACGGCCTTTACGTATTCTTCACCCTTCACTTGGATCGTACTCATCATAAACAAGCCGGGTCACCATCGTGGCTTCCCCTTGCTTCACTTCCTCTTCGGTTGCGTCCTCGCCAAACGACTGTTCTTCATCATAAGTGGGAGCTGCTTTACTTTCTTTTGAAAGGTTCGGGGTTCTTTTTCTCATGGTCATTCCTCCTGTTGTCTGTTTATGGTTTAGTGTGAAGAGAAACTTGCAAAGTATACCAGTCAGGCAGAATTTTTTAAAAAGAAGCGGTGTTGGTGGGATACTGTTCATATGAAAAGAATTTGGAGGGAACCACATGAAACTGAGTGTTCTTGATCAATCGGTCATCACGAAAGGACAGGAAGCAAAGGCGGCATTCGAAGAGACGGTGAGGCTTGCTCAATTTACAGAAGAACTGGGTTACACCAGGTTCTGGGTGGCTGAGCATCATAATACGAACGGCATGGCAGGCTCCGCACCGCAAGTGCTGATTTCACATCTTGCGACTATGACCGAGCGCATGAAAATCGGATCCGGCGGGGTGCTGCTTCCTCAATACAGCCCTTATAAAATAGCGGAGGATTTCAAAGTGCTTCAAACCTTGTTCCCGGGCAGGAGCGATCTAGGGGTCGGGCGTTCACCAGGGGGTTCTTATGAGACCCGCCTGGCACTGACGGACGGACTGAAGAAGAGCATGAATGAGTTTCCGAGGCAGGTGGAGAGGCTTCAGCATTTCCTTCATGGGGAGCAGGGGGTAAAGGCATATCCTTTCGTCGAGACACCGCCGGAGATCTGGATCCTTGGTATTACGCATCGGGGAGCGAGGGTGGCTGCTGAGAACGGTACGGCTTTTACCTATGGACATTTCATTCATCCTGCCAACGGAAAGAAGGCACTGGACGACTATCATAACCAATTCAGGCCTTCAACAGGTTTGAAATCCCCGCATAGCAATGTCTGCATATTCGTTGTCTGTGCGCCTACACAGGAAGAAGCTGAACAAATCGCGAAAAGTCAGGATATTTGGTTATTGGAAGTGGAAAGGGGAATCGATACCCGCATCCCCTTGAAGGAAGAAGCTGAAAGCAGGATATTCTCTTCAAGGGAGATGGAGAAAGTAAGAGAAAATCGTAAACGTGCGATCGTGGGAACTCCGGAAAAAGTGAAAGAGGAGCTGCTGTTGCTAAGTGAAATCTACGGGACCGATGAATTCATGATCATCACGAATGTGTCTGATTTTGAAGACAAATTAAGATCTTTCAAATTGCTTGCTGGAACACTGCTGAATGGAGCGCAGGACTGACTTTGAACCAAAGCGGACAGGATCGACCCGACAGCCTGGATCCAGCTGCCGATTACATTCAGATCTCCGCTGTCTTCGTTGTTCAACTCGAGGATTCCCGAAACAGCCTGTAAAGAGTTGCCGATTACCTGCAGAGCATTTCCGTATATCGAAAGCAATTCGTCCAATGTTCGTTCTTCATCAAGGGAATCAGCGACCGCAGCCGATCCGCCCAATGCCTGCAGGAGGTTTCCTTTGATATCGAGTTCCTGCTTGGTCACTTCATTAAAGTCGATCATCAGGCCGGACATGACAGCCAGATTTCCTATGGCTTGAATTTGGTTGCCGATCTTCGTTAAGTTGCCTGGGTCTTTGATTGCATCAGCTTCAAGGGCATTCCCTGTAGCCTGCAGTTCATTTCCGACTATGTCGATGTTTTCCAGTGTATCCTCCGACACGGACTTGATTGGAGTATTTCCTATCGCAGAAAGGACCGTCCCTATGGCTTGGATCCATGCGCCCAATGTGGCTTTAAACTCGTTCCCCATGTCAATCGCCTACTCTTTGAGTTCTAAGATAGTGTATACAAAAGTGGCGGGGATGGTTAATCTGTAAAAGTAAAAGACAGAAGACGGTATGGGTCTTCTGTCTTTTTACTATCTATCAAGCTTCACAATTTCTGCATCCGCATTCGGACGATTGAGGATCAGGTCCCTGAGAATCCTGCTTCCGAGCATGCTGTATACGGTTCCGTTTCCACCATAGCCGAGTAAATAGTAGATTCGCTCTTTCTCAGGGTGCTTCCCTATATACGGCAGGTGATCGAGGGATTCACCGAAGCTTGCCCCCCAGGCGTATTCCATTTCAACGTTCAAATCGGGAAACATCTTCTGCACTTCTTTTTCAATGCGTTTTCCTTGTTTGTCGATTTTTTCTTTATTTTGAGGGGCTTCCGCAGGATCTTCATCCAGTCCGCCCGCAATGATTCGATTATCCACGGTGGTCCGCAGATACAAGTAGGGTCTGTCTGTTTCCCAGATCAGCGATCGTTCATGCCACTGAGATAAATCTTTCACCGGCTGAGTGGCGATCGCATAGGAACGATTGATCTCGGTGCCGATGTTTTCACCAAGAGGGGGCGTTTCATAGCCGGTCGAGTAGACGACGTGAGACGCTGTCAACGTTCCCTTGGTCGTTTCAATAAAAACTCTATCTCCATCTTCTTTTACTTCAATTGCTTCTGTACCCTCAAAAGCTGTCGTATTATGTTCTTTCAAATATTCGAATATTCCATTCACAAACCGGAACGGGTTCACTTCCGCATCTCCGTGAGTGATCAATGCACCGGTCTTCGAGAATGGAAGATGTTCTTTCATATCCTTGCGGGACCAATATTCCACCGGGAAGCCATGCTGTTTCAGCGTTTTGTATTCTTTTTTCAGCTTGGGAAGATGCAGCGGCGTACTTGCATAATAGATACTCTTCCTGCGGGTGAACTCTGGAGAAACAGGCACGCTCATCGCCACCTCCTCCAGGTGATCAATCGCTTCCTGGCACAATTTATAAAAACGGACCGCTTTCTCCTCGCCGATCTGCTCGATCAATTCATGGAGCATGATGTCATTTGAAAACTGCAGCAATCCTGTGTTCGCGGAGGAGCTGCCGGATGCAAGCTGCCTTTTTTCAATGATCGCCACTTTCAAGCCTTCCTTAGAAAGCACATAGGCACATAGCGCACCAGACATGCCGCCTCCTATGATTGCGACATCGTAATGAGTATCAAACTCTTTTTCTGTATCGTTATAGGTTGTTGGCCAAAATAATTTACCGTTGTGTAATTCCATCTTTTAGTGATCCCCCAATGAGTAGTGGTTAGAATTTGTTTCCTATGTCATTCCCTTTAGGAAGGGGGATTGAAACAATTTGATTTATTCATCAATCAAAAATGTGGATTTTTTTTATGAATAAACAAAAAAAGATGACCCCAAAAGGATCATCCATCTACTTATTTGAACAATGCATTCCATCGCTCAGCCTTCTCCAGGGCGGCAGCATCATTGACAATTTCACCGGGGCGCACGCCGGCACCGATCATGTAGTCTGCAAATTCCATGTTCACGAACTCAAAAATGTAGTTGAATTGCTGAACCAGAGGCAGCCCTTTGATCCGGGCGCTCGGTCCGCCGCTGATGACCACGTAGGCTTTTTTCTTTGTGAGCTCTTCTTTCAAGTTAAACCGTTCATCACGTAAGTATTGACTCCATCGGTCGAAGAAATTCTTCATCGGACCGCTCATGCCGTACCAGTAAAGCGGAGTGGCGAACAGAAGGATGTCGTGTTCTTGAATTAACTGAACGAGTTCTTCATAATCATCTTCGACAGGGGAGAAGCCTTCTTCGGAATGTCTCATATCCACAATCGGCTTGATATCCAAATCCGCAAGCGACACAATCGTATGGTCGGTGCCCTCGATGATTTTCTTGGCAAGGTATTCAGAATTCCCGTCTTTCCTCGTACTTCCCAGCAAGGCTAATACTTTCATCTTTAACTCTCCTTCTTAAATAGATCAGCTGTTATCTTAGTATATTCACCCATAAGCAAACAGGGAATGGACCCGTGTGGCACAGGGTTTGTCTTTCCGCCATTTGACAAGGACCCACAGTCTCTTGAAAAAATTTACCGGATCTTAAATCCTTCTTCCCTTAAATACAGGGCAGCTTCATCATAGCCGCCGAAGCTGTCTTCCAGATTGTCGCCGGCGTAAATATTCCAGCGGTCATCTTCTTCCACTAACAGAAGAGTGTGACCTTCTGAATCTTTCCATGTCTGCTCAATGGCAGGCTCGATTTTTTCCTCTTCTGACAAGTAGGTGATGGAAGCGGTGATGATTTCACGAAGCTCCTCTTCATTGAACTCCCGAATATTAACAAGTCCTTTTTTATCAGCTTTATATTGAGGAAGATCCCCCGTATAGACAAAGCCGTTTCCGTTTGGATGAAGATGGTAGACAACGGTTGTTTTATCATAAAGACTGTCTTCGAAGTGGAAATTCACCCGGTTTAACGACACATCTTTTTTAGTAAGCTCATCAAATGTTTCGATGATGTCCAGTTTCTCTTGGAATGTCAGCATATAAATTCCTCATTTCTATTACAACGATTTTTTCATTATAGCATAGTCCCCTATTTTTAAAGAAAGGTTAGGGGTATAATGAGGGGAAAGAGGTGACCATATTGAACGATTTCATATCCTTAGGGATTCAACCAAAGTACGCAGATGCATTAAAAGAACAATCCATTTCAGAACCGACACCGATCCAGGTTGAGACGATACCTGTTTTATTAAATGGCGAAGATGTTATTGGACAAGCACAGACCGGAACGGGAAAAACGATGGCTTTCCTGCTCCCGATGCTTGCTAAAATTGATAAAGAGAAAGAAAGCATTCAATCCCTCATCGTCACTCCGACCAGGGAGCTGGCGATTCAGGTGACAGCAGAACTCAACCAGCTTGTGTCCGCTTCAAATGAAGAAATTAATGTGCTGGCCGTTTACGGTGGGCAGGACGTTGAGAAGCAGATTAAACGTTTAAAAAATAAGGCGGTTCACATCGTCATCGGGACCCCGGGACGGATCCTTGATCATGTCCGCCGCGGTACGATCGATTTTTCGGAAGTATCTTTCCTTGTCTTGGATGAAGCCGATCAAATGCTTCATATCGGTTTCTTTGATGAGGTAGAGTCGATTATCCGCGAGACTCCTTACACGAGGCAGACCGCTTTATTCTCAGCGACGATGTCAAAGGATATCCGGAAAATCGGGAAGCGCTATATGAATAACTCTCTCAACGTTCAAATACGTGAAAAAGAGAAGATCGTCGAAGAAATCCATCAGGAAGTCGTCGAAACGACAGATCGAGGGAAGCTTGATGCCCTCAGTCAAACAATCCATGACGTCCAGCCGTTTCTCGGCATCATTTTCTGCCGGACAAAAAGACGGGTAAGCAAGCTTCATATGGATTTGAAGGCAAGGGGCTTCCTTGTCGATGAGCTTCACGGAGACCTGTCGCAGGCGAAGCGGGAAGGTGTCATGAAGAAATTCCGTGATGCCAAAATCCAACTGTTGATTGCAACGGATGTAGCGGCCCGCGGCCTGGACGTTGAAGGCGTCACGCACGTCTTCAATTACGATATCCCGGAGGACGTGGAAAGTTATATTCATCGGATTGGCCGGACGGGGCGCGCCGGAAAAGACGGACTTGCTATTACGTTCGTGGCCTTGAAGGATAAGCAGGCTCTCGAAATGATCGAAAAAGGGATTGAGCGTTCGCTGCCTAGGCGCGAGGTGGAGGTTTCGCCTTCATCGGGCCAAAGCTCTTCCCGAAGTAAAGAAAAGAGCGAAAGCGTCAAAGAAAGAAGAGAGAAAAACATTCAGGCAAGCCGGGAACGCAGCGCAAAAGGTGGACGTGGCAGACGCGGTTCCGGTAAGTCTGGAGACAGAAACGAGTCGAGCGGCCGCTCAACTTCAAGGTCTGACAGCAGGAGATCAGATGGCAGAAGCTCATCAGGCATGGGTTCATCCGGCGGACCAGCTGGCAGAGGCTCCTCATCCGCAGGCAGAAGGAGCGGCGGTGGAAGCAGCAGATCCGGCGGGCGTAACAGCAGCTCCAGTTCGAATTCAGGCGGCAGAAGAGGCCGTTCTTAATTTAATTGTATATATCGGCGAAAAAGCATGGAGTGCAGTTGTGCGCAGCCATGCTTTTTAATTTTTTATCATATTTGTCGAATGGTTGATTTTTTGAAAGAACTCAATGATTATTGGCTGAAACTCGATGATTATCGACCAAAACTCGATGAATTTGAACTGAAACTCGATGATTATCGGCCAAAACTCGATGAATTTGAACTGAAACTCGATGATTATCGACCAAAACTCGATGATATCCCAAGGAACTAAAAGATTATCAAAAAACGCCCCCAACATAGATTACCAATGACCGAATTCAGGCCAGCCTTCACCCATAAAGGCTTCCTTTAACTAAGTTTTGCTCCAATTTACATACATAACACTGTTATTTTTAACTTCATTTATCAGAAAATTAACATAACTATCTTGATATCTATTCATCATTCCCTTATAAATAGAGTAAACGCTTTACTATTTTGGAAAGGGGATGGAAGGACAGCATGCATGTACCTTTAGTATTAACGGACTTTCTCGATCGGGCAGTGGAGCAATATGGGGAAAAGACTGCCATCATCGATGATGAAAAAAGACTGACGTATAAACAACTGAACGCCCGGGTAAATCAATTATCCCGCGGTCTTCAAAAAATGGGCATTCAAAAAGGGGATAAAGTTGCTTATCTCGCCCCGAACACAACCGAGATGCTCGAAGGGTTCTATGGGGTGTACGGAGTGGGCGCGGTGATGACACCTCTGAATACCCGCTTGAAGCCAGCGGACTATGAATTCATTTTGACTCATAGTGAAAGTAAAGCATTGTTTGTAGATGAAGAGCTGTATCCACTGGTTCAGCCAATTTTGTCAAAGGTCCCAAACCTGAAGCATGTCATCATCCACGGAGAATCCCAAGATGATTACCCTGGCTATGAAGAGTGGAGGGGAAAGTACAGTCCCGAGGAATTTGACAGGGTGCCGCTTGAAGAAACGGATATCGCATCCCTTCTTTATACGAGCGGGACAACCGGTGATCCGAAGGGGGTTCTCCTGACGCATCGTTCAAATTATCTTCACGCTTTATCCACCATGCACCATTTGAAGGTTTCAGATCAGGACACGCTGCTTCATGTGCTGCCGATGTTTCACGTGAATGGATGGGGCTCTCCTTTTTATTACACAGCAAACGGTGCCACACAGGTGATGCTCAGGAAGGTCGATCCAAAGACCATTTTGGAAAAAGTAAAGAAGCACGGGGTGTCGGTCATGCATATGGCCCCGACCGTCCTGAATATGATTCTTGAACAATATGAATCCAGTAAGCCGGTCATCGACCAGCCGTTAAGGGTCGTCATCGCAGGCTCGGCACCTCCACCGGCTTTTGTGAGAAAAGTGGAAGAAGATTTGAAGTGGGAATTCATCCAAGTGTATGGCATGACGGAGATTTCCCCGCTCATCACGACTTCTGTGATCCGTTCCATGGAACTTGATAAACCAAAGGAAGAGAAGTACCGGTTGAAGGCAAAAGCAGGATACAGCATGATCGGCGCAAAGGTCAAAGTCGTCGATGAGTTAGGAAACCAGGTTGAGGAAGACGGAAAGACAATCGGGGAAATCGTCACCAGGACCAACACCGTCATGGAGGGGTATTTTAAAAATCCGGAAGCGACGAATGCAGCGATCCGGGACGGCTGGCTGCATACAGGGGATATGGCCGTTGTCGACGGGGACGGTTATATCGAGATTGTCGACCGGATGAAAGACGTCATCATCAGCGGCGGGGAAAATATCTCCTCCATCGAAGTAGAGGGAGCGCTTTATGAACATCCCGGCATCCTCGAAGCTGCGGTGGTCGCCGTTCCTCATGAACGATGGGGTGAGGTGCCGCACGCGGTCGTCGTCCTTCGCGATGGCCACGACCTGACTGAAGAAGAACTCATCTCTTTCTGCAGAGAAAAATTAGCTAATTTCAAAGCGCCAAAGGGCATCACATTTGCCGAAGAGCTTCCGAAAACGGCCTCCGGGAAAATCCAAAAAGTCGTCATCCGCAAAGAATTCTGGAAGGACCGGGACAGGATGGTTCATTAAGCGATGCCTGCCAAGATCAATACAAAAAAGACGTGTGAAATTCACACGTCTTTTTCTATGAATGATATCAAAAGACCGATCTCTCTATCGTCCTTTCTCTTATCCTATTTAAAAATCCCGAATGGTTTACCGACCGGAAGCGTCACTTTTCCAAAATGAGTATTTAACACGCTCGCTGCAGAGCCATAGAAACTGAAGAGCGAAATCAGCAGTTCTGAAATGGCGGCTAATTTGTGCATAGCTTCAGGCATGACTCCCAATGTGGAAAGAGATAGACCGATGAATAAGAAATCGATCAGAACGAAGATGATAAACAATACCTTATGGGTTTCCATCGCCCCGATGGTCATGAATAAGCTGAATATCAAGTATCCAACGAAGGCGATTCCTAATTGCTCAGGATCGGCGGCTGCTGCAGCTTCCTTGCCGAATACACCGAACTGGATCAGCCAGGATGTCCCGACACCAAGCCAGAAAAGCCCGAATGCTCCAAAGGCCGTCGTACCGAATGTATTGTTGTGCTTGGCATCTTGAATCGATGCAAAAAGCTGAGCGAATCCTCCGAGGAAGATTGCCCAAGGCAAGACAAAGGATACCCCGTCAGTCCAGCCCAGCTTGGCAGATGAAGCCACAAGCGTGACCATTGCCAGCCCGAATAACCCAATTGCAGAGGGGTCGGCCGTTGTTATTTGAACACGTTGACTTGTTTGTGATTGATTCATGATGATTCCTCCTAAAAAAACATACCTGACTACATTACAGAAAAAATCCGGCCGGCACAATAGAAAAAATGTATGTAAGCATAACTTTCATAAAAAGTTTTTATGGAAGGAGGTGCGCCTTATCAGGGGCTGGAGGATTTTCTATAAAATCCCAGCCTATCATGATGTTTATATTTCCAATAAGATGGTAAACAAGCAAATGTAACATCAAAAAACAAAGGAGGATTCTTACAATATGGCACTCAGTTGTAAAAGAAAAGACAAGCCATAGAGAAGCTGCCAGGGTATGCACATGAGAATTCTACTTAGGTTTTAACAAAGTCATTGGAAACGTCATTTCTGAAAAAGGGTCATTGGTCATCACACTAATAACACTTATAAGGAGAGGAAACAAAATGGCAAACAATAATAATCGAAACAACAATAATAACAACGGAAACATGAGCCGCGAAGAAAGAGGCCGTAAAGGCGGAGAAGCAACTTCCCGCAACCACGACAAAGAATTCTATCAGGAAATCGGTGAAAAAGGCGGAGAAGCAACCGCCAGCAATCACGACAAAGAATTCTACCAGGAGATCGGTGAGAAAGGCGGCAGAAATTCCAGTAACTCAGGGAATTCAAACCAATCAAGAAGTAATAACTCAAATTCAGGATCCAACAGCTCAAACTCAGGATCGAACAGCTCAAACTCAGGATCGAACAGCTCAAATAACCGCTAATCCTTAAGATTGTCATTGAAACGTCATTTCCGGAAAGAGGCGTTGGTAACAACTAATCTCATTAAAAGGAGAGGAAACAAAATGGCAAACAATAATAATAACAACAATAACAGCAAAAACAACAATAAAATGAGTTATGAAGAAGCGGGGCGTAAAGGCGGAGAAGCCACCTCGAAAAATCACGATAAAGAATTCTATCAGGAAATCGGTGAAAAAGGCGGCAAAAACTCAAGTTCAGGCGGATCCAACCGTTCAAATAACAACAACTCAAATAACAACAATTAATTTAATCGAAACAAATAAAAGGGATCCTTTGCAAGGGTCCCTTTTTAATGGACATTTGGATGTTGTAGTGCAAGTACATCGGTGATAGAAATTGAATAATTCGTTCTCAAGCCAGTTATCAACAATTCTTATAAATCGTCCCTTCTGGATTTAACACCCACCAGGCAACATTCACCAAGCACCCGACTCTATCTGTTTTAAGAGCGGCCCTCCTCAAAAAAATTTTTTCAAGGTTTTATCTCAAACCAAAAAGGGAATAATCCCTTCGTAACGAAATTATCGGGAGGTAAAACCCTATGAACCTGTCAAGGAAAGCAGTACAGGACAGTGATGTGAATTGTCCTTCTGAATATGGAAGATTGAAGAAGGTATTGGTGGTTTCACCTCAAAATATGAGGATCACCGAAGTAATCAACGAGACTCAAAAACATTTCTTGGAAGATAATATTAAAATAGATAAAGCCATCCGGCAGCATGAGGAATTTGTAAAGATTCTTGAGGATAACGGAGCCGAAGTGAATCATCTCGAACCCCGTAAGGAATTCAACGAGCAAGTATTCACCAGGGATATTGGATTTTGCATCGGAAATGAATTCATCGTTTCATCCATGAGTACCAGCTTAAGAGAAGGAGAAGTGAAAGTGCTTCTTCAATGGCTGGAGGAGAACAAGATTCCCCACACTCATTTGGCAGCTCACTCCATTGAAGGCGGGGATGTACTCGTAGATGGGAAAAATGTATGGGTTGGGATCAGCGGACGGACCAATCGTCTTGCGATTCAATCCTTGAAAAAGCTGCTGCCGGACTATACGGTCCATGCTCTTCCTTTAAGAAGCGACATCCTTCACCTGGATTGCGTCTTCACGATCATTTCGGAAGAAGCTGCCCTCGTATATCCGCCGGCCTTTTCAAAAAAAGATCTGGAAAAAATCAAAGATCACTACAATATCATCGAAGTCAGTGAGAGGGAGCAGTTCCAGATGGGCCCGAATGTACTGGCGATCGGGGATAAGAAGATCATCAGTCTCTCTCAAAACAAAAAGTTGAATGAAAGAATCAGGGAGAAAGGCTTTACGGTCATCGAAACCGACTTCTCTGAAATCATTAAGTCAGGCGGCTCCTTCAGATGCTGCAGCCTTCCTGTCATAAGAGAATAAAACAGGGCTCGCTCCTCAGTGCTTTAAAGCATCGAGGGACGGGCCTTTGATTTTTTCTGAATGAAGCGCTGGTTTACAATCCTTTACACTATTATAGTTTCTATGAAAAAGGTTCTTCATAATCCTCTATTATTCTAGTAACTGTATTCATAACTTAGGAGGTAGGGAAATGAAGAAGTCTATGAAAAAGATCCTGCCATTGGCAGTTGTATCATCATTAGCAATTGCCAGTGTTATTGGAATGAATCAGGAAAACCCGGAAGCAAAAGCAGAGGATTCAAAAAATGGAAAAGCGAAGAATGTCATTTTCATGATTGGCGACGGTATGGGTGTTCCTTATACAACCGCTCTTCGTTATATGAATGACAATCCGGAAACACCTGAATTTGAGCAAACGGCATTTGATCCTTATCTTGTCGGTCTTCAATCGACTTATCCGGAAGATGAACACGAAAACGTAACTGACTCAGCAGCTGCTGCGACTGCGATGAGCGGGGGAGTGAAGACGTATAACAATGCGGTGGCGGTTGAAAATGATAAATCCAGAGTGAAAACAGTATTGGAACAGGCAAAGGAAAACAATATGTCTACAGGTATTGTTTCAACGTCTCAAATCACTCACGCAACACCTGCTTCATACGGTGCGCACGATGAACACCGTGACAATGAGAATGAAATTGCGAATGATTATTTTGATGAAATGATCAAGGGTGAACATAAGATCGACGTCATGCTGGGCGGAGGAACGGGCTTCTTCGAACGTGAAGACCGCAACCTTACAGAGGAATTCAAGAAAGACGGATACAGCTATGTGAAGTCAGCAGAAGAAATGAAGAAAGATGATAACAAACAGATCCTTGGTCTTTTTGCCGAAGAAGGCATGGACAAGATGATCGACCGCGATGAGAAACAGCCGAGCCTGGCTGATATGACCACATCTGCGCTTGATCGTCTGAAAGGTGATAAAGACGGTTTCTTCTTGATGGTGGAAGGAAGCCAGATCGACTGGGCAGGTCATGACAATGATGCGGTCGCTGCGATGAGTGAAATGAGAGATTTTGAGAAAGCATTTGAGAAAGTTCGTGACTTTGCGAAAGAAAACGGAGAAACATTGGTAGTCGTTACAGCCGATCATTCGACTGGCGGATTCTCAATCGGTTCAGATGGTGAGTATAACTGGAATCCGGACGTAATCGATGCAGCCAAACGCACGCCTGACTTTATGGCAGAAGAATTTGCGAATGGTGCATCTGTGGAAGACACATTATCACAATATGTTGATCTGGAACTGACAAGTGAAGAAATTGCTTCTGTAAATGAAGCGGCAGCAACAAAGGATAAAGTTGAGATCGACAATGCGATTGAAAAGATCTTCGACAAGCGCTCCGGTACAGGCTGGACGACGGACGGACATACAGGAGACGATGTTCCTGTCTATGCATTCGGTCCTCAGAAAGAAAAAGTCGCAGGGCTGATCGACAATACGAATCAAGCACAGCTAATCTTCGAAATATTAAAGAATAAAGGTAAAATCAACGAAGATAAATAATGTGAAAAGCCACGCAGATAGACACGGCGTGGCTTTTTCTTATGATTCTTGCAGATCCGCGATGCTCACTTGTGATCTTTCTTCTAACGGCCCTCGAAGATGAACGACAGCTGTCTGTCCATCCTCCATCACTTCATCAATCCAGACAGAAGTATCATTATATTTTACCTCTATGTCTGCGGAAGAAGATAAGATTTGTTTCACTCGTTTAAGTTCCATGTTCCATTTCCTCCTGAATTTCATTTTCCTTTGTTTAGTGTGTCCAACTGCTTCAAGAACATGCCAGTATACTTTATCTTCTTCAAGAGATTCTAAAATAGAAAGGGTGATTTCATGAAGGAAAAAGAACAAATGTCGACGACTCAGGCGAATATGGAAATGAATGAACGTTTTTACGGGAAAGACGAACCAAAACAAGATTCAGGGGCACCAACCTATCTCCAAGGCGGAGGGACACCCGCGATTAAAATTACCGGGGACGACGAGTGATGGAAAAGCCGATTTCAGGATCAATTCTGAAATCGCTTTTTTTATGTGAATATAAAAAGCCGCCCATTACAGGCAGCCTATTGATCAATCTGTCTTATTCTTTTGATCTTTATTATGTTTGTTGCCTTTACTGTTATCGCCGCTTGTCAGTTCAGAAGCAAATTCTGTTGTCCCTCGTTTAGGGGAGTTTTGATTGCTGCTTCCTTTGTTGAATTTTTTTGTCACTGGGCATTCCTCCTTTTATTTTCTGTTTAGTTTTAGAAAAAAAAGTGGAAGTTATTCATTTTGCAGCCTTAGAGAAAAATGAGAAAGCCAAGAAGAATTAAAAAAGGTAAAAATAATCATAGTTTTTTTGTCCAAGCATAGGTTATAATGTAAAACGTAATTATTACGATTTGATTATTAACAAGAGAGGATAACGACATGAATTCTTTAAGAAGCCTTGGTCAAGATACGCTGGGTATATTACTGTTTCTGGGGATCATCGCTCTGTTCCTCGCGGGTGACTTGATTTCAATCCCGGATGAAGTGATGTCTTCTTCGGTTGTGAACGTCACGACAATCTTCCTGAGTATTTTGTTAGAAGCCATTCCTTTTATATTAATAGGTGTTTTTGCTTCAGCTGTGATACAGGTATTTGTATCAGAAAACATGTTGAGAAAATGGATTCCCAAGCGGTATCCTTATCTTGCCCTTTTTCCTGCAGCTATGGTGGGGGCATTGCTTCCTGTCTGTGAGTGTGCAATCGTTCCGGTTGCGAGAAGGCTGATCAAGAAAGGGGTCCCGGCTCATCTTGCCATTGTTGTCATGGTGACCGCACCCATATTGAACCCGATCGTGCTCGCATCGACCTATTATGCTTTTCAAAACAATATGACGGTAGTATGGGGAAGAATGATTCTCGGATTCATCGCGGCGATTTTGATCGGTGCATTCGTGTACAAGCTCTTTGGTAAACGAAACCCATTGATTAAGGAGAAGCATACTCACCACCATGAGCACCATCACGCCAGCCATGGGAAGATCATGCAAACCATCGTACATGCAAGTGACGAATTCTTTGATATGGGGAAGTATCTTGTCATCGGTGCATTTGTGGCCGCTGTATTCCAAACATACCTGGATCGCGAACTATTGGTGGGGATCGGTTCCGACGCTGTCGCTGGACCTGCTGTTATGATGGCATTCGCATACATCGTTTCACTTTGCTCAGAAGCGGATGCGTTTGTAGCTTCATCATTCGGCAGTCTCTTTACAACCTCATCACTCCTGGCATTCCTGGTTTATGGACCTATGATTGACTTTAAAAACACACTATTGATGCTTGCTTATTTCAATAAAAGGTTCGTTCTTACATTTATAGCGATTGTCACGATCGCTGTGTATATCTGTACATTTATTTTTGGAATGCTGGTGTAAAGGAGGAGATCATTTGAAATCATCGGAACAATTTCACACATACATAAGGGGCATTATCTTAATCGGTTACGCGCTCTTGGTATTGAAGCTTTTCCTGACGTTCAATATGCAAAATTTCGTTGCACCAAAGATGCATATCTATATGTATTTCTCGCTGGGCGTCTTCCTTGTGCTTGGTGTAATCCAGATCATTCGGGGAACCTCTTGGAAAGGGAAAGCGCATCATTGTGACTGTGAAGGGCATGAGCTCCCTAAAGGGTTCCTGCGTTCGACAATTGTCTACTCGCTTTTCGTTATTCCGGTTGTTCTCGGTTTCCTGATGCCTGATAACCTTCTGGACAGTTCGGTTGCAGCTAAAAGGGGAATAAAGGTAGGGAATAGTTTATTCACTACCGCTCCTCAAGCAGAAAAAGGGCCTGATGTAAGCAATGAAGAAAACAAGGAAACACAACAGCATACGAATCAACCGACACTTGGATCATACGAAGAGTTCCCGATAGAAAAAGACTTTGATAAGCTTAAAGAACTTATGGGTAAACAAGATAAAATCATTGTCCGGGATGAGCAGTATATCCAAACGCTAAGTGTTGTAGATGAAAGCCTGGATGAATATGTTGGCAAAGAAATTCAATTGACAGGCTTTGTGTATAAGGATGAAGGGTTTGCAGAAGATGAATTGGTCATTTCTCGCTTCACTGTTACATGCTGTGTAGCGGATGCTTCCGTATATGGAATCCTTGCTAGAGATGGGGATCTCGGTAAACTGGAGCCTGATACATGGATCAATGTCAGCGGCATCATCGATAAGACAGATTTCAATGGGATGCAGATGCCGGTCATCAAGAACCCTGTGTTCGAAGTGGTAGATCCCCCGGAGAATCCTTATGTAGAGGAATTTTATATTAAAATTGAATAGTAAAAAACCCCTGTCCAACCAGATAAGATGGACCGGGGTTTAATTTTAAAAGTTAAATCGTAATCATTTCGATTTATTGAGTGTAAGGAGGCTGGATAATGTTTGAATGTGTCATCGCGGGCGGGGGTATTCATGGATGCACCGTCGCAAATTATTTAGTCAAAAAGAAAAAGATGCCGATCGATCAACTATGCATTATAGATCCACACCCTGAGCCATTAGCAAAATGGAAGATGCTGACGCAAAGAATTGAGATGCCCTATTTGCGCTCTCCTTCAGTTCATCATCTTGACCTGAATCCATTCAGTCTGCAATCTTTCAAAGAAAAGGACAATAACTCCTTTTATGGATACTATAAGCGCCCTGCACTGAGTTTATTCAATGATCACAGCGAGTCTGTCCTAGATGAAATTGAAATCCGCAAGGCGTGGAAGCAGGGATCTGTACAGAATGTGAGAAGAAACGATTTCGCGTGGGAGGTTCAGTTGGATTCGGGTCAAACGATTAACGGGAAAAATTTAATCATTGCAACGGGCATGAACGAAACCCTTTCTTATCCTGATTGGGCGCAAGAGCTTGTAAAAGAAAATCCCGAACAAGCAGGTCATGTGTTTCAAAATAATATACCTCCACTGAAGCCGCCTATAGCGGTCATTGGCGGGGGAATATCGTCAGCTCATCTCATCGTGAAACTCAGTAAAAAGTTCAAAGGTGAAATATATCAAATCTCGCGTCATCCATACAGAGTGCATGACTTCGATAGTGATCCGGGCTGGCTCGGCCCCAAATATATGAATGCCTATCAAAAGCTGACATCATTAATAGAAAGAAGAGAGGCCATACAAAACGCAAGGCACAAGGGGTCGCTGCCCCGAGAATTAGTGAATCGGCTAAAGTGGCTGCAAAAAGAACAGGCCTTTACCTTTATTCAGGACGAGGTACTTACATGGCATAAAAGTTCCTCTGGGTTTAGATTAAAGTTTAATAAGAAAAAAGAGATTAACGTACAAACAGTTCTTTTCGCCACTGGATTTTCTTCAAATCCCATGAAGGTAGAATGGATGAAGAATCTCATTCAACAAGAAAATCTGACTTGTGCACATTGCGGTTTTCCGGTTGTGAGTGAGAGTCTCGAGTGGTGTGAACATTTATTTGTCTCGGGACCTCTTGCTGAACTTGAAATAGGTCCTTCTGCCCGAAATATCTCTGGAGCCAGAAAGGCAGCGGAACGTATAACAGAAAGTATATGAAAAGGAGATTGTTTAAATGAAAGTGCCAGTAACAGTATTAAGCGGTTATTTAGGATCAGGGAAAACCACTTTATTGAATCATATAATACAAAATAGAGAGGGAAAGAAGATTGCCGTCATTGTAAATGATATGAGCGAAGTGAATATCGATGCTTCACTTGTAAAAGGCGCCGGATTTTCCCGTACCGAGGAAAAATTGGTCGAGCTGCAGAATGGTTGTATATGCTGCACGCTTCGAGAAGATTTATTATTAGAAGTAAATAGATTGGTGGAACAGGGGGATATTGATTATATTGTAATTGAATCGACTGGAATTTCTGAACCGATCCCCGTAGCACAGACCTTCACTTACTCCGATGAGGGGACAGGGGTGGATCTAACCGGAAAAACGAGGTTGGATACTATGGTGACAGTAGTGGATGCAAACCGCTTTTGGCATGACTTTGCAAGCGGTGAGACGTTGCTGGACCGCCTGCAGGCAACAGATGAACACGATCAGCGTGAAGTGGTGGATCTTCTGATTGACCAGATTGAATTTGCCAATGTCATTCTGCTGAATAAAATTGATTTGGTAGAAACGAAAGATGTACATGAATTAAAGGCGGTTCTCCAAAAACTTAATCCAGGCGCAAGAGTGGTAGAGTCTTCTCATTCCAGGGTCGAGCTCGACCAAGTCCTGAATACAGGTTTATTCGAATTTGAATCGGCAAGTCAAAGTGCCGGATGGATAAAAGAACTTCAGGAAGAACATACTCCAGAAACGGAAGAGTATGGGATATCTTCTTTTGTATATCGTAGAAAGAGGCCGTTTCATCCAGTGCGTTTCATGAAATGGATGGAAGAGTGGCCGGTTGATGTGGTGAGGGCAAAAGGGTTCTTTTGGCTGGCAAGCCGCAATGACATGACCGGGCTTCTTTCCCAGGCAGGCCCTTCCATCACCATTCAAGGTGCAGGTAAGTGGATGGCTGAATATCCGGAAGAGGAAATCCAGGATATTTTAAAGGAAGAAAAAGAATTAGCGGACAAATGGGATCCAATCTATGGTGACCGGATGAGTGAAATCGTCTTGATTGGACTGGAAATGGATCGTGAGGTAATTGAGAGCTCCTTGGATCAGTGTTTGTTGACCGATGATGAAATGAGGATGGACTGGAACGCCTTTCTTGATCCCGTTCCTCCATTTATTATAGCTGAGTAAGTGTAAAAAGCCTGGTTCTCGATTGCCGAGAGTCAGGCTTCTTTATTGCTTCAGGGGGTAACCCATGAGCAATCATTCCTATTAAACAAGTGAAAAAAGGATTTTACGTGATGAAGAGAGAATGAAGAAAGAAAAAGGAGGTGCCAAGCTGTGAACGAAAAATCAGCGTTATTCCCGTCTCACCAACAAAAAGGAGCCGTCCATGGAAGCTGGTATTCCGGGGAGAAGCCAGAGAGAATAAAAGAAGGCAGCTATCCGATTCTTTTCATCCATGGAATCAATACCACTTCTGAAACATGGTCGATCGACGGAAATGGCATCGGTGAAGCAGCCCGTTCCCGTGGGTTTGAAACAGCGTTTATCACTTTGTCCGGCACTGATGACATGTGGACAAACGGCTTGCTGCTTGCTGGAAAGCTTGGAGAGATATCCGGGCACTTCAAGAAAAAGGTGGTCATCGTCGCTCACAGCAAGGGTGGAATCGATGCCCAGACGGCAATCGTTTATCATGGAGCATCCCGTTATGTTAAACGAGTGATTACCCTTTCAACCCCTCATCATGGGTCTGAGCTTGCAGATCTTGCATACAGCAGATGGGCGGATTGGCTGACGGAAACCCTGGGCAACAGGAGTGACGCAGTATTCTCCCTTCAGACTGGATATATGAAGGCCTACCGTAATCGTACGGATGCCGCCGCTGACCGGCAGGCGACGCGTTTTTATACTTTCGGAGGTACGGGGTGGGGCAGCATGGGTTCCGAATTGTTTTGGGGTGGCCTGTATCTGAGCAGGTTTGGTGCAAGTGACGGAGCGGTGACGGTGAAAAGCTCGCGGCTTCCTTACGGACAGGAGGTGATGGTTGATGACTGGACCCATAAAACGATTAAGCAAGGAGAAGAAATATTTCCTTATGTAGAAAAACTGGTAATGGAAGAAGTCGATGAAATCCCTGTATCAGCTCTCCAGGTTTCGGATGAAGAGGAGGTTCAAACCTCGGTGCTGCACAAGGGAGGAAGGTACACAGGCGTCCTCAGAGAACGTTTTTTAGTGGAAGATGGAGTGGATAAAATCACGGTCGATTGGGTCAGCTCTTTCAGGGAGGCATCTCTACTACTGAAAGGTCCTGGAGGCAGGACCTATACAAGCTTTGTGACAACAGGGGATGAGACAGGGTTCTTTCCAAATGCTTTTCATCATTCTCTGATGGTCGATAAACCATCTTACGGTAAATGGGTGCTCGAAAGCCGGAACGATCAACCTGATACTTACTTGTTGAACGTGATGTTTTCAAACGGAGTGAATCCACAAGTGGACGACATCTTCAGCGGCTCAGAGATTGATGTGGAGAATGAAGGAATGAATATGGCCAGTACACCAAATCTCATTCATCATACTCATCTGACTCACTTTCCGGTTACAAAACAGGACAGTGAGAAATCCATCGAAGATCTAGCCAGTCTCAGTCCAGACTATTTAGCACAATACGGAGAAGGTCTCCACAATATTACGATAGATATAAAAGGAACCACCCAGCGCGGGAATGAATATGAACGGACAATCGTCAAAACCATCTTTGTCGACAAGGATGGAAATATCCATGAATAGTCCAATACAAAGGCCCGTTCCTCTGTGATGATTTAAAGCATTGAGGGACGGGCCTTTGTATTTGGTTAAATTGTTTCCATGAAATCTGTCACCTGGTCCGGTGTTTTGGCATTTGCGCTGTGCAAATGGGCGGTTTTTTCGCCGTTTTTCCAGACGAGCAGGCTTGGAATTCCCATAACATCATATTTTTCTGCGATTTCCGGAAGTTCATCCTTGTTGATGTCATACCATTTATATTGATTGTATTGTTCCATGATTTCATCGAGAAACATATCCATGCGGCGGCAGTCCGGACACCAGTCGGCATGGAATTTTACGACTACGGGCTGTTCTGAAGAAATCACTTCTTCGAACGTTTCTTTATTTTTGATCGATTGCATGTGGATACCCCCTTTCCCTTTTATTTTAACCACATGTGAATCTTACGTAAACTGCAAGGTTTCATATTCCAGCAGCAAAGAATTTCCTGGTCTCGGAAGAACATGATAGTATAGGGATACATTCTAAGGGAAACAGGTGATAACATGAAACCGATCAATGTGGGATTAGCAGGATACGGATTCTCGGGACAAAGCTTTCATCGCCCGTTACTGCAGCATTCCAACGACTATCAAATACATACGGTTATGTCTTCAAATAAGGAAAAAGTTCAGGAAGACTTAGCAGGCGTCAGCGTGGTGCCGACATTGGATGAACTGCTTCAGGAAGACATTGAACTTGTCGTCATCACGACACCGAACCATCTGCATTATGACATGATCAAGCAGTCACTTGCAGCAGGGAAACATGTAGTCGTGGAAAAACCATTCGTCACAAAGAGCAAGGAGGGCGAAGAGCTGATACAACTGGCAGAAGAAAAAAGCCTTCTCCTTTCTGTATTCCATAACCGCCGCTGGGATGCCGACTTCCTGACGATCCGGAAGCTGATGGAAAGCAAGCAGCTTGGTGAAGTCACTACATATGAAGCGCACTTTGACCGTTACCGTCCGGCAGTAAAGGACCGCTGGAAGGAAAACAAAATCGACGGCGGAGGAGTATTATATGATCTTGGTGCACACTTGATCGACCAGGCATTGTATCTTTTCGGAAAGCCCAAATGGGTGTTTGCGGATGTCTTCTCCCAGCGTGATCCTGAAAAAGCAGAGGATTATTTTCAAATCACGTTAGGATATGAAAACACGCGGATCGGTCTCTATTCCCGCTCGATTGTATTGGATCCGGGTCCGCGCTACCAGGTTCATGGCCGGAAGGGAAGCTTTGTGAAGTACGGCATGGATCGTCAGGAAGCCGATCTAAAAGAAGGTCTGGATCCTTATTCCAAGTCGTGGGGGAAAGAAGATAAAGAGAACTGGGGAACCTTAACCCTGGTGGAAGGTGAGAAGGTGAACACCATTAAGCTTCCGTCTGAAAAAGGTGATTATACTCAATATTACCGGGGGATCCATCAAGCCATAAGGAACAACCAAAGTTCTCCGGTGCCCCCGGAAGAAGCACTTGATGTCATACGCATCATTGAGGCCTGCAAAAAAAGTGCCGAGGAGAAAAAGTCTGTTTACTTGGAAAGTTAGTTTTCCTCCAGGTCATGGCAGGGAAATAGATGAAGATCAATAATCGATAAAAGAGAAGAGAAGCCCGGCTGACCTGTACGTGTGTCAGCCGGGCTTTGCTTTATTTAAAGGATTTCTTAAACTCTGAAGCTGCTTAAGAGTTCCGATTCAAGAGCCTTGATTAATCCAATTCTTTACTCCACCGTACCGCCTTCCACGATCTTTACGTCTGGTTCTACATTAAATTGCACATTGGGATAGAGCTTGCTTTCCCACTCTTTAATGTCAAATCCTCTTACACCATGTTTTTGGATCTGACCGATTCCGATCGGGTCGACTCCGATCTTCTGAAATTTAGTAAGCATTTGCATTGCTTTGTCTTCAATATCTTTCTCCATGGTTTTTTCAATATCGGTGATTTTTTTGGGGGTCAACCTTTCACCTGTGTATTCTTTGATGATTCCTTTTATTTTTATTTTTATTGTAACCTTGACCGGATTCTTTTTGTACGTAACTTTTATCTTGTGTTTCGCTTTAAGACTTGTTATGGAGGCTTCAACTTTTTGGCCGTCTCTTTTTTGCTCCTGATCAAGACGTACAACGTGACTGCCTTCCGAGATCTTATCCACCAGGATCTTAAAGAAGAACATATCCTCAGCGGGGATGGTATCGACCATTTTATCTTTATGGAATAGGGCAATTCCATCGACTTTCAGCGTATTATCTGAAATTTTTCGAATAATCGGGAGGTAGGGAGTCTGACCTAATTGATAATAATCAAAAAGGAACATGTGCAGGTTCGTTTCAGGCAGTTCCCGTCTTTTTATGTTCTGCTTAAGTAAATTGGAGATATACATTCCGTTTCCTCTGATGCCATACTGTCCTTGAAGAATTTCCCTGGCGTCGCCTTTGCTGACCATCATATATACCCTTGCTCCGATGCTGGGATCTCTCTGCAGGGAATCGGCAATATCGATTACCCCCTTTTTTGCAAGTTCTTCCCCGATGACAACCGCATCCAGCCCCCCTCTGACCAGGGGCTGCTGGGACATTCTTGCCAGGGTTTCCAATACTTCCCGGGTGGAAGTTGCTTCAGCGGAAAGCGTCATATTCTCAATTGATTTATCGGGCTTATAAACTGGAAACATGGCAGTTCCACGTATTGTATTGTCTTCCACCAAGTCATACCCTTTCCCTGTTTCAATATATAAGTCATCGAGAATCTCTCTTTCTACACATCCTGACGACAAAAAGGAAAGTACCATGGCTATTCCACATACTAGAACCTTTTTCATGATTTTTTTCTCACCTTCTTCATAAGAATGACGAGTACTAAAAGAATCGGAATATAAATGAAATTGATATAGAAGCCGATTTGTCCAGCGATATCATTAAGGAAGTTTACTTGTGTTCTGGTAGTGAACAAAGTAAGGGTACTCAAACATATCAGTATGATGATTACCAAGGAATGCCGGTGTTTGAGCGGGGTCATCCGCTTTAAAATCCTGCTTGCACACCATAGGGTGATACATACGTTTGGAAGAATGACAAGACACCAATTGGCTATCCCGATATATTCAAAACGCTCTACAAAAGGCATCTCTACGATTTTCCACATGGACAGAGTAGCCCATACGGTTTTTTCCAGCTGCTTCTCACTGAAAAAGGCAAACGAAATGAGGGCGATGAGTGTATAGACGGCAGTGGTGGTAAATAACCCCCAGTGAGCATATTTCTGTGATTTCTTCGCATTTTTAATAAAAGGATAGAGCAGCAATATTGCTTCATAGCCTAAGTAAGTGAGAGACATATTCTTCGTTGAGATTAAAATGTCTTTCAACGAATGGTCGAAGACAGGCAAGATATTTCTGTAATCAGAGAACGGAAAGGTAAAAGCAAACGTAAGCAGCAGGTAGCTGGGTAATAATGTGCCGAAAAAAGCCGTTCCCGCAATGATCCGGACTCCCCCCCTGACAAAATAATAGCAGAGAATGAAAAAAGATAGTGCAAAGATGAATGTACTTAACCTTGGGTACATCCATACTTGAAGTACCTCGATGTAGGTTCTTAAAATGGTGATCACCAGCAGACTGAAGTATATGACAAAAACGGTGTCGAATATTTTTCCTATCCACTTCCCGAATGCAAGAGTGTGAGCTGATACAAGATCTCCTCCGCTTTTATCCAAGAGTACATACATTATGAATACCAAAATGTGTGTGAAAATGCCGGCAATGATAACGGAAATCCACCCATCGTAACCGGCATTCTTGGCGATTACTCGTTGAAATCCTAATACGCCTCCACCAACTTGGATGGAGTGGATGAGAAAGAAAACTAAAAATGGGCTGATTTTTCTTCTTTCAGGAATGGCTTGCATCATTTCACCTCTATTCATTCATCAATATCAAGCTTTTTCTTCCCTTCTTGAAATTTGAATCGATCCTTTTTATTCGTCCGAAGGTATTGAGGGCGGTCTGCTTGCTTATTAAATGGAAAACGAATGAGTGCATCTTTCAAATCCCTCAGGCGCGGCGGATATAAAGGGGACAGGAATGGCCGTCCCAATGACGTGAGATATAAAAGATGCCCCATAAGGAAACAGAAACAAAAAACGATTCCAAGCAGCCCCCAAAGTTGTGCGAATAGCAAAAATGGAAAACGCAGGATCCGGATTGTGTTACCCATTCTGTAGACGGGCGTCGTAAACGAAGCCAGGGCTGCAAGGGCAACGAGGATAAGCAATACATTACTCGTCAGCCCGGCTTCAACCGAAGCGGTCCCGATTACGATACCGCCAACGATACCGATTGTCTGACCAACCTTTGTCGGAAGCCTTGCCCCGGCCTCGCGCAGAAGCTCAATCGTCAATTCAAGAAACAATGCTTCCAGAATAGGCGGAAGAGGGATCTCCTGCCGGGACGTGACGAGTGTGGCCATCAGGTCCTTAGGAATCAGTTCATAATGATAGGTGAGGGCCGCCACATAGATGGGAGTGATCAGGATGGAGAACGCAACGGCGAATACCCGTACCAACCTGAAAAAAGAAGCCACAAGGAAATTAAGGAAGTAATCCTCGTATGCATTGAAGAATTCAACCAGTGTTGTCGGACCAATCAGCGCATGAGGCGAACCATCCACCAATACGGCAACCTTTCCCTCAACCAATACTGAAGCCACCCGGTCTGGCCGCTCGGAATCCAGCAGCTGGGGAAATGGAGATAAGCTGTTATCGGCAATCAGCTGCTCAATGAATGAGGAGTCCATGACCTGATCAAAGTTGACGTTTTGCAGGCGCTGCCGCATTGTATTCACATTTGCTTCATCTGTCAGACCATCCAAGTAAAGGAGGGCGACCCTTGTATGGGTAATGGAACCGATATTAAATTCTTCTACAGTAAGTTCCTTGATGGGGATGCGTTTTCGCAAGAGGTTTAAATTATCGCTCATAGATTCAACGAATGCCTCTTTAGGCCCGACGACACTGAACTCCACTTCCGGCTGCGACACCTTCCGTCCCATTTCATTCTTGGTTGCGATGAATGCGAACTTACGATTCGAGGCATCCATCGTTAACATCGTGTATCCGTTAAATAACTTCTGTTCAATTTGGGATTCATCTTTCGAGACTTGAATATCAACGATCGGCACCAGGGTTTTGAGATCGTCAAAATCATGGAAATCCTTTGATAATAGGGAAGGAAGAACATCTTCCTGAAGAATTTTCCCGTCAATCAACGTGGTGATGAAGTGAAGGCTGAACTTCACTCCGGTAAAGGGGTTTTGGTAAAAGGCCTGTTTATAATCAGCCGATTTTTCGATTTCTGATTTAATACTTTCATATGACTGTTTCTTTTTTGTTTTATCTGAATTCTTATTTTTAAAGATTGAAAACATACGAATCCCTCATGTTCACTTTGGTGTATTCTGTAGTGTTTCCGAAATAGGGAGAATTATGAAAAGTTGAGGAGTGCTGGCAAAAGAGTTTTTTTGATTTAGCAGGGGAGGGGTGTTTATCTTTCTTCTCATCCAGTTAAATAATATTCAACAGAGCCTTGTGGTCGTGCGGGGTATTCAAACACTCATTTAACCACATCAACAATTAGTAAACTGCAAATAAAAAAGACCAGGGAATCATCCCTGATCTTTTAGGTCTTATTTATTGTTCCAAGAAGAATTTTTCGATATCATCAAGCATTTTGTTGGCTGCGATGACGCCGCCTGCGGTGTTCCAGATTGCGTCGCTTACTTCGTGTACGTTACCTGCTTTGGCAGCTTCAAGATTCTTGAATAGAGGGTCATTGATCCACTCTTCTGCTAATTTGTTTGCTTCACCGTCGCCAGTTTCATAGGTGAAGTAGAAGAGGACATCTCCATCCATTGCAGGGATTCGTTCTTTCGTTACACCTTTTTCAGCAAAGTCATCTACATCCTGGCCTTCTGGGCGTGCAAATCCTAATTGCTCAAGAATGACACCTGAGAACGAATCTTTATGGTAGATACGGACGTCACCGGCAAGGAAGCGGACCATTGATACTTTCTGGTTCAGCTTATCGCCTAATTTTCCTTTCATGTCTTCGATGCGCTGATCGTATTCAGCCATGACTTTTTTTCCTTCTTCTTCTTTATTCAATGCTTTTGAATATAATTCGAAGTTTTCTTTCCAGTTACCCTTAAGTGTTTCAGACATAACCGTTGGAGCGATTTCTTTCAGTTGGTTGTATTGCTCTTCCTGACGAAGTTTCGTTCCGATGATAAGATCGGGCTGAAGCTTAGCAATCGCTTCGATGTTCAATTCGCTTTCAGTACCGACCACTTCAACATCTTTCATATCGTCAGCGATGTGATCGTACCAAGGATCACCTGTCCATGATTGAACGGCACCTGCAGGAGTGACACCCAATTCAAGCAGTGCTTCAGTTCCTTCATTTGTAAGGATGACGACCTTTTCAGGTGTTCCTTCAATTTCAGTTGTCCCCATTGCATGCTCTACTGTATACGTTTCTTCTTTTTTCTTATCATCTTTACTTGCTGAAGTATCTTTATCTTCTTCCTTGTTTCCGCAAGCCGCAAGTAAAAGAAGAGAAGCAATCAGCAGTAAAGATAGTAGGCTTCTTAATTTCATATGTATAATTCCTCCTGATATAGTATTGATTGATAATGATTATCATTCACAAGTCTTATGATAATTGAGAAGGTTTTCATTGTCAACAACTAATTGATAATGATTTTCAAAGTCATTGACGGCAATATCAATCTTCTCTAAAATAGGAAGTAGGTAATAAGATTTTAATTTAAACAGTGACCTGAAAGGTAAACATATGATTAAAACGCAAAAGCAATTCATTTTATTTTTAGGGACGACCTTTTTCCTTTTAGTATGTATCGGGATGAGCATCGTCTATGGATACACAGATACATCTTGGAAACTGGCAATTGAAGCATTTACCAACCCTAACCAGTCGACTGAACATTTGGTATTGCAGACAATCAGGCTTCCGAGGGCGCTGATCGCTGCGGTTGTCGGTGCATCACTCGCCATATCGGGTGTGCTCATGCAGACACTGACGAAAAATCCGCTCGCCTCACCGGGGATTTTCGGAATCAATGCAGGCGGCGGATTCATGGTGGTAGTGGCAGTGACATTGTTCGGGGTATCAGACCTTCAGGCATTTACCTGGCTTTCCTTTTCAGGAGCGGCGATTGCGGCCTTTGGGGTGTATGCGATCAGTGCCGCCGGTAATAATGGACTGACACCGATGAAGCTGACACTTGCAGGGGCGGCGATCACTGCCATGTTTTCTTCCTTTACTCAAGGATTGCTGGTACTCGATGAATCAGCGCTCGAACAAGTGCTGTTCTGGCTCGCCGGATCTGTACAGGGCAGAAGCCTGGATATTTTGACCGGTGTTTTCCCATACATCCTCATAGGATGGATCGGGGCTCTCATACTCGCCGGTAAAATGAATATATTAGCTATGGGTGAAGATGTAGCCAAGGGATTGGGATTGAAAACAAATCTGATCAAATTCCTTGCGCTATTGATTGTCGTTCTGCTCGCGGGAGGATCTGTCGCGATTGCAGGACCGATCGGGTTCATCGGAATTGTCATCCCCCATCTGGCCAGGAAGGTTATAGGTGTCGATCACAAGTGGCTCATTCCTTATGCAGGCTTATTGGGCGCGGTGCTTTTGCTCACTGCCGATATTGCCGCACGCTACATCATCATGCCCCAAGAGGTGCCGGTGGGAGTCATGACCGCTGTCATCGGCGCACCATTCTTCGTGTATGTGGCCAGGAAGGGGTTCTAGAATGAATAGATTCATAGGAAAACGATGGTTTAAAGATCGAATTTCTTTTCTGATAGATTTGTCTGCTATGAAAAAAGTGATGATAATGGCGCTTTTAGTGCTGCTTGTGTTGATAGTCAGTACAGGAATAGGGGATATGAAGATTGCCCCTTGGAATGTGGTCAGTGTCTTTTTTGGAGGGGGCACGAGTCTGGAACAGCTGGTTGTGAAATCTTTCCGGCTGCCCCGTATCATCATTGCCCTCCTTGCAGGGATGGCCCTGGCGGTGGCGGGCGGAATATTACAGGGAATGATCAGAAACCCGCTTGCTTCTCCGGACATTATTGGAATAACAGGGGGAGCAGGGGCGGCGGTCGTCGCATTTTTGACGATTTTCAGCAATGAAGACGGCACGCTGCCGGTCAGTATTCAATGGATGCCTGTGGCGGCCTTCATAGGTGCTGCAGTGGTCGCATTTTTGGTTTATTTTCTTGCATGGAAAAAAGGAGTATCACCTGTCAGACTTGTCTTGATTGGTATCGGGATATCGGCCTTGACGCAGGCGGTGACTACACTTCTGATGATCATGGGCCCTATTTACAGGGCGAGCCAGGCAAATATCTGGATTACCGGGACAGTGAATGGATCTGATTGGCAGGATGTAGGAATCCTCTTGCCATGGAGTATCGTGTTCATACTTATCAGCTTTTTTATCACACGCCAATTGAATATCCAGGAACTTGGGGAGGAGCTCGCCAAGGGAGTGGGAGGAAACGTTCAACGGCAGCGATTCTTTCTTCTCCTGATGGCAACGGTACTGGTAGGCGGGGCCGTTTCCTTTGCAGGCGGCATTGGTTTTGTCGGCTTGATGGCTCCACATATGGCCCGGAGAATGGTAGGGTCTTCGTACGGCGCACTGCTTCCGGCCTCTGCCTTCATCGGGGGCATCCTTGTGATGCTCGCTGATTTGATCGGCCGTACGCTATTTCTTCCTCTAGAAGTTCCTGCAGGTGTATTTACCGCTGCGATCGGTGCACCATATTTTATTTATCTGCTATTTAAAACGAGAAATTCTTAAGGAGTTGGCCGCAAAATGAGCATGCTGCAAACAAAAGACTTGACCCTTGCTTATGGTGAAAGAACGATCATCGATGAACTGAATATTGAAATTCCAAAGGGAGAAATCACCGTATTCATCGGTGGGAATGGATGCGGGAAATCCACGCTTCTGCGTTCCATAGCACGGTTATTGAAGCCGAAGCAGGGGTCTGTACTTTTAGAAGGGGATGCCATTGCCAAGTTATCCACCAAAGAAGTCGCGCGTAAAATGGCCATTCTTCCCCAGTCGCCTGCAGCTCCTGAAGGACTGACCGTCCTGCAGTTGGTAAAGCAGGGGAGATATCCCCATCAGACGTGGCTGAAACAATGGTCGCATGAAGATGAAGAAATCGTCCAGAACGCACTGAAGGCAACCAAAATGGAAGAGCTTCAGCACCGCAAAGTCGATGAACTTTCAGGCGGACAGCGCCAGCGTGCCTGGATCGCACTCACCCTTGCACAGGATACGGATATCATTCTATTGGATGAGCCTACTACCTATTTGGATATGACTCATCAAATCGAGATTCTCGATTTATTGTTTGAGTTGAACGAAAAGGAAGACCGGACGATTGTCATGGTGCTTCATGATTTGAATCTTGCCTGCCGCTACGCTCATAACATTGTGGCCATCCGTGACCAGAAAATTTATGCACAGGGTAAACCTGAAATGATCATCAGCTGTGAATTGGTGAAGAATGTCTTTGATATGGATTGTCAGGTAACGAGCGATCCGCTATTCGGCACCCCGCTTTGCATCCCGTTTGGAAAAGGCAGATGCATCCTTAAACAGATAGGTGAACCGGTATGAATCCTGCTTCATTATCGGATGAACAATGGGCACTGTTGAATCAGTACCGCTTTCAAAAGTGGGATCCGTCGGATGCTGATGGAACCGGGGCCAGTCTGCTTTTAGAGGATGGTGAAATGGTCCGATATTTGGAAGACCGATTCTCTTTGATGGGAGCGGATGACCTGAAGACAGCCGGGTCCCTTTTTATGAAGCGTTATGCGTTTGTCGCAGCACTGGGGATGCTGGCTATGACTTTTTGGAACAAGAAACTGAACGTTTCACCAGATAATCTTTTGCTCGTTGATCACGTGAACGATAAGGGTTTGTGGCTGCCGCAAATCTGCTTGAAGGATACGAGCGTACAAGAATTTACATCCTGGTCTGAAAAAGAAGAGTTTATCCGTTCTCTGTTCAGTGAACACCTTGATCCATTCATCGGAGTCATGAAACGCTCCGTTAAGCTTTCCAATCTGATCCTGTGGGAAAATATTGCTGTCTATCTATTCTGGATTTATGAAAACGATGAGCTTATCACGGATGAAAACATACTGGTTAAAAAAGAACGCGACTTTGCCCGATTGTTAAGTGATGAAAATAGTCACTGGTTCGGAGCGTATAATAAGAATCCTTTGAACAGATATTATACTGAAAAAGTACGTGTCGAAGGTCTTGATGATAAAATCCGCGTACGCAAGACATGCTGCTTTTCATATCGGTTGGAGAATGGCGAACAATTCCGCTGCAAGAGCTGTCCACAGACTTGTAAGGTGAAGCGGATGGTTTTCTAGAGAAGATCATTAACTAAACGGGAGGTCCTAATCATGAGCGAATTTCCGGAACAATTTGACGCATTGCTGGATAAGTACACCGAGCTCCTCCTCGGGGAGACATCTGATGAGAAAAAAGAAATGGTGACCCAATATGCACTCTACACGTTCATTGCCAAAAACATGCCTGCCCTCGTAAAGCATTGGAACTCACTTCATCCGGACGGAAAAGAAGAGATGAAGAATATCATCGTTGAAATAAAAAAGTTGAATGAAGCGCACCGAGAAGAGTTGAATCGTAATAAGAAGGATGACTAGCCGGTTTTTGGCTGATAGGTGTTGAAAGTACCCGGGGATGGGTGCTTTTTTTTGTGGAGTTAATCCCCTTGGAATGAGGCAGGTGCTGGGGATGGAGTGTTGTTCCATGTAGGGGTGTGGAGTACATAAAGAAAATTCGACAAGTTGCTTGAAAAACGGGGAAAGTGGATTGTATTTCTGAAAAGGGGATCGTAAATTTGGAAAGTGGCTTGTATTTTTAAAAAGTGGCTTGAATATCCGGAAAAATGGCACGTATTTTACACAAACGCGGAATGCTGCGGGTAAAGACAGCCCGTGTTTTATAAAAACAGTCAATTTCACTTCAAATCCGATTAAATCCAGCCATTTTCAATAGTAAATCGAGCCCGCCACAGTCTTTTTCCCCAATTCAAAAAGCGGTTCTCAAAAAAAGAGAACCGCCATCTGATTCTATTGAAGCGGTCCGCCGCCAGCAGTTGTCCCATATGGGAACTGGGAGGAGTACTGCTGATGCTGCTGATAGGACTGCTGGATTTTTTGGCTGTCTTCAGCTTCAAGCTTGTACCAGCCTTTACGGAACATTTCATTATATAACTCGCGCTGGGCGTTCTGCGTTTCATTGAAAATCGTCAATAAGTCTTGATACAGTGCTTGGTGACTTGCTTCATTTAGGGCTGTGCAATAAGAAGCAGTCATGTATTTTTCATGCGACAGGACGTCTGTAATGAAGTCGCGATCATTCATTTGCGGAGTGGACGGGACTTGAGTCTTCGGGTTTTGGATTTTTTGCTGATTTTGATTTTGCTGGTTCATATTGTTCGTCTCCTTTCTACATCATGCCTTGATTCGGGTTGGTTGTGTTCAAGTGCGCCAATAATTGTTCATAATGACGCTGATGCATTTGGCCGCACTTATCGAGTTCTGCTTTAATTTCCTGATCTTGGCACTGAGTAGCTGCAAAATGACACTTTTTCATGGCAGTCAGGTTCCATGCAAGCATGTCATTCAAGTATAGAGAATCCTTTGTCGTTAACATTTGTGGCGGCTGCGTATATGTTTGCTGCTGATTACCTTGTTGAGGCTGTTGCTGCATAATTTATTCCTCCTTCATGGTTGCTGGAATTATAGGTATATATGCCTGATTGCTTTATCCAGGATAAAACAATTTTAAGGCTTCAACAAAGGTTATTCTGCCTATTTTCATGCAGGTTATACACCGCTTACAAAATTCGATAATATTCTACCAAGAAAGTAACAAAAGTATATTCAAAACGTTTAATAGGTGATAAAATGTTGGTAAACAGAATACTACTCGAAGCCTTTTCTTTTTATCAAATGAGAAAACGTTTTCATAGTATGACATATATGTTCTTTCAGGGAGGTAGCAACATGGAGCAAGCAATGCGTAATTTCTTTTTATTCCTTTCTAAAAATAAGCCGATCACAAAATTGGCTAAGAAATATGGCCTACGTTTTGGCGCAGCCAGATTTGTAGCCGGGTCTTCAATCGATCAAGCGGTCGAAGTCATTCGTGAATTGAATAAACAGAATCTTGTGGTAACGATTGATTATTTGGGTGAGTTCGTCGATAACGTAGAGGAAGCCAATGAAATGGCCCTTGAATGTGTAGAAGCCGTGCGTGCCATAGGCAGAGAGAAGTTACAATCTCAATTATCGCTCAAGATGACTTCTATGGGTCTTGATCTGAAAGAGGATGTCGTTACAAAGAACATGAGGATGATTCTTGAAGAAGCCAAGAAACATGACGTCTTTGTAACCATCGATATGGAAGATTATTCACGATGCGGAAAGACGCTCGAAATTTTTAAAACACTAAAGTCGGAATATGACAACATTGGTACGGTTATTCAGGCTTATCTTTATAGAACAGAAAAGGATATGGAAGAGTTAAATGCGTATTCCCCGAATCTGCGTCTTGTGAAAGGGGCATATAAAGAGTCGCCTAAAGTTGCATTTCCTGATAAAAAAGATGTTGATGAAAACTTTAAGAAAATCATCAAGATGCATATGCTGAATGGAAATTATACGGCGATCGCCACTCATGATGATAAGATCATTGAATATACGAAGAAGCTTGCTGAAGAACATAATATCCCGCGTGATCAGTTCGAATTCCAGATGCTCTTTGGCATCTGTGTAGAGCGTCAGCACGAACTTGTGAAGGAAGGCTACAAAATGCGCGTCTACGTCCCGTATGGTACTGACTGGTACGGCTATTTCATGAGACGTCTGGCTGAACGACCGGCTAACGTGGCATTTGTTCTGAAAGGCGTTATGAAAAGTAAATAAAGGAATGAAACTTCACGGATGAAATGGCTGTGAAGTTTTTTTCTATGAAGGAGAGGTTAAGCTAAGTGTTGTCAGCCCAGAGGTATGTTTAACATTGCGGTCCAACTGAATTCAGCAGGCACATCGATTGTTACAACTTTCACAATATAGTATGATTATTCTATCATCATTCTTTAATTCGAGGCGATCACATGGAATTTTCGATTGAAAATGTTTCAATGCTTTTAGCCCTCCTTCTCCTAATCGGAGTCATTTTTGCCAAGTTTTCCTCCCGTTTAGGAGTTCCCTCTCTCATTCTCTTCATCGTTGCAGGAATGATTTTAAATACATACTTTTTCTTTGATAATGCTCATATTACACAATTTATCGGAACCATCGCCCTGATTATCATTTTGTTTGAAGGTGGTCTCCAGACGAAGTGGAGCAATGTGAAAAGTGTCTATAAACCGGCCCTTTCACTGGCTACTATAGGAGTTCTGATCACGACTCTTTCAATTGGTATAGCAGCTAAGTTCATTTTGGAGGTGAGCTGGCTTGAGGGTATGCTATTCGGGGCGATTGTAGGATCCACCGACGCTGCTGCCGTCTTTTCTGTGTTGGGTAATAAAAACATCAAATCAAGAATTTCATCCACGCTTGAGGCAGAATCGGGAAGCAACGATCCGATGGCAATCTTTTTGACTGTAGCCTTTTTGCAACTGATCCAGTTGCCTAATTTGAATCCATTCAATTTAGTATTATCCTTCTTCTGGCAGATGGGGATGGGGCTTGTTCTGGGGGCACTATTCGGAATGGTTTCTGTTTGGATCATCAACAAAATCAACCTGGACTCTTCCGGTTTGTATCCCGTACTCTCGGTTTCACTCGCTATTTTGACATATGCCCTTACCTCGATCATCGATGCCAGCGGACTGCTTGCCGTTTATGTCATGGCCATCATTGTTGGAAACCGGGAATTAACCTACCGCCATTCGATCATTAAATTTAATGAAGGTTTCGCCTGGATGCTGCAGATCGTCATGTTCATCCTGCTGGGCTTGCTCGTGTTCCCCCAGCATCTTCCAGGAATCGCCCTGCAGGGAATACTTTTGTCTGTTCTACTGATTTTTGTTGCGAGACCTTTAGGTGTCTATATCAGTCTTGCTTTTGATAAAAGCTTCAGTGTAAAGGAGAAGTTCTTTATCTCGTGGGCAGGTCTGAAAGGGGCGGTGCCGATCGTACTGGCAACGTTTCCGATGGTGGCAAATTTAGAAAACAGCGAAATCATCTTTAACGTTGTTTTCTTCGTCGTCCTATTATCCGCACTTGTACAGGGGACGACGATTACCCCTTTGGCTAATTACTTCAAGCTTGCTGGAAAAGATAAACCGCCGCTCGCTCACACGCTTGAGCTGGTCAGTATCGGAAAGACAAACAACGAAATGATTGAAGTTCATATCAATCAGGATGCTTATATCACCGGAAAGGCAATCAAGGAAATCGAACTCCCGGAAAAGACGTTGATTTCAGCGGTCATCCGGAGGAATGATTTACTCACACCGACAGGGGATACGATCATAAAGGCTGAAGATACCTTATATGTACTTGCGAATAAGAGCCAGCGGAAGAACATTAACCAGCTGCTGAATGCAAAGAAAGAATCTCTTGAAACAGAGCACGGAGACAGCAAAAAGTCTGGAAAAACCGACGTGCTCAGTGAACATAACATGGACACGTCACCAGAGGAATCCGTGACGTATTCACATGAAAATGGCAAGAAGCTTGAAAACCCTGAACAAGGTAATTTGCAAGAGTATACCAACATAGATCAGACAGAATCCAAAACCGGCACAGACAGTCAATCAGAAAGCAAATCGTAGTCGAAATCAAATTTTCAACATAATAAATAAGGACCACACATCTGTCTGCCATGTGTGGTCCTTTTAATGTAAAGATCAAACCTGAAATTGGTTATGCTTTGACTCTCAATTCATACCGGTGAAAAAGAAAGCCAAAGAAAGAAGCGAGCACTTGCTGAAAGAGCATGCCGATCACGACTGGTACTGCAACGGCAGCGGGAAAGTATTGAACTGCGATGACAGCCCCTGCACTGATGTTCCTCATTCCGCCGGTGAATAACAGGCTTGCTTTCGTATCCCTCGATTGTTTAAGCAGGCTGCCAAGCAGCCATGCCAGTGCAAACCCAGAGATAGCAATGAACAGTACGGTGAAAGCAATCAGGAAAAGTTTAAGACTGATATCTTTTAAATATGGAGCGACAGCCGAACTGTTGATGGCAACCACCACCCCGATTCCGATTTTAGTAAAGGGTGATAAATGTTTCCCGACTGTGTCCTTGATGCTTCCTTTTGTCAGATGATTACAAAGCATTCCGATGATGGAAGGAATCACGACCATCCACAATAAACCGCTCATGATGTTCCAGCTGTCCATTTCAACCTTTTGTCCGACAATCAGAGACAGGCTGGCCGGCACGATGAAGGGGGAAAGGATTGTATCGACGAGAATGATGGAAAGGGCGAGACCGATGTTCCCCTTATAAATGGTCACCCATACGAAGCTTGTGATCCCGGTCGGAATAACCATCGCAAGCAGTAAGCCCGTCACTGTGAGCCCATCCTCAGGAAAGACGATGCTTCCCATCCCGAACGCCCAAAGCGGCATGATGATATGAAGGATGAGGAGCGAAGTCAAAAGGGGCAGCGGGAATTGAACGGCCCGCTTAACGGAATGGAAATTTGAGCTCAAGGACCCGGAAAATGTCATAAATGCGAATACCCAAGGCACTATGAACGTTAAAGGTGATAGGTATGGAGCAAACAAAACCCCCATTAATACAGCAGAAGGTGTAATGAAAGGCATGAGTTTCTCCAATTTCTTATTTACTACCTGCAGCATGAAAAACGCTCCTAAAAAGAAAATAGAATAATAGAATCATCATATCATTTTTTGGCGTGCTTTTGATGAAAATGGCTTTAAGAAATGGAATTAATGAAACCGATGTATTGTCAGAGGTGAACCAACAAACAATAAGAGAAAGGATTGTGGAACTCGAAAAGGGGGAAGTGCAGTGGAATGGAAAGATATACTGTTTAAAGCAGAAGAATTGAATTATATAGAATTGTTTCTCCGAACGACAATTCTATATTTTGTCCTTTTCCTTGCTGACAAATCACTGGGCTTTAGACAGCCGGGCATATTAACACCTTATAATTTCCTTGTGGGGGCGGGGATCAGTCACATTGCAGCTTCACGAATGGTACAGCCTGAATCCCGTCCAATCGACGCCATCGCAATAATAACCGTTTATATTATCATTATACTGCTGCTTTCCTACAGTTATTTAAAATTTTCACCCTATTTTGCATCAAAAAGACAGACTGTCATCGTAGAAAAGGGAAAGGTCAACAAAAAGAATATGAAAAAGACCTTGCTGACCATTGATAATATGCTTTCAATCCTGAGACAGAAGGATGCCTTCGATTTGGAAAATGTGGAATATATGATTGCAGAGCCAAACGGGGATTTCAGTGTGGCTAAAAACAGAAATGGCCTGCCAGTAACAAAGGCTGCAATGCAAGTTCCGATGACCACAAAGCAGTTGTCAGATATCGTCATTTACGAAGGCAGGATTGACAAGAACATATTAAAGAAAAGGAAGCTGGATGTGAACTGGATCATGGCAGAATTGGACAGGCAGAACATTTCAGGATTGGAGAAAGTTTATATCGGGCTTCTGACTACAACAGGTGAACTTTACATCAACTAGACGGGAGGGTTAAAGATGACGGAAATATTTGGGAGGGTAGAGGAGATCACGTTGGCCGGATTTCTGATCAGAACGGTGATTGTAGGGTGTGTGGGGTATCTAGTCGGGAGAAGTGTGTACAAGCGAGCCGTCAATCAGCTGACCACCTACGATTTTGCACTTATATGGATACTTGGGGCCATTACCGTATCACCCGTACTTGATGGAAAGGTTTCGTTCACTTATATGATTGTGCCACTGCTCACCCTTTTCTTCTGGCATACCGCATTCAGTTTCATCTCTATGAAATATAGAAAGTTCGGCTTCTTTTTTAATGGAAAACCAGCCATTTTGATAGACAATGGAAAAGTGGTAGTGAAAAACCTGAAACGACAGTTTATTAGTGTTGATTTGCTTTTATCTGAATTGAGGATACAAAATATTTTTGATGTGAGCGAAGTGAAATATGCGATATTGGAGCCGAATGCCCATATATCCGTCATAATGTTTGATGCCGGATCACCCGTTACCCCTGCCGATATTAAACTCAAAGTCAAACCTTCAAACCTCCCGCTGATTATCATAAATGAAGGAAAATTCATCCTTGAAAATCTTGTAACAGCGGGGGTTGATGAGAAATGGGTACTGAATCAACTGAATATGAAGCATGTAAAGGAAATCAACTCCGTCTTTCTTGCCACCTTGGACAGTTCAAAAAAAGTATATCTATTAAAAAAAGGATGAAACCCCTTGGATTTCAACCTTTCTGGCGTTTATTCAGTTGGAACCGCAGCTTTAGAATATGAATTTTTCTCAAACAACTGCTCGAAAATTGGATACATATATTGAACTACGAATCCTAATAGAACCGTTACAAGAATCGTCCCGATACCGATATCCCCTTTAAATAAGAAGGCAAGTGTCAATGCAAATCCCTCAGAGAGGATTCGCGAGTTTCGAAGATTCAATCCGAAGCGGGTATGAATCGCCACCATAAGCGTGTCCATTGGACTGGCAGGGAATTTGGCTTGAAGGTAAATGGAGACACCTAACCCAACTGTCAAAATTCCAAGTCCAAGGGCAATAAATTGATTGACCATCATCACTGGAGCAAAGTCAGCCAAGACAATCAACAGCCAGAAATCAATTAACAGGCCAATGACAAAAATCGTCAATGTCGCCAGTACATCTGGACGTTTTTTCATAATAATGGCGTTGAGAACGATCAACACAATCCCATTAACAAAAACCGCTGTGCCGACCGTGATGCCGAACATCCTGGACTCACCCACCGCAAGAGCATCCCAGGCAGAGGCCCCTAGCCCGGATTTTATGATCAACGATACACCCATCGTCAAAATGAATAATCCTATCGTAAAAAATACAGATCTCTTCATCATCGTATTTTTCTCTCCTTATCTGTAAACGTTATCAAAATAATCAGCTGCCTCTCAAAACAATTAAAGTAGGAGGTCTGACAACCAAATGCAATACACATAGTTTACTCGAAAACGTACAGGGAAGCAAAGTTAATTTTTGCATTTCAGCATAATTGTTCAGTTTGGTTTGGTGACTGTGCTTCAGTGCTTTATCGCAGCGAGAAACGGGCCTTTAGGGATTCAGTGGATTGTTTCCATTTATTTCTAAAGTCAGCATATATCTAAATAATTCAGCATAAATGAAAAATTTTCAGCATATATCCGAAAAAGTCAGCATATAATGATATTTTTACGCATAAAACGAAAAAAGTCAGCATAAACCCATTCCGGTGGGAAAGAAGTTGGTTCATCAGCCGAAATCACATACAGATTAACCTTAAAATCACCACTCAATCTGAAAATTGAACAAAAAAAAACAATCACAGGAGCCCAAAAGACGCCTGTGATCATCCTTTATTGCTTTTTAAATTGATTGTTTTGACTGTTTACTTTACCGCCGCCGTCAGCTTCGACTGTCGGACCGGCATTACCTTTTACGCTGGCAGCACTGACTCCTGCTCTTGAAGGATCTTTTTTGCGTTTTGCCATGAAAAAACACCTCCATTCATAAAATGTCCCAGAGGGAAGGAGATTATGACCTTTAAATTTTGGGACTTGGTTCAAGAGAATATCCATCACAATTGAACTTCACCACGAATTTAAGCATATAAGTAAACAAGAGAAAAAATTTTGTGAAAATATTCATTTTTAAACGTTTAAATATTGCGATATTTTAGAAAATCCGATATATTAGAGATAACAGAAATTCAATCGGGTCTTTTTTTTGACCGAAAAATGAATGAGTGTTCATTCAAATCCACTCCGGACTGCTTAATCAGACCGGTTATTCATTCAAACCATTATCATAGTGCAAACAAAGGGGGAAAACACATTGACTCGCAGAATTCAGAAAGCTGCAGTGTTAGGATCAGGAGTTATGGGTTCGGGAATTGCAGCACATTTAGCGAACATCGGTATTCCGACAATGTTATTAGACATCGTGCCACGCGAATTAACAGACGAAGATAAAGCAAAAGGTCTTACAGAAGAAAGTAAGGCGTTTCGTAACCGTTTGAGTGAAAACGCTTTAAAAAAGCTCTTAAAACAAAAACCGGCTCCTTTGACATCAAAACAAAACCTATCATTGATTACAGCGGGTAACTTTGAAGATGATATGGAGAAAATCAGCGAGTGCGACTGGA
This sequence comes from Rossellomorea oryzaecorticis, assembly GCF_038405515.1. Lineage (GTDB taxonomy): Bacteria > Bacillota > Bacilli > Bacillales > Bacillaceae_B > Rossellomorea > Rossellomorea oryzaecorticis_A. The sequence goes on along the minus strand of NZ_JBBYAF010000015.1, from coordinate 7,143 downwards.
TCATCGAGGTCGTTGTTGAAAACTTGGATATTAAAAAGAAAGTATTCGAACAGGTTGAAAAACATCGTAAACAAGGCAGCCTCGTCAGCTCCAATACTTCAGGGATTTCAATTGAGGCAATGGCAGAAGGCCGTTCAGAGGATTTCCAAAAAAACTTCCTCGGAACTCACTTTTTCAATCCGCCTCGTTACCTGAAACTTCTTGAGGTCATTCCGACTAAGAAAACGGATCCAGAAGTAGTGAACTTCATGAAGACATTCGGTGAAGATGCACTCGGTAAGGGCGTTGTATTTGCAAAAGATACACCGAACTTCATCGCCAATCGCATCGGGACATATGGATTATTAGTAACGGTACAGGAAATGCTTAAAGGCGGCTACAGCGTCGGAGAGGTTGATTCCATCACAGGCCCGGCAATCGGCAGACCGAAAAGTGCCACCTTCAGAACGCTTGACGTCGTCGGACTTGATACATTCGCACACGTTGCCAAAAATGTCTACGACCAGGTGGATGGCGAAGAGAAGAAAGTATTCGAAGTACCGGCATTCATGCGGAAGATGCTTGATAACGGCTGGCTGGGAAGCAAGAGCGGGCAAGGGTTCTTCCTGAAGCAAGGTAAAGAGATCCTTGAATTGAATCCCGAAACACTTGAGTATGAGCCTCGTAAAAAGCTGAAAACAGCCTCTATTGAAATGAGCAAGAATGAAAAGGGACTTCCGAATAAAATCAAGTCGCTTGTCTATGCGAAAGATAAAGCCGGCTCACTGCTTTGGAATATTATATCACCGGTGCTCACCTATTCCGCGCAGCTGCATGGAGAAATCGCAGATGACATCGTTGCCATCGACCGCGCAATGAAATGGGGATTCGGCTGGGAGCTTGGACCTTTTGAAACGTGGGACGCCATCGGTGTTGAAAAATCCGTCACACGTATGAAGGAAGAAGGCGTAACCGTACCGCAATGGGTAGAAGAGATGCTTGAAGCGGGACACACCCATTTTTACAAAGAAGAAGACGGCGAATTGTATTTCTACCACAATGGAGAATACAAGCTTGTTGAGCGTAACCCTAAAGTAATCGACTTGAAGCTTCTGAAGAAACAAGGGAAGCTGATCAAGAAAAATACCGGAGCAAGCCTCATCGATATCGGAGACGGCGTGGCACTTCTTGAGTTCCACTCTCCAAATAACGCAATCGGCCTGGACATCATCCAGATGATCAATTTCGCGGTGGATGAAGTGGAGAAAAACTTCAAGGGGCTTGTCATCGGAAATCAGGCGAAGAACTTCTGCGTGGGGGCCAACCTCGCCATGATCCTGATGGAAGCGCAGGATGATAACATTTTTGAAATCGACATGGTGGTGCGTCACTTCCAGCAGGCTATGATGAAAATCAAGTACTCCTCTAAACCGGTTGTCGCAGCGCCATTCGGCATGACGCTCGGCGGAGGAAGCGAAGTCTGTCTGCCGACTGCACATATTCAAGCCTCAATGGAAACGTATATGGGTCTTGTAGAAGTCGGTGTCGGCCTGATCCCGGGCGGAGGAGGAAACAAAGAGCTTTATATGAAGCATTTGGCGAACCTTCCTAATGGTGTCGAATTCGATCTGCAGAAGGTAGCGAACAAAGTGTTTGAAACGATAGCAATGGCAAAAGTGTCGACATCAGGAGATGAAGCAAGAGACACCAACTTCCTCAGCAAAGCTGACGGTGTGAGTGTAAACGGCGACCACTTATTATATGATGCGAAACAGGCTGCCATCGCCCTTTATGAGAGCGGCTATAAAGCACCGATCCGTAAGAAGGTCCCAGTAACAGGGGAAACAGGTTACGGAACACTTTTACTGGGAGCACAATCGATGTATCAATCAGGCTTCATTTCAGAACACGATCTCCTGATCGCAAAGAAACTGGCATACGTGATTGCCGGCGGAAAAGTGCCATTTGGAACAGAAGTCGATGAACAATACTTATTGGACCTTGAAAGAGAAGCATTCCTGAGCCTGATCGCTCAGCCGAAATCACAGCAAAGAATGCAGCACATGCTTGTTAAAGGAAAGCCATTACGCAACTAAGCATATAAACCAATTCAGAAAGCGGGGGAACATCATGCGTGAAGCAGTCATAGTGGCTGGTGCCAGAACACCAGTCGGAAAATCAAGAAAAGGGTCATTGGCAGGAGTGAGACCGGATGACCTTGGTGCCCTTGTCGTAAAAGAAACATTGAAGCGTGCAGGGAACTACGAAGGAAATATCGACGATTTGATTATCGGATGTGCGATGCCGGAAGCCGAACAGGGATTGAATATGGCAAGAAACATCGGAGGCCTTGCAGGGCTTCCAAGCTCGGTTCCTGCGATTACGATCAATCGTTATTGTTCATCAGGATTGCAGTCGATCGCCTATGCAGCTGAAAAAATCATGTTGGGGCATTCTGATACAGCAATCGCCGGTGGAGCGGAATCGATGAGTCTCGTACCGATGATGGGTCACGTGGTGCGTCCGAATGCAAAGCTTGCTGAAACGGCTCCTCAGTACTATATGAGCATGGGCCATACGGCAGAGGAAGTGGCGAAGAAATTCGGCGTGTCCCGTGAAGACCAGGATGCTTTTGCAGTGAGAAGTCACCAGAAAGCGGCAAAAGCGATAGCAGAAGGGAAATTCAATGATGAAATCGTCCCTGTGGATGTTGTTCAGCGCTCGATAAATGCAGAGAACAAACTTGTTGAAAAGACATTCCAATTTTCTAAAGACGAAGGAGTTCGTGCTGAAACGAGTTCAGACGTTCTTTCGAAATTGCGTCCCGCGTTTAATGTAAGAGGCTCGGTGACAGCAGGGAACTCTTCTCAAACAAGTGACGGAGCAGCAGCCGTCATGGTGATGGATCGTCAAAAGGCAGATGGACTTGGCCTGCAGCCGATGGCGAAATTCAGAAGCTTTGCTGTAGCTGGGGTTCCACCTGAAATCATGGGGATCGGACCTGTCGAAGCGATCCCGCGTGCACTGAAAATGGCAGGTCTTGAACTGTCGGATATCGGGCTATTCGAACTGAACGAAGCATTCGCTTCCCAGTCGATCCAAGTCATCCGTCAGCTTGGACTGGACGAAGACAAAGTGAACGTAAACGGCGGAGCCATCGCACTCGGACACCCGCTTGGCTGTACCGGTGCAAAATTGACCCTGTCACTCGTTCACGAAATGAAACGACGCAACCAGCAATTCGGAATCGTCACCATGTGTATCGGCGGCGGAATGGGAGCAGCCGGGGTATTTGAACTGATTGGTTAAGAGATATGTTGACTTGAAAATATCCAGCTTTTAATAGTTCTTTCTAGAAGATTCATTGATTTAAGTGAATCTAGCTGTGGATTGGAGTGCAAGACGAAGACTCCTGCGGGAAAAGCGGTGCTAGTGAGACTTGTCTAGCTACGGGGATTAGAGGCACATGTCATAAGTCAACTCGTCCAAGAAGGCAAAGAACGCCTTCATGGCCGAATCGCCTTATGCCACCCGCCTCTCTTCCAAGCCCCTCCGCTTTTCCGACCCGCAGGCTTGCCGAGGAGGCTCACCGCCCGCCCGCGGAAAGCGTAGTCTTGCATGGAAATCAACAGCGGAGTTTAAGGGAACCTTCCATAAAAAAAACGTTAAGGGGATGTCAATAATGGCAAATCAAACTGATAAATTGATTAAGGGTGGAAGTTTTTTAATTGAAGATGTGAGCTTTGATCGGGTATTCACACCGGAAGAATACTCTGATGAACAAAAAATGATCGCGAAAACGACTGAAGACTATGTATTGAATGAAGTGGTACCTGTCATCGACAATCTTGAAAATCATGAGTTCGATCATTCTGTGCGTCTATTGAAAGAAGCAGGGGACCTTGGCCTCTTGGGAGCGGATGTTCCTGAAGAGTACGGCGGACTTGGCCTTGATAAAGTCAGCTCAGCATTGATCGCAGAAAAAATGTCCCGTGCAGGCGGATTCTCCATCTCCCACGGCGCACATGTCGGGATTGGTTCACTTCCAATCGTTCTTTTCGGAAACGAAGATCAAAAGCAAAAGTATCTTCCTGCATTGTCGACAGGTGAGAAACTTGCAGCTTATGCATTAACAGAGCCAGGCTCAGGGTCGGATGCACTCGGTGCGAAAACGACTGCGAAACTGAACGAAGCGGGCACTCACTATATTTTAAATGGTGAAAAGCAATGGATCACAAACTCTGCATTCGCTGATGTATTCGTTGTATATGCAAAAATAGACGGCGAGCATTTCTCTGCCTTCATCGTTGAAAAAGATTATCCTGGCGTATCTACAGGTCCTGAAGAAAAGAAAATGGGAATCAAGAGTTCCTCTACAAGAACATTGATCTTGGAAGATGCTGAAATTCCTGCAGAAAACCTTCTCGGTCAGGCAGGAAAAGGCCATATCATTGCATTCAACATTTTAAATATCGGCCGCTACAAGCTTGGAGTGGGTGCTGTCGGAGCAAGTAAACGTGCCTTTGAAGTAACCGTTCAATACACAAATCAACGCCAGCAATTCAAAACCTCAATTTCTTCTTTCAACCTGACGAAAGAAAAATTAGCAACAATGGCAGCAAAATTATACGCAGCTGAAAGCTCCGTATATCGAACTGTAGGATTATTCGAGGACCGCATGAGTAAGCTTACTGATGAAGAGATCAAGAACGGAACGGAAGTAGCGAAGTCAATCGCTGAATATGCAATCGAGTGTTCACTCAATAAATTCTTCGCAACTGAAGTACTGGACTATGTGGTCGACGAGGGGGTTCAGCTTCACGGCGGTTACGGATTCATGCAGGAATATGAAATCGAAAGAATGTACCGCGACTCCCGTATCAACCGTATCTTCGAAGGAACAAACGAAATCAACCGCCTTCTTGTACCGGGGACATACCTGCGTAAAGCGATGAAAGGTGAGCTGCCGCTTCTTCAAAAAGCACAGGCGCTTCAGGAAGAATTGATGATGCTTATGCCTGAAGAAGTTGGCGACGAGCCATTGGCGCAAGAAAAGTACCTTGTGAAAAATGCAAAGAAGATCGGCTTGATGCTTGCTGGATTAGCGGCTCAGAAGTTCGGCAAGGCACTCGAAAAAGAGCAGGAAATCCTTGTGAACATCGCAGATATCGTATCGAATGCATACGCAATGGAATCTGTCGTCCTTCGTACAGAAAAAGCGCTTGAAAAAGCAGGGGCTGAAAAAGCGAAGCAAAAGCTTCTATACACACAGATCTTCTGTCAGGAAGCTTTCAATGAAATCGAAGCGCATGCAAAAGAAACACTTGTGGCGACAGAACAGGGCGACACACTGCGCATGATGCTTTCAGCACTCCGCAAATTCACGCGCCACACACCGATCAATGTGATCGCAGTTAAGCGTGAAGCGTCTGAAAAGCTGATCGATGCTGAGAAGTATGTTGTTTGATAAGTAAATTATTGGCAAGAGAAACGGACCTCCGATCGGCGGGGGTCTGTTTTTATTTATTTGGAGGAACTATTTGGGGCGAGTTGTTAATCCACTCTGATATTCATTTAATTCCATCACACCGACTCATGATTCAATCACAAACTCCATTAATTCAATCAACAGGTCAAATTCTTAAATAGCAGTTTTCGAATGTCCTTACCTGTTCTCTTGACATATCCCTGTATATTAATTATTATATGTTTAAACACTTAAACGTTTAAGTGTTTAAACATAATAAATTAAGGGGGTAATTATATATGAAAAACAAAACCGTACTGATCACAGGAGCATCAAGTGGAATAGGGCTTCATTTCAGTCATAAATTTGCTCAAGCGGGCCATAACGTGGTCCTTGTGGCGAGAAGTGAAGATAAGCTGCTTTCTCTTGCAACAGAATTAGAAGGGAATTACAACATCAAAGCGCATGTAATCAAAGCAGATTTAGCAGAGATGGGAGCATCCCGTGTCATTTATGAACAAGTTACATCAAATGACATTGAAGTTGATATTCTCATTAACAATGCCGGTTTTGGGTTGTTCGGTGAGTTTGAACAGACTGAGATCGAAAAAGAAGTAGAGATGATTCAAGTAAACATTACAGCCTTGACCGAACTTAGCAAGTATTTTGGAAAGGAAATGGTGAATCGGAAGAATGGACAAATCTTGAACGTGGCTTCAACTGCAGCCTTTCAGCCGGGACCGTTAATGGCAGTGTATTATGCCACGAAAGCGTATGTCCTTTCATTATCAGAGGCACTGGCTAATGAATGGGAGGAACACGGAGTCCAGGTGATGGCACTATGTCCGGGAGCTACTAAAACAGGGTTCAGTGATACAGCACAACTACAAGAATCAAAACTCTTCCAGTCGGGAGTCATGACTGTTGAAGAAGTAGTAGAAGAAGCGTATAAGCAAATGGCCCATCAAAAGAAGGCAGTGATCATACCAGGATTTAAAAATAGAATGCTCGCCGGGTCCATTCGATTCATGCCGCGTAAAATGGTCACAAAGATTGTCCGCAAAGTCCAAGAACGTATATAATATAAGGGAATGAAATAGAAAGGGAGAATATTATGGGGCAAAAAGCCATTGATACATTTCGTGCTTGTACTCCTTTATTTCAAGCATTAAGTGATTCGTATCGGCAGGACATCATTGTCCTTCTTGCTGAAAAAGAACCGCTTACGGTCAATCAAATCACTGAGCATCTGACACTATCGCGGCCAGCCGTCTCCCATCACTTAAAAATACTGAGAGATCAGCAGCTCGTATCCCTTGAACAGAAAGGGACAAAGCGTTTCTATTCATTAGAGCTTGATCATGCGGTTGAACTTCTAAAGCAACTGGTGGGTACAATTGAAAATCACTGCGAATAAACCTTCTGTAAAAGAAGGAAAATAACGAAGGCTGTCGAATGTAGTCTAGTGGATGGTTCAAATCTGCCCATCCCATGCTGATGGATTTATTTCGTTTTCCTTTTTTTTGGAAATTGTATAATTTTTAATTTGTTCCAGCTGTTGATTGGAGTGCAAGACGAAGACTCCTGCGGGAGTAGTGGCCAATGTGAGACCTGTCTAGCTCTGGGGCTTAGAGGCACATGTCATAAGTCAAACCGACCAAGAAGGCAAAGAACGCCTTCGTGGCCGATTCGCCTTA
>NZ_JBBYAF010000014.1:0-91075 GCF_038405515.1 Rossellomorea oryzaecorticis | reverse complement strand
GCGGGAAGAGTAGCTTATGTGAGACCCCGCAGGAGCGAACGCGACGAGGAGGCTCACGGGCTACCCGCGGAAAGCGAAGTCTTGCACGGAAATCATTAGCGGTATTCATAGTCATCAGAGAAATGTTCGTTTTTAGATAGTTGTTTTGTGTTTTGTCCCATTTTCATTATTTTGTTTTTACGTATAGCTATGGTAAAGGTTATCCTTGTCTCCGCCTCCGCTTTTCTGTTGTACTTATACATAAAATAGGCTACTATAAGCGTAGAGGTATAAATATACAGGCTCAATTCTAGGTAAGAGGTGTAAGTTCTATGATGAACAAAGGGCAAAGACATATAAAAATTCGGGAAATCATTACAAATAGAGATGTCGAGACGCAGGATGAGCTGGTTGAAAGCCTTAAAAATTCAGGCTTCAATGTAACTCAAGCCACTGTATCCAGGGATATTAAAGAATTGCACTTAGTTAAAGTGCCTTTGATGGATGGGAGATATAAATACAGCCTCCCAGCCGATCAGCGTTTTAATCCTCTGCAAAAACTGAAAAGAACGTTGACGGATGCATTCGTTAAGATAGATACAGCAGGCCACATGCTTGTAATGAAAACCCTTCCTGGTAATGCCAATGCAATAGGGGCTTTGATCGATAACCTGGACTGGGAAGAAATCCTGGGAACCATCTGTGGAGATGACACATGTCTAATCATCTGCAGAACAGAAGGCGAAACGAAAGTCATTACAGAACGTTTTCTTGATATGTTATAAAAGACAGTTTTATTTAAAAGACAATAATATTCATATAAAAACGGGTGGAAATATTTCACCCTCTTTTCAGTTTTCTTTAATATAGTTCTGTAAATTATGGTTATTTTTTTACCGTTCCAGCTGTTGATTGGAGTGCAAGACGAAGACTCCTGCGGGAAAAGCGAGACAGGTGAGACCTGTCCAGCTCTCACGGCTAGCCCCTCGAGGTCATAAGCTAAATGGTCCAAGAAGCTAGGCGCCTTCCAGGTCCATTCATCTTATGCTTGTCGGGGCTGAGCAAGCCGCCTCCGCTTTTTAGACCCGCAGGAGCAAAGCGACGAGGAGGCTCACCGGCCGCCCGCGGAAAGCGAAGTCTTGCACGGAAATCAACAGCGGTGTTTAACAAAGAATTTTGCCTATCCATAAAAAATAACTACCTTATCAACTGAGGTGAATGTTTCTTGTTACAAGAATTATCCATTAAAAATTTTGCCATCATCGACGCATTGGCTCTTTCATTTGAAGAAGGTTTAACAGTACTGTCAGGAGAAACAGGTGCAGGTAAATCCATCATCATTGACGCCATCCATCTTCTGGTAGGTGGAAGGGGATCGGCAGAATATGTCCGCCATGGAGAGAAAAAAGCAGAGATAGAAGGTTTATTTATTCTCGATGATGAAGCGCACCCTTGTTATGAAAAAGCTTCAAACTTTGGGATTGAGATAGAAGAAGGAATGATTGTTCTCCGAAGAGAGATATCGAATAGCGGAAAAAGTGTATGCAGAGTAAATGGTAAGTTGGTCACCATCGCCATCATGAGAGAAATAGGCGGCGCGCTAATCGATATACACGGGCAGCATGAGCATCAGGAATTAATGAATGAACATCTGCACTTACCTCTTCTTGATCAATTTGGAGGCAAAGAAATCCATACTAATTTAGTCTCTTACCGGGAAATCTATAAAGAGTACAGCTCCATATATAAACAACTGACCAGACTGAATGAAAGTGAACAAGAAATGGCACACCGGTTAGATCTCATCAAGTTTCAGCTGAAAGAAATACAGGAAGCAGATTTGAAGCTGAACGAGGACGAAGAGCTTTTAGAAGAGAAGCGAAAGCTGATGAATTTCGAAAGGTTATATGAGGCACTTCAAACTTCCTATAGCAGTATTCAGGGCGAAGGGAAAGGGCTTGATTGGACGGGCTTGGCGATGAGTCATCTGGAAACAGCGGCCGATCTCGACAGTCAGTATCAGAAAACCCTTGAAGCGGTATCAAATGCATTTTATGTCCTGGAGGATGCTGTCCATCAAATCAGAGGTGATTTGGATCAACTGGAATTTGAGCCGGATCGATTGGATCTTATCGAAACGAGACTGAATGAAATTAATGGATTGAAAAGAAAATACGGCTCCTCAGTAGAGGAAATCTTAGCCTACAGTTCAAAGATCGAAGAAGAAATCGAAACGATCTTGAACAAAGATTCTCACATCGAAGAACTCCAAAATAAAATGCAGTCTCTTGAGAAAGACTTAGTCATAGAAGCAAAAAACTTAACTCAGTCCAGAAAGAAATGGGCGAAAAAATTAACTGTAAGCATACACGAGCAGCTAAAGCAGCTTTATATGGATAAAACGAAATTTGAAGTGCGCTTCAGCAGCAGAAAAGAAACATCATTCTCCTTCTCCCAGTTTAAAAAAGATGGATGGGACCATGTTGAATTTTATATTTCCACCAACCCTGGCGAACCGTTAAAACCACTTTCTAAAGTAGCTTCAGGGGGAGAACTTTCAAGGATCATGCTAGCCCTTAAGACTATTTTCTCCAAACATCAGGGAATTACTTCAATTATTTTTGACGAAGTCGATACTGGTGTAAGCGGAAGAGTGGCCCAAGCGATTGCAGAAAAAATTTATCAGGTTGCCACTCATTCACAAGTCATGTGTATCTCTCATCTGCCTCAGGTGGCTGCTATGGCTGACAGTCATTTGTTTATATCCAAACAGCTTAGTAAAGGCAGGACAAGTACCGCTGTCAAACGGTTGGGGGAAGATGAAAAAGTAAACGAAATTTCGCGGATGATTTCTGGTGTCGAAATTACCGATTTAACACAAGAGCATGCAAAAGAGCTGCTGCAATTGGCCAGTTCTATAAAAGAGACATGAAAAGCTATCCATATAGGGTAGCTTTTTTTCTTTATTACCAGTTATAAATGTAGCTTTTAAAGGCAAAATTAAAACTGTAGCCAAGTTAGTGAGTGTGCAATTGAAGCGAGGAGAGTGAAAGTAGTGAGATTAGACTGGTTAAGGAAATGTATAGGTGGAATTCTCCTTGTTTCGCTTTGTTTGTTTGGTTTTTATGAACCTGTTCAACAATTAGTCAATATTCCGAATTCAATCAGGGTAATGGAAGGGGATCAAGTTGCTCTCCCTAAGGCTTCATCCGTTACTGCTATGGGTTCGTTTACCAATAAGAGTGTTCAAGTCAGTGAAGAAAAAGGTCTTCTGTCCATTCGGGGAAAATCGGTCGGGAAAGATGAGGTAGTGCTTGAATTGGCCGGCCTTCCCATCAAGAAAGTGAATGTGGAAGTACTGAAGGATTTTAAAGTCATACCGGGCGGTCAGTCAATTGGGGTGAAATTAAATACCGTCGGAGTGCTGGTGGTCGGTCACCATCTCGTTGAGACAACTGAAGGAAAAGTATCACCCGGGGAAAAAGCCGGAATCCAGGTTGGGGATATGATCACTGAAATTAACGGAAAGAAAATTGAACAACTTGCCGATGTTGCACCATTCGTGCAAAAAGCCGGCGAAGAAGCCAAAAGCATGCAAGTGGTTATTAAAAGAGAAGACGAAATCGTAAAAACGTCCTTGCTTCCCTTAAAGGAAAAAGGGGAATCGGCGTATAAACTCGGATTATACATCCGTGATTCTGCAGCCGGTATCGGAACAATGACATTTTTTGATCCGCACTCCAAAAAGTATGGGGCACTGGGACACGTAATTTCAGATATGGACACAAAAAAACCAATCGTGGTAGATGACGGTGAAATCGTTCATTCTGAAGTGACTTCCATCGAGAAAGGCAGCGGTGGGAAACCGGGCGAGAAACTTGCCAGATTTGCGGCAGACAGAAATGTAATCGGCAACATTACCCGCAACAGCCCTTTCGGAATTTTTGGAGAACTCAATCAATCGGTGGAAAATAATATCTTGGATAAGCCGATGCAAATTGCATTGTCACATCAGGTAAAAGAAGGTCCAGCCCAGATTCTTACGGTTGTGGACGGAAGCAAAGTGGAACAATATGATGTGGAAATTGTGAGTACAATCCCTCAAAAATTCCCTGCCACTAAAGGAATGGTCATTAAAGTTACGGACCCTGAGTTATTAGAAAAAACCGGTGGGATTGTACAAGGGATGAGCGGCAGTCCGATTATTCAAAACGGCAAATTAATCGGTGCAGTCACCCATGTATTTGTAAACGATCCGACAAGCGGCTACGGAGTTCATATAGAATGGATGTTAAGCGAGGCCGGAATAGACATTTACAAACAAAATCACCAAAGAGCAAGTTAACTTTTCAAACCCTATATAGTGCCGCAGCAACGGTGCTTTAGAGGGTTCTTTTTTTATAATGGTTCTTAAGTATTTAAGGGCTATGGCATAACTGGCTCTAGCTGTTGATTGGAGTGCAAGACGAAGACTCCTGCGGGAAGAGTAGCTTATGTGAGACTTGTCCAGCTACAGGTCTTAGAGGTACATGTCATAAGTCAAACCGGCCAAGAAGGCAAAGAACGCCTTCTTGGCCGATTCGCCTTATGCCACCCGCCTCTAAATAAAGCCCTTTTCTTCCCGCAGGCAAAGCCGAGGAGGCTCACGGGTCACCCGCGGAAAGCGAAGTCTTGTACGGAAATCAACAGCGGTGATCAAAGTACATATTATGATATCGTCATAAGAAATTGTAAGAACACCACAATATTGATAAAATAAAGATTATTCGACAAAAGTTAATCCGTTTAGCGAAACAGGTCGAAAAATAGAGGAAAACAAAGTAAATAAGAGAAAATAATATATTTTTTGGTATTTTTTAAAAAATAAAAGGATTTTTGGTTGCATTGTCGAAAAAGTAATTTAGAATAAAAAATATAGACATGAATTAAAATGGATTCGAGGAGGAACCCTGTAGTGAAATCAATTAAAGTGTGTGTTGTGGATGATAACCGGGAATTAACATCTTTACTGGAAGACTATATTGCATCACAGGATGATATGGAAGTGGTAGGAATCGCCCATAATGGTCAAGAATGCTTGGATTTGATGGAAGAAGTGGACCCTGATGTATTGGTTCTAGATATAATTATGCCTCACTTGGACGGCCTTGCTGTACTGGAACGCATGCGCGAAAAGAGAAAAATCCCAAATGTCATTATGCTGACAGCGTTCGGCCAGGAAGATGTTACGAAAAAAGCCGTGGATCTTGGTGCGTCTTACTTTATCCTGAAGCCTTTTGATATGGAAAATCTCGTCAGTCATATTAGACAAGTAAGCGGAAAATCAAATCCGATCATCAAAAAACATTCCTCATCCAGACTAACTACAGAATCTAAACCTAGAAACTTAGATGCAAGTATTACGAGCATTATTCATGAAATAGGTGTCCCTGCACATATTAAAGGGTATCTTTACTTGAGAGAAGCCATTTCGATGGTATATAACGATATTGAGCTGCTTGGTTCCATCACGAAGGTCCTTTATCCTGATATTGCAAAGAAATACAATACAACTGCCTCACGTGTTGAACGTGCGATCCGCCATGCCATTGAAGTGGCTTGGAGCAGAGGCAACATAGATTCCATTTCTTCATTATTCGGTTATACAGTGAGCATGTCAAAAGCGAAACCGACCAATTCTGAATTCATTGCGATGGTGGCTGATAAGCTTAGACTGGAGCACAAAGCCTCTTGAAAGGATAAATGAAGCTCTCTTACATTCTGAATAGTAAATGAACCCGATGAATCCACGATTTATTGGGTTTTTTATTTCTTTCCGCGTATGATTAAACATATAATAAAGGAACTAAGGGTAAATCAAGAGTAATAAAACGAACACGGGAAGTGAAGCGAGTGACGTTGATATTTGCACACAGAGGGTCTGCCGGAACTCATCCTGAGAATACAATGGATGCCTTTCTGGAAGCGGAAAGAGTTGGCGCGGATGGCATAGAACTTGATGTTCAATTGACCAAGGATGGAGAAGTCGTGGTCATTCATGATGAAACGGTTGACAGGACAACAAATGGTAAAGGATATATAAAAGACTCCCATTTAAAGGATTTGAGAAAATTACACGCAAATTATACATTCAAAAAGAAATTATTCAATAAACACAAAATCCCTACCTTGATTGAAGTCTTTGATTGGATGAAGAATAACAGCCTGGTATGTAATATAGAACTGAAAAACAGCATTATGGATTACGAGGGAATGGAAGAAAAAGTAATAACGATGATTAATGATTACGGTTACTCCGACCGCATTATCATTTCTTCTTTCAATCACTATTCCATCGTGGCATGCAGTCGTCTTGATCCGATGATTGAAATAGCACCGTTGTATTCGACAGGTCTGTATATGCCTTGGGTCTATGCCCAGTCTCTTGGAGCGAAGGGGATTCACCCCAATAAGAAAGTGGCTTCTGATGAAATCATTACAGAATCAATAAGAAACGGAATTTGTGTCAGGCCATATACCGTCAATAAAGCACACCAGATGAAACGCCTGTTCAATCTCGGTTGCTCGGCCATCGTCACGGACTATCCTGAAAAGGCAATCAAAATAAGGACGGAGCTGTAATATGAAAAAGCTAGCGTAATGTAACGCTAGCTTTTTTTATTGAAACGATTCTGTACTTTGTTTCGTTTCCGGTCCCGATGCAGGACAAATCCTGCGATGAAGCCCAGTCCTGCTAAAAAGAATATCAATCCTATAATAAATTGCAGTCCCAAAAACGGAATGGGAGGCTGTAAGATCCCGAATAGCATATCTCTCATTAATTTGATCCCGAGTGCTGCCAGTGCACCAGGTATCAGCATGATCATTAATGCAATAATACGTACCATTATGGACATAACTCCTTTTTTTCTCACTACTAGAAATTCTAACTTCATCTAGAAAATTGTCAAGCGGGAGACAGTGGTGTAAAATATAAATCGAATATGAAATAAATTGCAGATGGAAAAATTCGGGGTGAAATAAATTGCAGAAGGTTCTAATCATCGGGGGAGGCAAGGGTGGTACAGCCATCTTGAAAATCCTCCATGAAGTTTCCTTGATGAAAGTGATTGGTATAACGGATTTAAATGAAGATGCGATGGGTTTACGCCTTGCAGAAGAGTGGGGAATTCCCTGCGGCAGTGATTGGAGAGAATTCCTGCATGATTCGGTTGATATCGTGATCGAAGTTACAGGAGATCAAAAAGTCTTTGAAGGCGTCAGAGAAAAAAGAGGAAAGAACACTGTGCTTATACCAGGCAGCGTCGCATTCCTAATTTCTAAACTTTTGGAAGAAAAAGAAGACCTTATTCACCAATTGACAAGTGAATCATTTAAGAGGGATCTGATTTTCAACTCAACTGATGATGGTATGGTGGGTATAGACAATAAAGGGACAGTCATGCTCTTCAATAGAAGTGCTGAACGTATGATAGGCATAAATAGTGAAGAAGTAATCGGTAAGCACATCAACGAAGTAATTCCTGAAAGCAAGCTTACGACTACCCTGGAAACGAGACGGACCGAAGTCAATCAGGAAGTCGTCTTGCGGAATGGTCTGAAAATCATTTCGAATCGTATTCCCATGATTACAGAAAATGAAGAAATCATGGGGGCATTCACTGTCTTCAAGGATATTACAGAAGTAGTGAATCTCGCAGAGGAAATAACAAACCTTAAAGAAATACAGACGATGCTTGAAGCTATCATACATTCAAGTGATGATGCCATTTCAGTTGTTGACGAAGAAGGGAAAGGGATCTTGATCAATCCTGCTTATACGAGGATTACTGGTTTGACCCGGGATGAGGTAATCGGAAAGCCTGCTACCGCTGATATTTCTGAAGGTGAGAGTATCCACCTTAAAGTACTTCAGACAAGGAGGGCAATCCGCGGGACGAAGATGAGAGTAGGGCCAAAACGTAAAGAGGTCATCGTGAATGTCGCTCCTATCATAGTAAATGGAAAGCTGAAAGGAAGCGTCGGCGTCATCCATGACATGTCTGAAATCCAGTCGCTTACACAGGAATTGGACCGGGCCAGGAGAATCATCCGCACCCTTGAAGCCAAATATATGTTTGAGGATATAATTGGTGAATCGGAAGAGATGCAGATTGCGGTCGAACAAGCAAAGCTTGGGGCGAAAACCCCGGCAACTGTGCTATTAAGGGGAGAATCCGGAACGGGGAAGGAATTATTCGCGCACGCCATACATAATGCAAGTGACCGTAAATTTAATAAGTTCTTGCGAGTGAATTGTGCTGCCATCTCAGAAAATTTGCTGGAAAGCGAATTGTTCGGTTATGAAGAAGGTGCATTCTCAGGAGCAAAGCGCGGAGGGAAACGGGGATTATTTGAAGAAGCCGACAAGGGCAGCATCTTCCTGGATGAAATCGGTGAACTCAGTGCGAATACCCAGGCGAAATTATTAAGGGTGCTCCAGGAGAATGAAATCGTTCGAGTGGGAGGGACGAAATCCATCAGCATTAATGTTCGTGTGATTGCTGCAACAAACGTCAACTTGGAAAAAGGGATTGCTGACGGAACCTTCAGGGAGGATTTGTATTACCGCTTAAATCGGATGCCGATTCAAATCCCGCCGCTCAGAAGCCGAAAGAGTGACATTCCGCTTATTTCTGATAGCCTGATTTCAAAGCTCAATCAGGACTATGGAAGAAATGTTGATGGAATAACTGATAGAGCTATAAGCAGACTGATGGACTATCACTGGCCTGGTAATGTAAGAGAGCTTGAGAATGTTCTTGGCCGTGCGATGATTTTTATGAAATATAATGAAACGGCTATAGACCTGCACCACCTCCCTCCGTTGGAAAGCACCGCCAAAGAAATTGCCGGCAAAAACAGGGAAGGGCTCGTTCCGGCGGCAAGGGATTTAAATTCCCAGCTTGAAGAGTATGAAAAAAAGATAATTCAAGACGTTTTAGAGCAGAATAATGGTAATAAAACTGCTGCTGCAAAAATATTGAATGTATCAGTCAGAAACTTGTATTACAAGCTTGAAAAATATAACATTGAAACAAATAGCATGAAATAATTTGCAGGGTACGAAAGAAATTTCATGGTTTCCTTGCCGGAAGTAAAGCGTTTTCATGGATTTTAAACTTGGCACGGTTCTTGCATGTATAATGAGTGGGAACATATTTTTTTGAAGGGGTTGAACATACATTCATGAATTTACAATCTTTAGTGGAAAAAGCAACCCAAAAAGAACATTCTGTTGTAGCTGTAGCGGCAGCAGAGGATAAAGAAGTACTTGGGGCTGTCGGTATGGCAGTACAGAGAGATATGGCCGAATTTATTTTGTTTGGTGATAAAGAAAAGATTGAAGCCATAATAGATGAGAATGTGCCGCACTTGAAATCAAGCGGGGCTATAAAAATCAAACATGCAGCTTCGCCTCAGAAAGCAGCTGAACTTGCTGTCAAAGCTGTCAGGGAAAACGAAGCTGGTGCATTGATGAAAGGCAATGTCCCTACTGCCGTTATCTTAAAAGCTGTATTGAATAAAGAATGGGGACTTCGTACCGGAAATGTCCTTTCGCATGTTGCGGCTTTTGAAGTGTCAGGCTTTAATAAATTGATCTTTGTGACAGATGCTGCAATGAACATCATGCCTGATTTAAGCCAAAAGACACAAATCATCGAAAATGCGGTCAGCGTGGCATCCTCAATTGGAGTTTCACTGCCGAAAGTGGCACCGCTTGCTGCGGTGGAAGTAGTGAATCCTGCTATGCAGGCGACACTTGATGCTGCATCTTTAACGATGATGAATCAAAGGGGACAAATTAAAGATTGTGTAGTCGATGGTCCGCTTGCTCTTGATAATGCCATCTCTCAGCACGCAGCGGAACATAAAGGGATTCAAAGTGAGGTAGCTGGACAAGCAGACATTTTACTAGTCCCGAATATTGAAACTGGAAATGCATTATACAAGTCACTCATTTACTTTGCGAAAGCGAAGGTGGGGGCTGTGATTGCCGGTGCCAAAGCACCTATTGTGTTAACATCCAGAGCCGACAGTGCCGAAAGTAAATTATATTCACTTGCACTGGCGATTTGCTCTGTTTCAAATAATTAAATTGGTTTTAAAACTTAAAAGATCCTGGGGAGGAATTCAGAATGAAAATTTTTAGCTATATGGAAAACTACGATTATGAGCAATTAGTATTTTGTCAAGACGAAGTATCAGGTTTAAAAGCAATCATCGCAATCCATGATACAACACTTGGACCTGCACTTGGCGGGACACGCATGTGGACATATGATTCGGAAGAAGCGGCAATTGAAGATGCTCTTCGCTTAGCCAGAGGAATGACTTACAAGAATGCTGCTGCCGGTCTTAATCTTGGCGGAGGGAAAACCGTTATCATCGGTGATCCGCGAAAAGATAAGAACGAAGAAATGTTCCGCGCTTTCGGACGTTATATCCAAGGGCTGAATGGACGCTATATTACAGCTGAGGACGTAGGTACTACTGTGGCGGATATGGACCTCATCCATGAAGAAACGGATTATGTAACTGGGATCTCACCTGCATTCGGTTCTTCTGGCAACCCTTCACCTGTCACTGCTTACGGTGTATACCGCGGCATGAAAGCGGCTGCTAAAGCAGCGTTTGGAACAGACTCGCTTGAAGGAAAGACGATTGCCGTTCAAGGTGTAGGAAACGTAGCATACAACATGTGTAAACATCTTCATGAAGAAGGTGCTAACCTCATTGTGACTGATATTCATAAAGAGTCTGTAGACCGTGCAGTAAACGACTTTGGTGCAAAAGCGGTTGATCCTTCAGAGATTTACAGTGTTGACTGTGATATTTTTGCACCATGTGCCCTGGGTGCAATCATCAATGATGAAACGATTTCTCAAATCAAGGCGAAAGTGATTGCAGGGGCTGCAAACAACCAATTAAAGGAAACACGTCATGGAGATGCTATTCATGAGATGGGTATCGTCTACGCTCCTGATTATGTCATCAATGCAGGCGGCGTAATCAATGTTGCCGATGAACTGTATGGTTACAACAGCGAAAGAGCAATGAAAAAAGTAGAACAGGTTTATAACAACGTTGAGCGTGTAATTGAAATTGCAAAGCGTGATAACGTACCTACTTATGTGGCTGCAGACAAAATGGCGGAAGAAAGAATAGAAAAAATGCGCCGTTCAAGAAGCCAATTCTTGCAAAATGGTCAACACATTTTAAGCAGACGCGGATAATAAATATAGAACGCTTGACTTCTTTGAAGTGAAGCGTTTCTTACCTGGTGCAAAGGTATCGATGGGAACAAGGGGTTATCTATCATAGGGGGAAATTTCAATTCAGAACAAAACATTACAGCTACCCAAATGGAGGTAACAGCAGTGCAGGAAACGAAACATCGCATATTAGTCATAAATCCCGGATCGACATCAACAAAGATTGGTGTGTTCGATGATGACCGATCCATTTTTGAAAAAACAATAAGGCATGAAACTGAAAAAATTAACGAATTTCCAAATATCATTGATCAATATGAGTTCCGAAAGAATACGATTCTTCAAACACTTGATGAAGAAGGAATCAACATTAGTAAATTAAGTGCAGTCTGCGGCCGCGGAGGATTGCTTAGACCGATTGAAGGCGGAACATATTTGGTGAATGATGAAATGCTTAAAGATCTTAGAGAAGGATATTCAGGTCAGCATGCGTCCAATCTTGGCGGCATATTGGCTTTTGAAATTGCTTCAGGCTTGAATATCCCTTCCTATATTGTCGATCCTGTCGTAGTAGACGAGCTTCAGCCATTGGCGAGAATATCAGGCTTTTCTTTAATTGAAAGAAAAAGCATCTTTCATGCATTAAACCAAAAAGCTGTAGCAAGAAGAGTCGCTAAGCAATTAGGGAAAAAATATGAAGATCTTAATTTGATCATTACACATATGGGCGGAGGAATCACAGTAGGGACCCATCAAAATGGAAGAGTAATCGATGTGAACAATGGTTTGCATGGCGATGGTCCATTCAGCCCTGAAAGAGCAGGTACAGTACCTGCAGGAGATCTCGTTCATTTATGTTTCTCAGGAGATTATTATCGTGATGAAATCATGAAAAAGCTTGTCGGTCAAGGTGGACTGGTAGGATATCTTGGTACAAGTGATGCTGTAAAAGTCGAGAAAATGATTGAAAACGGTGATGAAAAAGCAAAAAAGGTATATGATGCAATGGCTTATCAAATCGCTAAAGAAATAGGTTCCGCCAGTGCTGTACTGAACGGCAGAGTTGATGCAATCGTTTTAACCGGGGGACTCGCCTATGGTAAGGAATTCGTCAAGGCCATAAGCGAACGCATTAACTGGATAGCAGATGTCATTATCCAGCCTGGGGAGAATGAACTGCAGGCACTGGCTGAAGGTGCGCTCAGAGTCTTGAAAGATGAAGAAAACTATAAGGTTTACCCGGGTACGGTAAAAGAAGAAGCAACAGTATAGATTGAGGAGGATGCAGCTTTGGCACAAGAATATGATTTAGTCATTCTGGGCGGTGGAACAGGCGGTTATGTTGCCGCTATCCGCGCGTCACAATTAGGTTTGAAAACAGCGATCGTTGAAAAGGGGAAACTCGGTGGAACCTGTCTCCATAGAGGATGCATTCCGAGTAAAGCTCTTTTAAGAAGTGCTGAGGTCTATGCGACTGCAAAGCACAGTGACAGCTTCGGTGTGAAAATCAACGGAGTGGAGCTTGATTTTGAAAAAGTTCAATCCCGAAAGGATGGAATCGTCGAACAGCTTCATAAAGGTGTGCAGCACTTAATGAAACAAGGTAAGATCGATGTATTTGAAGGGCTCGGCCGTATTTTGGGGCCTTCCATCTTTTCTCCGATGCCAGGTACAATTTCAGTTGAAATGAATAACGGCGAAGAGAATGAAATGTTGATTCCGAAAAACGTCATTGTAGCAACGGGTTCACGTCCGCGTTCGCTGCCGGGTCTCGATATTGACGGGGAATATGTCTTATCTTCCGATGAAGCGCTGTCACTTGAACAGCTGCCGAAGTCGATCATCATTGTTGGCGGAGGTGTGATCGGAATTGAGTGGGCTTCCATGCTATCTGACTTCGATGTTGAGGTAACAGTGGTTGAGTACGCAGATAAGATCGTACCTACTGAAGATCATGAAATATCAAAAGAAATGCAGCGTTTAATGAAGAAAAAGGGCGTCAAAATCGTCACAGGTGCAAAAGTACTTTCGGAAACGTTACAAAAGGGTGAAGGAACTGTAACGATCAATGCTGAACATAAAGGTGAAGAGAAATCATTCACTGCAGAAAAAATCCTTGTCTCAGTTGGAAGACAAGCAAATGTAGAAGGTATTGGACTAGAAAACACTGACATCAAAGTGGAAAACGGCTTTGTTGAAGTAAATGACTTCTTCCAAACAAAAGAATCACATATTTACGCAATCGGTGATGTCATCGGCGGTCTCCAATTAGCCCATGTCGCTTCACATGAAGGAATTACAGCCGTCGAGCACATGGCAAATGAAAAGCCCCAGACGATTGATTATTCACTTATTTCGAAATGCATCTACAGCAGCCCGGAAATTGCCAGTGTCGGAATGACCGAACAAGAGGCGAAGGAAAAAGGGTTCGAACTTAAGATAGGGAAATTCAGCTTCAGAGCCATTGGTAAAGCACTTGTATACGGTGAATCCGATGGTTTCGTAAAGATCATAGCTGATAAAGACACTGACGATATCCTTGGGGTTCACATGATCGGTCCGCATGTTACCGATATGATTTCCGAAGCTGGACTTGCTCGTGTTCTCGATGCCACTCCATGGGAAATCGGTCATACGATTCACCCTCATCCTTCTCTATCGGAAGCGATCGGGGAAGCTGCACTGGCAGTGGATGGGAAAGCGATTCATTCTTAATAATCAAAATATATTCAGAGGGGGGAAGTGTTTTTCCCCTCATATAAAGACTTTAACCCGCAGGAGGTAAAAAAAAATGGCAGAGAATCGTCATGAAGAATTAGGTCTCTCTAATGAAAAAGTATTAGAAATATATGAAACCATGCTACTTGCAAGAAAAATTGATGAGCGTATGTGGTTGTTAAACCGTTCCGGGAAAATTCCTTTCGTTATTTCCTGTCAAGGTCAGGAAGCTGCGCAGGTAGGGGCAGCATTTGCATTGGACAGAGAAAAGGATTTTGTCCTGCCGTATTACCGCGACATGGGTGTTGTATTGACTTTCGGTATGACAGCTAAGGAATTGATGCTTTCAGGCTTTGCCAAAGCAGAAGATCCGAACTCGGGCGGTCGTCAGATGCCTGGTCACTTCGGCCAAAAGAAAAATAATATCGTGACCGGTTCCTCACCTGTGACAACTCAGGTTCCGCATGCAGTCGGCGTTGCGCTTGCAGGGAAAATGGAAAAGAAAGATCTTGTCACGTTCGTGACATTCGGAGAAGGGTCTTCAAACCAGGGTGACTTCCATGAAGGAGCAAACTTCGCTGGTGTACATAAGCTTCCGGTTATCTTTATGTGTGAAAATAATAAATACGCGATTTCTGTTCCGATTGAAAAACAATTGGCATGTGAAAATGTATCAGACCGTGCAATTGGATACGGAATGCCTGGATTTACGGTTGATGGAAATGATCCTCTTGAGGTATATAAAGCAGTTAAAGAAGCGGCAGACCGCGGCCGCCGCGGCGAAGGTCCTACTCTGGTCGAAACCGTTTCATACCG
Source organism: Rossellomorea oryzaecorticis (assembly GCF_038405515.1). Taxonomy (GTDB): domain Bacteria; phylum Bacillota; class Bacilli; order Bacillales; family Bacillaceae_B; genus Rossellomorea; species Rossellomorea oryzaecorticis_A. The sequence goes on along the minus strand of NZ_JBBYAF010000014.1, from coordinate 76,307 downwards.
TCTGACTCCTCACTCTTCAGACGACGATGACAGAAGCTATCGTTCACCGGATGAAGTGGCTAAAGCGAAAACGAATGATCCGATCATTACATTCGGCGCTTACTTGAAAGAAACAGGCGTAATGAATGATGAGCTTGAAAAAGAAATCAACGATCGTGTGATGAAGCAAGTGAATGAAGCTACAGACTATGCAGAAAACGCTCCATATGCTGATCCTGAATCAGCAATGAAGTATGTGTACGCAGAAGAGAAGTAAGGGGGAATAGACAATGCCAGTAATTTCATACATTGATGCCGTAACAATGGCAATTAGAGAAGAAATGGAACGAGATGAAAAAGTATTCGTACTTGGTGAAGATGTCGGAAAAAAAGGCGGGGTATTCAAAGCGACTCACGGATTGTATGATCAATTCGGGGAAGATCGGGTCATCGATACTCCACTGGCTGAATCTGCAATCGCAGGGGTTGGGATCGGTGCTGCGATGTACGGCATGAGACCAATCGCTGAAATGCAATTTGCAGACTTCATCATGCCTGCTGTTAACCAGATCATCTCTGAAGCGTCCCGTATCCGTTATCGTTCGAATAATGACTGGAGCTGTCCGATGGTCATTCGTGCACCTTATGGAGGCGGAGTCCATGGAGCATTATATCACTCCCAATCCGTTGAGGCTGTGTTTGCTAATCAGCCTGGATTGAAAATTGTCATGCCTTCAACTCCGTATGATGTAAAAGGTTTATTGAAAGCAGCGATTCGCGATGAAGATCCGGTATTATTCTTTGAGCATAAGCGTGCATACCGCTTAATCAAAGGGGAAGTGCCTGATGACGATTACACGCTTCCAATCGGGAAAGCAGATGTAAAGCGTGAGGGCGAAGACATCACTGTCATCACTTACGGGTTATCGGTCCATTTCGCTCTTCAAGCAGCAGAAAAGCTTGCCCAGGATGGAATTGAAGCCCATATTCTTGATTTACGAACGATTTATCCACTTGATAAGGAAGCAATCATTGAAGCTGCTTCTAAAACAGGTAAAGTCCTTCTGGTCACAGAAGATAATAAAGAAGGCAGCATCATGGGAGAGGTATCTGCAATCATAGCGGAAAATTGCCTATTTGAGCTGGATGCACCGATCAAGCGTCTTGCCGGACCGGATGTTCCTGCAATGCCTTATGCACCTACAATGGAAAAATACTTTATGATCAACCCTGATAAAGTAGAAAAGGCTATGCGTGAGCTGGCAGAATTTTAATCCAACAAATACACTGAATGCAAAACGTTAGGAGGGTTCCTCATGGGTATGGAAAATATGAAGATGCCGCAGTTAGGGGAAAGTGTAACAGAAGGTACGATTAGTAAATGGCTGGTATCGCCCGGTGATACTGTAAATAAATACGATCCGATTGCAGAAGTGCAGACGGATAAAGTAAATGCTGAAGTTCCATCTTCTTTTACAGGTACGATTAAAGAATTGATCGCTGAAGAAGGTGACACATTGGAAGTCGGCGAAATTATCTGTTCAATCGAAGTGGAAGGAGCCGGGTCTGCTCCTTCTGAGGAAGCACCTAAAGAAGAGAAAAAGGAAACTGAAGGTGAAAAACCTTCACAGTCACCTGCGAAACCATCTCAGCCATCGAAGAAAGAAGCTGGAAATAAAGCAAGATATTCACCGGCTGTATTAAAGCTTTCTCAAGAACACGACATCGACTTGAATCAGGTTGAAGGTACCGGTAACGGCGGCCGCATCACGAGGAAGGATCTTAAGAAAATCATCGAATCAGGGAATATTCCCAAAGCGGGTGATGCACCTGCACAAGCTGAAGCAGCACCTGCGAATTCATCGCAGGCACCTGTCAAGGAACAAGCACAGCCCGCGGCATCTGCCAAACAGGCTGCACCAGCATCGAATGTCCCTGTCATGCCTGGAGATATCGAAATCCCGGTTACAGGCGTACGTAAAGCGATTGCTTCCAACATGGTAAGAAGTAAGCACGAAGCTCCTCACGCTTGGACGATGATGGAAGTGGATGTTACAAACCTTGTGGAATACAGGAATTCCCTAAAGACCGAGTTCAAACAACGTGAGGGCTTTAACTTGACATTCTTTGCTTTCTTCGTAAAAGCTGTATCACAAGCCCTTAAAGAATTCCCGCAAATCAACTCTATGTGGGCAGGCGATAAAATCATCCAGAAGAAAGATGTTAATATCTCAATCGCTGTTGCGACAGATGATGCCTTATTCGTTCCAGTTATCAAAAATGCAGATGAAAAAACAATCAAAGGCATTGCTCGCGAAATAACGGATCTGGCTGGAAAAGTCCGAAGCGGCAAGCTGAAGTCAGAAGATATGCAGGGCGGAACCTTTACAGTGAACAACACCGGGTCTTTCGGCTCTGTCCAATCAATGGGTATTATCAACTATCCGCAGGCTGCAATCCTTCAGGTTGAATCAATCGTCAAACGTCCAGTGGTCATGAATAATGGCATGATTGCCGTACGCGATATGGTGAATCTATGCATGTCACTTGATCACCGTGTGCTTGATGGCCTGGTTTGCGGAAGATTCCTCCAGCGAATCAAAGAGATCTTGGAGAATACTTCTAAAGAAAATACTTCTGTATATTAATAATCGGACTCCATCCTGTAAATGGAGGAATCCGGTTTCAAAGAAAGGACTAACCTGAGTGGTTAGTCCTTTTCTTATTGATGCAGAGTGGTTACTTTATCTTATCTTGAGTACTGATCACATTAAAATACCGGGATGGATAGCCGGAATATTCCCAGAAGAATATTCCGGACTGGTCATACCTTTTTCTGTATAGTTCTTTATCGGTGCAGGGAATCATTGATTAAAGCTGTCTGTCCCTTTCTTCTTATTTTGAAAATCAGGATTTCATGCACAATTTAAATCCCTCCTATTTACCCCTGTTTTTTCACCTCAAACCAGAAAATATTACTGGAATTATAGAATTCACGGGACTTTTATCCTTGAATGAAAATGGAGGAATCAGACCATTCGTTCATTTTCTGAAAATTCAGATCAATAATGACAAAAAGTTACAACATTTTACAATTGTATTTGGTTATCTTTGGTGTAACACCTACATTTTACCAGGTGATTCTGAATGCGGAGGTGAATCTTGAAAGGAAACATCAATTAAATTTGGGAGGGAATTCAATGAGGGGAAGAAGTAAAAGAAAGTGGTTTTCAATGGTATTGACCCTAGTAATGTTCATTCCACTAATGTTTCCATTCAATTCAAACGCAGCAAGTACTTCAATGCAAAGTGCAGCAAAAGGTAAAGCTTCTACATCAGTAAATGATACTGCAAAGGTAAGTCCACAATCGAAGATTACCTCAAAACTGCAGGAGCAATTCAAGAAAAACGAGCACGTCACATACTTAGTGAAGTTCAAGGAGCAGGTCGACACTAAGGGCGTAGCGAAAAAAGCGGCTGAAAAAGCCGAGAAACAGAAGCTTACAGCAAACAGTAAGAAGCTGCTGAAGCGTAATATGGTTGTTTCAGAGCTGCGTGCCACTGCACTTGAAACTCAAGCAGAAGTGAAAAAATACTTAAACAAAGAGAAAAAGAGCGGTGCCGTTAAAAATGTAAAAGACTTTTACGTCGTAAATGGGATGGCTGTTACAAGTACGAAGGAAGTTATGGAGAAGATCGCCAACTTCCCTGAAGTGGCGAAAATTTTACCGAATGAAACACGCCAGCTCATCCAGCCGGTCAAAGCAGAAGGTTCTCAAGCCGCGCTGGAGGTAAAGAAGGCTGAAAAGGCGGACAATAAACCTGCCTCCATCGAGTGGAACATCGAGCAGATCGGTGCCCCGACGGTATGGGATATGGGAATCGACGGAGCAGGTACAGTTGTAGCCTCCATCGATACCGGTGTTCAATGGAATCACCCGGCATTGAAGGAAAAATACAGAGGGTTCGATCCTCAAAACCCTGACACTCCGGACAATGAATTCAACTGGTTTGACGCAACAGCAGGTCAGGGCACACCTTATGATGATCGGGGGCATGGCACCCATGTTACCGGTACCATGGTAGGTTCTGAACCAGATGGAAATAACCAGATCGGTGTAGCCCCGGGAGCCAAGTGGATCGCGGTTAAAGCATTCACGGCCAATGGAGGAACTGATGTTGATTTACTGGAAGCGGGACAATGGATTCTTGCACCGACTGATGCAGAAGGGAATCCGCATCCTGAAATGGCACCGGATGTTGTCAATAACTCATGGGGCGGCGGACCAGGCTTGGATGAATGGTACCGCGAAATGGTTTCTGCATGGAGAGCTGCTGAGATCTTCCCTGAATTCTCTGCAGGAAACACTACGCTATTCAATCCTGGAGGACCAGGATCAGTTGCAACTCCTGCCAACTACCCTGAATCGTTTGCGACAGGAGCGACTGATAGCAGTAATAATCTTGCAGGCTTCTCTTTACAAGGACCTTCTCCATATGATGAAGTGAAACCTGAAATTTCAGCACCGGGCGTGAACATCCGTTCTTCCGTACCGGGAAGCAATTATGAAGGCGGCTGGAATGGTACATCAATGGCCGGTCCACACGTTTCAGCAGTTGCGGCTCTATTAAAGCAGGTTAATTCAGACTTGACTGTAGACGATATTGAAGAAATATTAATGTCGACTGCAATTCCATTGACTGATGGTACCTTCCCTGAGTCCCCGAATAACGGTTATGGGGCAGGACTGGTGAATGCATTTGATGCAGTATCATCCGTCATGAGCGGCATCGGAAAGATTGAAGGTAATGTATCGAAAGAAGGGGATGATACTGAAGCCCCTGCGATTTCACATGACGCTCCTGGAGAAGCATTTAAAGAAATGGATTTACCCCTTCAAGCGGATGTAAGCGATAATGTCAGTGTAACAAGTGTATCATTGAACTATCAGAAAGCGGATGGTGAGTGGGTTTCTGTTGAGGCTTCAAGAACATCCGGCGACTACAAAGAAGGATCCTACAAAGCTGTCATTCCTGGTGAAGATTTGACTGGCGACAGCGTGAATTACAAGTGGAGTGCGTTGGATTTCGGCGGTAATGAAATTGAAAGTGATACCTACACGGTTCCTTTACTGCCTGGAATCACAGTAGGGTATGAACAGGATTTTGAAACATCTCCTGCAGGCTGGACTTCTTATGGAGAAGCGAACAGCTGGGAGTGGGGAGTTCCGGCAACAGGTCCAGAGAGCGCAGTTTCCGGAGAGAAAGTGTACGCTACTAATCTGGATGGAACCTACGATAATCGAGCAAATATGTCCCTGCAGATGCCTCCGATCGATCTGCCGGAAGGAAACAGCTACCTGCAGTTCAAGCAGTGGCATGAACTAGAACGCAATTACGATTATGGGCATGTATTTGTCTCTACGGATGGAGAGAGCTGGACACAGGCTCTTCGCGTAAACAATGTGACGGACGGCTGGGTGGATGGCGAGGTTGACTTAAGCGCATATGCAGGCCAGCGTATCTACGTAGCATTCAATGTGACAACTGATGGAAGTGTTGTCAAACAAGGCTGGTATCTGGATGATGTTAAACTGAGTGCAGAATCCATTATGCCGGCTGGTAAGGCTCAGTTGGGACTGAAATCAAAGAGTGACAGCTCTTCATCGGTTTCCAAGAAACCTAGTGTGAACCCTAATAAGATCGAAATGGTGAAGCCTGCCAAGATAGAAGCATCTGCGGATGGTACTGCCCCAGCGCCGGTATTATTACCGCTGCAGGCTGAGGTGACAATGCTTGAGACAGGACGCTCTGCTTACACGAACCCTGCAGACGGTTCATATCAAATGACACACGCAGCGGGAGAATTCACACTTCAAGCTTCAACATACGGCTTCAGATCCCAGACCCAAAATGTCACATTGGAAGCGGACGGGACATCTACAGCCAACTTCACGTTGGAGGAGATTCCTCGTGGAAACGTGTCAGGTGTCGTGACGAATGAAGCTACAGGTGAAGCGGTTGAAGGAGCGACGGTCTTCTTAATGGAAGATGCCGTTGTGACGCCGGTTGAAACCAATGCTGATGGTGAATACGAACTTGAAGCTTATGAAGGTGAGTATACGCTTAAAATCGTTGCCCCTTACTACTACAGCCAGGAAGTGAGTGTGACGATTGAAGGCGGGGGAGCTGTAACTGCCGATGTTTCATTGGAACCATTCATCGGATATCCTGGTGAAATCGGGTATGATGATGGAACGGCAGAAAACGCACGAGCATTTTATGATGCAGGTAATGGATGGGCCGTGAAGATGTCACTTGAAGAAGGAAATGATTCAGCAATGGTAACTGGCGGACTATTCCGTTTCTGGGATACTGAATGGCCGGTGCCGGGCGGAACAGACTTCCAAGTGGCAATCTATGATGCTTCAGGCACAGACGGGGCACCTGGTAAGAAACTTGCAGGTCCATTTGATGCAACTGCGCTGAGAACTGGCGAATGGACGCATGTTGATTTAAGTGAACATGGAATTTTGGTTGATGGCGATTTCTATATGGTCTACATCCAATCAGCTCCAAATCCTAACGCACCGGGATTGGGTACAGATGAAGACGGCGAATATGCTGCGCGCAGCTGGCAGCTTGTTGGCGGTGCATGGTCCCCATCTCCAGAGGATGAAGGTAACTATATGATCCGTGCAACGGTCAATTATGAAGTGACAGCACCGGTCATTACTACACCTGAAAATGAATCATTCACAAACGAAGAATCAATCACTGTGGAAGGAACCTCTGCTCCTACAACAACGGTCCATGTTTACAATGGGGAAGAGGAAGTAGCTGCTGCTGAGACTCAAGATGACGGCAGTTTCTCTGCAGAAGTGGCATTGAACGACGGAGTGAATACTCTTACTGCTAAAGCAGCTACTGAGCAAGGTATGACTGCTGCGTCTGAAGCTGTAACGGTTACTCTTGATCAGGTGAACCCTGAATTAGAGATCACTTCACCTGAAGATGATCTGAAGACTAATCGTGAAGTCATTACTGTGGAAGGGAACTTTACGGAGGAAAATCTTGAATCAATCAAGGTGAACGGTCAGGAAGCATTTGTGGAAGATGGAAGCTTCAGTCACAGAATGCTGCTGGATCAGGGAGAAAACATCATTACAGTGGTCGCTAGGGACAAAGCAGGTAATGAAACAGAGCAAAGCGTAACAGTCTTTGCAAAATATGGGGATATTGAAATCAATAATCTCCTTCCTGCAGAAGATAAATATCTCAAAAAAGGTCAATCAGTGAAAATTGAGTTTGATAGTGAAGTTGACCTGGATGCAACATTCACTATACTAATGCCTCTAACGAATGCAGGGGCGCAGCTTACAAACGCAAATGAGCTGCCGATGATGGAAACTTCAGAAGGACATTATGTGGGCTACTATACAGCAACCGATAATGTAAAGGCTTCTGGAGCCGTGATCGAAGTGAAAATTGCAGACGAATTTGGCAATGTCACAACGAAAAGGGCAGAAGGAAAGCTGTTTCTTAACACGAAAAAGTAATTTAAATGAGAGGGGAGAGCTGACAGCGTCAGCTCTTCTTTTTATCGCCTTGAATAAAGCTCTGTGTGATGATTGAAGAAACAGTCTTTTTTTTATATACTAAAATAGTATTAGAATAAAAATTTCGAATTTTCATCAAAAAGATGCAAAGAAAAACGAGTATAAAAGGGATGGGAACACGTTATTTTGTAAACGATTTCAAAATGAATTCGAAAGAGGGGTATTATGAATCTTAGTGACATGAAAAATCAAACATTCAATCCTCCCAGCCTGCAGGAATGGCAGGAAGCAGCTGAAAAAGCCTTGAAAGGGAGAGGCATAGAAACATTACATACTAAAACATATGAGGGGATCAATCTTAAACCGCTTTATACAGAAGAAGACCTTCCTGCTATCAACCGCGTGGAAGCTTATATACCCGGTGCGGATGGAAAAATTTCCATGATTAATGAGTGGAAAATCGCACAGAAACTTACAAGGAAGACATGGCAGGACTTGTCCCAAGCCCTCCTTGGAGCAGTCTCACGGGGACAGAACTGTTTGGCATTTTCTATGGGATCTTTAGAATTAGATCAAGGATTTGACTCCTTTATCAACGGGTTTGCAGGCGGGTCCCTTCCGCTTTTTAACATCGAAAAGAACAATACAGCGTTAGTCGATCGACTCTCAGATATGGCGGAGGAGAATGTATCTCTTAAAAAGCTTAAAGGAGTCATCGGTTTTGATCCACTGTCAGAAACCGGTTTTGCCGATGGGGAATACAATCTTGCAGAATGGGCGGATAAGGTAACGGCAGCAGCCGGCAATCTCCCTGACATTAAAACCATTGTCATCAATACGTCGCCTTATCATAACGCAGGTTCAAATGCAGTTCAAGACTTGACCTATGCCTTAAGTACCGGAGTCTGGTATTTTGAAAGACTGCAAGAAAAGGGCTGGTCACCTGAACAAATTGCCAAAAAGGTCCATGTTCATTTTTCAGTCGGGAGTCATTTCTTCATGGAAGCTGCCAAGATCAGAGCCTTCAAGAAATTATGGAAGGATATGCTGGCTTCTTATGGGATCAGCAAAGAAACGTGTGATGGATGTATAAGTGTAAGTGCAGAAACATCACATTTTAATAAATCCGGCCTGGATCAGCATGTGAATTTGCTCCGGTCGGGCGGAGAGGCGTTTTCGGCCGTACTTGCCGGTGTGGATTACTTGATGGTCCATCCGTTTGATACTGTAAAAGGTGAAACCGGTATGTTCTCTGAGAGGATAGCGCGCAATATACAGTTGATACTTGGGGAAGAAGCCCATTTAAACAAAGTAGTCGATCCCGCGGGAGGATCCTACTTCTTGGAATGGCTTACCGAAGAAGCAGGCAGATTAGCCTGGCAGGAATTTCAGCGCATTGACCGTGATGGCGGAATCGCTGCTTCATTGAAAGCGGGAAAAATCCAGGAGAGTGTGCGGAAGGTTTGTGAAGAGAGACTGGCTGATTTATCCACCCGTACACAATCCATGATCGGTACCAATATCTATGCAAATCCTGAAGATTCACTTTCAGGTGTGGAAGTGGGGGATGAGGACAGACTTTCCCTTCCATTTGAAAGGCTGAGAAGAAGAACTGAGAAACTTGCGATGTCAGGCAGAAAGCCGGCTGCAGGTATTATTGGATTAGGTGAACTGAAGAGTCACAAGCCGCGTGCAGACTATGTAAGTGGATTTTTATCCACTGGAGGAATACTGTCTCATCTGAGTCCTGGATGCTCCACGAAAGAAGATATTCTTCATTTTATTGAAGAGACAAACTATCCTTATTATGTTGTGTGCGGCAAAGATGAAGAATATGATGAATGGCTGCCTCTGATTTTGGAAACAGCCTCCAATTATCATTCGCAAATAAAAATGGATATTGCAGGTAAAGTGAGTGAAATGAAAATGAGCGAATGGAAACAGCTTGGTTTGAATGGCTGTATCTATCATAAACAAAATATGCTGGATAAGCTGAATAGCCTGATCACAATGTGGGAGGAGGAGAATAGGAATGATTAAGCCAGACTGGCAGGAAATGAACCCGTACTCAGAAGCAAAAGTGGACGGGAGTGTTATTGCTTCCGGATCCACCTATGAAACAAATGAAAAACTGACAATCAAATCCCTCTATACTGAGGAAGATACAAAAGACATCCCCCATCGTGATGACCTGCCCGGCATTGCACCTTATACGAGAGGTCCATATCCTACGATGTACGTGAACAGGCCATGGACGGTCCGCCAATATGCAGGGTTTTCGACAGCGGAAGAAAGCAATGCCTTCTACCGCAGAAACTTGAGCATGGGCCAAAAAGGTCTCTCGGTAGCCTTTGATCTGGCCACGCATAGAGGATATGACTCGGATCATCCGAGGGTGGTAGGAGACGTAGGGAAAGCCGGGGTAGCAATTGACTCTATCCTTGATATGAAAATATTATTCGACGGTATTCCCCTTGACCAAATGTCAGTATCAATGACAATGAACGGTGCAGTTCTTCCTATTCTCGCTTTCTATATTGTGACTGCCGAGGAGCAAGGGGTTGCACAAGAACAGCTTTCAGGAACCATCCAGAACGATATTTTAAAAGAATACATGGTAAGGAATACGTATATTTATCCCCCTGAAACTTCGATGAAGATCATCGCGGATATCTTTGAGTATACATCCGAAAAAATGCCCAAATTCAACAGCATCAGTATCTCGGGATATCATATGCAGGAAGCGGGCGCGCCTGCGGATATCGAACTTGCCTATACACTTGCAGACGGTCTCGAATATGTGAGAACAGGATTAAAAGCAGGTATTGATATCGATTCTTTCGCTCCGAGGCTGTCATTTTTCTGGGCGATTGGAATGAATTACTTTATGGAAGTAGCCAAGATGCGGGCTGCAAGAAGGATCTGGGCTCAAATGATGAAGTCCTTCCACCCTGAAAATGTAAAGTCAATGGCATTGCGCACACATTCTCAAACTTCAGGCTGGAGCCTGACAGAACAGGATCCTTTCAACAACGTGACCCGTACGCTTATTGAAGCTCACGCAGCGGCGATGGGGCATACCCAGTCACTGCATACAAACGCACTTGATGAGGCCATCGCCCTGCCGACGGATTTTTCAGCACGTATTGCGAGAAACACGCAGCTTTATCTTCAGGAAGAGACCCAGATCACAAAGGTCATTGACCCATGGGCAGGTTCCCATTATGTCGAGTCCCTGACGAAACAACTGATGGAAAAAGCCTGGGAGCATATTCAAGAAATTGAAGAGCTCGGCGGAATGACAAAAGCAATCGAGACAGGGCTTCCAAAGATGAGGATCGAAGAAGCGGCTGCGAGAAGGCAGGCGATGATTGATTCAGGCAAGGAGTCAATCATCGGCGTAAATAAATATCGATTGGATAAAGAGGACGATATAGAGACACTTGACATCGACAATACAGCAGTACGTCAGAAACAAATCGAAAGAATCCAAAAACTGAAAGCGGAAAGAAATGAAGAGGAAGTTGCAAAAGCACTGGAGGCACTGACGGCGGCAGCGGAAACCGGGGAAGGAAACCTCCTCGAAAAAGCGGTTGAAGCTGCAAGGGCAAGAGCCACGCTTGGTGAGATCTCCGATGCGGTCGAAAAAGTATCAGGCAGACATAAAGCGACGATAAGGAGTATCAGCGGAGTGTACAGTTCAAATTTTTCTAACGAACAGGAAATTGCAGTCGTACAGGAGATGACGGAAGAGTTCTTGGAGAATGAAGGAAGAAGACCACGGATCCTGATTGCGAAAATGGGTCAGGATGGACACGACAGAGGTGCAAAAGTCATCAGTACGGCATTTGCCGACCTTGGATTTGATGTCGATATCGGACCTCTGTTTCAAACGCCGGAAGAAACGGCTCTGCAGGCGGTGGAAAATGATGTTCACGTCATAGGCTTCAGTTCACTCGCAGCCGGCCATAAAACCCTCTTGCCCCAGTTGTCGGCAGAGCTCAAGAAACTGAAAAGAGAAGACATACTCATTGTAGTAGGGGGAGTCATTCCGGCGAAGGACTATGAGTTCCTCTTGAATAACGGGGCGTCAGCTGTGTTTGGTCCCGGGACGATCATTCCGGTTGCTGCTCAAAAAGTAATCAAGGAAATCTACGAAGTACTCGGTTATGAGGAAGTGACCGAATAATGGACGCACAACACCCGGAAAAAAAGCGGAGATTTGTGAAGAAAAAAAAGGACCCAATTTCAATCGGAACATTAAAAGAAGGGATTCTTAATGGAAATCGCAGCTCCCTGGCAAAAGCCATCACCTTGATAGAGAGCAATGCAGCTCATCATTATGAATGGGGGCAGGAACTTCTAGGGGAAGTGATGCCCCATACTGGGAACAGCCTGCGGATCGGAATCACGGGAGTCCCGGGTGCCGGGAAAAGCACGTTTATCGAAGCATTTGGAGAAATGCTGTGCAATCAAGGACATTCAGTGGCCGTCCTTGCCATAGATCCAAGCTCCTCCTTATCCGGGGGCAGTATCTTAGGTGATAAGACAAGAATGGAACAGCTGTCCAAAAACCCAAAAGCATTTGTCAGGCCGTCACCTACAGCGGGGACGCTTGGAGGTGTTCACCGGAAAACGAATGAAACATTGCTTTTGTGCGAAGCTGCCGGTTACGACATCATCATCATTGAAACGGTCGGTGTCGGTCAAAGTGAGGTCATGGTCAGACAAATGGTGGACTTCTTCCTATTACTCGCCATCACCGGAGCGGGAGATGAGCTGCAAGGAATGAAGAAGGGGATCATGGAACTAGCCGATGCGATGGTCGTCAATAAAGCGGACGGTGATAATAAACGCCTTGCCGATAAAACAAAACGGGAACTCAACCAAATCCTCCACTTTCTCGTACCTGCAACAAAAGGATGGAGTTCAAAGGCATATACATGCTCAGCCATTGAAAAAAGCGGCTTGAAGGAATTATGGGATGTCATAAAGGAATTTGAGAAAACCACCAAGGAAACCGGCAGTTTTCAGGAGAGAAGGGACCGGCAAAAGAAAGAATGGTTCTACACGATGTTGAAAGATCGCATCCTATCAGATTTCTTCCTAGATGAAAGAATAAAACCTGCCGTTCCGCAAATGGAAGAAAAGGTGAAAAGCGGCGACCTTACCACTTCCAAGGCGATCGAAGAACTGCTTCATCTTTACAAGCAGTCATGATAGGATTTTATTTATTCAGGTGAATTAATTGTTGTGAATAAATTCGTTCCAGCTTTTGATTGGAGTGCAAGACGAAGACTCCTGCGGGAGAAGTGACTAATGTGAGACCCCGCAGGCGAAGCCGAGGAGGCTCACGGGTCACCCGCGGAAAGCGAAGTCTTGCACGGAAATCAAAAGCGGCGATCAATAGTATTAAATTTATATGAGGATTGTATAGGAATCAATCATTTTCAATTGAAAATAAAGCCCCAAACTTGTATGATGGTGGAAATCAAACTTCGTTAACAGTGAAGAATGATAAAGAACATAGAGCAGTGAAAAGGAGAGTCCCAGAATGGATATGGATTTCAATTTATTTATGAACGATATCGTCCGCCAGGCCCGTCAGGAAATGGAGACATCTGGTTATTCACAATTAACAACAGAAGAAGAAGTAGACCAAGCTTTCTCTAAGCCGGGTACTACACTTGTCATGATCAACTCAGTATGCGGATGTGCCGGGGGCATCGCCCGTCCTGCAGCGGCTCATTCCATTCATTACGATAAGAGACCGGATCAATTGGTTACGGTATTTGCCGGCCAGGACAAAGAAGCAACCGCTAAAGCCCGCAGTTACTTTACAGGCTACCCGCCTTCCTCACCATCTTTCGCACTATTAAAAGATGGAAAGCTTTTGACAATGGTTGAAAGACATGAAATCGAAGGTCATGATCCAATGTCAGTCGTGAACAAACTGCAATCCTACTTTGACGAATATTGTGAAGAAGTATAATAAGTAGACGAAAAAACCTGTCAGTGCATTTTCTGACAGGTCTTTTTTGTTAAAGGTCCTATATGGTATCCTTAAAGAATCATTTTAACTGTTAGGAGAAAGAAGCATGTTCCGAATTGGATATCGAACACTAAAAACGGGTATCGGGACCGCCCTGGCAATCAGTATCGCCCAACTGTTTCAGCTTGATAATTTCGTGTCAGCCGGGATCTTGACCATCCTTTGCATCCAGAACACTAAGAAAAAATCCGTCCAGGCATCCTCCAGCCGCTTCATTGCCTGTGTAATCGGGATGTTATTCTCTGCAGCATTCTTTGAATTTATTGCGTACCACCCTATTGTTATCGGTCTTTTGCTTCTCGTCTTTATCCCTGTAACGGTATCACTGCGGATAAAAGAAGGAATCGTTACGAGTTCTGTCATCATCCTCCATGTGTATTCCGCGGGGAATGTAACATTGGGACTTTTCAGGAATGAGATGGGGATCATAGTGATCGGTATCGGCATCGCACTGATCATGAACCTATATATGCCAAGTGTCGAAAATAAGCTGGCAGAATATCAGGAAAAAATCGAAGAGAACTTTTATAAGATTTTCTGTGAACTGATCAATCATCTTAAAACGAATCAGAGTGACTGGGATGGAAAAGAAATCACAGAAACAGAAAAATTGTTAAAAGAAGCAAAAACACTTGCTTTCAAAGATGTTGAAAATCATTTTCTCCGACATGCAGATTTATATTATCTTTATTTCAAAATGAGGGAGAAGCAGTTTGAGATTCTTCAGCGTATTCTCCCAATCGCTGCCTCTATTTCAATAAATGTCGAACCCGGCAAGAAAATAGCTCAGTTCCTGGAAGAATTGAGTCTGCATATACATCCGGGCAATACCGCCCTTTTTTATCTGAAGAAACTGTATGACTTGAAAGTGGAATTTGAACAAATGGATCTGCCTAAAACGCGGGAAGAATTCGAAGTTCGTGCAGCCCTTTATCAGTTTGTGCAGGAGATGGAACAATATCTGTTGATAAAAAGCTCCTTTAAAGGCATTCAAAAGAATGAGAAAAGCAAAAGAGAAGTACACTACACCTAAGATTGAATATAGAGGGTGATACGAGCAATGCGCATACTTCTCGCCATTATGCTTATGGCGTCTCCGATCTGGCCGCTGGGAAAAAACCCCTTGCCCGGGGACCCGTTTCTCATCATAAATAAAGAAACCAATCAGCTTGCCTTTATCAACGAAGGGGAGATTGTCGGCACATACGGCGCAGCCACCGGCAAAACAACCGATTTAACTCCAGAAGGCCTTTTCACCGTAACCGTGAAAGCGAAGGATCCATATTATCGCAAGAAGAACATTCCCGGCGGAGACCCCAGGAATCCGTTGGGGACAAGATGGATCGGATTCGATGCTGAAGGTACGGATGGAAGGATTTACGGCATCCACGGCACCAATCAGCCATCAAGCATCGGAAAATATATCTCAAACGGATGTATCAGGATGCTGAATAAAAATGTTGAATTTATTTATGACCGGGTGCCCCTCGGTACGAAAGTTTTAGTGGTGAAAACGTCAAAATCATTTCAGGAATTAGGGAAGGAATATGGTGCACTGAAGTAAAAAAGGATTTGCCCGTCGACGATGTTGACGGGCAAATCCTTTTTTGTTCCGAGCTTATAGTAAAAATGTAAGGCCAGCCATTATCGTGGAGGCAATCATCGCAAATAACATTAAATATACCACGATCTTTTGCATCTTTTTATTACCCAATAGAATCTCTCCATTCTTTCAGTAGAACATAAAATTGATTTATAAGAATATTTTATCGTGGATACCTCGAGAATACAACCTGTCCCTTTTAAGAAAACGCTTTAATAATTCGTTGAATTAGCAGGAATTTCGACAAAGGGAATCGAATTATTAGAGAGATAGAAGTAGAACATAGTTAGGGGATGGTAAGAATGAACAGAGTGGATCACATCGGGATAGCAGTATCATCAATTGAACATGTTCTTCCATTTTATGAACAAACACTTGGATTGAAGCTGCTGAAACTTGAAGAAGTTTCATCCCAGGGAGTAAAAGTAGCTTTTATCGATGGAGGAAATATAAAACTTGAATTACTGGAACCACTACATAAAGAAAGTCCCGTTGCAAAATTCATCGAGAAAAAAGGGGAAGGGATTCATCACCTTGCCTTTGGAGTACAAGGAATAGAAGAACGGATCTCGGAATTGCGTGATAAAGGTGTGAACATGATAAACGAAACCCCAAAACAAGGGGCAGGCGGGGCGATGGTCGCCTTCATGCACCCAAAATCATCACATGGCGTGCTGTACGAACTTTGTGACAAAACAAACATCAAGGAGGATCATGCATAATGGATATATATGAAAAGATTAATGAATTGTATGACCGCAGAAGAGAAGTGGAGCTTGGAGGCGGGGACGCGAAAATCGATAAACAGCATGAAAAGGGAAAGCTGACAGCAAGGGAAAGAATCGACATTCTGGTGGATCCGGGAAGCTTCGTTGAATTGAACCCATTCATTGAACACAGATGCTCGGATTTCGGACTGAACGGAGTGAACGGACCCGGGGACGGGGTAGTGACGGGGTACGGGAAAGTAGACGGTAAGCCCATTTATCTGTTTTCTCAGGATTTCACTGTATTTGGCGGAGCACTCGGGGAAATGCATGCGAAGAAAATCGCCAATGTCATGGACTTAGCCGTCAAAAACGGGGCACCATTCATCGGGTTGAACGATTCAGGTGGAGCACGTATCCAGGAAGGCGTGGTTTCCCTTGATGGATACGGTCACATATTCTACCGCAATTCCATCTATTCAGGGGTCATTCCGCAAATATCTGTCATCATGGGGCCTTGTGCGGGAGGTGCCGTATATTCCCCGGCAATTACGGATTTTGTTTTCATGGTGGATGAAACAAGCCAGATGTTCATCACAGGTCCTAAAGTTATCGAAACGGTCACTGGGGAGAAAATCAGTTCCGAAGACCTGGGCGGTGCGAAAGTTCACAATACGATCAGCGGGAATGCCCATTTCAGAGGAAAGACAGAAGAAGAGGTCCTGCTCGAGGTGCGGAGGCTATTAAGTTATTTGCCACAGAATAATGAAGAAAAACCGCCTAGGCTGGAGGCTTCTGAAGAAGATGATTACCGGGCAGATCTGACCGACATCATTCCATTCGATGCTATCCGCCCATATGACGTGCGGACCGTGATCAATGAAATTGTAGATGCGGACAGCTTTATGGAGGTACAAAAGGAATTTGCCAAGAATATCGTGGTAGGCCTGGCCCGCATTAAAGGCGAAGTGGTTGGACTCGTTTGTAATCAGCCAAAGTTCATGGCAGGAGGATTGGATATTGATTCTTCCGATAAGGCGTCCAGATTCATCCGTTTCTGTGATTCGTTCAATATCCCCCTCATTACATTTGAAGACGTCACAGGCTTCTTCCCGGGCATCAAGCAGGAGCATGGGGGCATTATACGACACGGTGCCAAAATCCTTTACGCTTATTCAGAAGCGACGGTGCCAAAGATGACGGTCATCTTAAGAAAAGCATACGGAGGGGCTTATGTGGCTCTGAACAGTAAGTCGATCGGGGCAGACCTTGTATTCGCTTGGCCGAATGCGGAAATTGCCGTCATGGGCCCTCAAGGAGCCGCAAATATTATCTTTGCACGGGAAATTGCCGGCAGCGATAATCCTGAAGAGCTTCGCGAGCAGAAAATTGAAGAGTACCGTGAAAAATTTGCGAACCCTTATGTAGCAGCATCCCGCGGGATGGTAGATGACGTCATCGATCCTCGCGAAACCCGAATCAAACTGATTCAGGGTCTTGAAATGATGAGAAACAAAAAAGAAGAAAGACCAGCCAAAAAACACGGAAACATCCCACTGTAAGGAAGTTTATTTGTCCGGTCATCACATTCACGATATACTTAACAGTGAATACATATTGTGGAGGTCAACTTAATGATAAATCAAGAACGCTTATTAAATGAATTTCTCGAATTGGTTCAAATTGATTCAGAAACAAAAGATGAAGCTGAAATTGCAAAAGTATTAACGAAGAAATTTACGGACCTTGGTGTCGAAGTTTATGAAGATGACACAATGGACGTTACTGGACATGGTGCTGGCAATCTGATCTGTAACCTGAAAGGAAACAAAGAAGGCGTCGATACGATTTATTTCACTTCTCATATGGATACGGTTGTTCCAGCCAAAGGAGTTAAACCGACAGTCAAAGAAGACGGTTATGTATACTCTGACGGTACCACCATTCTGGGAGCGGATGATAAAGCCGGACTTGCAACGATGCTTGAGGCGATCACTGTCTTGAAAGAACAGAATATCTCCCACGGTGATATCCAATTCATCATTACCGTAGGAGAGGAGTCGGGCCTAGTAGGTGCAAAAGCTCTCGATTCTTCCCTTGTGAAGGCGAAATACGGATTTGCACTGGATTCTGACGGCAAAGTCGGCAACATCATCGTAGCAGCTCCTACCCAGGCGAAAATCCTTGCAACGATTTTTGGGAAAACGGCTCATGCTGGAGTCGCTCCTGAAAAAGGCGTATCAGCGATCACCATTGCTGCAAAAGCGATCGCTAAGATGCCGCTTGGACGCATTGATGAAGAAACAACGGCTAATATCGGGCGCTTTGAAGGCGGGAAAGCGACAAATATCGTTTGCGAGCAAGTCGATATTTTAGCGGAAGCACGTTCACTGATTCCTGAAAAAATGGAAAAGCAAGTGGAAAAAATGAAGTCTGCATTCGTAACGGTTGCTGAAGAAATGGGTGGAAAAGCTGAAGTTGAAGTTCAGGTAATGTATCCAGGTTTCAAGTTTAGTGACGGAGACGAAGTCGTTGAAGTGGCCAAACGTGCTGCCAAGAAAATCGGCCGCCCAAGTGAACTACTGACAAGCGGAGGCGGAAGTGATGCAAACGTCATCGCAGGCTTCGGTGTACCGACAGTAAACCTGGCGGTAGGATACGAAGAGATTCACACCAAAAATGAAAGAATGCCTGTGGAAGAACTGAATAAACTTGCTGAAATGGTCGTAGCCGTCATTCAGGAAGTCGCTGAATAAAAAAGCGAGCCTCCAGCCGCCGTAGCTGGAACAACAGTGTTTTAGTCTAAATAAATCCGAACTAATTAATTGAATTCCATGATTCAAATTAGTTCGGGTTTTTTATTTGAATTGTGTTGGAGTATTCGTTTAGTTTTTAAATCGTTCCAGCGGTTGATTGGAGTGCAAGACGAAGACTCCTGCGGGAATAGTAGCTTATGTGAGACGTGTCCAGCTCCGGGGCTTAGAGGCACATGTCATAAGTCAACTCGTCCAAGAAGGCAAAGAACGCCTTCGTGGACGATTCGCCTTATGCCACCCGCCTCTGAACAAAGCCCCTCCGCTTTTCTACCCGCAGGCTTGCCGAGGAGGCTCACGGGCTACCCGCGGAAAGCGAAGTCTTGCATGGAAATCAATAGCGGTAATTAGGCCCTTCACAAAATCTGGATTCTTTATCTCTCCATATCCTCTGGAATATGGTACATTAGAAGTACCATAAAGATAGAGAGTTGAGAGGAGACATCACTATGATGACAAAAGTAGTCGTATTCCATGCAGGCAGGGAAGAGTATGCACTGCCAATTGAAAATGTCGTTTCAATTGAAAAACTGGATCACATAAATCCTATTCCACATCTGCCTCCCTATGTACTCGGTTTGGTTAAAGTAAGAAATGAACTTATTCCTGTAATGGACATGTCCTCTATTTTATATAACAATCCATTAACTAACGATGAAGGTTTATTTCTGCTTGTGGTACATACAGAGACTCTTGAGGTCGGACTAGTGGTAAAAGAAGCAAAAGAAATTTTGGAAGTTGCTGACGCCTCCATTACTGATGTCGGACTGCTGTCCTATTCAAGGACCAAATATTTCAACGGCGTGATCAACCTGGAGAAACGTATGATCACAAAGATTGATCCTGAGGTTTTGGTCGAAAGCTTAGAAGGTATTAAAGAATTAAGAGATTATGTCCAGGAGCAAAAAATCTCACAAATCTAATGATATGAAAGACGCGATAGTATGAATTCACATTACCCCAAGAATGGCAGAGTCATTCTTCACGTCGATATGAATAGCTTTTACGCATCGGTTGAAATGGCTTATGATCCCAGTCTTAAAGGGAAACCTTTGGCGATAGCAGGCAACCCCAAAGAAAGAAAAGGCATTATCGTTACTTGCAGCTACGAAGCAAGAAGCTTCGGTGTAAAGACGACTATGCCTCTTTGGGAAGCAAGGAAACTCTGTCCGAACTTGATTATAAAGACCCCTAATTTCGATCGATACCGGGCAGCATCCAAAGGCATGTTCGATATACTGCGCCAGTACTCTGACCTTGTGGAGCCGGTCTCCATCGATGAAGGCTATATGGATATTACCGATTCATATGAAAAAGAAACCCCGTTGGAAATAGCCTCTTCCATTCAAACCCAAATTAATAGTCAGTTGGACCTGCCTTGTTCTATAGGGATAGCTCCAAACAAATTTCTTGCGAAAACAGCTTCTGATATGAAAAAACCAATGGGGATCACAGTTCTAAGAAAAAGGGATATCCCAATGAAGCTATGGCCTCTCCCAGTCATTGAAATGCACGGAGTCGGCTCGAAAACAGCTGAAAAGCTGAACACTCTTGGTATAGAAACGTGTAAGGATTTAGCAAAAGCAAACGATATTCAACTTAAATCTCTATTGGGGATCAACGGCCTGCGCCTCAAAGAACGTGCAAATGGTATAGACAGACGAGTTGTGGACCCTGATTCTATTTATGATTATAAAAGTGTAGGGAACTCGACAACCCTCCCGAAGGATACAACGAATCAAAGTGAGCTGCTGTCCATCATTGATAAACTGTGCGGCAAAGTATCCCAAAGACTGACTCAAAAGGATGTCGTTGGAACGACAGTCCAAATCATGATTCGTGATAAATTTCGCAAGACCATTACAAGAAGCAGGAAAGTAGAAAACCCCGTCATAAAAAAAGAAGAGCTCTTTCATCACTCCAAGGAATTATTTATCAAACATTGGAATGGAGATCCTGTACGGCTTCTGGGAGTGACTGTACAGGATCTAATTGAGAAAAATGAGGCGACAGAGCAGCTGGACCTTTTTTCTTATGAAAGTGCCGCGCAGAAAGAGCCCTTATATAATGTCCTTTCTCAATTGCAGGAAAAGTTCGGTAAAAATTCCATATCCAAAGGCGTCCGGGGGAAAGATAAGGGACCTTCCTATCATTCAAAGCAGGATACAAGTTTCAATAAGGACTTTTTACGGGATTAATGGGCATTCTAACATAAGGGGACTGAGCAAGTATCGGCATCGCGAAAAAACGGATTATTTGCATCGGCTCCGCATTCTTGTTAGATTGAAAGGGATTGTCTAACGTGTTTTAGAAATAATATAAGATTTCTATAAACAGGAAAACTTACACAGAAAGGACGTTGACTGAAATGTCTAAGCAAGAAATCGGTGTTATTGGATTAGCAGTAATGGGAAAAAACCTTGCATGGAATATTGAAAGCAGAGGATATTCTGTGTCTGTTTATAATCGTTCCCGTGAAAAAACGGATGAAATGGTGAATGAGTCAAGCGGAAAGAAAATCGTACCTACATACACAATTGAGGAATTCGTAAACTCGCTTGAGAAACCGCGAAAGATCCTCCTTATGGTGAAAGCGGGAAAAGCAACCGATGCCACAATCGATCAATTGAAACCTTTCCTCGAAAAAGGAGATATCCTGATCGATGGCGGTAATACATTCTTCGAGGATACAAGAAGACGTAATCACGAACTGAGTGAATCTGGCATTCACTTTATCGGCACAGGTGTATCAGGCGGTGAAGAAGGGGCATTGACCGGCCCGTCAATCATGCCTGGCGGTCAAAAGGAAGCTTATGAGCTTGTTGCTCCGATCCTTAAAGACATCGCTGCTAAAGTAAACGGTGAAGCTTGTACAACCTACATCGGTCCCGATGGTGCGGGTCACTATGTGAAAATGGTTCATAACGGAATTGAATATGGTGATATGCAGCTGATCGCAGAATCCTATTTCCTCATGAAAAACGTTCTCGGATTAAGCGCAGAAGAACTTCACGAAGTTTTCGCTGAGTGGAATAAAGGAGAACTCGATAGTTATCTGATTGAAATCACAGCCGATATCTTCACGAAAAAAGATGATGAAACAGGCAAGCCGATGGTCGATGTCATCCTCGATAAAGCCGGACAAAAAGGTACTGGTAAATGGACAAGCCAAAGTGCGCTTGATCTGGGGGTATCCCTGCCGATCATTACAGAGTCCGTATTTGCACGCTTTATTTCTGCAATAAAAGATGAGCGCGTCAAAGCGAGCAAAATCCTGAAGGGTCCTGACACACCAGCGTTCACCGGTGATAAGGGAGCTCTTATTGAATCCATCCGCAAAGCCCTTTACATGAGCAAGATTTGTTCATATGCCCAAGGATTTGCCCAAATGCGTTCAGCGAGCGACGAATACGACTGGAACCTTCAATATGGTGATATCGCAATGATTTTCCGGGGAGGCTGCATCATCCGCGCTCAATTCCTTCAAAAGATCAAGGAAGCTTATGACCGCGAATCAGGCCTTTCGAATCTTTTATTGGATCCTTACTTCAAGGAAATCGTGGAAAGCTATCAATACGCGCTTCGCGAGGTCATCTCTGTTGCCGTTCAAAACGGTGTACCAGTACCTGGCTTCTCAGCAGCGCTTTCTTACTACGACAGCTATCGTACCGAAACTCTGCCTGCCAATTTGATTCAGGCACAGCGTGACTACTTTGGTGCTCATACGTATCAGCGTGTCGATAAAGAAGGAACATTCCACACTGAATGGATGAAATAAGAATACAAGCAAAAGCCCCGCTGAAATGAGCGGGGCTTTTTGTACGTCTATTTCACTTTTATTAACATTGTTCTACATCGAGATTTGCTATTGGCCACCAGTAATACCCGTCTTTTGCTAATAGATTATCGGCAGCTTTAGGTCCCATTGAACCGGACTCGTAATTAGGGAACTGTTCGTCACGTGTCCTTTCCCATACTTCTGAAATTTTATCCACGAACGCCCATGATAGTTTCACTTCATCCCAGTGAGTGAAATTAGTGGCGTCTCCACGCATACAATCATGCAGAAGCTTTTCATACGCTTCAGGTGTATTCATGCCATCGACACTTGTATTGGCAAAATTTAATTTAACCGGAGTCGTTTCAATGTTTTGACCTGATTTCTTAACATTCAGATGAAGGGTGATGCCTTCTTCAGGCTGAATGTGTATAACGAGCAGGTTCGGCGCTAGAGGCTTGTCTGTATTATAGTATAGGTTCATCGGGATATCTTTGAATTGAATCACGATTTTCGTGGACTTAGTAGCCATTCTCTTTCCTGTGCGGATATAGAACGGCACCCCGGCCCAGCGGAAATTATCAATCATCAGCTTCCCGGCTACGAATGTTTCGGTATTGGAATAGTCGTCTACATTCTCGGCTTCGCGGTACCCCTTTAGCGCTTGGTCTTTCGAAGTCCCCGGCCCGTACTGGCCTCGTACAAAATAGTCCTTTACTTCTTCGGATTCAAATGGACGAAGAGCTCTCAATACACGGACCTTCTCACTTCTGATTTCATCAGTCGTCAACTTGATCGGCGGTTCCATCGCCAAGAGGGCAACCATTTGAAGCATATGGTTCTGCACCATGTCTCTTAACGCGCCGCTTTTTTCATAATAACGGCCTCGTTCTTCAACACCCAATTCTTCAGAAGAAGTCACCTGGATGTTTGAAATATACCGATTATTCCACAACGGTTCGAACATCGCATTGGCAAAACGGATCACTTCGATATTTTGCACCATTTCTTTACCAAGATAGTGGTCGATCCGATAAATTTGATCTTCAGTGAAGGACTCACGGATTTGATTGTTCAACTTTTCAGCAGACGGCAAGTCATGTCCGAACGGCTTTTCGATGACTAAGCGCTGGAAACCAGTCGTATCCGTCAACCCTTGATTCTTTAATTGTTCTGTAATGGTCCCGAAGAATTCCGGAGCCATCGCCAAGTAGAAAATACGGTTTCCTTCCAGTTGATAATGTTCATCCAGTTCTTCTGAAATTTGTTTCTGCGCCTGATAGGAATCATTATTCGATAAATCATTTTGCTGATAGTAAAAATGAGAAACGAATTCATCGATGTTTTCATTTTTACCTAAAGCATTATGTACTGATGTTCTGACATGCTCTTGAAAATCTTCATTTGACCAGTCACGGCGTCCGACACCGATGACGGCAAATCGTTCCGAGATTTTTCCTTTACGGAACAAATGATAAAGGGATGGATATAGTTTTCTTTTTGCTAAATCCCCTGTAGCTCCAAAAATAGTGATCAGAGAAGAGGGAGTATTAGTATTTTTCACTGTCATGACCTCACTTTATCTTGTTGCTGATCTGTTTTAAAAGAATGTTTCTTCCTATTTATTATCTACTACAATTATTTAATTTTAAAGATTTTATGAGTATTTAGCAAATCATATGCTGATAAACTTTTTTCTGAAAGTTATTAACAATTGTCTCTGTTAAACACTGCTGCCCGATCCGGTGCAGGACTTCGCTTTCAGCGGGTGATCGGTGAGCCTCGGGTATTCTAATTTAAATTGACAAAGTATCGTCCTCTTTATGTTGGCTTAATTCTTTAATCTTATAACCTGATTGCAAATAGGTACTAAAAGTGAGTCATTTACATGCGAATATGGAAGTAAGGCTTTACTGCACTAGGTTCGCATGCAAATATGCTATTATAGTGGTATCACCGATCGCAGTAGGAGTGAAGAATGTGGAATTATTATTTTTGGGTACAGGAGCGGGAGTACCCGCCAAGCTCCGCAATGTGACAAGCATTGCTTTGAAATTACTGGAAGAAAGAGGGGCCGTGTGGCTTTTCGATTGCGGGGAAGCCACGCAGCACCAAATTTTACATACGAGCTTGAAACCGAGAAGAATCGAGAAAATCTTTATCACCCATCTTCATGGGGACCACATATATGGACTTCCTGGCCTGCTTGGGAGCAGATCGTTTCAGGGAGGGGAATCCGAGCTGACTGTCTATGGACCAAAGGGCATTAAACAGTTTATTGAAGTCTCATTAACAATCAGCCAAACACATCTGAAATATCCCCTTCGAGTAGAGGAAATAGAAGAAGGAGTAATCTTTGAGGATGAAGGCTTCAGAGTGGAGGCTCGTGAACTTCAGCATGGACTGCCGTCTTTCGGCTTCCGGGTGGAGGAAAAAGATAAGCGCGGGGAGCTCCAGGTCGACCGGCTGCAGGAAAGAGGGTTAAAGCCAGGCCCTATTTATAAAAAAATGAAGGCGGGCGAAGAGGTTGTCCTTGATGATGGAAGCATCGTGGATGGGAAGGATTTCATCGGTCCATCCATCCCGGGGCGTGTCGTCACGATTCTAGGGGATACCCGCACGTGTGAAAATGCATTCGAACTTGCACGTTCCGCTGACGTACTGGTTCATGAAGCTACATTCAATCAAGATCAGGAAGAGATGGCACATGAATATTTCCACTCAACCACCAGACAGGCAGCCGAAACCGCGTCCAAAGCGGGAGTGAACGTCCTGTTCCTGACTCATATCTCCTCAAGATTCGCTAAAGAATCCTGGCCGGAGTTACAAAAGGAAGCAAGGGAAGTCTTCCCTGACAGCTATATCGCAAAGGATTTTATGGAACACACGATTCCTTTGAAAAAATAGAGAGAGGAGATCCCATATGAAAACCATTTATATTGTCCGTCATGCCAAGGCAGAAGGTCAGCCGTTTCATGCATCATTGACTGCAGAAGGGGAGGAGCAGGCACGCCGCCTTGCTTCCTTCTTGGAGAAATACCCTGTTGATGCTATTTATTCAAGCCCTTTTAAAAGAGCCCTCCAAACGATTCAGCCTTTTGCCGAACGTAAAGGATTATCCATAATCGAAGATGATCGTCTTGGTGAGAGAATACTGAGCGAAAAGGATTTTACCGACTGGAAGCAGAAATTGCGGGAAAGCTTCGAGGATTTTTCCCTGGTCTTTCCCGGCGGTGAATCCAATGAACAGGGGCTGGCACGTGCCGCGTCGTTTATCGAGTTTGTGGTTGAAAGGAAAGAGGACCATATCGTTGTTGTGAGCCATGGCAACCTCACCACCTTATTGCTGCGTTACTTTGATGAAACATACGGATACGATGAATTGTTTGCTCTGACCAACCCGGATGTGTATCTTGTGAAGGTGGATGAGGGAAGAGTGGAACGGGTTTGGGAGTCTTGACCTTTACTGTCCATCGATGGAGATGTTCCTGATCAATTATGAAGCATGCTTGAAGAGGGAAATTGCCTTCAAGCATGTTTTTTTATTATTGAGGTTGAAGTTGGAGGGGTTTTTAATGCGTTATCTACAATAAAAAGGTAGATTTTTAAGTTGTTTTTATGTTTTTCACAGTAAGGAAGTTGAAATCGGAAGCATTTGGGGAGCAACTATAAACTTTTTCCGGATTTATGATCTTGTTTTCTGGTTTATGATCCTGTTTCCGGATTTATGATCCGGTCTGCAAATATATGATCTTTTTTCCAAAAATACGATCCTATTTAAGGATTTATGATCTTTTAATAATCATTCTAAATAAGATCATTTATCACAAACTTTTTATCAAAGAAAAAACCGAGCCATAACCTGCTCGGTTTTTAACGGATGGCTCTGGTCTCAAATTTGCCGGCTCTGAGCAAAACGCCCATTTCCGCTTTTCTATTGTCCAGCTCCAGGGCTTAGAGGCTCGAGACATAAGTCATGTCATCCAAAAGGCAAAGAGCGCCTTTATGTCTGCCCTGCCTTATGCTTGTCGCCTCTGAGCGAGCCGCCTCCGCTTTTCTACTTGTCCAGCTCCAGTGGTCTGCTCCCGTTTGAAAATTAACCTTTGTCTTTTGAGGCAAAAAGCGCCTCTAAAGACAAAGAACATTTTTCAAAGGGAGCAAAACGCCCACTTCCGCTTTTTTATTGTCCAGCTCCAGGGCTTAGAGGCACATGTCATAAGCCAAATCGTCCGGGAAGGCAAAGAACGCCTTCTCGGACGATTCGTCTTATGCCACCCGCCTCTGAGCAAAGCCCTTCCGCTTTTCTATTTGTCCAGCTCCGGCGGCTAGAGACTCGAGACATAAGCCAGGACAGCCAAAAAGGCAAAAAAGCGCCTTTCCGGCTGCCCTGTCTTATGCTTGTCGTCTCTGAGCAAGCCGCCTCCGCTTTTCTAGTTACCAGCCTCTCTCATACTGCTTCGGCGGCTGGATTTCTTCGTTTAATTCTTTGGCTGCGCTTCGTGGCCAGTAAGGATCTCTTAGCAGTTCTCTGCCAAGGAGGATCAAGTCTGCACGCTCATTTTGAAGGATTTCTTCAGCTTGCAGGCCTGAGGTGATTAGTCCGACAGCACCTGTCGGTATAGCGGCATCCTTTTTTATCGTTTCTGCCAGTTTGACCTGATAACCGGGGTATACCGGTATTCGTGCAGGAACGACTGCGCCGGAGCTGACATCGATAAGGTCGATTCCCTGCTCTTTCATCCATTCCGAAAATGCAACATAATCTTCAACATCTAATCCGTCCTCGTGGTAGTCCTTTGCTGAGACACGCACGAGAAGGGGGCCGTTCCAAACGCCTTTGATGCCGTCGATCACTTCTCGGAGGAAGCGGTAGCGGTTTTCGACAGTTCCCCCATATTCATCGGTTCTTTTATTTGAAAGCGGAGACAGGAATTCGTTGATGAGATATCCGTGGGCTCCATGTATCTCGATTACATCGAACCCCGCTTTCCTTGCCCTTTCCGCTCCTTTCACGAATGCCGAAATGGTTTCTTTAATATCCTCTGAAGTCATTTCAACAGGGGTCTTCATATTCTCGTTAAAAGGGATGGAAGACGGGGCGATGATGTCACCCTCCAATACGGCTTTTCTTCCGGCGTGGGCCAATTGGATTCCGGTTTTCGCACCTTGTTCTTTGATCATGCTGACTAACTCGCTCAATCCTTCGATGTGGTCGTCACTCCAGATACCGAGATCCTGCGGCGAGATTCTGCCCTGCGGGGTGACTGCAGTTGCTTCCTGAATAATCAGCCCAGCACCTCCGACAGCTCTGCTTACATAATGTGTACGATGCCAATTTTCTATTTTTCCATCTTCATTGTGAGAAGAGTACATGCACATAGGTGCCATTACAATCCGGTTTTTTAGTTCAATATTTTTTAGAGAATAAGGTTCGAACAATTTTGTTTTCAACAAAAAATCTCCTTCCGGCGTTTTATTTCGAGTTCCTAAATAGTTTGTGCGTTCTCATTATATCAATCTGGAATTACAGGGGAAAGAAATCTGCTTTTCAGAATTCACTTCATCTGATTCATAATTAATTCTTTGCCCATCTCTTCAGAGCGGTTCTTGGCAGAGTCCACACATTTCGAGAATGCTTCGCTCACTGCATAGTCTTCAAGGACGGATAGTCCCGCTTCTGTCGTTCCTCCTGGACTGGTCACATTTTTACGCAGTATCCCGACTTCCAGACCGGATTCTTCAAGCATTTTAGATGCGCCTGCTATGGTCTGGGTGATCAATGCCTTTGCAAGTTCCTTCTGCAATCCTAAATCCACTGCCGCTTTTTCAAGCTGTTCTGCCACATAATAAATATAAGCTGGACCGCTGCCGGATACGGCGGTGATCAAATCCATCTGCTTTTCTGGAACCTCTACGGATAGACCGACGGAACAAAAAAATTTCAGTGTCCATTCTTTTTGCCGTTCTGAAAGAAATTCATTATATGTGACAGCGGTTGCCGACTTTCCTAGTGCAGCACTCGTATTCGGCATTGCTCTGGCAATTGCCCCGTTAAACGCTAGGGTTTCCCCGATATGAGTTATCGTTATGCCCGCTAACACAGAAATGATGAGGGTGCCCGGGGACAGGAAGTTCTTTATCACCGGTGCTGCTTCATGGAAATCCTTTGGCTTCATGGCAAGGATGACCACATCAAAACCTTCATTTGAAGGGAAACGGCCGCTTATCCCGTTCACACCAAAATGTGCAATTAGTTCTGTTAAACGCTGTTGGTTGGACCGGTTTGTGATATAGACGTCTTCTTTTTCCAAAACCTGTGCATCTATGGCTCCGTTTAGTAAGGCGTGTGCCATAGAGCCAGCTCCGATAAACAATGTTTTCATCTTCCCATTCCCTCCTTGTAAAAAATAAAGACCCCTTCATCCATAAAGGACGAAAGGGTCATGCTTCCGTGGTACCACCTTGTTTTATTCATCCATCAGAGCTGAATGAATACACTTAAATTCCATGTAACGCTGGAAACGTTCTGTTTTAAGACGCTCTAAAGGCAGGTTCACAGACAGAGAGGACGACAGTGCTTTCCAGCCTATGAGCACCGCTCTCTTGCGTCATTTATCTGCTACTATTCTTTATCATCGCTTTAACTTTATATTATAGGTGATTATCTTAAAAAAACAGCTTGTCTGTCAAGGGTTTATTTCAGTATATTCACAAGATAAGAAAAATGACAAAGAAAGGAATACAATGTACACTATAAAATGAAGGGTCATTCATTTTTATGATAAATATAATACACTGGAATGTGGTGAAACAATGTCAACAACTGGTTTCGTGGATAACATTGCTAAAATTACATTGTCAACTCCTTACGCAGTGGGAGACGTTAATGTCTATTTGATAAAAGGGGATGTGCTTTCCTTAGTGGATGCAGGTCCGCTAACGGATACGGCTTGGGCACAACTTACCGGGGCGCTTGCCTCTTTAGGCTATTCAGCCGGTGACATCGAACAAATAATCCTTACTCATCATCATCCTGATCATGCTGGGATGCTCCAGCGTTTTTCAGAGTCTGTAAAAATAGTCGGGCACAAGTATAATCAATTTTGGATCAACAGGGATGAGTATTTCCACCAAGTATATGACCGTTTTTTCTATGAGTTAGGGCTTGAATCGGGTCTGCCCGAAGCCTTTCTTTCAGCTATCCCGAAATTTAAAAGCCCTTTGAAATACATGGGGAACAGGAACTTGGATGATGCTATAAAAGAAGGGGACACCTTACCGGGTCTGTCCGAGTGGAAGGTCATTGAAACTCTGGGGCATGCCCAAAGTCATCTCTCTTTCTACCGGGAAAGTGACGGAGTGATGATAGCAGGCGATCATATTCTTGCCCATATCTCGCCGAATCCGATTATTGAACCTCCATTTGATGGTGGAACAGAGCGTTCAAAGCCTCTTCTTCAATACAATGATTCGTTGAAAAAACTTATGCACATTCCCATCTCTTCCGCTTATACCGGGCACGGGAAGGAAGTCGAAGATGTTCATGCCCTGATTCCGAAGCGATTGGTGAAGCAGGAAGAAAGAGCGGAAGCAGTCCTCGGGATGCTTCAGGGTAAACAGCAAACGGTTTTTGATATTTGCAAGCTCTTATTTCCTTCCGTTTATAAAAAGGAGCTCGGGCTTACCTTGTCAGAAACAATCGGTCAACTGGATTATCTTGAATCTATCGGTTCCATCCGGAAAGAAAAACAAGATAATGCTTACTACTATCATGCATAATCGGGGTGAAGAAAGTTGAATCAAAGAATGAAAGGGAAGACGATCATCATTACAGGCGCATCAGGCGGGATCGGGGAACAAATGGCTTTAAAAGTCGCCGAAAACGGTGGGAATCTGGCATTGATTGCCCGTCGTCTTCATTTGCTGGAGAAGCTGAAACAAACGGTGGAGAGTAAGTTCCAAACGAAAGTGGAAATTTACCCATTGGATGTCGCCAGATACGAAGAAGTACCAGGCGTTTTTCAATCGATCGTGAATGATTTCGGCGTAGTACACGGTTTAATCAATAATGCTGGATATGGGATATTCAAAGAAGCACATGAAGCTCCTTTTCAAGAAGTGAAAGGAATGTTCGAAGTGAATGTGCTGGGGCTGATGGCCTGTACGGGGGAGGTCCTTCCCCATATGCGTGAACAGGGGTTTGGCCATATCATCAATATTGCTTCGCAAGCAGGTAAATTTGCTTCTCCAAAATCAAGCGCTTATTCAGCATCTAAACATGCGGTTCTCGGATATACCAACAGCCTGAGGATGGAAGCAGCAAGATATGGGGTGAAGGTTAGCGCTGTCAATCCAGGACCGATCGCCACCGACTTCTTTTCGATTGCCGATGAATCGGGAACGTATGTAAAGAATGTCGAGAAATGGATGCTGAATCCTCATTTTGTCGCAGAAAAAGTAGTTGATGCACTGTTTACAAATAGAAGGGAAATAAATCTGCCGCGCTGGATGAATGCCGGGAGTGTCATGTATCAATTATTTCCATCTTTTGTAGAAAAAGTAGGAAATAAACTTTTTTTCAAAAAATAGTGAAACCGGATAGTACTTTAGTACGTCTAATCTTATAAGGAGGGAGTCTATGAAAAAACGGTCCATTTTATTCATGCTGTGTGTCTTTTTTCTTATAACCGGATGTAATTCACCCGGAGTCGGCAAGCCTCAGCTTAATGAACAATTCATAGGCTTTGCGACTGAAATAGATTTAGAAAATAATAAAGTGCTGATTAACGACGTATGGTTTTCCTTCGATAAAGAAACAAAATTCACATCTGATAAAAAGAAATCGTTACATAGTGAAGATTTAAAGGTCGGTCAGAAGATAAAGGTGAAGTATGATGGAGTCGCGGAGGAATCTTTTCCCGCCAGTGCAGCTGCCCATCAATTCATTCTGCTGACAGATGAACAAAGTGAAAGACAAGGAGACGCGGTAGAGCTTGTGGTGAATGATCCGCGTTTTTCCCAAGTCGTGATGCAGTCAATGGAAAAAAATCCGACAGGCATGTATTCCCTGCGCTTTAAAGACTTATCCCTCAATAGGGATGTTCACGTGCTTGTCAGTATTGATGACGAACGTGTCATCGTACCCATTTCAACAACTGCCAATGAATGAGAAAGAGCGGCCACCCGAAGGTCCGCTCTTTTTTGTAAGTTTAAATATGTTTTTGAATGGCTTTTGCAACGATTTCGGGATTTTCCATATGAATATTATGACCGTGGGTTGTTTTTATTTCCGTCACGTGATCTGAAAGTTCTTTTAGCCTGTCCTGATAGTTGATCCATTCCACGGTCTGATTACCTGATTGGATGACTGTCAGGGGAAGCGATCGATCAAGCGGGCGGCTGCTTAATACCTGCTGAGCCGTTGTGCCGCTATCCCTTAATTCTTTGAATACCGCTTCATAGGCGTTCGGGCTGTAACCGACGAAGGAGTGGTACTTCTCCAGTTCAGGAAAAAGATATCTTCCCCCTACTTTCATCTTCAGCAGCCGGGGCAGACCCGTGTATGAGGTGTAATGGCCTATTTTCATTATTCGCAGACTTTTCTGCCATTCCTTCTTTCCCTTTGAATCGAATCCACCTGTCAGGTATCTATCCTCACCAACAGCATCAACGAAGACGATTCCCTTCACCCTCCCTGTTTTCACTTGCAAATAAGCGGACGTTCAGCCCTCCGTAAGAATGTCCTGTAAGCACCAAGGGGGAAGTGATGCCCAGTACGGTAAGAATGGCCTCCATATCTTTCACTGTATTCAATCCGTCCCCATATTTTCTCTCACTGCTCCAGCCGTATCCTCTGCGGTCAAAAGAAATGGTATGAGTACAGGCGCTCAGTATCTCCTGCACCCTGTGCCAGTGCAGGGACTGACCTGATAACCCTGCATCCATCAAGACCGTGACAGGGCCATTTCCCTTCTCGATTACATGAAATGTTCCTCTTTCGGTATGTACTAATTTACCCGGGGGCGGCTGCTTTTCTTTTCTTCTTAACAGGGCATTGGCGGTGCTCGCCGGAAATAACAGGGAGGTGATTGCAGCGCGTATCCAATTATCCATTTGAGTCCTCTCCTTTTCATTCTTAAACATAATTCTCCAAAAAAAGAGAAAATCCTTTAACAGAAAAATTCATTCCACCTCCCGGGCGATTATAACGAACAAAAGGAGGGTATGCATCATTGAACAAGGAAAATGCATGCCTAATTTTTTCCTTCAGTGGAAAACTAGTGTTATCTATTGTGAAAGAGGATGTGAATATATGACAGGAATTTTGTTAGCACTGATCCCTGCAGCAGCATGGGGGAGTCTTGTGTTTGTTAGTGTCAAACTCGGAGGTAATGCCTACAGTCAGACGGTTGGAATCACAATTGGTTCCCTGCTGTTTGCCGCTGGTATTTTCTTCTTTAAATCACCCCAGTTATCTATGCTTGTCTGGGGAGTCGGCTTCATCTCAGGTGTATTTTGGGCTGTGGGACAAGTCAATCAGCTAGCCGGCGTCAAGTTTATAGGTGTCGCCAAAACCGTCCCGATTTCCACCGGGATGCAATTGATCGGTACGACTTTATTCGGTGTGCTGGTGTTTAAAGAGTGGACCACCACTGAGACCATCCTGCTCGGCAGCGGTGCTGTCATTGCGCTTATCATCGGGGTAATCTTAACCTCCTACACCCAAAAATCTGAGGACAAAGACAATCAGCAGTTAAAAAAAGGACTTGTTACATTGCTTATTTCAAGTCTCGGATACATAGCCTATGTCGTCATTGTCCGCTGGTTTAAAATCGACGGCTGGGAAGCCATTTTACCCCAGGCCATCGGGATGTTTATCGGAGCGGTTGCCATAACCATCAGACATAAGCCATTCAATAAATATACAATCCGAAATATTTTAACCGGTCTCATGTGGGCAGCGGGAAATCTCGGGTTATTACTTGCCCTGCCGAGAATCGGAGTGGCCACAAGCTTCTCCCTTTCACAAACGGGAATTGTCATCTCGACGATCGGAGGGCTTTTCTTCTTAGGTGAAAAGAAATCGAAAAAACAAATAATGCTTGTTATTGCAGGGTGTATCCTCATCATCACCGGCGGGGTGCTGCTTGGCTTTACCAAAGAATAGGCTGATCGATAATAAAGGGCAGGCAATGAGAGTAAATCATTTAAGAATGAATTGGAAGAAGAATCGAAACAACATTAAGCATGACAAACTGCGGCTCTGTGGAGCTGAGAAAATAAAGGAGGAAATCCAATGTTTTCAGATTTAAAAGGAAAAGTCGTCATTATCACAGGAGCTGCGACCGGAATCGGAAAGGCGATTGCCAAGCGGTTTGCGGAGGAACAATGCAAGGTGGTCATCAACTATTTCAGCGAAGAAGAGAATCCCCGTGAATTATTGAAGGAAATCGAACAGGGAGGGGGCACTGCCTCCATCATCCAGGGTGATGTGACAAAAGAGGAGGATGTGTTGGCCTTTGTCAAGTTCGCCCAAGATACGTATGGCAGTCTCGATATTTATGTGAACAATGCAGGAATCGAAAATGAAGTACCGACTGAACGGCTGTCCCTCGAAGATTGGAATAAAGTATTGAATACGAACCTGACAGGAACCTTCCTCGGCTGCAGGGAAGCGGCTGAATACATGCTGAAAAATAACATCAAGGGATCGATCATCAATATTTCATCTGTGCATGAGATTATCCCATGGCCCCATTTCGTTCATTATGCTGCCAGCAAAGGCGGAGTGAAGCTGCTGATGGAAAGCATGGCTCTAGAATTCGCGCCCGACGGAATACGGGTCAACAATATTGCCCCCGGTGCCATCGATACGCCCATCAACGCAGAAAAATTTTCTGATCCGGAAAAGAAAAAAGGTGTCGAAAAACTCATTCCGCTTGGCTACATCGGTGAACCTGAACAAATCGCTTCCTGCGCGGCATTCCTTGCGTCAGAACAGGCAAGCTATGTGACCGGTACGACACTGATCGCAGATGGCGGGATGACGAAGTATCCTGGATTTCAGGCCGGGAAAGGGTAAGGGGTTTGTTTATGGAGAAGGTCTGCCCTTTAGAGGGCGGGCTCTTTTTGTTTGCGGGCAGGGGAGGGGCTCCAGCAGAAGATGGAGAGAAGGTTTTCATCCCTATATGAGAGGAAAAGGGGATAGTTACAGCTGAAATTGATTTGCAATCATGTTTTTATGTGAAAAAAGGTTGTTTCAAGGCAATGTTCATCTCTATTTTCCTCCTGGGACTCGGGTAATGAAGATAATTGTGCCACTTATTTGAAGTATTGCGCCGGATTTTAATTAATTGCGCCAGTTCAGGGATAATTGCGCTTCTTTCCAATTTATTGCGCCACTTTTTCGGTTATTGCGCTACTTAGAATGATTCTTGTTTGTCCCGTGGTTCACTTTAATCAATCGCCTTATGCTTGCCGCCTCCGCTTTTCTAGTGTCCAGCTGCAGGACTTAGAGGCACATGTCATAAGCCAAATCGGCCAAGAAGGCAAAGAACGCAAAGAACGCCTTCGTGGCCGATTCGTCTTATGCCACCCGCCTCTGATCAAAGCCCTTCCGCTTTTCTTTTGTCCAGCTCCGCCGGCTAGAGGCTCGAGACATAAGTCATGCCATAACAAAAAGGCAAAGATCGCCTTTATGGCTGCCCTGCCTTATGCTTGTCGCCTCTGAGCAAGCCGCCTCCGCTTTTCTGACTCCCAATATTTTAACTCCATTCCCAGTAATTTAAGTTGAAAGCGAACGTATATTCGTATAAAATCATAGGTATAATAAAATAGAACGAATGTTCGATATTGGTGATGAAGGAGGGAGAAGGATGACTGTCGATTACAGCGGGCTGCCGCACCACAAGATTTTATGCATCGATATGAAGAGCTTTTACGCCAGCTGTTCGGCTGTCATGCTCGGACTCGATCCACTTGAATGTCATTTAGCGGTGGTGGGAGACCGGGACCGGCAGGGGAGCATTGTATTGGCTGCGTCTCCCAAGTTAAAGAAAGACTTCGGCATAAAAACCGGGTCGAGGATGTTCGAAATTCCAAAGGACCCCCGCATTCTCCTTGTAGAACCTAAAATGGCCACTTATGTGCGCATTTCCACTGAAATTACCCGGTTGTTTCATCGATACGTCCCAAAAGATGCCATTCACACGTACAGTGTCGATGAAAGCTTCATCAAGATTGACGGGGCCACTCATCTTTGGGGGGACGCCATGACCATCGCCCGTAAAATCAAGGATGATATGGAGAGGGAGTTTCAGCTGCCGTGTGCGATTGGAATCGGTCCCAATATGCTTCTTTCTAAGTTGTGTTTAGATCTCGAAGCAAAGAAAGAAGGAATTGCAGAGTGGAGGTATGAAGACGTGCCGGAAAAGCTGTGGCCTCTGTCTCCCCTAAGTGAAATGTGGGGAATCGGCCGCCGCCTTGAAAAGACCCTCAACCGGATGGGGATCTTCTCGGTCGGACAGCTGGCACAGTACGATCTGGAAAAGCTCGAAGCAAAGTTCGGAGTGATGGGCAACCAGCTGTATTATCATGCGTGGGGTGTGGATTTATCGGAAATCGGTGCGCCGATCATGGAAGGTCAGATCAGTTTCGGAAAGAGTCAGATTCTCCTCAGGGATTACAAGGAAAGGAAGGAAATCAAGTCCGTCATTCTCGAGATGTGTGAAGAGGTGGCAAGAAGGGCCAGGACGCACAAGAAGGCCGGGAGAACCGTCAGTTTTGGGATCGGGTACAGTCAGGAAGAATTCGGGGGCGGGTTTCACCGCTCGCGGACTGTGGAAGAGCCGACGAATATCACGATGGACTTGTACAGAGTCTGCCTCGAGCTTTTCGAAGAAAATTATAACGGAAGGACTGTCCGGAAAATATCCATCGCCCTTTCAAATATTACAGAGGATGAAACGATGCAAATTTCTTTGTTTGATCCCAAACGGTGGGAGAAGCGCGAATTGGGATATGCAGTGGATAAGATTCGCCGCAAGTATGGGTCGGCTGCCCTGCTTAGGGCGGTATCTTATACAGAAGCAGGAACGGCGAGACATCGTGCGCGACTCGTCGGAGGACACAAATCGTGATGAAATCCAGGAGGTGAGCAGGCGTGATTCGAGACCGTGGAAGAATCAAATGGACGTCCATGATGCTGCCGGAGCATGTGAAATTATTACGGGATTGGGCGAAGGAAGATACGTATGAAAAAAGAATAGAGCTTGATGAACAATCATTGGAAGTATTGAACGAAGTGGTGGCGGAAGCGATGGAGTTCGGTAAGCCCGTATCGATCACTCATTATGTACATCACCGGCATGAGCTGCTGGTCGGATCCATTCACCATGCCGATTCGCTGGAAGGGAAGCTGCATGTGGTGGACCGTGATGGGAAAGTTCACTATATTCGTTTATCGGGCATATCGGATATCCGTTTTTTTGAAGAGTGAGCAGGGTGCCCTGTGACAATAAAAAAGAGAGACTTTCGCAATGAAGTCTCTCCGAATGCAAGATTATTCCTCATCCAGCACTTTCTCCGCACGCACACACGACTCGAATTTCCCCTTGTGAGAAGCGTCGCAGAACGGCATTTTAGTAGACAAACCACAACGGCACAGCGAGAAGACTTGTTTCGTAGGAAATACATTTCCGTCCGCATCGATCAATTCTACATCCCCGCTTACACGAAGAGAACCGTTGTCATTGACTTTGATTTGAGCTTTTGCCATGAAAAACCACCCTTTCTATAAAATACAAAAGTTTCCCCATTATGATAGTAAAGTGAAAGACGAAAAAATGCAATATGATAAAGGAAACAGTGGAAATATGATAGGATGAAGAGGAGGAGGAAGTCATATGAAAATTCAACTAACAGATGCAGCAGCAGAAAAGATAACCGAGAAAACAGCAGGTAAAAAAGGCTATTTGAAATTGAAATATGACATAGACGGATGCGGATGTGTAGTGAGCGGAATCCCGACCTTATGGTATGTGTCAGAACCGGATGAAATAGATGATGTGACAGTCGAGACCAATCATTTTCCGATTTTGGTTGAAAAGTCGAAAACGGTTTTTCTTGATGAAGATTTGAAAATCGATTTTTCAACAACCAGTAATACCTTTCAACTGAAAAGTCCCGGACAGATCCTCAACGGAAGAATGAACTTCATCCTGTACCCTGGAGAATAGAGAAAAAGCCGGTCCTAAAAGGAGCCGGTTTTATTTTCATTCATGAGCCTCTCATACATTTCGGCAGTGGCCGCCCCGTTTTTCCAGCAGTCACCCCCGTCTTCTGTACACCAGCAGGCAGAAAGGACAGAGTGACAGAATCCGTAAGCGATGAGCCTTTCATAGGAAAGGGAAAGCAGGGAACATAAGGTCTGGATCCTGAACTTTAAGAGCTCATAAGGATCTTCATGGTCTTTCCAGTGATTCAGGGTGTACTGGATGCAATCATATTCCCGCTCCCCGATCAACCCCTTTGGATCGATGGCCGACCAGCCATGAGAATCTGAATACAGAATATTTTCGTGATGCAGGTCACCGTGAAGCAAGTATACGTCCTGTGAAGAACTGAGGAGGCTGTGGAAAAGAGACTCTGCCTTTGATATCATCTTCTCCGGCAGGGGGCCACCCCCTCGGTTGAAACGGGATCGATAACGTCTGAGACCTTCCGACCAGGTTTGAACGTCAGAGAAGGGATGTGAAGATGAAGACTTACGCCACAATGATTTGGCAATTGAAGCGAAAATCTTTAACTGTGCTTTTTCATCGTTTAAAGAATGTAAAGGGGAACCGGGCTGTAAGTGGGATAGGAGCAGCCAGCCCGCTTCCTTGTCAGAGTCGATCACCTTCACCATGGCTTTACCGGAGAATTCCTGAAGTGCCTGAAACTCATTCGAGAAGTCTTTATTGGGGTACCCCAATTTCAACACCGCGGAAGTACCGTCATGGAGCAGGACAGGGACCACGAAATTGTAGCTCAAGGAAAACGGTTCACCGAATGTCAGGTTGAATCGTTCCTTCAGGGTGAATATCGTCTGTTCGGCTCGATCGATCCAGGCAGCCCCGGATTCTCCATACATTGTTTCCATTTTAGAACGAAAGTAGCAGGGGATCATGAGGCTCCCTCCTTTTTATAGTTGACGACTTCATCCAGGAATTGTTGAACCACGCCTTCATATTTCTCCGGATCGTCATTGTATGATTGTGCATGGGTCCCGCGGAAATCAAGGTGCATCATTTTGGGGCCTTGTTTCTTTTGAAATAATTCTTCGGTCATTTGCGGCAGTATATAATCATCTTCGAAGCTGTGGATGAACAGCACAGGCTTTTGAATGTTCTGGATGACCGAAATAGGCGACAGCTCTTTTAACGAATAGCCTTCGCGTAATTTTAATGTGCGATTTACCAGCGGAAGGAGAAATCTCGCTGGCACTTTTAGTTCGGCACTCATCCGATAGGCAAGCTGTTCACCGAAGTCGGAATAAGGGCAATCGGCGATATAGAAATCGGCACGATCCTCAACACTCCCGCCATAAAGCAGCGTGGTTGCGGCGCCCATGGACTCCCCGTGTATCCCGAAAAAAACGTCATCACCCGCACGGCGGATCAATTCATCGACCACGGCTTTTAAATCAAACTTTTCATAGTATCCGTAGCTCGTCGTTTTACCGCCAGACTCTCCGTGACGGCGGTGATCATAGATGATCGCAT
Organism: Rossellomorea oryzaecorticis; assembly: GCF_038405515.1. Classification (GTDB taxonomy): domain Bacteria; phylum Bacillota; class Bacilli; order Bacillales; family Bacillaceae_B; genus Rossellomorea; species Rossellomorea oryzaecorticis_A. The sequence continues at coordinate 37,053 of NZ_JBBYAF010000014.1, read as the reverse complement.
TGAACCCTTTCTTAATGAATAGATTCATATATTTAATAGAGTTGAGTTTGTTTTCAGTAACACCATGCGCAAAGATCATGTATTTCTTATGAGGGTGGGGCGTGACAAAAATAGCGTTGAGATGATAGCCGTATGGAGAAGGGATGTTGACCTCTTCTTTTGGAAGGGCATCATACTCCTCCTCAATGAGGCGGAGGGCACCGGTTTCCCTGGATCGAACGAGTTTATCATCTTTTTTGGGAAGGTACATGAAGGTATTCGTAATGAAATATCCGAGTCCGCCGATACCGAGAGCGGAAAGGACCCCTCCTAAAAATAGTGATCTTTTTTTCAATATCATACACCTCTCCTTGTCTTTCTGTGGTGCTATTATTTTATCATTAAGAGGAAAGAAGTGGTATTTATCAGCCAAAAAGCAATGAGTGGATAAAAAAGCACTCCCCATGAAACGGGAGCGCTTCTGCAGATTGAATCAAGATTTGGCGTTTTGCCGTTTAGTAGGGTGAATCGCTTTCTCCAGTTCTTCAGCAGCCAGGGTGTTCGCCGTTGTATCGCTGTTTGGTTTTCCTTTTTGACTGAATCCTTTTTCGCGTTTTTGGCTCATGTTCTCATCTCCTCCAGCGTTCGGATAGTCTTAGAATGCTCGAGGGAAAAGGGGGATATTCACCAATTATTTATTCAGTTCGTAAAGCCGGTAATACCCGCTTTCAATCGAACGGCTGATGTGAGGCTTCACGACATCGATCGCTTGGGAAAGCTTTTCTAAATCGATCCCGGTCTCTATACCCATTTCTTCTGCCATGAATACTACGTCTTCAGTCGCAACATTCCCTGTAGCCCCTGGAGCAAACGGGCATCCACCAAGTCCGCCGGCAGAAGTGTCAAAACGACTCACTCCAGCCTGCATGGAAGCGAGGATATTAGCCAGGGCAAGCTTCCTCGTGTCATGAAAATGAGCAGTCAGGAGTGTTCCCGGCAATTCCTTTTTGAGTAAAGTGAACAGCGTATACGCTTCAAGAGGGTTCGCGCGCCCAACTGTATCCGCAACACTCAACTCATCAACGCCCATCCCGGCAAATCGTTTGCAAAGAGAAAGGGTATCTTCAGGATCGATTTTTCCTTCATAAGGACAATAAAAAGCGGTCGAAATACACGCTCTAACAAAATAACCCCGGTCTTTTAACTGAGCAATGAGAGGCTCAAGATCTGAAAGCGCCTCTTCAGTTGTTTTATTGATATTCTTTTGGTTGAATGCACTGCTGACCCCGACGAATACTGCCACTGCCCTGCATCCCGTTTCGTATACGCGGTCGACCCCCTTCTTATTCGGTGCAAGAACGAAGTCGCGGGAATCACTTGTTAAGCAGGAATCCACGATGTCACCCGCATCCTGCATCTGGGGAACCCATTTAGGAGACACAAAGGAAGTCAGCTCCATTTCACGGATGCCGGATTCCTTCAGGCGTAAGATAAATTCTTTCTTCGTATCGGTCGGAACAAAGTTCTTTTCATTTTGCAAGCCGTCACGCGGCCCCACTTCGATAATGGTAATGTTTGTAGGTAATTTCATCAATTTCCGCCCCCTTCTCTTTATTGTAGGAAAATTTCGACAACAAAATCAACTAAATTTTTTAAGAAAGAGAAAGGAAAATGAAGCGTTTACATAGAAAAGGTTAAAGTGGAGATATTTTTGCCTATTCTCTAAAGGGTGGAAATTCATGCAAATCAGTCAGAATGGAATGGGAGGAAGAGAAATGTCGAATGAAGTTGTAATCGTAAGCGCTGTACGTACAGCGATTGGAAGCTTTAACGGCTCATTGAAGGATGTTTCAGCACCTGAGCTTGGAGCGATCGTCATTAAAGATGCCCTGGAAAAGGCCGGACTGAAAAAAGAAGATGTCGATGAAGTCATCATGGGGAATGTCCTGCAGGCCGGATTAGGTCAAAACCCTGCAAGGCAGGCATCCATAAAGGCAGGATTACCCGAGAGCGTACCTGCTATGACGATTAATAAAGTATGTGGATCCGGATTGAAAACCGTACATTTGGCAACTCAGGCTATACTTGCGGGAGATGCCGATATTATAGTGGCAGGCGGAATGGAAAACATGAGCCAGGCCCCATATTTGTTAAAAGGGGCAAGGAATGGATTCAAAATGGGAGATCAAAAGGTAGTGGACAGCATGATTTCCGATGGCTTATGGTGTGCTTTCAATGATTACCATATGGGAGTGACAGCTGAAAACCTGTGTGACCGCTATTCCTTATCCCGTGAAGAACAGGATGAGTTTGCAGCGTGGAGTCAGGAGAAAGCAAGTGCTGCCATCGAGTCAGGCAGATTTAATGATGAGATTGTCCCTGTACATATCCCTCAGCGTAAAGGTGATCCGGTTGAGTTCAGCCAGGATGAATTTCCACGCAAGGGTTCAACTGCAGAAAAATTATCCGGACTTCGTGCCGCATTCAAAAAGGATGGAAGCGTGACAGCCGGAAATGCTTCCGGGATCAACGACGGAGCAGCTGCTGTTGTGGTCATGTCAAAGAAAAAAGCAGAAGAACTTGGCATAACTCCCCTTGTCACGATTAAAGGGAATGCAAATGCCGGGGTCGACCCTAGTGTAATGGGGATTGGTCCTGTAGCGGCTGTTAAAAAAGTGCTGGAAAAAACAAAGCTGACGATCGAGGACATGCAGTTGATCGAAGCCAATGAAGCGTTTGCGGCTCAATCCCTGGCTGTCGATAAAGAACTTAGCTTCAAACGGGATGCTCTCAATGTAAATGGAGGAGCCATCGCTTTGGGGCATCCGATAGGAGCAAGTGGAACAAGGATCCTGGTTACCCTTATCCATGAAATGAAGAAAAGACAGGTACAGCATGGTTTGGCTACTTTATGTATCGGCGGAGGCCAGGGAGTGGCGACAGTCGTAGAGCTGCATCAATAAGAAGTCTGGCTGAATAAGAACTGAGGAGGGAATACAATGAAACAAGTTTATACTTCATACAGTGAAGCGGTGGCGGATATACATGACGGTGCCACGCTTATGGTAGGCGGATTCGGCCTTTGCGGAATCCCGGAGAAATTGATTCTTGCCCTGGTTGAAAAAGGCGTCAAAAACCTCACTGTCATCTCTAACAACTGCGGTGTGGATGACTGGGGACTGGGATTATTACTGAAAAACAAGCAGATTGATAAAATGATCGGCTCTTATGTAGGTGAAAACAAAGAGTTTGAAAGACAGGTGCTGTCAGGAGAGCTTGAAGTGGAACTGGTTCCTCAAGGAACATTGGCGGAAAAGATTCGTGCAGGAGGAGCCGGCATCCCGGCATTCTATACGCCCGCAGGAGTCGGGACACCGGTTGCGGAAGGAAAAGAAACACGTACCTTCAATGGAAAAGAATATCTTTTGGAAGAAGCATATACAGCTGATTTCTCGCTTGTCAGAGCCTGGAAAGCAGATAAAATGGGGAACTTGGTATACAACAAAACGGCGCAGAACTTCAATCCGATGATAGCTGCCGCAGGGAAAGTAACCATTGCTGAAGCGGAAGAAATAGTGGGGATAGGAGACATCAACCCGAATGAAGTACACACTCCAAGCATCTATGTTCAACGATTGGTTCAGGCAGAGCAGGAGAAACGTATTGAAAGAAGAACAGTCAAAGCCTAGAAGGGAGAGTGGAAAGTGATGGATCGTGCAAAGATGCGTGAAAAGATTGCCAGAAGAGCGGAAAAGGAAATTCAAGATGGTTTTTATGTGAACTTAGGAATTGGGATGCCCACTTTGGTCGCCAACTATATCACAGAGAATAAACAGGTTGTACTCCAGTCTGAGAACGGACTGCTCGGTATCGGTCCTTATCCGACAGAAGAAGAATTGGATGCTGATTTGATCAATGCAGGGAAAGAAACGGTCACTGCCATTCCAGGCTCCTCTTACTTTAACAGTGCGGAATCCTTTGGGATGATCAGGGGAGGCCATATCAATATCGCCATCCTGGGCGGAATGGAAGTAGCCCAAAACGGTGATCTTGCCAACTGGATGATCCCTGGGAAAATGATCAAAGGTATGGGCGGAGCGATGGATCTGGTCCATGGTGCCCAAAGGATCATCGTCATCATGGAACACGTGAACAAGGCCGGTGAAAGCAAAATCCTTAAAGAGTGCACGCTGCCTCTTACAGGACAAGGGGTGGTCGACCGGATCATCACCGACCGTGCCGTCATGGATGTAACAGAGGATGGCTTGCTTCTTCGCGAGGTAGCGAACGGTTTCACAGTGGAAGATATCCAATCCTCAACAGCCGCCAAACTAAAAGTCGCAGAAGACGTAAAACTCGAAGCATACTAATCAATCAACGAACCATCCGGGAAAGCAATACCTCCCGGATGTTTTTTTTATTTCATCATGCTATATTTCTAGTAGTGCAATTGTTTTTTGGGAATTTTAATCAAGTTATGGTGGTTAATAAACCTTTCCAGCTGTTGATTGGAGTGCAGGACGGAGACTCCTGCGGGAGAAGTGGCCAATTTGAGGCCTGTCCAGTTCCAGGGCTTAGAGGCACATGTCATAAGTCAAATTGTCCAAGAAGGCAAAGAACGCCTTCGTGGACAATTCGCCTTATGCCACCCGCCTCTGAGCAAAGCTCCTCCGCTTTTCTTCCCGCAGGCGAAGCCGAGGAGGCTCACGGGTCACCCGCGGAAAGCGAAGTCCTGCACGGAAATCAACAGCGGTGATGAGATAATAAATCTAAAATTGCATAGTCAGGGGGATTCAAAATGTCCAAAAAAAAGAAACAAGAAGCAGAATTGACATTAAAGAACTCTATAAATGCCGATCTGTTCGAACAACTGAAGAATAAGAAGAAAGAGCTGGAAAAAGTGGAAGCAGTGAAAAAAGAAGAAGAACGTCAGCAGAAAGCAGAGGAAAGAAAACAAAGAGAGAAGAATAAATCCTTTGAAGAATTGTTGAATGAAAGTGATATGAATTGGGAGAATTATAAGAAATGAAATTTTATATAAAGAAATAGCTGCAGGGAATGAGCCCTGCAGCTATTTCTGTGTAAGTTGAACGCGCAGCTCAGCATATTTCTAGTCCCGGTGCTGTTGATATCGCGAAAGCTTCGTCAATCGAGTCACTACTTCAACCTCTTCTGCGGACAAAGGAGGACCATTAACGGCTTCGATGTTCTCCTTCAGCTGCCGTGGCGAACTCGCTCCGGGAATGACTGATGCCACTGAACTATGAGCCAGGTCATACTGAAGGGCAAGTTCATTCATGCTTCGGTTATCCGCAGCTTTTTCACGGATCGAGCGCAAGACTTCTTCAAGCTCTGGATATGAATAATCCAAGTATCCATTTTCTTTTATTTTATCTGAAGCCTTCGACAGCATTTTTTCGGAGAGAAGCCCTTTCGCGAGGGGTCCGCGTGCAATGATGCTCACGCGGTGGTCATCCAAGAGTTCCATCCATTCCTCAGGACGGCGGTCTAAAAGGCTGTACTGCATCATCACGCTTTGAATGGATGATTGAGACAATACTTTCTTAATCACATTCGGACGTATCGAAGAGATCCCATAATAACGGATATAGCCTTCTTCTTTCAGCTCTTCAAATGCCTCGATACTTTCTTCAAAGTTATCTTCAATCGTTCCGCCGTGAAGCTGATAGTAGTCGATGTACTCCACTTTAAGTCTTGAAAGGCTGTCCTTTACTGCTGATTTTATATATTCCTTTGATGGATCCCACCGCCAGCCCTCACTAACGTCATTCCAGCGGTTTCCAACTTTCGTCGCGATGATAACGTCGTCCCGCACTTCCTTCAGCGCATTGCCGACTATTTCTTCGTTCCTGCCGAAATCATATAAATCAGCTGTATCAAAATAATTGATGCCGTTTTCCAATGCAGTTTGAACGATTTCTTTCGCCTGTTTCTCATCGGTACCCAGGGACATACAACCAAGTCCCATTTTTGAAACATACAGGTCAGAGCTGCCAATTTGTCTTTTATCCATTGTAACCGTCCTTTCCATTCAATCATTCATTACCTATTATTTTAACGAAAGCCGGGACGGTTAAACAAAAGATACGATTATTGTGATGGTTGTTTTTTACAAGGCCATCGAAGTTGGTCCGCCATATGCAGCAAATTTTTTGAGCAGTTCCCTTACGCCTTTCTTTCTGTCCACTCCTTGACGGTCTCATATCTCTTACTGTATTCTTTCAGCTTAGCCCTGACTTCCCAAGCTTTCCCGGCTAGAATGACTCGGTTTTTCTCTACGATAACCTGCAAAAGGGGTCACCTCATTCCTTCTATTAAGTATGGTAAAATGTATGAAGATAAAGTGAATGAGAGAACAAGGAGAGTTGAATAGTGAAAAAATTTGAAGAAAAGACCCTTAATAGTGAAATGATTTATCAAGGGAAAATCATTGATCTGCAAGTTGATGAAGTGGAGCTTCCGAATGGTAAGACATCAAAAAGAGAGCTGATCAAACATCCGGGGGCCGTGGCGGTTATCGCTTTGACACCGGAAGGCAAGATCGTGATGGTGGAGCAATATCGTAAGGCACTTGAAAAATCAATCATTGAGATTCCTGCCGGTAAGCTTGAACCAGGCGAAGAACCGATCATCACGGCTGCCAGGGAGCTCGAAGAAGAGACAGGGTATGGGTGTGAAGAGCTCGAGCACCTAATTTCCTTCTACACATCGCCTGGGTTTGCAGATGAACTTGTACATCTATACATCGCCAAAAATATTACACGTATAGAAGAAGCAAGAGAACTCGATGAAGACGAGTTTGTAGACCTTTTAGAGGTGACGGTGGAAGAGGCTTTAGGGCTGCTGAAAGAGAAAAAAATCTATGATGCAAAAACCGCCTATGCCGTACAGTATCTCCAACTTCAGCAATTTAATAGATAAAGACTGAAGAAAGAGGCTGGGACAAAAGTATTTTAGTCTAAGTAAAACCCGAACTAAATTGCCTTCAGAGAGGTAAATTAGCTCGGGTTTTTTATTGTTTTGTACAAACGTGCGTTAAGTTTTAGCTTGTTCCAGCGGTTGATTGTAGTGCAAGACGAAGACTCCTGCGGGAAGAGTAGCTTATTAGAAAAGCGGAAGGGCTTTGCTCAGAGGCGGGTGGCAGAAGACGAATCGGCCACGAATGCGCTCTTTGCCTTCTTGGTCGGTTTGGCTTATGACATGTGCCTCTAAGCCCTGCAGCTAGACAAGTGAGACCCCGCAGGAGCGCAGCTCCGAGGAGGCTCACGGGTTACCCGCGGAAAGCGAAGTCTTGCACGGAAATCATTAGCGGTGATTAGAGGCTAAACTAAAATGTTCGTCTTTAGGCAGTGTTTTTTTAGTTTTGTCCCAGGCGTTTTATACTAGACTGATAAATTATCGAAAGCATAAACTTGTCCCCTCCTGCATATATTCTAGTAACCGATATCTGGGAGGAGCGTTGTGATGCGTAAAAAACAATCAAATTCAAACCCACTCATTCAACATGTACAAGCACATTCCTCAATATACTTATTTATCATTACACTGTTTTTAATGGGAATCATCTTTGGGGCAATCGTCGTGAATTCATTATCTTTTGCTCAAAAAGAAGATTTATATTTTTATTTGAGTAAGTTTTTCACTGAAATTGAAGGGGGAAGAATCACATCGGCAGAAGAACTGTTCAGACAAAGCTTCCTTCATAATGTGAAATATCTTGGCCTGATTTGGATATTGGGTATATCAATCATTGGACTCCCGCTGATTTTTGTGCTGATTTTCATGAAGGGGGTCGTAGTCGGCTTTTCTGTCGGCTTCCTGGTGAATCAAATGGAATGGAGCGGCTTTCTGCTGTCTTTTGTCAGTGTCCTGCCGCAAAACATCATCATTGTTCCGGCTTTCATATTCATCGGAGTGGTCAGCGCGAGCTTTTCCCTGACTCTCATACGGAAAATTTTTGTCCGTCACAGTGCATCCATGCAATTTCAAATTATCCCCTTCCTGTCGAGGTATGTCATTTTCTTCGTCATTGCAGTGGGGATAGTGACGATTGCAGCCAGTATAGAAGCATATCTTTCTCCCAATTTAATGGAAGCTGTCATTTCCAGAATCAAATAATTAATATTAAGTAAGAATGATTTCAGTTTCTTCATTATAATAATTTTATTTTGCTTATTCCTCCCTTTTTGATATAATAATATAGACATTGACGAGGGAGGGAAGGACTATGGAAAGTCGTATAGAACGAATCAAGAAGCTGCTTCATTCCGCCAGCTATAAATTGACTCCGCAGCGTGAAGCTACTGTACGCGTGCTGTTAGAGCATGAGGAAGATCACCTGAGTGCCGAAGATGTATACCTCCTCGTTAAGGAAAAATCTCCTGAAATTGGCCTTGCAACTGTGTACCGTACACTCGAGTTGCTTTCTGAATTGAAAATCGTGGATAAAATCAATTTTGGGGATGGTGTATCCCGATACGACCTCCGTCAAGAAGGAGCCGCCCACTTCCATCATCATTTAGTATGTATTGAATGCGGAGCGGTAGATGAAATCCAGGATGACTTGCTTGAAGACGTGGAAAAGATTGTGGAGAGAGATTGGAAATTTAAAATTAAAGATCACCGATTAACCTTTCACGGCATCTGTTCAAGATGTCAGGATAAAGAGGAAGAATCTGAATAGTAAATGGAAAAGCCCTGAAGAAGCTGGTTATTGTTTCATTCTGAAACGATTATATACATATCTTTAAGGGCTTTTTTTAATCAAACGCAGTAGCTAAGGGCGTTCACAGGCCGCCCATGGAGAGCGAAGTCTTGCACGGAAATCAACTGCGGTATTTAACAGCCCAAAATGATAAAAAATTATGTCCCCTTGGTATAAAACAGTCCAAAAACGTCATAGCTTGTAATATAGAGTGATGGACTGTGGAAATATCAATTAAACATGGAGGACAACCCTATGAAAAAAGGACTTGGAATGGTCTGGCAGACCATGAAAGTATTTATTTTATTTACCGGATCGACGATATTATTTTATTATGGAATCATATGGATAAGCGAAGAATATGAAGGTTATCACAAATACGATGAACCAGAGGGAGCCGCGGTTAAAGTGTTTTCGTCGGTCGCAGATGAAGAAAGCCATTGGTACGACCGATTATTATTTTTTTATATGAACGGGGAGTAATGCAATTTGAAAGACGAAATTAAAGATTATATGCATTTTTTGATTGTGGAGAAAGGACTCGCAAAGAATACCATCGAATCCTATCAGCGGGACTTAAGGAACTATGCTCTGTATCTAACCAACGTAGAAGAGATTTCAACACTCAATGAGGTGACAAGAGTGAATATCGTCCAATTTTTGGGCTATCTGAAGGATCAGGGGAAATCCACTAAAACCGTTGCCAGACATGTGGCATCGATCCGATCATTTCACCAGTTTCTCCTCAGGGAAAAGAGTACCGACCAAGATCCAACTGTCCATATTGAAACACCTAAGACCGAGAGGAATTTACCGAGGATATTAAGCATTGAAGAAGTGGAAGCTCTGCTTGACGCTCCGGAGGAGTCAACACCTTTGGGGATGAGGGACAAAGCGATGCTCGAGATCCTCTATGCAACCGGCATCCGTGTGAGTGAGCTCATTTCTCTTAAATTGGAGGATGTCCATCTTACAATGGGGTTTGTACGCTGTATCGGAAAAGGGAATAAGGAACGAATCATTCCCATTGGAAAGACTGCCATGACAGTGCTGGAAAAATACCTGGAAGATGCCAGGCTGAAATTGAGGTCGAAAAAGCATAAGGATGATCATCTGTTTTTAAACCACCACGGTAAAGGGTTGACAAGGCAGGGCTTTTGGAAGAACCTGAAGGCGCTTGCTAAAAAAGCCAATATTGAAAAAGACTTGACCCCTCATACATTGAGGCATTCTTTTGCCACGCATTTATTGGAAAATGGAGCCGATTTGAGGGCCGTTCAGGAAATGCTCGGCCATGCAGATATATCTACCACTCAAATTTATACACATGTTAGCAAAACCCGATTGAAAGACGTTTATTCAAAGTTTCATCCCAGAGCGTAATGAAAGAGAGACTTCTTAAAGAATTCAATTAAACTTTAAGGGGTTCTCTCTTGTTTTTTTTGAAAGGGAAAAGTAAAATATAGATGTCAGACTTCTGACGTGAATCTTGTTCGATTGATTCGTCAGGGATGGGGGTAACATACGTTTAAGGACTCAAAATGTAACCGTTTTTTTGAGCGGCCTGAACCGTTTTCTAATAGAGGTTTAACAGGAGAGTGCAAATTTAGCAGCAATAATAGGAGGATTTTGAATGAGTAACTATACATATAAAAGAGTTCACTTGATTGTAATGGATTCAGTTGGTATCGGGGAAGCTCCAGATGCTAAACTGTTTAACGATGAAGGTACAGACACTCTTGGACATATCGCTGACCATATGAATGGCTTGAAAATGCCGAACATGGCAAAATTAGGACTCTCAAATATCAAGGAAGTAAAAGGAGTGGAAAAAGCAGCTTCTCCACTCGCTTATTTCACGAAAATGCAGGAGTCGTCTGTCGGGAAAGATACAATGACAGGTCATTGGGAGATCATGGGACTTCATATAGATACTCCATTTAAGACGTATCCCGATGGCTTTCCTGAGAAATTGATTCAAAAGCTTGAGGCGGAAACCGGCAGAACGGTGATTGGAAACAAACCTGCAAGCGGCACGGCCATCATTGAAGAGCTAGGAAAAGAGCATATGGAAACAGGGGCGCTGATTGTCTACACATCCGCAGATCCTGTTCTGCAAATAGCAGCACATGAAGACGTTATACCAATCGAAGAACAGTACAAAATATGCGAAATTGCACGAGAAATTACAATGGATGAAGAATTCCTCGTCGGACGTGTCATTGCCCGTCCGTTTACAGGAGAGCCGGGAAGCTTTAAGCGTACATCCAACCGCCATGACTATGCATTGAAGCCATTTAACCGCACAGTAATGAACGAATTGAAGGATGCCGGGTTCGATGTCATTGCAATCGGGAAGATTTCGGATATCTATAATGGTGAAGGTGTAACGAAATCGATTCGCACGAAACATAATATGGACGGGATGGATGGATTCATAAAGACGTTCGATGAGTCCTTTACAGGTCTCAGCTTCTTGAATCTGGTCGACTTCGACGCACTGTACGGCCACCGCCGAGATCCAGGAGGATATGGAAAAGCGCTTGAAGAATTCGATGCCCGTCTTCCGGAAGTTTTTGAAAAAATGACAGAAGATGATCTTCTCCTCATCACTGCCGATCATGGGAATGATCCGACAGCACCCGGAACCGATCATACAAGAGAATATGTACCTCTTCTGGCTTACTCTAAGCGGTTCAACGAAGGAAATGAGCTTCCGGTAAGAGAAACATTTGCAGATATCGGGGCTACGGTAGCGGATAACTTCAATGTAGATATGCCTAAATTCGGAAAGAGCTTTCTATCACAATTGAAATAATGATAAAACAATAGGCTGTTTATAACGAAAGAGCAAACAGTAAAAGGGATGAATGGAAACTGCAGGTTCTCCATCTCATCTCCTCTTTCTGTTTAGTCTAATAAAAGGGAGTCAATAAATATGATGAATTTTGAAAATATACAAAATGCTGCTAATCATTTAAAAAATCAATACACAGGGCAACCCCGGATCGGTTTGATCCTGGGATCTGGATTGGGTGTGCTTGCGGATGAAATACAAAATGCCGTGAAAATCCCTTATAAAGAAATACCGGACTTCCCTGTATCCACAGTGGCCGGTCATGCGGGGCAGCTGGTGTTCGGACAATTATCAGGACAGGAAGTCGTTGCAATGCAGGGACGGTTCCATTACTACGAAGGATATGGTTTCGATAAGGTAACTTTCCCGGTTCGCGTCATGAAAGAACTTGGAGTGGAAGTCCTCATCGTAACCAATGCGGCAGGCGGAGTGAATGAGAAGTTCGAAGCGGGAGATCTGATGTTAATTTCCGATCATATTAATAATATGGGAGGAAACCCTTTAATCGGAGCGAATGATTCCCGTCTTGGACCAAGGTTTCCTGACATGTCTCAGGCATATGATAAAGAACTGCGTCAAAAAGCCAGAGATATCGCCGCTGAACTTTCCCTGAAGATTCAAGAAGGAGTATATGTAGGGAATACCGGTCCTGTATATGAGACACCGGCAGAAGTAAGGCTTGCCCGTACATTAGGCGGAGACGCCGTAGGGATGTCTACGGTTCCAGAAGTCATTGTTGCCCGTCACGCGGGTATTAGAGTACTTGGAATTTCCTGCATTTCAAATATGGCAGCAGGAATATTGGATCAGCCCCTTTCACATGATGAAGTAATCGAAACAACTGAAATGGTTCGTGCTAACTTCCTGTCATATGTAAAGGAAATTGTTAAGTCTATCTGATTGTCCCTGTTTGCTGAAAACGGGAGCTGCTTAAAATTTATAGAAGTTGGTGAATGGAAATGAGAATGGTAGATCTAATCGAAAAAAAGCGTGAAGGAAAAGAACTGACAACCGAAGAAATCAAATATATCATTGATGGCTACACAGATGGATCAATCCCGGATTATCAGGTAAGTGCCCTGACGATGGCGATCTTCTTCAAGGATATGAGTGAAAGGGAACGTGCTGATTTAACAATGGCGATGGTAGAGTCCGGAGATCAAATTGATTTATCGGCAATCGAAGGTATTAAAGTCGATAAACACTCAACGGGCGGTGTTGGAGATACGACCACTCTTGTGCTTGGACCTTTAGTGGCATCTGTAGGTGTTCCTGTCGCTAAAATGAGTGGGAGAGGACTCGGACATACCGGCGGGACCATTGACAAACTTGAGGCAGTCGAAGGTTTTCATGTAGAAATCGAAAATGATGAATTCATACGATTAGTCAATAAAAATAAGCTGGCCGTTATTGGACAAAGCGGAAATCTGACGCCGGCGGATAAAAAGCTCTACTCATTACGTGACGTAACAGCGACTGTTAACTCTATCCCGCTCATTGCAAGTTCCATCATGAGTAAGAAAATCGCTGCAGGAGCTGACGCGATTGTCCTTGATGTCAAGACGGGTGCGGGTGCATTCATGAAGACACTTGAGGATTCAAAAAACCTTGCCAAAGCGATGGTCAGCATCGGAAATAATGTCGGAAGAAAAACAATGGCAGTCATTTCTGACATGAGCCAGCCGCTTGGATTTGCTATCGGGAACGCTTTAGAAGTGAAAGAAGCGATTGACACCTTGAAAGGCAAAGGTCCGGAAGATTTAACTGAACTATGCTTAACACTTGGAAGTCATATGGTGTATCTGGCAGAAAAAGCTTCATCACTATCAGAAGCAAGAGAATTATTGCAAAAAGCAATTGAAGACGGTTCTGCACTTGAAAACTTCAAAGTATTCCTTGAGTCTCAAGGAGGGGATGCTTCGGTCGTTGATGACCCATCCAAGCTGCCTCAAGCTCAGTACAAAGTAGAACTCGGGGCCAAGGAAGATGGCTATGTATCAGAAATCATCGCTGATTCAGTAGGGACTGCCGCTATGTGGCTTGGCGCGGGAAGAGCAACGAAGGATTCTGTTATCGACCTGGCAGTAGGCCTTGAACTACGCAAGAAAATCGGGGATGAAGTTAAAGCTGGAGAATCTCTTGCTACCATTTACAGTAATCAGGAAGACATTGAAGATGTGAAAAACAAATTATATGAAAGCATCAAGATCTCTTCAGAAAAAGTGGATGCACCGACGTTGATCCATACTGAAATCACAAATTAATTAGTAGAATTAAAAGCCCTCTGTGAAAGGATTCGTCCTTTTGCAGAGGCTTTTTTGTTTAAGGTAATAACGCGAATATTCAAGTTTTGAAATGATTCCGTTTTTCAACATATATACATAGATAATTTTACAATTTAATTGTATAAAAATGGTTTCGATGGAAAAAATGGTTCTATAAGTATTGATTAAAATGAGAGATTTTGATTGGAGGACATTTAAATGAAACGTGTTATATGTATAATGGCAGCATTTTTTCTTATAGTTTCTCTATTCCCTTCGCTTGGTTTTGCCCAGGAGAATAAGTCTCAACTCGCTGAGGCAGCAAAGTCAGCTATATTAATTGAACGGGATACAGGAGCAGTTCTGTATGAAAAGAATAGTCATGAGAAATTAGCACCTGCGTCGATGACGAAAATCATGACCATGCTTCTGATCATGGAGGCCCTGGAGAAAGGTCAAATCAAATGGGATGACGAGGTTCGGACAAGCGAATACGCTGCTTCAATGGGGGGGTCACAGATATTCCTTGAGCCGGGGGAATCCATGACTGTCAAGGAGATGCTTACAGGTATTGCGATCGGATCTGCAAACGATGCATCTGTGGCCATGGCTGAACATATTGCCGGAAGTGAAGAAGCATTCGTAGGGAAGATGAATAAAAGAGCGGAAGAGATCGGATTGAAGGATACACAATTCCAAAATCCGACCGGCCTGCCTGCCAAGGATCATTACAGCTCGGCCCATGATATGAGCATGATGGCGAAAGAGTTACTGAAATATAATGAAATCACCAAGTTTACCGGCACTTATGAGTCTTACCTGCGTGAAAATACTGAGAATAAATTCTGGCTGGTTAATACGAATAAGCTGGTTCGGTTTTATGACGGAGTGGACGGGTTAAAAACCGGTTTCACGAATGAAGCGAAATATTGTTTAACGGCAACCGCCAAAAAAGGAAATATGAGAGTCATTGCAGTCGTATTCGGAGCCAGCACTCCGAAAGAGCGGAACAGTGAAGTGACCAAAATGCTTGATTATGCATTCAATCAATATCAAACGAAACCTATGTTCAAAAAAGGGGATCCGCTTTCTCAGGTGAAGGTGTCCAAAGGGCAAGAAAGTAAGGTCCAGGCTATAACGGACGAGCCAATCTCCATTCTTTCCAAAAAAGGGGAAAAGCTTGATAAGGTCGAGCAAAAAGTAACACTTTCTAAAGACTTAAAAGCTCCAATTAAAAAAGGCGATAAGGTAGGAACACTGGTGATCAAGAATAATGGAAAAAAAGTTCTTGAAAGTGATCTTGTTGCAAAACAGGATGTAAGTGAAGCAAGTTGGTGGCAGTTATACAAGCGGTCATTCGGGATGTTTTCTAAAGTCGGCAACTGATCCATAAAAATTAACACACATTATGGCGAATTTCTTCTAGTTTTGTCAGGGAGAAGGATATCGGCATCATTATAGCGAAATGACTCACTATACGACAGAGAAGGAGGCTTTCTGATAGTGAGTCTTGCTATTAACCTTGAAGTGAAAAAAGATGTTTTGTGTATACGTCTGAGTGGAGAATTGGATCATCATACGGCAGAAGAATTAAGAGAAGAATCTTCAAAACTTATCGAGAGCGAAAATATCAAGCATATCATTCTGAACTTGGAGGAACTGGGCTTCATGGACAGCTCAGGGCTGGGCGTCATTTTAGGGCGATATAAGCAAATCAAACAAAAGCACGGAGAAATGGTGGTTTGCGCGATTTCCCCTGCAGTCAACCGATTATTTGAAATGTCAGGGTTGTTTAAGATCATCCGTCTTGAACCTTCCGAAGAAAATGCATTACAAAGATTGGGGGTCGCCTGAACATGAGAAATGAAATGAACATTCAATTTAGTTCCCTGAGCCAAAATGAGTCATTTGCCCGGGTCACTGTTGCATCGTTTATCGCTCAGTTAGATCCGACAATGGATGAATTGACGGAAATCAAAACAGTTGTTTCTGAAGCTGTCACGAATGCCATCATCCACGGGTATGAAAACAATCCCAATGGCATTGTGTATATTTCAGTAGTAATGGAAGAGGATGGATTTATCGACATGACGATTCGGGATGAAGGAATCGGCATTGGAGATGTGGAAGAAGCCAGACAGCCTTTATATACGTCAAAGCCCGAGCTTGAGCGATCAGGAATGGGTTTTACCATAATGGAAAATTTCATGGACGAGGTAGAAGTGTCATCACACCCGGGGACAGGCACCACTGTAAGACTGAAAAAGCACTTGACCAATAGTAAAGCGCTATGCAATTAAGGAGTCGTGCCTATGGATGTCGAAGTGAAAAATGAAAAATCCCAGCCATTTTTGAAAGATCATGAAGTAAAGGAACTCATTAAGAAAAGCCAAGCAGGGGACCAATCTGCCAGGGATACCATCGTGCAGAAAAATATGAGACTTGTGTGGTCCGTGGTTCAGCGCTTTCTTAATCGGGGATATGAACCCGATGATCTGTTTCAAATAGGCTGTATCGGGCTGCTGAAATCAGTGGATAAGTTTGACTTAAGCTATGATGTGAAATTCTCTACCTATGCTGTGCCGATGATCATTGGCGAGATCCAGCGATTCATCAGGGACGATGGCACAGTTAAGGTAAGTCGTTCCCTAAAAGAAATGGGAAATAAAATCAGGAAAGCGAAAGATGAGCTTTCCAAGAAATTCGGAAGGGTGCCGACTGTAAGTGAACTGGCCGAACACCTCGAATATTCGGTGGAAGAAGTCATCATGGCCCAGGAAGCAAGCAGGGCACCGTCATCCATTCATGAAACGGTCTACGAAAATGATGGAGATCCCATCACTTTATTGGATCAGATTGCTGACAATACGGATCATAAGTGGTTTGATAAGATTGCCTTAAAAGAAGCGATACGCGAATTGGATGACAGAGAGCGGCTGATTGTATACTTAAGGTACTACAAAGATCAGACCCAATCAGAAGTTGCCGACCGGCTTGGTATATCACAAGTTCAGGTATCGAGACTTGAAAAGAAAATCCTGCAGACAATGAAGGAACATATGTATACAGAATAAGATATTAGCCTTATCTTTTTTTCTCAAAAATATTTTGGGATAGAAAGGGTAAGGTTATTTTTTTGCTTCAGTATGCGGATTTACGTCTTACATAAATTATTTCCGTTAATCCATACTATTGATACGAGGGAAAAATCATGTTTTCAGGAAGTGAACAGCATGGAAGAAATTGTGTACATTCGGCTGAGGCATCGTGTTCAAGTTAAATCAGAGAGTTTGGTCAATCTCGGTCAATTAGCGCAAATCATCGCCCCTGAAGGTGTGCTTGAAGACTTAAAGCGCATCAACATCCATCAGGTGACGCCTTCTGATAAAAACATTATCGTCATTGATGTAATGACTGTGATCAAAGAGATTTCTGTAAATCATCCTTACTTGGACATCCAGACCATTGGTCCTGTGCAGAGTATCATTGAAGTGATTTATGAGAAAAAAAAGATCTCTCTGCCACTATTTATTGGTGTATGGCTCCTTTTGTTTATAGGTGCTGCAATGGCAATCATGAATTTTCACGAAGATGTCAGTATGAGACAAGTTCATCAGATGCTTTATCATTTCATTACCGGTGAAGAAGACCCGCATCCGCTGCTTTTTCAAATCCCATATTCCTTTGGTCTGGGTCTGGGGATGATCTTATTCTTCAATCATATCTTCCGTAAGAGACTGAATGAAGAACCGAGTCCTTTAGAAGTAGAAATGTTCAATTACCAGCTGGATTTGGATCAGTATGTGATTATGCATGAAAATAAAGAAAGTATGAAGAGATTAGATGACAATTAGTGTAATCCTTACAACGTTCATAGGGTTTGCGGGTGGTTTGGCGGTCGGATCTGGCTTTGTAGCTTTCTTAACAGTACTTGGAATCATTCCAAGGCTTACTCAATTGACCAAAACAATGAAAATGATTCACTACTACGAAATTGCGGTAATAACCGGAGCGCTGACTGGTGGATTTATCAGTTTGAATAATTACACGATGCATATAAGTCCATTTGTACTGGTGCCAATCGGTTTGGCCAGCGGGATTTTTATCGGACTTTTGGCAGCTGCATTAACTGAAGTCCTGAATGTTTTTCCGATCCTTGCCAAGAGGATTGGAATTGAAGGTAAAATTGTCATACTGATCATGGCCATTGTATTTGGTAAGATATTCGGCTCCCTCTTTCATTGGCTGTATCTGGTTTATCAATAAATCGTTTGAGGCAGGGGTTTTTTTATGAGTGAAAGAAGAAAAGTGGTTCTGATAACAGATGGAGATGAATACGCGAAAAAAGCAATCGAGAGGGTCGCAAAAGATTATGGAGGACGCTGTATCTCAAGTTCTAAGGGGAATCCGTCTGTACTGCCAGGACCTGAAATTGTGAAACTCATAAAAAAAGCAAAGAATGACCCGGTCTTTGTCATGTTTGATGATAGTGGATTTATAGGTGAAGGCGCGGGTGAAACAGCATTGAAATATGTTGCCAATCACTCAGACATCGAAGTCCTCGGTATCATCGCTGTTGCGAGTAAAACGCGGCAGGCAGAATGGACCAGGGTGGATGTCTGTATTGATAAGTTTGGAGAATTAACGCCTTATGGAGTAGACAAGTTTGGTGTACCTGAGCTTGAAATAGGAAGAATGAATGGGGACACCGTTTATTGCTTGGACGAATTGGACGTCCCCGTCATTGTTGGTATTGGTGATATAGGAAAAATGGCGAAAAGAGACGATTACTCACAAGGAGCTCCCATTACAAAAAAAGCGGTGGAAATCATCTTAGAAAGGAGCGGTTATCATGCCTGAAATCAAAAAAACGCCCATTCCAAAGGATGTGGCTGTTTTAGAAGAGTATATGCAAAAGAACGTAGGCTTGAATAAAAGCTTCGACCTTGGCGTCAGAAAATTAAAGATTCTTAAGAAAAATGTTCATTTCTACTATATCAACGGCTTGACAGATGCAGGGTATATCATAGAACTTGTCGAAGAACTTGTTGCCATCAACGATAATGAGCGCCTCTCCACACATTTATTTGATATTGTTCATAACCGGCTGGTTCATCAGTCGGTGGAACCGGTAAATACAATAGAAGAAGCGGTTGATGAAGTATTATCAGGCTTGATCGCTGTAGTGGTTGAAGGGTATACAGAAGCGTTGATTGTTGATGTAAGAAGTTATCCCGGCCGTCAGCCGATGGAACCGGATACTGAAAAGGTAGTTCGTGGATCACGGGACGGTTATGTAGAAAATATCATCATAAATACGGCATTAACAAGACGCAGAATCAGGGATCCGAGACTGAGATTCGAAATCTTCCGCATCGGGGAACGTTCGAAAACAGATATATCCATTGCTTATATTGATGACGTTGCAAATCCGAGTCTGATCGAAGTCATCAAAAAAGAGCTCAAGAGCATCAAAATTGACGGCTTGACAATGGCGGATAAAACGGTAGAAGAGTTCCTTGTGAAGCAGGGGTATAACCCATACCCTCTTGTACGCTACACAGAGAGGGCGGATGTGGCGGCCACTCACTTATTAGAGGGGCATGTACTCATTTTCGTTGATACATCCCCAAGTGTCATCATCACTCCCACTACTTACTTTCATCACCTTCAGCATGCGGAAGAATACAGGCAGTCACCAGCTGTCGGGACATTTGTAAAGTGGACGAGATTTCTGGGGCTGCTGGCGTCGCTGTTTCTTTTACCTCTTTGGTATTTATTCGTTCTTGACCCGGCATTGCTGCCAAAGGGACTTGAATTTATCGGGCCGAACGAACAGACGAATATCCCGATCATCGCTCAGTTATTCATTGCGGACATTGGAGTGGAGATGTTCAGGATAGCCGCCATTCACACTCCTACACCGCTATCCACTGCCATGGGTTTGATTGCAGCGGTATTAATCGGACAAATAGCCATCGATGTCGGCTTGTTTCAGCCAGAGGTTATCCTTTACGTGGCTGTGGCTTCTATCGGTACATTTGCTACACCCAGCTATGAATTAAGTGTGGCCAATAAAATGGCAAGGCTGCTGCTCCTTATAGCTGTAGCATTCTTCCATATTCCGGGACTTGTCATCGGCTGTACACTTTATATCCTGTTTATTACGAATATCAAATCGCTTAATACACCGTACTTATGGCCATTGATCCCGTTCAGTCCGAAAGCGTTCGTCCAGATTCTCATCAGACGGTCAATGCCGGGTGCAAAGATTCGTCCGAGTATCGTACAGCCGCGCAATAAATATAAGCAGCCGGCTAAATCTTAAGAATATTGCAACACCTCTTGATCTGTGTTAAATTACTTTTAATTAGTGGGCTTGTTAAAAACATATATTATTGATTTAGACCGTCTCTAGCTGTTGATTGGAGTGCAAGAGTGCAAGACGAAGACTCCTGCGGGAGAAGTGGCCAATGTGAGACCTGTCTAGCTCTGGGGCTTAGAGGACATGTCTCAGTCAAACCGACCAAGAAGGCAAAGAACGCCTTCGTGGTCGATTCGCCTTATGCCACACGCCTCTGAGCAAAGCCCCTCCGCTTTTCTATCCCGCAGGAGCGCAGCGACGAGGAGGCTCACGGGTCACCCGCGGAAAGCGAAGTTTTGCACGGAAATCAACAGCGGTGTTTAACAGGTCCAATCAACATAGGATCAAAGAGGGGAATGAGTCGTTACATGCATCTTCATGGTACAGCAGTGATAAATGATAAAGGACATTTAATGATAGGCGGAGTCAGTACAATCGATATGGTTAAACAGTACGGCACCCCCCTTTATGTCTATGATACAGCCTTAATAAGGGAAAGAGCGAGAGGGTTTAAAGAGACGTTTCAGGAATTGGGTGTAAAAGCGGAAGTAGCATATGCCAGCAAAGCATTTTCAAGCATTGCGATTTTCCAATTAATGAAGGAAGAAGGATTGTCGCTGGATGTTGTATCGGGCGGGGAGCTGTATACGGCCTTGAAGGCAGAATTCCCTTCAGAAAGAATTCATTTTAACGGAAATAATAAGTCACGGGACGAACTCTTGATGGCCGTGAAAAATAATATTGGCTGTATCGTAGTAGATAATTTCCACGAACTTCGTCTCATTTCTGGAATCACAGGTGAAATGAAGCAGCATGTAAAAGTGCTATTGAGGGTGACTCCCGGCATTGAAGCCCACACGCATGATTATATTTTGACGGGACAGGAAGATTCAAAATTCGGATTTGATTTGCAGAATGGCCAGGCAGAAGAAGCCATGAAGCAGTCACTTGAATCAGAGTACATAGATCTATTGGGGCTTCATTGTCACATCGGGTCTCAAATCTTTGAAACCACAGGCTTCAACCTTGCTGCAAAGAAAATCATCGAAAAGGTTGCAGAGTGGAAATCGGCCTATGGATTTATCCCTCGGGTCATTAATCTTGGAGGGGGATTTGGCATTCGTTATACACAAGAGGATGACCCGATACCACCGGGGCAATACGTGAAGGAAATGATTAATGCAGTTAAAGGAGAAACAGCCAGATTTGGTCTGGAAATGCCTGAAATCTGGATAGAACCCGGACGTTCGCTTGTTGGTGATGCCGGAACAAGCTTATATACAATCGGATCAAGTAAAGAGGTTCCCAATATCCGTAAGTATCTTGCGGTGGATGGCGGTATGAGTGATAACATCCGTCCGGCTTTATATAGTGCCAAATATGAAGCCGTCATCGCCAATAAGGCTGGTGCAGATCCGCAGGAGACAGTATCCATTGCAGGTAAATGTTGTGAATCAGGTGATATGCTCATTTGGGATCTGCCTCTGCCGGAGTCTGAAGCGGGAGATATTCTGGCCGTATTCTGCACGGGTGCATATGGATACTCAATGGCAAACAACTACAACCGCATCCCCCGTCCCCCAGTCGTATTCACCGAGAATGGCAAGTCAAAACTCGTCATACGCCGCGAAACCTACGACGACCTGATCACACTCGACCAATTACTGACTTAATAAGCAAAAGCAGTTTGAAAGTGATGCGATTACTTTCAAACTGCTTATTTTATTTATTCAATAATGAGCATCAATTTAGACTGGTTTAATTAAAGATATTGTTTGGCAAAGATTGTACGATTGAAATGTTTTAAATGGTTCTAGCTGTTGATTGGAGTGCAAGACGAAGACTCCTGCAGCTAGACATGTGAGACCCCACAGGGAGGTACGACCGAGGAGGCTCACGGGCTGCCCGCGGAAAGCGAAGTCTTGCACGGAAATCAACAGCGGTGTTAAAAGAGCCTATCAATTTCATATACGGAAGAAAGAGCATTGGACTGTGGGACTTTCATTATTTCTTTATTTTATATACAATAAACAAGGTATACATATCAACTTAGTGAAGGTGAAAGTAATAATGAAGCTGAATAATGGGATGCTGTTCTTAATATTATTGGTCCTTGGCCTCTTGGGAGGAATCCTTTACTGGTTTGTGCTCGCCGCTAACTAGTGAAAATTAGGTTGAATAAACAAATTAAGTTTAGTAAGATATATAAACATTCTTCTTATTGACGTGATTTAATTCTTGAGTGGAAATCAATCTATTATTGATTTAAAAATTATTGTTTTTGTCTATAATGTTGATAAAAGCCATTATAGGTATAAAACGTAACGAGGGGTAATTATGTTAATTCGGTATAAAAAGGCATTTGAAAAGATTGCAATGGGCCTATTATCTTTCATGCCAAATGAAAAAGATTTGAAAAAGCTTCAACACACAATGAAACAATATGAAACGGAAGATAATTGGCAGCTTTTTTTATGGAAAGAAGAGGATATTGTCGGATTAATCGGAGTGTATAAAACTGACAGCACTTTGGAGGTTCAGCATATATCGGTTAACCCTTCACATCGTCATGAAGGCATCGGGAAATCAATGGTAAAACAGTTGAAAGAAATGTATTCGGAGCTAACGGTCAAACCGAATTCGGACACGGCTTCTTTTTTCGAAAGATGCGATGAAGAAAATATCGTTTAAAGATAAAGTAAGAGACTAACCAGCAGCGTCATCACACTAGGTTAGTCTCTTTTTCTTGAGCGCATTCAGCCTTTCGGTTATCACCGGGGTGCGGTCCCTCATAGAATGCCGGTGGATGAGCTCCTTATTTGACAGGTCACTTGGCATACACCATTTATAACCTTCTTTCTCGCACAGCTGTTCGGCTTTTGTTAAGAGTGCGGGATCTTTTATTGGAAGGTCGAGGCTGTTGTATGGCAGCTGTCCATCGATATCGTTTATCGTCTTTTCAAGGGTACGGATCAACGATGAGGGGTTTAATCCCAGTTGGTTAAGGACTTCTTGATTTTCTTCTGTGTTTTTTAATGCCTTTGACAGCATTCTCTTTGCCCCATCTACATTGTTTCTTCTGTAATGATATAAACCGACCGCTATTTGGATGAGCCCTACCCAATGAGAGGAACGATTTCCAGGATCGACTTCCTTCCAGTACTCTTCCAATACTTCATGACATTCAAAATAATCACGATTTCCGTGGAAATAGACAAGATATTGAATATACGCTTGAGGATACTCCACAATATCCCTCCTTTTCAACTAGTGTATCATATTCAGTTTGTTCTTTTAAAAGGGCTTTGTCTCTAAATGGTCGTTGCCTAACATCAAATTGATGCAAGCGGTAATTTGCAGCCTTTTTTTTTTTATAAATATATAGTTGATTTTGTGCAGTTCCAGCTTTTGATTTGAGTGCAGGACGAAGACTCCTGCGGGAAAAGCGTGTTAGGTGAGACCTGTCCAGCTCCAGGGCTTAGAGGCACATGTCATAAGTCAAATCAACCAAGAAGGCAAAGGACGCCTTCGTGTCCGATTCGCCTTATGCCACCCGCCTCTGAACAAAGCCCTTCCGCTTTTCTAACCCGCAGGAGCGCATGCGACGAGGAGGCTCACGGGTCGCCCGCGGAAAGCGAAGTCTTGCACGGAAATCAACAGCTGCGTTTCTAGACAGTCTATGATTCAAAAAATTACTATTGGAGATTAGTGTCTAATCTACTATACTTATAGAAGTAGCTCTTAGGAAAGAATGTAATAGAAACTGGTGATATAGTGGAATACAATGTAAAGATCGATGCGTTTGAAGGTCCACTCGATCTTCTTTTGCATCTTATCAATTCTTTGGAAGTCGATATTTATGATATACCGATGGCCCAGATCACGGAGCAATATTTATTATATGTACATACGATGAAAAACCTCCAGCTCGATGTGGCAAGTGAATATCTTGTCATGGCTGCCACGCTCCTTGCCATTAAGAGTAAGATGCTTCTTCCAAAACACGATGAGGGCATTGTGGATGAAGACATAGAATTTGAAGAAGAAGATCCGCGTGATGAACTGGTTGAGAGACTGGTAGAGTACAGGAAATTTAAAGAAGCGGCGAACGAGCTGAAAGCTCGTGAGGAAGAAAGAGGACAAGTCTTTACCAAGCCGCCGAGCGACCTCACGGAGTATACGGATGAAGCGGATTTGAAAAACACAGAAATTCAAGTATCACTATATGATATTCTTGGTGCTTTTCATAAGCTGTTAAGACGCAAAAAAATCCAAAGACCCATTCAGACAAGAATTACAAAGCAGGAAATATCCATAGAGAAACGTATGGATGAAATCTTAGGCAGTTTACGGAATGTTAAGGAAAGAACGCCCTTTACTGCGCTTTTCCCATCTGATGACAAAGAGCATTTAGTGGTGACCTTCCTTGCTGTATTGGAATTAATGAAAAGAAAACAGATTGTCGTGGATCAGGAAGATAATTTCTCGGAAATTTTTGTAGAGTCAAGTGAGGAGGTAGGACTTGTTGGACAACATTAATTGGAAAGGAATCTTGGAAAGTCTGCTTTTTGCAGCGGGAGATGAAGGCCTTTCTTTGAAACAAGTCTGTTCAGTTCTTGAATTGAGTGAAGATGAGGCTAATGACACCCTTCAGGATTTAAAGAAAGACTATGAAGAAAATGAAGATCGTGGCATATACATGACGGAACTTGCTGGTACGTTTCAGCTCGTGACCAAGAAATGTCATGCAGATTATTTAAAGAAACTGGTGGAATCGCCCAGCGTCAGCTCCTTATCGCAGGCTGCACTGGAAACACTCGCAATCATTGCGTATAAACAGCCGATAACGAGGGTGGAGATTGAACAAATAAGAGGTGTCAAAACAGAACGCCCGATTCATACCCTTACCTCAAAAGGCCTTGTGAAGGAAGTTGGTCGAGCGGAAGGGACAGGACGTGCCTATCTGTTTGGCACGACAAAAGAATTCCTGGACTATTTTGGGTTGAACAGTATTGATGAACTGCCGCCGCTTCCTGAAAACATCCAGGAAGATTATGCCGAGGATGAGGCAGACTTGTTTTTTGAAAAGTTCCAGGAAACCATCCATTCAGATGAATAGTAAATGGTAAATGAATGCCCGCAAACACGGAAGGTCCCCGGACCGCCGTGTTTTTTTATTCTTTTTTTGATTGTACTTATTGAAAGAGAAAGTTCAGGTTTCATTCATAATAGCACTTGTCCCGCATAAACTTGTACAAACACTTCAAAGTACGATTAAAGGGGTTGATGAGTGTGTGTGGGAAAAAAACGAAATTTTACATATATTATATGCTTGTATTTGCTTTATTGTTTGCATTGGTCTCTAAGGAAGTCCAGGCTGCACCTTCAGTGAGTGCACAAAGGGCCATCCTGATGGATGGGGAAACAGGGAGGGTATTGTTTGAAAAAGATGCTCACAGTAAAAGCAGGATAGCGAGTATAACGAAAATAATGACGGCGATAATAGCGATCGAGTCCGGAAAAATGGATGAAGAAGTCACTGTATCCTCAAACGCCTCCGGAACAGAAGGTTCCTCTCTCTACCTGAAGGCTGGGGAAAAAATAAAGCTTGAAGACCTGGTATATGGATTGATGCTCAGATCAGGGAACGATTCTGCAGTTGCAATCGCTGAATCCGTTGGCGGAAGCCTTAAGGGCTTTGCACATTTGATGAATCAAAAAGCTTCGGAAATCGGGATGGAGAATTCACATTTCTCAAACCCGCATGGTCTGGACGATCATGACGATCACTATTCTACTGCCTATGACATGGCATTACTAACCAAATATGCAATGGAAAACGATGTCTACAAGAAAATTGCGGGTACCAAAGTCCACACCGCACCTAACCCGGAAGAAAAATGGGATCGCAAATGGAAAAATAAAAACCGGCTCGTGACCGAGCTTTACAAACATAGTACAGGCGGTAAAACCGGATATACTAAATTGGCTAAAAGAACGCTTGTTTCCACTGCTTCCAAAGACGATGAAAACTTAATCGCAGTAACGTTGAATGCACCGGATGATTGGAATGACCATATTGGGATGTTTGAATATGGATTTGAGCATTTTGATTACAAGACCGTGCTGGATAAAGGGGTCATCAAGAAATTTGATGATGAGTTTTATGAAGGCCATGTGTATGTGAAACGCGAAGTGATCATGACATTGCAAGATAATGAAGAAGAGTCGGTAAGGATCGAATACAAAATGCTAGAGCCGAAACAGGAATGGAAGAAAAATAAAAATGTCCCGGAAGTGGTCGGTAAGGCTGTCATATATTTGGAGGATAGAGAGGCAGATTCATTGCCTGTTTACTTTAAGGGAGAAGAGGAGCCTGAGGAAGAGAAAAGCTGGTGGAAGTTCTGGGCATATTCAATGAAAACCTTCCTGGGAGTAAAGCAAAATGGTTAATCTGATCTGGGTTGGCATGACCATCATAGGAATAATATTTGCCGTCATCAATGGAAGAATGGAAGAGATTAATGAAGCGATCTTTAAATCTGCCAATGAAGCGGTAACCCTCTGTATCGGGTTAATCAGCGTGCTGGTATTCTGGCTCGGGATCATGAGGATCGCCCAGGAAGCTGGTTTGCTTGATAAACTGGCCAAGCTGTTCAGACCGTTTGTAAAACGTTTATTCCCGGAAGTTCCTGATGACCATCCTGCCATGGGGTATATCCTGTCAAATATGATTGCAAACATGTTCGGGCTTGGGAATGCCGCCACCCCGCTAGGCATCAAGGCCATGGAACAATTGAAGAAGTTAAACGGGGGAAGTGATTCAGCCAGCAGGTCAATGATTACATTCTTAGCCATTAACACCTCCAGCCTGACGATCATTCCGACGACCGTCATTGCGATAAGAATGAAATATGATTCAGCGTCACCGACTGAAATTGTCGGACCGACACTGATCGCCACCATGCTGTCCACCATAGGAGCTATATTGATAGACCGATATTTTCATTACAGACGTACTCGTCGCGAGGTGAAATAGATGCAATGGATTTCGACTATATCACTGTGGCTGATCCCGATCATGATAGGCTTTATACTAATCTATGGGACACTGAAGAAAGTCCCGACATACGAAGTGTTTGTGGAAGGCGGCAAAGAAGGAGTTAAAATTGCTATCTCCATCATTCCTTTTTTAATAGGGATGCTTGTTGCGATCACTGTGTTCAGGGAATCTGGTGCATTGGAATTCTTTGTTGGCCTTATACGTCCGGCACTGCTTGCGTTAGGCATTCCGCCTGAGATAGTTCCGCTTGCCATCATCAGGCCGATTTCCGGTACAGCAGCTCTCGGGATGATGAGTGATATTGTGGCAGCATATGGCCCTGATTCCTTTATCGGAAGACTTGCATCCACCCTGCAGGGCAGTACCGATACAACGCTTTACGTCCTGACAGTTTACTTCGGTGCAGTCGGCATCCGGAAAATGGGCGATGCACTCAAAGTAGGATTACTCGCAGACCTCGTCGGCATCGCAGCAGCCATCTTCATCGTCACAATCATGTTCGGTTGATAGTCACGCAGAAAGCGAAGTCTTGCACGTAAAACAAAAGCGGTATTCAAAAGAAAAACAGCCACCCGTGCTGTTTTTTCTTTTTGCCTTTCTATTTTGTCCCGATTGTGTAATAATTCATGAAGACAAAAGTTTTGAAAATCAGAAGAGGTGAAATACCGTGGAACGTTTACAAAAAGTAATTGCTCACAGCGGCGTGGCATCAAGACGTAAAGCAGAGCAGTTAATCATAGAAGGTAAAGTGAAAGTGAATGGAAATGTTGTAAAGGAGCTTGGAACAAAGGTCTCATCCTCCGATAAAGTTGAAGTGAACGGTGTACAGATCGAAAGAGAGAACAAAGTATACTATCTATTATACAAACCAAGAGGCGTTATTTCAGCAGTCACAGATGATAAAGGCCGTAAAGTGGTAACGGATTTCTTTCCTGAAATAGAGGAGAGAATCTATCCTGTAGGACGTCTTGATTACGACACATCAGGATTATTGCTCCTGACGAATGACGGTGAGTTTGCTAATTTACTCATGCATCCAAGCAATCAGATTGAAAAGACCTATGTAGCCAGATTAAAAGGGGTCCCTCCTAAGTTTAAAATCAGGGAGCTGGAAAAAGGAATCAAATTAGAGGACGGAATGACGGCACCGGCCAAAGTGAAAGTCCTCAGTATCGATAAAAAACAAGGTAAGTCAATTGCCGAAATCACCATCCACGAAGGAAGGAACCGTCAAGTCCGCAGAATGTTCGAAGCAATCGGGTTTCCCGTTCAGAAACTAAAGAGGGAAAGATTCGCTTTCCTTACACTTCACGGATTGAATGCAGGTGAAGGACGCGAGTTGACGCCTCATGAGGTCAAACAGCTCAGAACTCTTGCGGAAACGGGAAGTATTCGATAAACATGAAGTGAAAGTGTCACATATCCTTCATATATTTACACTGCGGGAGTAGTGATAAATGTTATAATGGGAAGGGAATTTTCCTGGCAGGTAGAGGTTAATTCCCTACATAGCAATTATGATAACTGACTATTTTGTAGGGACTGATCTTATAATCAGGCCCTTTCCTGTTGTTAGGAGTATCATTGATAATTGTGAGAACGATTACATTGGTGGAGGGATCGTCAAGTGAACAAAAAGAAGCGAAGACTGCTTATAAGAAGCATCATCCTTATCCTGTTGACCTCTGCAGTTGTGTATACCTTGTATGCAAACTTTACGAAAGATGAAAGAGGACAAATCAAAGCAGGAGATCCTGCACCTGATTTTGTACTGACAGATATGGATGGAAACAAGCACAAACTATCGGATTATAAAGGGCAAGGCGTATTCCTGAATTTCTGGGGTACATGGTGTAAGCCTTGTGAAGAAGAAATGCCGTATATGAATAATCAGTATAAAGAGTTTAAAGATCAAGGCGTACAGGTGCTTGCCGTCAATGTGAGCGAGTCGGAATTCCTGGTTAATCGTTTTGTTGCAAAACATAGTCTTGAGTTTCCGATCGTTATCGACAAAAATGGTGAAGTATTGAATGCTTATGGAGTAGACCCGCTGCCTACCACCTTTCTTATCAATCCAGAAGGGAAGGTTGAAAAGGTTCTGACAGGCACCATGACAGAAGAGGACGTCAAAAATCATATGGAAAGCATCAAACCTTAATGCAACAGAGTTCGAGCTTAGAATAAGGAGTTTTATTTTATGAAGGAAATAAAATGTGAATGTGGACACGTCAATCCTGTTGGAACTGTTCTTTGCGAATCATGCGGACGTGCCCTGACATCCAAAGCAAAAGAGGAAAAGCTTCATGATATGCGCTATGAGGGCAGTGCCAGACGTTCTCAAACGTATAATAAATCAATCATCGACAAAGTGTGGAATTTCTTTTCATCAGTGAAAGTGGGAGTATGGCTGATTGTCATTACATTGATTGCTTCCGCGGTGGGGACGATCTTTCCACAGAAACAATACATTCCTTCTGTACTTCCTCCCGACCAGTATTATGAAGAAGTTTACGGTTTTGCAGGGGAACTGTATTATACTCTCGGATTCCATGACCTATACAGTTCCTGGTGGTACCTATTATTGATCGCTTCAATCGGGGTATCACTGGTCATCTGCAGTCTGGACAGGGTCATTCCGCTGCACCGCGCACTGAAGACCCAGCGTGTCTCACGTCACGAAAGCTTTTTAAAACGTCAGCGTGTATACGGAATGACGGATGTGACGAATATAGATGATAACCTTGAGAAAATCAAGAAAAAGCTCAAGGAAAAGAAATATAAGATCCGTGAAGAAAATGGAAACATCCTTGCAGAGAGGAATCGTTTTTCCAGGTGGGGACCTTATGTCAATCACGTCGGGTTGATCATCTTCCTGATAGGCGGAATGCTCCGGTTTGTTCCCGGGATGTATATTGACGAAACAATATGGATCCGTGAAGGTGAGAAGAAAGCTGTTCCAGGGACTAAGGATGAATATTATATCGAAAATAAAGAGTTCACCCTTGAAAACTACGACAATAAAGATAAAGAGGTCTTTCAACAATCGATTGAACGTGTAGGTACCATTGCGAAGAACTATCAATCGGATGTTGTTCTGTATAAAGAATCCGGTAAAACCCTTCCAGGTGAAAAGGCAGATCTGAAAATGGAAAAAGAGGATTCGATAAAAGTAAACCATCCTCTTAAGTTTGAAAACTTTGCCGTTTATCAGACAAGCTACAAGTTGAATGAATTTAAGTCGATGTCATTTACGTTTGATAACAAAGAAACTGAGAAGACTTTCGGTGAGTTTACCGTAGATTTATTTGATCCAAAGGACAAATTTGATTTTGGGAATGGATACAGTATTGAATTAATGGGCTATTACCCTAACTTTACAGGGTTTGATAAAAACGGGGAACCGATTTCGGATAAACCGGTACCTGATAATCCTGCCTTCCTTTTCAAAATGTTTTCACCTGAAAAACCTGAAGGGGAAATCAGTTTTGTGGGAATCAGAAAAAACCTCGAGCCTCTCGGGGAGAACGAGTTTAAAGTTTCCTTTGCTGGAGTGGAAACACGTGACGTATCAGCACTGACTGTTCATAAAGATTTGACTCTCTGGATCATTGCGCTTGGAGGAGCTATTTTTATGATAGGTGTTGTTCAAGGCGCATACTGGCATCATCGCAGAATATGGTTCAGAAGAAGCGGGGATGGTAGTTTAATAGTAGCTGGACATACGAATAAAGGCTGGTTCGGCTTGAAAAATGAGCTGAAAGGAATTCTTGAAGGAACGGATATTCGAATGCCTGAGGATCAGCAAGAGGAACAGAAAGAAAAGCAGGGAGTAAGGAGGAACAAGGATGACGGCGACAACAATGGCCGAATGGAGCAGTAATTTACTCTATATCGCTTTTATCATGTATTTAGTTGCAACATTGTTTCTTGGCGGAAGCATCCGTCAGAAGAATACGACAGAAACAAATCAAAGCAAATGGGGCCGTATCGGTATCGTGATTACCATCATAGGATTTGCAGCTCAGCTCGGCTTTTTCTTCTTGAGATGGGCGGTAGCGGGACACGCTCCTGTAAGCAACCTGTTTGAATATACAACATTTTTCGGAATGACGCTGGTGGGCTCGTTTATTATCATTTATTTTATTTACAAAAAGACGATCCTCGGGGTAGTTGCATTGCCGATTGCATTACTGATCATCGCATATGCCAGCATGTTCCCCAGAGATATCAGCCCGCTGATTCCGGCTCTTCAAAGCGACTGGTTAAAGATCCATGTAACGACAGTGGCAGCAGGTGAATCCATCCTTGCGATCAGCTTTGTAGCAGGATTGATTTATTTATTGAAATCTGTTGAACATACGAAGGGAAACAGGCAGTCATTCTGGCTTGAGACTGTTATGTACGGAATTGTCGTAGTTATCGGATTCATTGCGGCATCAACCGGATTTACGTTATCAAATTATGAAGCAACCTTTAACTATGTAAATCAGCAAGGCCAGGAAGCAGTATCGGAATATACGCTTCCCCCGCTAGTAGGTCCGAATGAAGGCAAGTTAGTGACAGATAACGTAATGGAACCATTGGCGGAAATGCCGAAATTGATCAATGCAAAAAAATTGAACACCGTCATTTGGTCACTCATTACAGGAACCGTGATCTATCTGTTACTGCGCTTGATATTTAGAAAACGCATCGCTGCCAAGATCCAGCCTGCCGTTAGGAATGTTAATTTAGACTTAATGGATGAAATCGGTTATCGTTCTGTACTGATCGGTTTCCCTGTCTTTACATTGGGCGGTTTGATCTTTGCAATGATATGGGCTCAAATCGCGTGGACAAGGTTCTGGGGCTGGGATCCCAAAGAAGTATGGGCGCTCATCACCTTCTTGTTCTATGCCGTTTTCCTGCATCTCCGGCTTTCTAAAGGATGGCACGGAGAAAAGTCAGCTTGGCTAGCCGTTATTGGTTTTGCCATCATCATGTTTAATCTTGTAGCAGTAAACCTCATCATCGCAGGATTACATTCATACGCATAAAAAACTGGATGAACAAGAGGCTGACGAAACGGGTATCAATTTCCCTTTGAGTCAGCTTCTTTTTTGAATTACAATAAGAATAATGGTGTAACTACAAAAAGGGGGACACATTCATGGAAGAAAACATCCGCATATTGGTTGTAGATGATGAAGACCGAATTAGACGATTACTGAAAATGTACTTAGAAAGAGAAAATTATATCATTGATGAAGCAGAAAATGGTGAAGAAGCTTTAGAGAAAGCGCTTGAACAAGACTATGATTGTATCTTGCTGGATATCATGATGCCGGGTATGGATGGAGTCGAAGTGTGTAAACACCTTCGTGAGACGAAATCCACCCCTGTAATCATGCTTACAGCAAAAGGGGAAGAAGTAAACAGAGTGCAAGGATTCGAGGTGGGAACGGACGATTATATCGTAAAACCATTTTCCCCGAGGGAAGTTGTGCTCAGAGTGAAAGCGTTATTGCGGCGTTCGTCAAAAACAACGTACATACAGACAGAGGCAAAGGCAAAAGACCTTATTGTTTATCCTCATCTGACAATCGACAATGATGCACATCGGGTGACGGCTGATGGAGTGGATGTTAACTTGACTCCGAAGGAATATGAACTATTGTATTTTCTTTCAAAGTCGCCTGATAAGGTTTTCGATCGGGAGCACCTTCTTAAAGAAGTGTGGCATTATGAGTTCTTTGGTGATTTAAGAACGGTTGACACACATGTGAAACGCTTAAGGGAAAAACTGAATAAAGTATCTGAAATGGCTGCTAAAATGATCGTGACGGTCTGGGGAGTCGGGTATAAGTTCGAGGTTACAAATGAATGAGACTTTGGCGAAGTGTAGTAGGAAAACTATGGGTGACCATTTTATTACTGGTCTCATTTGTCCTATTTATATTAACGATTCTCCTATTGGAGTTTTTCCAAAACTATCATGTGGATGAAGTCGAGAAAGAATTAACGAACACAGCCGAAAAAGTAGCCAGGGTCGTCGAAAATCATAAAGATTTAGACCTCGGTATGGAGCTGGGAAAAGAAATCATCGATGAACCGGTGAATATCCTGATTGTGCTGGATGATGATAAATCTATTTATTCTCATGATTCTAAAGGAAGTCACGAAGATATTCATAACTTGATTATGAATGATAAGGACTTACAAAAAGTTTCTCAAGAAAAAGCTGTAAAAAAAGAATTTGAATTAACCTCCGATCTTTCAGACAACAGATATGAAAATATCATAGTGGTCGGAACCCCTCTCCACATTGATGAAAGAGACGGAGCTGTGTATTTATATCAGTCGCTTGGAGTCATTAAGGATACTACGCGGCAAACGACAAAACTGATCCTTCTGGCTGCAGGTATAGCGATCATCCTGACAACCATCTTCGCCTTCTTCCTCTCGACACGAATTACCGCTCCTCTAAGAAAAATGAGGGAAGCAGCTTTCGAAGTCGCAAAAGGGAAGTTCGATACGAAGGTACCGATCCTGACAAAGGATGAAATAGGTGAATTAGCTACAGGGTTTAATCAGATGGGGAGACAGCTCAAGTTCCATATCAATGCATTGAGTCAGGAGAAAGAACAGCTTTCCAGTATTTTAAGCAGTATGGCAGACGGAGTCATTACGTTTAACCGGGATGGTACGATCCTGATCACGAACCCTCCGGCTGACCGGTTCCTGCAGCAATGGTATTACGAACAGAGCGACCAGGATGATGAACCGATACCGACTTCACTTAAAGTACTCCTACAAAATGTAGTGGTCACCGAGACGGAGCAGACGGGTGAAATGACTCTTCAGGGAAGGTCCTATGTCGTCATCGTCAGTCCCCTTTACAATAATAATACGATACGCGGGGCAGTGGTGGTGGTCCGTGATATGACAGAAGAGAGAAGGCTGGATAAGCTTCGGAAGGATTTCATTGCGAACGTATCACACGAACTCCGGACACCGATTTCCATGCTTCAGGGATACAGTGAAGCAATTGTGGATGATATCGCAGAGTCTGAAGAAGAGAAAAAAGAAATTGCACGAATTATATATGATGAATCTTTGAGAATGGGTCGCTTGGTAAATGACCTGCTGGATCTCGCAAGAATGGAAGCCGGGCATATCATGCTGAACAAAGAAGCTGTGCTGATTATGCCTTTTACTGAAAGAGTCACAAATAAATTTCTTGGTCTTGCGAGGGATAATCGGGTTTCCATCTACTTTGAGAGCAGTGTGGATTTAACGAAAGAAATGTCAATGGATGCTGACAGAATCGAGCAAGTATTAACAAACCTGATCGATAATGCAGTACGTCACACTCCCGAAGAAGGAACGGTTACCGTTTCATTAACGGAAGGGAAAGGTGGATTTCTGTTTCATGTAAAGGACACAGGTTCAGGGATCCCTGAGGAAGATCTGCCTTTCGTGTTTGAACGTTTTTATAAAGCTGATAAGGCAAGGACAAGAGGGAAATCAGGAACAGGTCTTGGCTTGGCGATCGCTAAGAATATTGTAGAAGCCCATAGGGGACATATCCAGGTTCATAGTAAGCTTGATCAAGGGACAACATTCACATTCTTTCTTCCTTTTCAGTCATAAATCGAGGAAAAACACAGAGTGATAAAGAAATTGAAGAAATGTGACGATAAATCTTGTTACATGGGGAACAATTTACAGTCGAAAAGTCAACAGTAGAGACCTCGCATAGCAGGGAATACTGTTGACTTTTTTAGATTGATGTCCGGATTTGAAAACGTTTAAAAAAACTGTTTCAATGTGTGTAACTTTTATATAAAATAATCGACTAATTAGTTGACGGGGAGGTATAAAATGGACTCCGTTTTTGACGAATTATATTCTAAATATCACCAGGATGTCTTTAACTTTTTGATATACATGGTGCAAAATCGGCAGCAGGCTGAAGATCTCGTTCAGGAAGTGTATATCCGGGTTCTTAAATCACATCAGCACTTTGAGGGGAAAAGTTCTGAGAAAACATGGCTTTTTTCCATAGCTAAAAATGTGGCGATTGACCATTTCAGAAAACAGAAAAATTGGAAGAATCGTATTTTGGAAAAATTCGATTGGAACCGTAATGATCTGACTTCAGATGATGCACCTCCAGATAAAATCGCAGTCGCAAATGAAGAAATACAAGTACTATATCAATGCCTGAAGACTTGTTCGACCGACTATCGTTTGGTAATCATCATGCGCTACCTGCAGGAGTTATCCATCAAAGAGACAGCTGAAGTACTCGATTGGTCGGAAAGCAAAGTGAAGACAACACAACATAGAGCATTGAAATGGCTGAAAATAGAGATGAATCAGCGTCTAAGAAAGGAGGAGGAGGACCTTGAAGAAATCAGAATGGAACGACCATGATATTAAAGAGATGATTAAACAACTGCCCAGAATAAAAGATGACCGCCATCCCTCCCATATTTACTCAAAAGTGAAAAAAGAGAAGAGGCCGTGGAACAGCGTGCGGCGTTTCGTACCTGCGCTCGTGACACTTGCTGCGCTGTTTATCGTCGTCCTTTTGTCACCTGCACTCATATCGCAGCTGAATCAGTCGAATCAAGACAGCGCAATGGAAGGATCTTTCTCTACTGATTCATCCGGAGGAGAGGCGAAAACCGCCACAGAATCTCCTGCAAATGAGTTAGATTCAGATCCCGGTCCAGCCCAGGATCCCAAGGAAGAAAGTCAGCTCAAAATGGCGGAAGACAATGATAAGTATAGTGAATCAATCACAACTCCTGAAACAGAGCTGCAGCATGAAAGACTTTCTGTGTTTAAAGAAGATGTAGCTGATAAAGACTACTATTCTTATGGTGTTGTATCTGCAGATGCGATACCAGTTCCAGTTTCGGTCATCACGAAAGCTGAAGAAAACCAGAAAGACTGGGTAGAGCAATATGAAACAATCTCGAATCTGCTACCGGAATCAGATTGGGGCTTCCAGGATTATTTTCCAATCAAGGGGGATCTATCTCTCGGTGAAAATAAGGAAACTGTATTACTGACCATGGATGAAAACCATCCTTACAGTGGAAGCAGTGCAATCGAGTCCAATTTCTATCAATCGCTTTTGTATTCATTTGAAGAGAAAGATGTGAAGGAAATCATCCTGCAAAATAAAGATGGAAGTACACCGGAATTCAGCCATTATGGAACTTTATCTTCCATTCCGCTGAATCAGGATTTGCATCATGCATTTTATAGTTATTCCCCTAATGGCCGCGACCGATATTTGGTCCCTGATCCGGTAAACAGGAAAAATGTAAAGCAATCGATAGGTGCGATGAAAGAAACACCATCCGGCCTATTTAAAAGCGTGATACCGGAACATCTTTCGATGGATGTGACAGAATCTGATGATATGGTCATTGTCACGTTCAATGAGAAAGTAGATTTAGACTCTATGAATTTCCAATCTGCTCAGGAATTAATTGAAGGAATACTGTTAACAGCCAGAAGTTCAGGCTATGAAAAAGTGCAGTTCCAAAACATCGTGCAGGGGAAATGGAATGGTTTCAACTTTGCACATCCGATTGAGACACCTTTAAGTCCGAATAAAAAAAGTTTGAATGAGTAAATGATGAACGACTGAAATGGAATGCTTGATGCCATTTCGGTCGTTTTTTTTGATGGGCTCTGTCTGCT
The DNA here is from genome assembly GCF_038405515.1 of Rossellomorea oryzaecorticis. Lineage (GTDB taxonomy): Bacteria > Bacillota > Bacilli > Bacillales > Bacillaceae_B > Rossellomorea > Rossellomorea oryzaecorticis_A. The sequence continues at coordinate 99 of NZ_JBBYAF010000014.1, read as the reverse complement.
ATATACCGCTGTTGATTTCCGTGCAAGACTTCGCTTTCCGCGGGCGGCCGGTGAGCCTCCTCGTCGCTGCGCTCCTGTGGGGTCTCACCTGTCTCGCTT